>CAZRDO010000001.1:0-95204 GCA_964599225.1 uncultured Candidatus Saccharibacteria bacterium
CAGTTGCACAAACATTTCATATTCTCATTATCAATTCTTCCTCAAGTTCAACTGTCGTCAATGCACGTTTTGCAGTCACAATTGCGGATGCAGCTGGATCCAAACTCTACGTACAATCTGGAGTTTTCAATGATAGTGGACTCGGTATTGCAACATCTGCTTCCACACAAAACACTTTAGAAATAGGAGCTAGTGGGACACTCTGCCTTGGTGGAGCCTCGGGTACAAATTCGTCTGTGACCTGTAATTCAAGCGCTGCGTCCACCACTACGCGCGCGATGCCTGCATTTTTTACATATACATTTGATGTCGCCTCGACGGTGATATTTATGTCAGATGCAGCCACCACAGTTTCGAATACTCCTACCTATGGAAATTTGAAACTTACTCCAGTGTTTGTCTCAACTGCACGAACGTACACGCTCGCGGGAGCGATGACTATTAATGGTAACTTTACGATTACTCCAGAAGAAACTGGTGCAGGTACGCCCGCGCTCACAGTTAATGCAGGTGGCACTATCACGGTCGCCACAGGCAAGCTCACCACAGTCTCTCGTGCAAACTCTGCCACAGCGATTCTTGATATGGACCCCGGCACAGACTATGATCTTTCTACTGGGACACTTAACGTAGCAACTGGTGGTACCCTTGATTACACCAACAACGGCTCAGCTACAGGATTGACTCTTACCGCAACCGCGGGCACTTTATTTACGCGCGTCGGGACATTTACTATTACAGGAGGAACCTTTACTACAATACTCTCAGGTAATGGTAATGCGACGATAAATTCCGGTACGATTACATTCTATAATCTCACTTCAAGTGGTACTGGTACCAAAACAGTTGCTTCGGCACTTACGGTGACTAATACCCTTACAGTCTCTGCTGGTACGTTTTTTCCAAATGGAGTCACAAGTGCAGTTACAGGGAGTGGGGGATCAAATACACTTACAGTTTCTGGTACGGGCATACTTCAAGTTGATGGTACTCTTTTTACTGATACTTATCCAGGGTTTGAAACAATTAATTTTAATTCTGGGTCAACGGTTGAATATAACAAAAGTAATGCTCAGACAGTACTTGAGAATGCCTCAATTACAGGCACAAGCCAGTATGCAAATCTCACATTTTCAAATGGTGGAGCCAAAAGTTTAAATGGTACTACTACCGTAACTGGCCTCACGACTCTTACGGGTACGGTGACTCTCAGTACGGTCCTTAACCAGGGCTATACATTTACTACTGGCACTATGTATATTGACAGCGCAGCTACATTTACGGCACGTAACTCAAGTGTCGTGACCTTCACTGGTACAACGGGTCCTGTTCTCACACTTATTACTGGGGCATTGATGAACTGGGGTAATGCAACGACAGCAGTATTTAATGGAAACGCAACCATGACATTAATTTCTGGAGCAGTAACTGGTGCAAATGCATTTCGCAACGTCACGCTTTCCCCAACACTTACTTCAGGTAATGATCGTACCTACACATTCAATACTGCTGCTATTGAAATTGATGGTGGATTTACCATAAATCCAACCACTGCCTCTGGAACACCGGAATTGACAGTAGTGCTTGGTGGTACTGTCACAGTGAATAATACGCAGGTCACGACTATAACAGCTACTTCAACTGCACTCTCAGTCCTTGATACCAGCAGTATCGGTAATTACGCACTTTCGACAGGAATGCTTGATATTGATGCTGGTGGAACATTTGCCGCAAATGGATCGACGATATCACTTACAGGAACCGTATCACCAATAGTTACTCTGGCAGGATCAGGAAAACTGACCTCAGGGACTTCGACTTTTGTCTATAGTGGTAGTAATTCAATAACTTTAACCTCTGGCACTTTTGATTCAAATGATTCATTTTACAATGTTACTTTCTCGCCAGTACTTGCGTCTGGAAGAACCTATACTTGGGGAAGTGGTGCTGTCGAAATTTCTGGTGATCTCAATTCAAATCCGTCAGGAGCGTTTACCCTTACGAGTGAAGTTGGCGCAGGAGGGCTTGCTGTCAGTGGCCTCACTACTCTTACCGGAACGAGTTCAGGAGTTTCCAAACTTGATACGACGTCATCAAACTACAGTCTCTCTTCAGGTACAATGAACATTGATACAGGTTCAACACTCGATATTGAAAATTCGACGTTTACTCTCAATGGCATTTCAGGAACGATACTTACAGCTTCGGGTACATTTACAGCAGGAGACACTTCGACCACTATATTCAACGGAAACGGAAGTGTTACTCTTACTTCAGGCACATTTACTGGTTCAAATAATTTTGGCAACCTGACGCTTTCCCCAAATTTTATCGTGACCCCAGCAAAAACATACACTTTTGGAAGTGGCGCAATAGAAATAGCGGGGAACTTCACTATAAACCCAACTGCAGCGATTGGCCGACTCCTTACTGTAAATATGGGTGCAAATATTACTGTCGCTACTACAGGAACCACAACTATTTCGAAATCAGGATCGGCTACATCACTACTAGATTTACGTCCGAGTGGGACTGACTACGATCTTTCTACAGGAATACTCACTATAGCTTCGGGAGGTACTCTTGATGCAACAGGTGCTGCGTCAACGATTACTGTTGCCGATGACTGGACTAACGCCGGTACATTTACTGCGGGTTCATCCACGGTGCTACTCAATAGTGCGGCAACAGCGACTGTTACAGGGACAACAACGTTTTACAATCTTACTATCACACATACATCCGCAAAAGAAGTAGATTTTGCTACGACAAGCACACCAATTTTTCATGTGACGAATACATTTACAGTTGCAGGTAATTCTGGCCAGCTTATCAAGCTTTATTCTGACTCTGCTGGTACGCAGTGGCAATTTCATCCAACAGGGACTGCCGCAGTTGATTACGCAGATGTCAAAGATGGAGGCTGTCAGTCAGGTTCAATAACCATGGCTCCGACAAATACGACTGACAGTGGTAATAACGATTCATGTTGGGGGCTTTTGAAAACTCTTACGTTCGATATTGATACAGAGTCTGGAGGAGGGACTGGAGAGTCCTCTACACCATACTCAGTTGCGCTCGGGACAATTACAACCACAGATACTCGCGTCTCAGGAACTGGAGACAGTATCCAAAGGATAGTATTAGAAGGAGATACGAATGCACCTGGAGGAATGGTAGTGACCGTAAGAAACACGAACGGCTCCAATGGTCTTGTTTCAGCCGCAGTCTCAGGGGATACTATAAATAGTTCAGACGGCACAATTGCAGACGGAACAGAAAACTATGGTCTCTGCGTGGCAACTGGAGGCCTGACTGGATTTTCAAGAGCATCACCCTATGATTCTGGTAGCTGTAGTGTCGATACAGAATCAAACGATATTCAGGCTTTAACCACGAATGGTGAGGATTTGCTCAATAGTGGCGGGTCGATACTTTCTTCTGGTCATGCAGAGGTTATTGTGAACGCTGGGGTAAGTGGAACTACTCCAGGGCATAACGATTATTCAGATACGCTTATCTTTATTGCCACTGGCACGTTCTAAATTTTGATGCACTATCCTGTGGATAAGCTCTTTTGTATATTTTCTGGGTTTCTTGTGTTACAATAATTCATATACTATTACTAATATTGCTAATCCAAATTAAACTCATTCATGAATAAAGTCATTTCTAAATGCGCAAGTTTTGTACTTATAGTTGCGGTCCTCGCTACTACTTCATACAGCACATTTTTTTCCAAAAGCGTGTATGCTGCGACTATTACAAGCGCAAAAGCAACATTTGGTAGACTAAAAGCAAGTACAGCGAATGAGTTCGGTACAATCGAGTTTGCAACTCCAACTGGTATTCAAACTGGGGGTGCAGACACTATTACATTTACCTTTAGTGCGGACTTTACTCTTGCTGCTGAATCTGCAAACAATTACGATATTGAACTAGGGGATAGTGCGACGTGTTCTACTGCGACATACACTGATGAAGTTGTGGCCCTTTCTCCGTCAGCAACTGACTGGGGACTTGATATTACTGGCCAAGTCATTACACTTTCACCAGAAACTGATCAAGTCCTAACTGCTGGTTTTTGTATGCGTCTTGTCTGGGGTACTGCTGCCACAACTGCTGCGACTGGTTCTGCAAGCACTATCACAAACGGGGCCGCCGATGATGATGACACGATTGCTATTGCTGGCGTATTTGGAGACAGTGGCACTATCACTGTAGATATCATTGACGATGATCAAGTTACAGTGACCGCAACAGTGAATCAATCTATTACATTTGATCTTGATACAACAGTTGCAGACGGAGAGACTAATACTCCCTACTCAGTAGCTCTTGGTACTATTACTACAACTGATACACGTGTATCAGGGACTACCGATAGTGTTAATATGATTGTGGCAGAGGCAGATACGAATGCAACAGGGGGAGTAGTCGTGACAGTGCGTAACGCGAACGGTTCAAATGGCTTAGTTTCAACAGCTGTTCCAGCTGACAACATTAATAGTGCCGATGCTGCGATGATTGACGGTACAGAAAATTATGGCTTATGTGTAATTACGGCAGGACTAAGCGGTTTTACAATCGCAACACCGTATGCGACTAATACATGTGCAACGAACTCTGAAACAAATGATGTAGAAGCACTCACGACTACAGGAGAAAATATTTTAAGCACAACCGCTCCAGTATCTGCTGCCCATGCAGAAATTTCAGTGAATGCTGCAATCGCTGGTACAACTGTTGCACATGCAGACTATACTGATACGCTTACGTTTATCGCTACTGCTACTTTCTAAATCTGATGAAGTATCACTCTTTTAAAAATTCTGTATGGGTCTTCTTTAGTATTGCATTAGGTATTTTTATGTTTGGAGTCCACACAGCGAGCGCGATCACATTGGTCCCTACGCGTTTTGAACTCAGTGGAGATCCAGGCACTATTGTCCATGAGGAAATGGTACTTACTAATGAGACAGAATTCCCAGAAACCTATTATTCATCATTTACAAATTTTGAAGCTCAAGGTGAATCAGGTAGTGCAAGCTTTGTTAATCCAACTGAAGGCCTTGGTACGTGGATGAGTACACTCTCCTCGACTACCCTTGCGCCGGGGCAGTCACAAATTGTCCCTTTCAGTATTACTATTCCAAGTAATGCTGAGCCAGGAGGAAATTTTGCTGCAATTTTTTGGTCTACGACTCCTACTGATATCAGCGAAGGTGGGTCAGTCTCCGTTGGTGCGAAGACAGGTATTCTAGTGCTTCTTTCAGTTAACGGTGAAGTAAAGCAGGCTGGAGGTATTCTTGATTTTATGACAAAAGATGCTAAACACTTTTTTACCTCATTACCAGTTGCTTTCACCTACCGATTCAGAAATGATGGAGGCGATAGAGTTAAACCTGACGGGGATGTAAATATTAAAAATATCTTTGGATTTGTAAGTGCCCGTGTACCAGCCAATCAGGTTGAAGGGAATGTTTTGCCAAGCCAAACACGTAAATTTGAAGTCCTCTGGCAATCAAAGAATGCAAATCTTCATCAAACTCCCAAGGATGATTCAGAGAGTATGTCATTTTGGCAACATGTTAGAAATGAATGGCACCACTTTGCATTTGGCTATTATGGAGCAACGGTCTCACTTGAGTATGGTACAGGTCTTACTACAGTCTCACCAACAATTCATTTTTGGATTTTCCCATGGCATTTATTAATCGTGATCATAGTTGTAGTAGTGATTTCAATTATCGTATTTCGTAAACTAATAAGACGCTATAATCGCTGGATTATTAACCAAGTTGAAGCACGAATAAAAGCAGAACAAAAAACTGTCGCTAGAAACAAGGTTTTATAGCATATTTTCATAATGGCAAAAAGATTATTTTCTTTCGTACTTATTGTAGCGATATTCTTTTCAGTATCGATTCTCCCTACGTTACGGTTGTTTGCCGATGATGATGTAGGCGTTTCTGCAGTTGTAGGTTCAGTCCCTGTCGAAGGAACAGATGATGGCGTTGGTGGAGGGGGTGGAGGAAGTAGTAATACTGCGATTGAACTTTCGGGCTGGGCTTATCCACTCTCACATGTATCAGTGCTGAAGGATGGACAACTTAGTGTGACCACGATTGCAGGTCCTGATGCTAAATTTTTCATTTCAATTAAGAATCTCCACCAAGGTAACTACACATTTTCGATTTATAGTGAAGATGATGCCTTGCGAAGATCAACAATTTTTACATTTCCTGTATTTATTTCAAGTGATATTACGACAACAATTTCAGGGATCTTTCTCTCGCCGACAATTGGAATTGATAAAACTGAGGTCCGTCAGGGAGACACCCTCTCAATATTTGGACAAACAGTTCCTTCAGGTGCAGTGACCATTCAAGTTAACTCTGACATACCACATTTTTTTAGCACTATCGCTACAACAGCGGGTGTGTATTTTTATAACCTTGATACGAGCTTTCTTGAACTCGGAGACCATACAACTAAATCCAAATCAACACTTCCCAATGAAAACCAAATAAGTCCATTTGGTGAGCTTGTTAATTTTAAGGTTGGCGATGAGAATATCCTAGTGAATCCTAGTGCTTGCATTCCTGCTGACTTAAACTGTGACGGTAGAGTGAACCTCATCGACTTTTCAATCATGGCATATTGGTATGGGCGTACTACAACACCAACGGCGATTGATCTTTCGCATGACGGAATAATCACGCTCGCGGATTTCTCTATACTGGCGTACTATTGGACTGGTTAATTATTTCTACTATGTCGCATACAAAACTCACATTAATTTTAAGTAGATGGACGGTACCACTTGGGATGGGATTGTGTATTGTTGGCGCTCTAGCATTAATTCCAACCTCTGTCTCAGCAGGAACGGTGTATCTAGAGAGTGATTCAACATTATTTTTACCAGAGCATCAAATTGCAGTTGACGTGAAGATTAATACGCTGGGAGTAGAAGTAAATGCAATCAAGGCTGCTATTGCATTTCCTGATGACCAATTAGAGTTTGTAGAAGCTTATGAGCGTGGATCTATGATTACCACCTGGATTGATTCACCAAAGGTTTCTGGAAATACCGTCATATTCTCAGGAATTATGGCAGGTGGTTATAGTGGGACTATTAGCCCTATAACGGGGGAGAAATATGATGGCACAATACTGAGGATTATTTTCAAAACACTAGGAGAAGGTAGCGGTGTTATTACAATTCCAGACATTGAAGTATACGAGAATGATGGACGAGGAACCCTACTGACAACTACAGTAAAGGGACTTCCATTTGTGATTTCAGAGATTACCGGTATGAGTCAAGAGTTCATAGAGGACCTCTATCCTCCGGAGTCATTTGTCCCGGAAATTATTGCTAATGAATTTATCTATGATGGCAAATATACCCTCATATTTAACACCCACGATAAGGAAACAGGAGTGGCCTACTATGAAGTCAAAGAAGGGGGTCGAGCATGGGAAAGAACAGAGAGTCCCTACCTACTTCGTGATCAAAGCCTCCGGACTGTCATCTGGGTAAAAGCGGTAGATTACGCAGGCAATGTGCGAAAAGAGCAATTACATGGAACTGCACTTGTCCCAATTATTATACTGCTTGGAGTTGTGCTTGCAGTGGTCATTGCGTTGATATTCACTATGCGTTGGATACGCCAGAGGGTACAATAGAGACAATGAAAAAATTGGGGATATTTTTCTTTATAGTGTGCTTTTTTCTGGTATGCGCCAATATAACTCACGCTGCCTCGCAGAACATCTCACCCCTGACCGGTACTTACGCTGTCGGCGATACACTTACGGTTACACTCAAAGTGGGTAGTGGATCTGGAGCGATTAATGCAGTCTCTGGATCTCTGCAGTTTCCCTCCGATAAGCTAGCGTTCCAAAGTGCGTCTATCTCAGGTTCGATTATAAATATCTGGGTTACCAATCCATCTTTAATTGATAGTAGTTTGGTACGCTATGAAGGGGTCGTATTTAATCCCGGATTTAGTGGTACGGCAGGAAAACTTTTTTCAGTTACATTTAAAGTTATAGCCACAGGGAGTGCTACCGTCTCAATTACTAACGCATCAGTACTTGCCAATGATGGGCTTGGAACAAACGTTCTAGGAACCACTGACACAGCACATTTTACACTTGGATCAACTGGTGCTTACTCCACTACAACGTCATCAGACTCCCAAGTCCCTCAGGCACCATTGGTAACATCATCGACCCATCCCAATCCGCTTCTGTGGTACAAGGAATCTATTGCCGATCTTGCATGGGAAATTCCTGGAGGAATCACTAGTGTAGGATATATCATTGATCAAAATGCAACCACGGTGCCGACTCAGTCAAAAGGCCTTATTGCAACACTGAGTACATCAAAACTCTCGGAAGGAATTTATTATGCACATGTACGTTTAAGAAATACATATGGCTGGGGTGACACAACTCACTATAAACTACAAATTGATTTCACATCTCCTGGCCAACTTTTTATTGGTGATCCTCTTGAAAGTACTAACAGTGCGCAAGCTACCTTCGAGATTACTGCAAAAGACGCTCTCTCTGGAGTTGATCACTATGAGTTTTCGATTGATGCCACCGGAAGTGAAGTAGTATATGGTGGAGAGTTGATCGCGTATACCAGCCCCACACTTCCTCCAGGTGTTCATACACTCTCTGCCACCGTATATGACCGTGCCGGTAATATTACCCAATCATCAAAAAGTTTCTCGATTACTGCTATCGTAGCTCCGATCATTACAGATGCACCCGATGAAGTTCGAGAAAATAATCCAGTTATTATTAGAGGTACAAGTCTCTACCCAGGGGCAGCTCTACTCCTCTATGTAGAGAAAATTTCTGATGAGGGGTCGTCACTCTATCGTAATGAAAAAGTAGATTATAAAAGTCCTTATGAAGCGAGTGTTAACCAGGATGGAACATTCATTGTGACTTTGCCGGGTGAATTAAGTGAAGGAATTTATCGAATGTATGCCAAAGTAAAACTTACTGGGGGCGCTGAGAGCTTTTCTTCAAATATCGTAAATATAAAAATACAAGGAGACATACTCTCAATTATTCTTGGCTTCATAGCACGTGTTTCGACAATCATCTTCCCAATTCTAGGAATTCTCGCATTCCTGGGAGCAATTATTTGGTTTACAGTTATACGAGTAAAATATATGAAACGAGATATTTCAAAACATGTACGCGAGACCGAAAGTATGATGGCACGAGGTTTTAGTTTATTGGACAAAGATATAGAAAAACAAATTATTGCATTGCAAAAAGTGAAACAAGGTGAACCGGTAACACCTGAAGAGGTGACATTCCTCATGCAACTACGAGAGAATCTCAAACTTATTGACGAAGTGTTGGAGAAAGAAATGGTAAATATTTCTGATGACCTTGGCAAACCTTTACCATAAGAATAGCTGCATCTATACAATGAATTCCAATATAAAAATTATTATTCTTTCCCTTGTTGTGATTATTGGTTTAGGTATTTGGCTACCATCTCACGCTGAAGAGAGCGTTGGATTTATTGAGAATGGTTTTTTTATGTCGCCTGAGTTACCACAAGAAGGCGCTATAGTTTCACTTTTTGCTACACTTTACAATACTTCAGAACAGAATCTCTCAGTAACGGTTAACTTCTATGATGGGATAGTATACCTGGGCAATAAAGACATCACAGTTTTTGGAGGTGATACAATCAGTGCATCTATATTCTGGAAAGTTACAGCTGGGCCACATAAGCTTTCAGCGCGACTTTTGAATCCAACACTTATTTATACGTCTGGAGCACGGGAAGCGATATATATACCAGAGGCTGTGCTGAGTGGCCCTACCTTTACTGTATCAAGAGTTTTAGTAACTGATGTTTTGCCATATGCAAGTACACCTGAGATTGGTACTATTATTGGTCAGATCCGATTACTAGAAGAAGCTATTAGTAAGATAATACCCACTGAGCTTACGGATCAGGTTGGGTCACTATTCTTGAGAATTGAATATCTGAGGCTTGATTTGTCAGCCCGTGTGCGAGCTGTACTTGATGAGAAAAAATATGTGAAGATGGGCTTTCTGGAGCGTACTGAAAAAGAGAAATTATCCCCCTCATATCTATATGTCGAGCGACCTCTCACTAATCTGGCTATTTTCTACTATACTATTACAGGCTTTATACTCAGTAGACAGGCAGCATTTTACGGAATTTTCCTGGTAGCCTTTATTATGTGTGTTAGGAGGTTGCTGGGTATTGTGATCTATCACGTAGAGCATACTAAAAAAAATAGTACTAAATTTGGGGTACATTCACACTGAGACCTATGGTATAGTGTTTGTGTGAAATCAACTCTCCTTAAGAGCGCTTTAGCATTACTCATTTTTGTGGCAGGTCTCTTTGTGCCATATATTTTGACTTTTGTTCTCATTATGGTGTTTGGTATTCTGACTAGAGGTTTCCCAGGTATTATCGTCGTAGCGCTTTTACTTGATGCGCTCTACGCTCTTCCCAATGTACACATCCTGCTCTTTACGAGCATTGCTTGCTGCGCGAGTTTTGTCGGGTATTACATCAGTCAGCTCACACGTCCTCGCTTTCAATACATACATTAATCAAATGAGATTTCCATTCCTAAAAAAGAAAAAAAATTCAGGTGAAATTTATATCGATGAAATATTTCTTGATTCACATAATTCACCAGAATTTAATTCACAACAGTTTGAAGGAAAACTCGAAGCGCCGATTAGTAAGCGAATTATCGTAATACTGGGAAGTATTTCGATGCTTTTTGCAGTTCTGTTCCTCTACCGACTTTTTGATTTACAAATCGTTAATGGAGCAGATTTTAGAAAGCGAAGTGATTCAAATAGTCTCTGGCAACAACCGCTATTTGCTGAGCGAGGTATTATTTTTGACCGACGCATGACCGAACTTGCATGGAATATACCAAATGAAAATGGCGATCCATATCCTGAGCGTGCGTATACACCAGACGGTGGCTTCTCTCATTTATTGGGCTATATTTTATATCCAAAATCTGATGATAATGGATTTTATTGGCAGACAGATAC
The DNA here is from genome assembly GCA_964599225.1 of uncultured Candidatus Saccharibacteria bacterium. GTDB lineage: Bacteria > Patescibacteriota > Minisyncoccia > Phycocordibacterales > UBA9973 > CAZRDO01. The sequence goes on from CAZRDO010000001.1 coordinate 11,098, forward strand.
AGAAGGCAAGGATGGTGTTGAGAAAGTTTTTGACGAATATCTTAAGGGTGAAAATGGGGTTACACTTTTTGAGACTGATGTCAGTGGAGAAGTGCTCACAAGTGGTTCAGTGAAACCAGCACTTCCGGGTCATAGTGTCACACTTACTATTGATGCTCGGCTTCAAAAAACACTCTCGGAATTGATTGCAAAAAATGCAGTGCCTGGGCTCTATGAGGGAGGTGCAGGGGTTATTATGGATGTCACAAACGGCGATATTATTGCAATGACGAGTTACCCAGAATATAACTCAAATGTCCTAACGAATGCAAAAGATAGATCTACTATTACAGAGTATGTAAATGACGAGAGACATCCCTTTCTCAACCGGGCACTCTCAGGACTTTACACACCAGGCTCGATTGTAAAGCCATATATTGCACTTGGCGCACTTACGGAAGAGGTGACTACGCCTGAAACTATTATTGTTAGTAATGGGCAAATCGAAGTGGCAAATCCGTATGCACCCGGGAGTGTTTCTGTTTTCAAGGACAATAAAGCCCATGGTCCCGTTGATATTGAGCGGGCACTTGCAGTTTCTTCAAATATCTATTTCTATGCGATCGGAGGAGGCTTTGAAAAGCAGATTGGGTTAGGAATTAATCGCATCAATAAGTATCTTAGTATGTTCGGACTAGGTGAAAAAACTGGTATCAATCTCCCAGGAGAATCAAAGGGTACCATCCCAAGTCCAGAGTGGAAGGCCAAGACATTTCCGGGTGACCAGTGGCGCATCGGTGATACCTATAATACGGCAATCGGTCAGTATGGATTTCAAGTAACACCGCTACAAATGGTAAGAGCGGTATCAGCGGTAGCAAATGGCGGGAAGCTTCAAACCCCGAATCTCATTCTTTCTCCCTCTATACTGCGTACCGCTTCGTCAGACACAGAAGCGCTCCCAGTGAGTCCTGATGCATATCCTGTTGTGCGCGATGGAATGCGTCGTGCAGTGACAGAGGGTATAGCGATGCTCTTATCGATGAGTGAGCTTCACATTGCCGCAAAAACTGGAACTGCTCAACTTGGGGTCAAAAAGGATAAAGTTAATTCTTGGGTGAGTGGATTTTTCCCTTATGAGAATCCACGTTATGCATTTATTCTACTTATGGAGGCGGCGCCTAATACAGAACCGCCAAGTGCGACAAGTATTATACGCCCTCTCTTTGATTTAATGGTACGAGAGATGCCTGAGTATTTAAATTAATTGAAACCGATACTAAGTAGGACTGATTGACAGAAAGGTAGATTTCAGTAAAATAGAACTTTACCTATGGAATATATCACCCCTGAAAAAAAGAAGGAGCTCGAAGAAGAGTTAGATTTTTTAAAATCAACAAAGCGTCAAGAAATATTAGATGCAATTGAATTTGCAAAGTCACTTGGTGACCTTTCAGAGAATGCAGAGTATCACACCGCTCGTGAGGAACAGGCGCGTCTTGAAGATCGCATTGGAAAAATAGAGTACATGCTCGCACATGCTGAAGTAGTCTCGCATAAAAAGAGTGTCATGATTAATATTGGCTCAAAGGTGACACTTGAGAAAAAAGGAGGCAAAGAGAAAAAAATGTTTGCATTAGTTGGAGCAGAAGAAGCAGACACTAAGGAAGGCAAAATTTCACATAACTCTCCACTAGGAAGTGCGCTCATGGGTCATAAAAAGGACGAGGTTATTACTTTTAGTAGCCCAAATGGTAAGATAGAATATAAGATTATAGATGTATCGTAACCTTACCTCATGGCAACAATTGATGAACTAATACTTGCGCGTAAGACAAAGCTTGCGCGCCTTTTAGAAAAAGGAATAAATCCCTATCCTAGTACTACTCTACGAACTCATTCAATCGGGGAAGTATTGAAGGCATTTGAGAGTTATGTAAGTGACAATACCCGAATCGTATGTGCAGGTCGTGTTATGGCTATGCGTGCTCAAGGCGCGATTGCGTTTGTTGATATTTATGATGGCACAGAACGCATGCAGATCGTTCTGAAAGAGGATGTACTCAAAGACGCGTTTACATTCTTTAATGAAGTAGTTGATATCGGTGATTTTATTGAAGCATCGGGAATCTGCTTTGTCACTGCACGTGGCCAACAATCACTTGATGTTGCGTCATGGACCATGCTCTCCAAATCACTACTGCCATTACCTGACAAATGGCATGGTATTGTCGATCCTGATGAGCGTTTTCGTAAGCGCTACCTTGATCTTTTGATGGATGCAGATTTACAGAAGCTTTTTTACCAGAAGGCCCTTTTTTGGAACGCGACTCGCACATTCATGATACGAGAAGGCTTTCTTGAAGTTGATACACCGACCATAGAAGTCACAACAGGTGGTGCTGAAGCAAATCCTTTCAAAACTCACCATGATGATTTTGATATTGATGTCTATCTTCGTATCTCAATCGGTGAGCTCTGGCAGAAGCGTCTCATGGCTGCAGGTTTTCCCAAGACATTTGAAATTGGACGTGCCTATCGCAATGAAGGCACGAGCCCTGACCATCTCCAAGAATTTACCAACATGGAATTCTATTGGGCGTACAGTGATTATCAAAAAGGCATGGAGCTCGTAAAAAAAATGTATCGTGAAATTGTCCAAGCAACATTTGGTACGACCAAGTTTAATGTACGTGGCCACGAGTTTGATTTTCTAGATGAATGGAAAATTATTGAATATGTTGATGAAGTGAAGCGCGTGACTGGTGTTGACGTACTTTTGGCAACAGAGGAAGACATGAAAGCAAAACTTGATGAACTTGGTGTGACGTATACAGGTACTAATCGTGAACGACTCACCGATACGCTTTGGAAATATTGTCGGAAGCAAATTGCGGGGCCCGCATTTCTTGTGCATCATCCAAAACTTGTCTCTCCACTTGCTAAGGAATCAGCGACACGTCCCGGCACTGTCGAGCGATTCAATGTCATTATTGCCGGTACCGAAGTAGGTAACGGATTTTCTGAATTAAATGACCCCACAGATCAGCGGGCGCGATTTACTGAACAGCAAAAACTTCTCGAAGGAGGGGATAGTGAAGCTATGATGCCAGACTATGAATTCGTTGAAATGCTTGAGTACGGTATGCCACCAACATGTGGCTTTGGATTTGGCGAACGACTCTTTGCAATACTCTCTGATAAACCTATTCGTGAGACGACTCTATTCCCATTAATGAGACCAAAAGAAATCAAATAGTAATTAAGTTATAAATAAAAACACCATCATTTTAGATGGTAGTTTCATGATGAAGAGCAAAACCTTTCGGTGGAGGGAAGCAATCGGCAAAACGTTCTGGGTCTCTCCCGGAGATACCAAAAGATATTTTTGATGCGAATACTGTTTGTGGAATATAAGGTGTATTCTCTGCTAACCAATCGGAGTTGCACTGTAGCAAATCAAGCTGGGATCTTCTCTGAGGCTTTTTCAAATCATCCATATATTCGATTTTCTTAGATAAAAATACCATATTTTTGACTGATATGCAAATATATGTCAGTTTATTGATTTGTGGATAACTTCCTCAATTAAAATTAACAAGTGGGATAAGGTGGAATATAATAATAGGTAAGTGGGATGAAGTGGAATGAATTAAATTGATCGATTAATTCAAGCTACTCATACCAGGAACCTAACAATAATTACGTATTTATACAGGTACCCACCACATGTTAATCGGCGAATATATTCATACTCTTGATGAGAAAAATCGACTTTCTCTCCCAGCAAAATTTCGTAAAGAAATGGGAAAGAGTGTCATTCTCACTCCAGGGCTTGATCGCTCGATCTTCATGTTTACTCCAGCGCAATGGGAAGCTATTGCATCACGTCTCTCGGAGAATTCAATGCTCCAAGCTGATAATAGAAGCTTTAACCGCTTCATGTTCGGTGGGGCAGTCGAAGCTGAGGTAGATGGCGCTGGTCGCATACTCTTGCCAGACTTTTTGAAAGATCGGGCAGGTATCCGAACGAAGGCCGCTATTATCGGTGTCGACAATCGCGTCGAAATCTGGAATGACAGGACCTGGGAGTCGTATAAGAAGACTGTTGAGGGTCAAGCTGATCAATTGGCTGAAAAATTAGGAAGTGTGGGTGTGCTCTAAATGAACAACACTACCCCTGCTACGCATATTAGTGTTCTTTTACACGAATCAATAGATGGACTCGCACTTCGTCCAGGCATGACGATTGTCGACGCGACATTTGGAAATGGCGGTCATAGTAGAGAAATACTTAGACGACTTAATGGAGAAATAAGAATCATTGCACTTGATCTTGATCCGACAATGCTTGCTCGGGGCAAGGAAAATTTCAAAGATGTCAAAGATAAAATTGTCTTTGCAGAAGCATCATTTCGCGATATTGATACAGTGCTCGCCAAATATAACGTGAGCGAAGTACAAGGTGTGCTCTATGACCTCGGACTGAATTCACTTCTCTTAGAAGAGAGCAATAAAGGTTTTAGTTTCCAAAAGGATGAGCCACTTATTATGACCTTTTCAGATAATGCGCCCTTTACCGCCGAAGACATTGTAAATGACTGGTCTGAAGAGACGATCGCAAATATTCTCTATGGGTATGCTGATGAACGCTACGCTAGACGTATTGCCAAAGCGATCTGCGACGCTCGTACACGCATGCGTATTAAGATGACAAGCGAACTTCGTGAAATCATATTTGCGTCAGTACCAGCAGGGTATCGCCACGGACGAATCCATCCAGCCACTAAAACATTTCAAGCACTGCGCATTGCAGTTAATGATGAGCTTACTGCACTTACCGAGAGTTTAAAGAAAAGTTTTGCGGTTTTATCTCGAGGGGACCGAATTGCTGCCATTTCGTTCCACAGCCTCGAGGATAAAATCGTAAAACATTTCTTTAAAGATCTCAAGGAAGAAGGAAAGGCCATCATTATTACAAAAAAGCCAATAACGCCAAGCAAGGAAGAACTCATTACTAACCCACGATCTCGAAGCGCTAAACTTCGCATAGTTCAAAAAATATGACAAAAAAATACAAAAATATTAAATACTACCTTAGAGAAAACGGAAAATTCCTAGTTAGAATTGCCGGTACTCTTGCTATCTTCTCATTCATCTTCTATACGTATTTTCTTGGCCATACCATTTATAGTGTTGTAGACCGTAAGGCAGTTGAGCATTCAAATGACGTACTCGCCAGTGAAGTGAGTGCAATGGAGTTAGAGTATCTCACTAGTGTAGGGTCAATCGATCGTGAGTTTGCGCTTAGTCATGGTTTCGGCGAGCCTTTGCATACGTACTATTCAAACCAAAACATTCTCCTAAGTTTCAGAGATGATGTCCGCTAAATCATTTCATGTTCGTATAGTCATCCTCTCAATAGTAGTTTGTGTTTCTGCCGCGCTACTCGTTGGCAAGCTTTTCTATGTTCAAGTGGTCCATGCAGGGAACTATAAAGACCGAGCAGACCACCAATATGTGCAAGCGCCTGGAAGTGCCACTGCTCGAGGGACAATTTACTTGACTGAGAAGGATGGTCTTCTGATTGGTGGAGCAGTGGATGAAGCTGGGTATAAGCTTGCTATTAATCCATCCCTCATCAAAGACAGTGAGGTAACCTATCAGGCTCTTAATGAGATTGTTCCGATTGAGCACTCAGACTTTACAGCGAAAACAAAAAAAACCACTGACCCCTACGAAGAAATCGCATTTAAATTAAATAAAGTAGAGGCTGATAAAATTACGGCATTGAAACTTCCTGGTGTAAGTGTATTTAAATCAAAATGGCGTTTCTATCCAGGCAACACACTTGCCGCTCAAACTCTTGGATTCGTAGCCTATAAAGATGATGCAATCACTGGACGCTATGGGCTTGAGTACATGTACAATGACGTATTGGCGCAAGAATCGCCAGAGCTGTATGTGAATTTCTTTGCACAAATCTTCTCCAGTATTTCTAAAAGTCTTTTTAGTACTGGCCAAGCAGATGGTAATCTTGTGACCACTATTGAACCAAACGTACAAGGATACTTTGATGACGCCCTCAAAGATCTCGAGGCGAACTGGAATGCTGACCAAGTTGGTGGAATTATTATAGATCCAAAAACTGGAGAAATTATCGCTATGGCAAGCAGTCCTGGTTTTGATCTCAATAGTTTCCAGAATGTAGAAAATGCTTCAGTCTATTCAAATCCAAATGTAGAGAGCGTGTTTGAATTTGGTTCGGTGATTAAGCCTCTGGTTATGGCAGCAGCAATTAACGAGAAAGTCGTGACGCCAGAAACTACCTACACTGACCTTGGCTCAGTGACTGTTGATAAAAAAATAATTTATAATTTTGATAAAAAAGCTCGTGGACTTACTACGATGCAAGGTGTGCTTAACGAATCGCTCAACACAGGTATGGTCTTTGTGGAAGGTAAGCTTGGTAAGAACAACGAGCGCGATTACTTATATAAATATGGTCTTGGCGCAAAAACTGGCATCGATTTACCAAATGAGACGCGTGGGCTGACTGATAACTTAAAGAGTCCACGAGAACTTGAGTATGCGACTGCAGCATTCGGTCAAGGCATTGCTCTTACGCCTGTACAAGCTGTGCGTGCGTTCTCGGTGCTTGCTAATGCTGGTGTGAGAGAAATCCCACATGTGGTGCGAGCAATTAAATATGATTCAGGCAGTGAGAAGGAGCTTGAGTTTAAAGACGGGGAAGAGGTTATCAGTGCTGAGAGTGCACGTACAATTACCGATATGCTTGTCCGCGTGGTAGATGAAGGTTATGCACAGTACAAACTCGCACTTCCACATTATTCTGTAGCCGCCAAAACGGGTACTGCCCAGATTCCAGACCATAAGAATGGGGGATATATTGAGGGACAAAACTTGCATTCGATGTTTGGTTATTTCCCAGCGCAAGATCCGAAATTTCTTGTGTTAATTTATACTAAAAACCCAAAAGGTGTGAAGTATGCTGTGCAATCAACCTCACCAACATTTTTTGATGTCGTGAAATTTCTTCTCTCGTACTATAACGTAGCACCAGATCGCTAACTAAATTTGGAATTAAACCAAGTCACTATCGGAAATAAGGCAACCAGAAAAGACAAGCAATAAAGATCATAATAATCCCTATAAAGAAGGCGAATATCAATAGATTTTTGTCTATCTGTTTTGGTGTACTAAGCCATACATGATTTCTAATATATCGTTTTTTTTCCGTAGTTTAAGGAAATTTCGTAAGCTCATAAATATAGTATGAGTTGAAATTTTGCTAATGTAAAGACTGTTAAAATAGACACTGAACGAACGTTCATGTATACTTACCGCATGGAATATACTCTTGATCGAATCAGATATTTTTATGAAAAAGAGAATCGCATGCCCTCATATGAGGAAGCGACGAAGCTCTTTGGTTATCAGTCTAAAAACGCTGCTTATGGCCGTATACGGAAGTTTATCGAAGAAGGCTATCTCGCTAAGAGCGCACGGGGCAAAGTCATTCCTGGGCCTCGATTTCACCAAATTAAGCTTCTCGGTCTGGTTGAGGCAGGCTTTCCAACCCCAGCTGAAGAGAACCTCCTCGATACGGTGACACTCGATGAGTATTTGGTGAAGAATAAAGAAGCGACGTTCATGCTTCAGGTCAAGGGGGATTCGATGTATGACGCAGGTATTCGCGAGGGTGACATGGTGCTTGTCGAGCGTACTCGAGAAGCCAAGAATGGCCAGATTGTGATTGCTGAAGTCGATGGGGCATGGACAATGAAATATTTTCGTCGTGAAGGCAAGCATACCTACCTCGAACCTGCTAACAAAAAATATAAACCTATTATTCCGAAAGAGAGTCTCACCATTACGGCAGTCGTGAAAGCAGTGATTAGGAAATATTAACCCGCCAATAATTTTTAAAATATGCATTATGTCTATGTTTTGAAAAGTAAAAAGGATGGTGCATTGTATACTGGGTGTACAAAAGATTTAAAGACTAGATTAGACTTACGTAATGCAGGGGAGATTACATCCACAAGACTTCGCAGGCCATTTATACTCATTTATTACGAAGCTTTGCTCGACAAAAGTGATGCATTCGCGCGAGAGCAGTGGTTAAAGACTGGCTGGGGCAGAAACCACTTACATAAAATTCTTTCTAACTATTTTAAAAATTATGGCGGGTAAAATGATTCTTCACGTTGATGGCGACGGATTCTTTGCTTACTGCGAAATGGCAGCCTACCCGGCGCTTCGTGGGAAGCCTGTGGCAGTGGGTGCTGAGCGTGGTATTGTCACTGCTTCAAGCTACCCGGCTAAGCGTATGGGAGTGACGCGAGGGTTACCTATGTTTAAACTACGTAAAGAATTTCCTAGTGTAACCGTGCTCCCGTCACACTTCGAACTCTACGAAGCCTACTCAGCAAAGCTCTATGGAGTCCTCACGCGTCACAGTGATAGAGTTGAACGCTACAGTATCGACGAGTGCTTTGCAGTACTTGAAGATAATGGTGAGGATTGGGATATGAGGCTCCGTGCAATCAAGACAGAGGTGCAGGAGGATTTAGGAATCACCTTTTCATTTGGCTTAGCAGAGACAAAGTCACTGGCGAAACTCGCCTCGAAATGGCAGAAGCCTGATGGTGCGACAGTTATCCGTTCTGGAGAAGAAAGGTTATACCTTGAAGGTACACCAATTGGGAAAATTTGGGGTATTGGTAGGCGAACTGCACAAGTGTGTCTCGAGCGAGGCATTCGTACCGCACTTGATTTGCGGAGTCTCACACTCCAGGATGTCATGCAGTATTTCTCTCTACCTATTGTCGAAATTTGGCATGAACTTGGTGGGATACCTATGCATGATGTAGGTAATAATGATGAATCTCGTAAATCGCTTCAAGCCACCCGTACGTTTCCTAAAATACGTGGCGATGCATCAGCGGTTTTTTCAGAACTCTCATACAACACTGAAGTAGTGACAGCGCGGGCAAGAGAAGAAGGGCTTTTTGCACGAGCGGGCAATATATTTTTAAAAACTAATGATTTCCGCTACTATACACGGGAGTTTGTGCTACCCGAATACAGTGCTGATCCCAAAGAACTCCTTGCGGTAATTGAGCCAATATTCCAGGAGCTTTATAAACCAGATGTCTATTATCGAGCTACTGGCATTACACTCAGTGGTTTACGCGAAGAAGATGAGATAGCACGAGATTTATTTGGCGCACGGGAAGCTAAGCTCAAATCTGATACATCGTTTCTCACGGCGCTTGATAGCGTACATGAGCGCTTTGGTACTCATGCGCTTTTCCTTGGTTCAAGTTTGGGGGCAGTGGCGAGAAGGGAAGATACTGTCAGTGTGACTGATAGGTATATTCCAGGATTACCGTATCCGTATTTAGGGGAGGTGGTGTAAATATAGCTTTTAAACAGAATTTATATATGACCTACGTCAAAGGAGATTAATTTTTTAAGATTTTCGCTGGTTACATTATTATGCAAAAGATGTCTAGGAAGTAAGCTATCTTCTATAATATTATCACTCAAAAAAGGCAGAATATACACATCATTATTTCTCCCTAAAACAACCTTTATTCCTTCATTTTTACACCTTTCGATTATTATATCTATAGGGGTAACATTGCCAGGATACTCTTTATCATCAGCACTGATTCTCTCGTACACGTCAGATTTAATCCCAGGAAATGGGAATTTCTCTCCACTCTCACTGAGTTCTCTTGCTAACTCAAGCTCTTCTTTTTTTCTACTCAATTTGCTGTCACCATTTTCAACTTTATTTAGTTCTTCCATATGAAGGAGTATAGCATGGGCAAGGTATGCTTCACATTCATATTTAATGTGGTCACAAGTTACTAAGTCTACTCATCATACAAATGATTGTGCGTGGACTAAGTACTTGCGACCCTGTCTGCCGACAGGCAGGCCCGCCTCGGCGACAAGTATTTTGTCAGCACAAAATCTTGTATACCGCCTGTGGCTTCACAACGCCAGAAAAATCCCAAGCAGTTGGGATTATCTCTAGGCGCTGTGAGCCACTGTACAGGATGTTCGAACTATACTACACAGTATCGACGATCCTGACTTTGATATACCAGTACATGTACCAAACACCTATCAAAAAGGCAAAGTTAATATTGCTGCGGTGAATACGATAGGTACATGGTTTATAAATAATAAAAGGCGAGATAGCTCGCCTTAGTAGTTTTGGAATGATTGCCCAAATGGTTGATGCGTTGGTGGGTGGTTTCCACTGACAATTTCATTTATGTATTGACATATCGAGCCAGACATGCTATTATAATATCAGTACTCTTATATATACTAGTTATTCGGTTGTGCTTGTTGGGTTTTCCTTGGCTCTTCGAAGGGATAAGGAAAACTCAACAAATTTTTAAACACAACAAATAACTCCATATGTCAGTACAAAAAATTAGTTTTAATTGTCACACAATCCCTGAATTAAAGGATTGGAAAAATTCTCTCTTTACACCCATCAATAAACAGGAGAATAAAATTATCCTTGTTGTTGATGATAAAGAGGCGACAAAAGTGACTATCCAGCGGCTGCTAAATGTAAAGGAAATACCACTGAAGAAAGAGGTAAAGATTGCTTTCCACGGCCTTCTTGGTGAAGTACAATCCTCAAAAGTTTATGACTCTGAAACAGTTTACTTTGACGGGGAAATAAATTTTACGAGAAAAACCTGTAAATTGAAAATGCAGGTCAATCTCAAGAAACATTTTTTTGCGGATTGAAATTCACTCAACTTATCTACGGAACTCATTATTGCAATGAGTTCCTTTTCATTTTTATTCGATATGGAATAGCTTTGCCACAAACATCAATTTACCCCGCCTATCCTACCTCCTCTCTCCTCGCTAGACTTGGTGTATATGGCAATACCAAATAACTTAAAACAAGTTAGAAAAGCCTGTGGACTGACACAAGTGACAGTCGCAAAGAAGCTAGGCTTCAAAAACTCGGACAGAATATCTAAGTGGGAGTATGGGCAGATGTATCCTCACATGGTGAATCTGCTGAAGTTGAGTCTTATTTATGAGACGAGGGTGGAAGATTTGTATCCGGAGTTGTTGTGGAAGCTTGGAGAGGAGATGAGGCCGAAGCCGGTGTATTCGTCTGTTCCTTCCGTATTATCCTAAAATTTATGAACCCTTATTTGGAGGACCGGGGACCAGGCGATGGAGGTATAGGTCTTTCAATCGGACCACGATTATTAGGAAATTGACCTGGTCTTGCTGGTAACTGAACTATAGGCTGTTGTTGAACTACTTTATACATTCCCTTACCTTGATAATTTTCAAAAATCTTAAAGGCTGGAGTTATAAGAAAAGTTAATGTAACTGTATAATTTATATCTTGTATTATTGATTCAAGTGATGGGTTACATTCACTTCCTTTCCTTACCTCAACTAATCTTTTTTTAAGCTCATCAATATCAATTAGGCGTCCATGGGATAGATGTCTATCTCCTGCAAGAAATTTACTAGCTACACTAGCCTTGTTTTTTGCTCTAGGCTTTCCTTTTAACATATAGTCAGCTAACCATTGCTTAACTAGCGTTTCTGTGAGAGCGAGTGCATTCTTACATTCTGTTAAAAGAGAAGGTCCGTACTGTTGTAAAATTGGCAACCAAGCTGTAATGAAATCCTTATTTCTTTTGAGTTCTTCTTTGGCAGTTTGAAATTGTTTCAATATTGCATGGGCAGGACTCAATTGTTTTCCATTGATAATCATCTGTGGATCTGTAGGACCAAGTTCGGCATATTCACCAACAATAATTTCATCTCCTGACATAGCAAGCATAGTTGCAGCACTTTTAGCTATACTTGGAATAATAAACCTAATATTTTTAAATCTAGATCTTAGAAGCTTAACAATAGACTCAGTTGCTTCAGGTGATCCGCCAGGACTATGAAGTATTACATCAAGATTATCTCCACTGATATCCCTTAACACCTCAAAAAATCCATCCCTATCTCCAAGATTTATAGAAGTATCACCACCAGCAAGTTGCGCTTTTTTGGCGTTAAACATTTCAACTGCATACAAAATGCATGGCCTACCAGTCATCTGTGAAAGCTCCGCAAGCTTTCCTCTTCTTACAAGATCAATGTTACCAGAAGCTACCTGAGCATTTAGTTGTTCCCATGTTGCCATTGTGTATTTTTGAAACTTATAACAGTCGCCTCACCTGAAGATGCATTTACAGCTTCATTATATTTTCTTTCACTTATACCAAAAATTTTGAGACTCCTTTCAATTTCAGGATTGCATCTTAGGAATGTTTTGATTTCTTTTGTCAGATTGAGTTCCTTCTTGAAACTAGTTTTTCTGGTCATAGTTTAAACATAACATACCATCATACCTTAGACCATTAGTTAGAAATCGGTCTACATAGGAAAGTTCGATTCCCACTAGGGTACTAGGTATTTTGGTGAATATGAAGACCTAATAAATCCTTATTTTATAAAGCTTTGGTGATAGTAACAAAGGTGACCCTACCGGGAATCGAACCCGGATTAACGGCTTGAGAAGCCGGCGTCCTAACCGTTAGACGATAGGGCCATGTTGCTAGTTGGTAGGTTGTAGTGAGTAGGAGATAGAATATACTACCAGCTACCATTTAGCTCTTGAAATATAACATATAGAATAGGAAAAGAAAAAACCTGCTTTAGGCAGGTAGCTTTTTTTGGAGAAATATTTTCATGAATTCTTCAAAACTCGATTTAGTACTCAATCCTGTTTTATGGAGTCCGAGCTTATCGACTAAGAAGGGCTTATGCTGAACTCCCTTTTCATTTGAGTATTTAATTTCCACCTCTTCCAGCATTCTAAAGAAATCATATGCTCTACCCCTCCATAGTTTTTCAAATAACTTTGGAACAAGCTTAACGCCCAAGATATTTGTTTTTAGATGGAGGGTTTGGGCTTCTGAATGGAGTACAGTAATAATGTGTATAGCTCTGATGTCAAAGCCTGTGTTTAAAGGGTATAGCTGGAATTCAGCTTCCTTTATTGGTTTTGGGGCTCCTGGATTTGCACCAGATGCAGAGATAAGAGTGGTATCTTTTTCATAAACCGCATCATTTATACGGTCAGGATTATACACTTCCCAGGGTTTTGCGAAACCTTTGACATAAGGAAGCACAATAGCAGGGAATTCGCTAATGCTTTGCAGGGCTACTAAATCTATTTTGTAAAACATATTTTGACTTTTTCTAGTCAAAATATACAGGAACTATTTAATTTGTAAAGCCTACGAATTTTTATGAAGCCAGAGGTAGATATCTTCGAGGGCTTTGACCGCATCACCCGCGGCGATATTGTTCTGATGATAGCGGCCGTCAGTGACGTCGCCTGCTGCCCAAATGCCTGAAACAACAGTCATTTGAGATCTTGGATCAACTGGAATCCTATTTAATTCATCGAGTGTTAGCACACCTCTGGCAAAATCACTATTTGGAATCTGGCCAATTTCAACGAAAATTCCCTGCACTGGAAGCATGGTTTCATTTCCGGATGAGTCGCGGTAGGTGAGAGAGGAGACCATGCCAGAGCCTTCGATTTTTACAAGTTCAACATTTGTAATAGCTTTGATCTTGGGATTAGCAAGAACTTTCTCAACTGTCACTTCATCAGCACGGAACGTATCGCGTCGATGTATGATAGTGACACTTTTACAATAGGCCACAAGTTGTGCCGCGCTTTCAAACGCTGCATTGCCACCTCCAATAACTGCTACATCCATGTCTGCAAAGAGTGGCCCATCACAAGAGGCGCAATAGGTGATACCTTTGTTTTCAAACTCTGCCGCACCAGGAATTTCAAGCTTTCGTCGAGAGCTACCTGAAGTTATGAGAATCGCGCGTGCTTGGTAGCTACCAGTTTCAGTTAGAACGGTGAATATTGAGTCAGATTTCGAAATATTTTTGACCTTCTCACCTTCTTTTATGACAAAGCTCTCACTCTCATACTTTTTGGTGTGGGTTTTTAAGTTCTTAGCCAACTCTTCTCCGGAGATGACTGGTGTACCAATCCAGTTTTCAATGCCTTCTGAGACAGTCGATTGACCGCCAAATTCGGTAGCAATAAGAAGCGTCGAGAGACGCTTACGTGCGGCATACACTGCTCCAGCCACTCCAGCTGGCCCACCTCCGATAATTATTAGGTCATGCATAAGTAAATAGTAAGTAGTAAATGGTAAATAGGAGGACAGTATACAGGACTAGTCAGTCTGAGGCAAAATAAAAACTCTACAATGTAGAGTTAGTTGAGCTTACCTTCAAGGTCTATTATTTGTATTTCGACAAGTCGATATTCAATTACAATTTTATATAGATGTTTATCATCAGTAGTAGAAACGTTTACTGTTTCTTTACTATAAACCGAATCTTTTTTGATGATATCTTTCGAAATATACCACTCTGGTTTAATAGCATTTTCTACTCCATCAAGTGTAACGGTGACCTTTTGGATCACCACTTTGTCACCAGCTTTAAATAGCCACAATGGAGCTTCTTCACAATTACGTATAACTACAGATTGCCCGTTACTAAGGACCTTAGCCTTTGCTCTCTGTTTTGTCTGGTCTTGGGCCAGTGCGCAATTAGTCCCAACACTTAGAATTAAAAGAAAAGTGATAATTTTTTTCATGACTACGATTTTTTCTAAGTCCACCTTACTATGCTTTATATAAATGTCAAAGTCGCGCCGTAAGGCGCGACTTATTACTATTTACTACTAACTATTTTCTATTTACTGATTTCTATCGTTTCGTTCTTCGCAAAAACGCAGGGACATTCCATTCTTCATCGTCATCACCTTCAAAGACGCTCTCATCAACTTTCTTTGGCGCTGTTGCACTCTCGGAACGTTTTACATAATCGGAAGGCAAGGTGTTGTGGATCTCCTTTTTTGGCGCATCGAGAGGAGTGTCATTCTTGGACCCTGCTGCTTGAGTGAAAAGAGATTTTTTTGGTCCATCAGTAGGGAAGCCGGTTGCGATGACAGTAACTTTGATTTCACCTTTTTTCAAGCGCTCATCCTTAATCGTACCGAAGATAACCTTGGCATCTTTATCGATACTCTCAGTGATAATTCGAGCTGCTTCTTGGATTTCAAGTATACCGAGATCGTCGCCACCAGAGATTGCAAAGAGTACACCGTGAGCGCCATTGATTGAGATATCGAGAAGTGGAGAGTTGATCGCTTCAAGCGCAGCGTGTTCTGCACGCTTGTCGCCACTTGCTGTTCCAATACCCATGAGGGCTGAACCAGCGTCTTGCATGACTGCGCGAATATCTGCGAAGTCGACGTTGATCACGCCTGGAGTAGTGATGAGATCAGTGATACCTTCAACTGCTTGGCGAAGAATATCATCACAGAGTGCAAAGGCTTGTTTGAATGACATTTCCTTACTTGCAATCATGAGGAGTCGATCATTTGGAATGACGATGATTGCATCAACTTCGTTTGAGAGTTCTGCGAAAGCCGCTTCAGCAATGCGTCCACGTTGGGCACCTTCGAAGGCAAATGGTCGTGTGACTACGCCGACTGTGAGAATACCTTGCTCCTTGGCAGCGCGAGCAACAATAGGGGACGCTCCGGATCCTGTACCACCACCGAGTCCGGTTGCGATAAATACCATGTCAGCACCTTTGATGACATCTTGGATTTCAGCTTTGGTTTCTTCTGCAGCTTTTCTTCCCACATCTGGACTCATGCCAGCGCCAAGACCCTTGGTAAGGTTCTTACCAATGTGAATTTTCTTATCAGCAAGTGATTTGTGTAAGTCCTGCGTATCGGTATTCATGGCGATGAATTCGACACCCTTGACTTTGGAATTAATCATGTGATTAATTGCATTTCCACCCGATCCGCCTACGCCGATTACCTTAATTCGGGCAAAAGATTCTATGTCTGGATTAACTTTTGGCATGGTATTTGTTTCTCCCCCGTGAAATTATAAATATATTCATATACTAGCAGACCCTTCAAAAAAGGGAAGTCCCACTCTTGAGCTGCTATGGTACTTAGGGAAGGAGTTGTTTGAAAAAGTTTTTGATCGTGTCTTTGAATGTTCCTTCATCGACATCATAATGTCGCTCTGTTTGGGCACCAAGAAGTGTACTGTAAACAGGAAGACCTGCTGCAGTGAGCCAAACTGCATCTTTGGGAATAAATTTGTTTCCTTTCAATTCAAATTCTCCGATGCGGGCAGGAAGTCCGAGCACATCACGTGCGATCTCAGCTATATGTGCAATACGTGCGCCACCACCAGTGAGAATGACACCAGCCGGGAGGAGGCCACTGCGTTTAATTTTACGAAGCTGTGCATCGATGTGTTCAAATATATCAATGAGTCGCGCAGAAATGATTTCTTGAATTTTTTTCTGTGAATGTTCCTGAAAAATATTTCCAATTTTTATACTCTCAGCTTCTTCAAGCGAGACCTTTAATCCAAGAGCAATATCATTAGTGATATCGTTTGAACCGATTGGGATGACGAAGAGAAGCGTGACAAAGTCATCTTCAAATACTGAGACTGACACTGTATCTGAGCCAATATTAATCACTGCGCACCCAGCTGTGCGCTGTTTTTCATTGGTCGAAATAATACTTCCCGCTAGTGGCCCAGCAATGACATCAACAACATCAAGTCCAACAGAGCTCGCGACCGAAACGAAATCATCAACGTGTTGAGCGAGAATACTAATGAAGAGTGCTTTGGTATCAAGCTTAATGCCTTGCATACCCTCAGGTCTACCAATGACAGGCTTCGAATCAATTGAAAATGAAAGGGGAATAGTGTGGAGGATTTTTCTATTGGTGAGTTTTAAACTATGTTCAGCATCACGAAGCGATTTTTCTACATCAAGTGAGGTCACTTCACCATCTGCTTTAGACATGATCGCAGAACCTACTGCAATCGAGGAGAGAAGTCCGACCCCATTTGCAGCGAGTATGGCATGTCTTGGTGAGACACCCGCGACGCGTACTGCATCACCGAGCGCACGCTTGACTGACTCAAGGGCTTTATGTGGATGGATGATATAACCTTCGCGCATACCAAGAGCATCAGCACTACCAGTGCCAATAATTTTTGGGAATTTTTCTCCCTTTTCAAATTGTGCGATTGCAATTCTTGTGGTGCTTGATCCAATATCAATACACGCAACAGTATTTCTGGCCATGTGAAATTGAGTAAGTTACGCGAGAGAAAGTGTGAGCACTATTCGTGATCGGGGTATGCAATATTAAAATATGCGCACCACTTTCTTTCAGCTTGCTTCATTGTACTACCATGCTCATACTCCGCCAAATGAAGTAGGCCGTGGATAAACAAAAAAAGTAGGAATTTTGATTCTTGCATAGCAAATTCTTTTGCTTGGGCACGTATAGTCTTTGGTTCAAGTATGATCTCTCCACTTGATTTGGAAAGCGGGAAACTAAGGATAGTAGTGGGATAGTTTTTGTTTCTAAATTCCTTATTAAGTTTCGCCGAAGTGCGAGCACTTACACATGAGACTGAGAGCTCATAGCGCTTACCGAGGATTTTTTCTTTAGCCATAACGAAAGATATTCGCGGTATGCGAATATTCTTTACTTCTTTTATGATCTGGAAATTCTCTTGGCTCATTGAGCTTCGGTATTAAGCAATTTTACCAAGCTTGCGGAGACGATCGTTGGCTTTACGACGAACAATACGCTTAAGCATACTTGTTTTTTGAGAAAGCTTAGATGGTTTGCGAACCTCGTGGCGGCGGGCTTTGACAAGTTGTACAAGTCGAGATTCCTGTGCACTTCGAGAAAAGCGTCGGAGAAGACTCGAGTTCGATTCGCTTCCTGATTTTTTTACTTCAATTACAGTCATTGACATGACTAAAGAATAGCACAGATATACCCCTACTGCAAGCTACTGTATGAGCCCTTCTGGGTTAATAGTAGTCGAAAGTGCTTCTTGGGCCATCTCAATGAGCATCTCTCTACAGCGCATAGACTCGGGTGATGGTGGAAGAGTCATTAATGCTTCCCAGTAGGGAGTAGGAATCCGCACCATCACACAAGTACCAGAAATATATTTCCCACGTATTACCTCGTTGAATGCAAATGTATTGAGTTCAACGACATATGGGTGTTGTATGAGCTCGTCAGTAAGTGGTGCATTATTTTTGAAAATAAAACGTACGGTCGTCACAAATGGGCTATAGTGAAGTTCTTTTCGCTCTTCGAGATCATCACGAATAATTTTTGGATAGGCAGACCGTTCAATATCGGTGAGGACTTTATTGTCAGGTGCCCGAGTCTGGACGATACAGGCATCTATCGCAAGTGCACGAAGTAGCAAAATGAGTCGTAATGCTTTTTCGACTACGACATAAATTGGAAGTGAGAACATTGAATCGATCGACACGACTACGACTGTAGCAATATCTTTGAGATACGGAATTGCTTGTTCGGTGCCCACAAGAATACCTCCTTCAGTTTCGTAAAATTTCTTTATGAAAAGTTCTCGAGCACGGATGGTCTTGATAGTACTCTGATCAAAGGGGAATACTCGCTCATCACCAAAGTCTTTCTTTAATTCATCAATAATACGTTCATTACCCAGACCGTATTCCTTGAGATTCCAGCTTTTACAATACGGACATGCAAAGTTTGCACGCTCGACGATGCGACAGCGATTACACATGAAATAACGCTCCTCAACTTTTTTAATAGTTGCTGATTGATTTTTCTGTTTAGTAATTATTTTGTCCGTATAAAGTACGAGTGGACTTCCACAGCGTCCACAGGCACAGATATGTCCACAGTCCTGACAGAGTGTTGTTGTTGCCAAGCCTTTGCGATGAGTGAGTACAAAGACATGTTTCCTTTGGCGAAGTGAATCTGCTATCTGCTTTCCAGTCTTACTCGAGAAAACCTTGAATTTATTTTTATCCTTTATTGTCGCTTCATCGTCCAACATATTTACAATCGAAAAGGTTTTCTGCTCTCTAGGGGCAATCGTGAGTGGTCTCAGTTCTACAAATTCTTTAAGCTGGTGTCGATAGAGTGTTTCAAATCGCAAAAGCGTATCTGCCAGAATAAATCGTACATGGAGTTCTTCCGCAAGTATCTCAAGCAATACTCTCCAATCAATCTGATTACGATCAAACGTACGGTAATCACTTGAAGACTCACGTTCCAAAATTATAGTTCTGAGATCACGTCGGGGTATTGTCGAAAATGAGGGAGTAGCAATAATAAGTACCGGATGGGTTTTACTAAGAATTTCTCCGATCATTTTCTTTATGACTGGATTGGCTAGTTGACTATGTAGTGTATACACATATTCTCCTATGCCACGTGCTACTTCTTGTTCGATACGGATACATTCAATTATCGTCGGGGCAATAATCATGCAGGATTCGTTGCGGGCAAAAGCTTCTCGCACGAGTGTTCGATACAGTGACCTGCGCTCATCAGTAGGAAGCTCTAAGACACATTTTTCTGACTGTGGAAGTTCATGTGTCGATCGAGCTACAGTTGGTGACTTGGCAGAGAGTGTCTCATCAATAAGGGTGAGCGGTAAGAGAAGTCCGAGCATACTACTCGTACTCGTCAGAAAATGGAGTGCAGAGCGCTTTGCTGTAGTAAATAATGCAGACGAAAATGGAGAAGGCCCAAGTGCGCGGATTACTTTTTTCATTTTAAACCGTTCTTTTTTCAGCGAGAGTTTTGTGGTTTCAATTGGTCGTACTTCTACTACTAATGCAGTAACCTCTCGACTGCCGATCATAACGACAACCAAATCTCCCTCACGGATATCAAATGAGGAAAAGTAGGATAGGGTGTCTTTGGGCAGTCCACGCACTATAGGAATTACGGAAACGGAGATCATATGAGAAGAATACCATGAGACTACTATCAGAAACCAAGATCGTCGTGATATACTCGAATAATCTCTGAATTTATTTACTATTCCCTATAACCTTATCACTACACGCTAATTTATATGGCCTTATTTTCAAATCGTTTAGGAATAGATTTAGGCACCGCCAATACGCTTGTATTCGTACCAGGTAAGGGAATTGTATTAAATGAACCTTCAGTGGTGGCGATTTCCGAGGTAAATAATCGCGTACTTGCTATCGGAAATGAAGCGAAAGAAATGATTGGCAAAACCCCGGAGAGTATTATTGCCTACCGTCCGATGAAGGATGGTGTTATTGCTGACTACCGTGTGACTGAAGCCATGCTACGATACTTTATTGATAAGGCACTTGGTAAATTTCATTTCTTCAAACCTGATGTCATGATTTCTGTGCCAGCCGGCGTCACCTCAACTGAACGACGCGCAGTCATCGAAGCGGCACTCCGCGCTGGTGCGAAAAACGCCTATGTGGTCAAAGAGCCTATACTTGCCGCGATTGGTGCTGGGATTCCTATTCACGAATCCTGTGGACATATGGTTGTCGACATTGGTGGTGGCACAACAGATGTCGCCGTTATTTCTCTTGGGGGTATCGTGGCATCAACCTCAGTGAAATGTGCGGGTAATAAAATTGATCAGGCAATCACAGACTATATAAAGCGGGCATACAATTTAGGAATTGGTGATAAGACGGCCGAAGATATCAAGATAAAAATTGGAGCGGCGGTACCGCTTGAGGAGAATCTCACAATGACAGTCAAAGGGCGTGATTTTATTCAAGGGCTTCCACGTACGACAGAAATTTCGACCAATGAAATCGTCAAAGCAATTGATAGTGAGCTTCGTCAGATACTCAAGGCAATCAAAGATGTGCTCTCAGAGACACCACCAGAACTTGCCTCCGACATTATTGATAAGGGTATTATCATGACTGGTGGTACATCACAACTTCGTAATTTCCCAGAACTTGTTTTTCGAGCGACTGGAGTTAAAGCCAGACTTGCTGACGATGCACTCTATTGTGTTGCCAAGGGTACCGGCATTGCGCTTGCCCATCTTGATTCATATAAACGTACTATTATAAGTAAACGTTAGTATATGTTTGGGGTTCCACTCTCAAAATTGCAGCATACATATATTGTTGGCGGGGAATTAGAGGAAGCTGAAGAAATTCTGGCCTATCTAAAAACGGAGGGCATCGAGACTCTCGGTAATCCTGGAGTGATAGTCGAACATCATGAGCAGTTTGGTATTCTGGAGTCGAGAATATTTAAGGAGAAGTGTATTCTCTCATCTATAACTGATCATACCTTCTACATACTATGCGCAAGATCACTAACTCGTGAAGCAGAACAATCGCTTTTGAAACTTCTTGAGGAACCAATCAAAGGACTTCATTTTTTCTTAGTTACACCATACCCAGATCAATTACTTGATACACTTCGCTCCCGTGCTCAGGTAATAACACGTATTAAAAATAAGGAAACGCAAAATGCATTCCTTAAAAAAACTATTGCTTCACGATTAGGTGAAATTCGCACACTACTTAAAACAACTGATGGAGATAATGAGACAGAGTCACTCACGTCAGCGAAAGCGCTCAAGTTTGTGGAAAGTATAGAGCGTGAGCTTGCAAGCGAAATGCATACAAAAAAGAACTACCACCTTGTGCCCTACCTTGCTCAGTTACTTTCGTTCAAACGCCATCTCCATGCTCGTGGCTCGTCAGTGAAAATGATTCTGGAACACCTAGCACTCACATTGCCTCAATTATAAAATCAAATTATACTTACTCACATATATGTCTACATACGTAAAAGAGTTAAAGGATTCACTCATAAAGGTTGGTGAATGGTTATCCAAAGAATATGGATCTGTTCATACGGGTAGAGCGAGTCCTTCTATACTTGATAATGTCAGAGTGGATTCATACGGATCACTTCAACCGATTGGAAATATTGCTTCAGTCAATGTTGAAGATCCGAAGACACTTCGAATTGTTCCTTGGGATAAAGGCACAATTAAAGCTATTGAGAAAGCAATTGGCGCAGCCAATACTGGACTCTCGGTTGCTTCTGATGATCAAGGATTGAGAGTTATTTTCCCAATGTTAACAACAGAGAATCGTGAACGTACAGTAAAAGTACTGAAAGAAAAGCTTGAAGACGCACGCATTAGTGTTCGCAAAGAACGTGAGACTGCTATGAAAATGCTCAAAGACCAAGCAGGTAGTGAAGACGAAGCGGAGCGTGAGAAAGTTGAAATTCAAAAGTGCGTTGACGAAGCCAATCAAAACCTTGAGCTTATTTTCCAGAGAAAAGAAAAGGAGGTGCTTAACTAATACTTACTTTCAATGCAGATGTTTGACCCGAACGTTTACGGGTTATCTTTCAACTTAGCCTCTTTTACTTTATACTGAGCTGATGTCCATCATTATATTTATACTCATTCTACTTGTACTTATTCTTGTCCATGAATATGGGCATTTTATTGTTGCCAAAAAGTCCGGCATTCGAGTAGATGAATTCGGTATTGGCTTCCCACCAAGAGCGCTGAAACTCTTTACTCGGAAGGGCACACTGTTCTCACTCAACTGGATTCCATTTGGTGGATTCGTAAAAATTTTTGGTGAAAATCCTGATGATGAATCAGAGAGTGGTCCCGATGCAGCACGTGCACTCGTGAACAAACCACGAGGAATTCAAGCACTCGTACTTATTGCTGGTATTGTATTTAATATTTTACTTGCTTGGCTCCTCCTCTCAGTTGCATTTATGTTCGGACTACAGGCATCAAGTTCTTCATTTGATAAAACGTTGGTACAAAACTCAATGCTAACGATCACGCAGGTTTCAGAGGAGACTCCAGCTCATGCGGCTGGTCTTGAAGCTGGTGATAAGGTTGAAAGTATTTCCTATCTAGAAGAAAAAATCTCAGATCCGTCACCAGAAGTATTTCAAGAATTTGTGCATACTCATGGTGACCTACCTATTATGCTTAGTGTTGTTCGTGACAGTGAAGCTATGGATATTATGGTCACGCCAACTATAAGTGAAGGAGGTACTGTTCCCATGATTGGTGTCTCACTTGATGAAGTAGGAACACTCAAACTGCCATTTTTTAAATCTTTCATTTACGGTGCCAAAACCACAATCAATGAGACGAGTAATATTGTCAAAGCATTTGGGGGACTCCTTGGAGGTGCTGCAACTGGTAATGCTGATCTCTCTGATGTCGCAGGTCCAATTGGAATCGTAGGACTTGTAAAACAAGCACTTAATCTCGGATTCGCTTATGTACTCTATTTCACTGCGCTAATCTCAATTAACCTTGCGGTTATTAATCTATTCCCATTTCCAGCACTCGATGGCGGACGTCTACTTTTTCTCCTCATCGAAGCAATTCGTGGTAAACGCCTCAACCAAAAATTCGCAAATTACGCCAACAGTATCGGTTTTATAATTCTCATCGGACTAATGATTGTAATTACCGTGCATGATGTCATTAAATTGTTTTAATTAGCGATTAGGGTATAGCGGATAGGGGATAGTAAAAAATAAAAACCTGCTTTGATAGTATCAAGCAGGTCATAAAATATAGTAGGAATATGTAGCGTCATGAAAGTATTGCGTAGATTGTCCTTAATTCACTTGTTGGCGTATTTAATGGTCTAAAGACCAGTTTAATATCGTAGCCATCCGCAATTTTCAAACTTTTGATGCAAGGTACAAATTTAACACCGTTTTTATATATCACAGTTCCCCGGAATACAACTTCTGTGTTTTCTAACCAGGTCGCAGGTATATATTGTGAGTATTGGGATAGAGCAATTGCCTCCTGCAACCCAAGGTTTTTATTTGGGTACCTGTTACTTTCTGTTTGAGTAACTTTCTGGAGATCTAAATACCAGAAATCGTTCTCATTTTTGATTGTAATTATATCTGTGTCTGAAGTTTGCAGAAACTCTTTGATGATTTTGTTCCTGCAAGTTTGGTCACATTTAAGCATTTGTTGTGAAACCAGTAATGATTTTGCAGAGGACTCAGATTGGGTTTCCCTGCGTACCTTTTCGTGGCCGAATTGGATACCAATAATTAATTCGGTACAAAGGAATCCTATGATTCCTAATACTAAAATTGCATTGGCTATTCTTTTCATTTTTTCAATTGCGGAGCAAATTGCTCCCAGGTGCTTATATTCCGATCCTCACCGGTCTAGAGGTATGATACCATACATTAGTCACAAAGTCAATGAAATGATTGGAGGATCAAGAAGGTCTGTCAGCTTTAGTATTATCCATTTGAGGGAGTAAGCCTTTTATAGCCCGCTGTTCCTACATAGGGCTATAAAAGGCTTACGAGCGGGTACTTGACGGAACTTTTCCACAGTGATAGTATAAAACTCAACATAATAAGTATTAGTTATTTAACTGTCAAACAAATGCCAAAACTATCATTTAAGCCAAAACAGGTCACCAAAAAGATCCTCTCACCACTCTCACCCCGAGCGCATGAGGTTATTTTTTATCGTTATGGTCTTGGTGATGATGCTGAACGTCGTACGCTTGAATCAATTGGGCAGAAATACAATATTACTCGTGAACGCGTTCGACAAATCGAAAATGCTGCTCTCGCGACACTCCGTAAATCTGATGTCTACAAAGAACACGAGTATGTTTTTACTGAACTCCATGATTACATGAAGGAACTCGGTTCAGTCATTGCTGAAGAAGATCTTCTCAACCACGCCTCACCTGACGAGAACACTCAAAACCATATTAATTTCTATCTTGTTCTCGGTGATGCATTTACGAAGCACAAAGAAGATGAACATTTTCGTGCGCGCTGGTCAGTGGATAGTGATATTGCCGATGAAGTTCATGATGCACTAAAGCGTATGTATACCAAACTCACTGATGATGAACTTGTGCCAGAGGGGAAGTTTATTGAAGATTTCTTGGGTGAACTTAAAAATGTTAATGGTGAACTTCTCAATGAAGAAATTGCACGTCGCTGGCTCAATATCTCCAAGCGCATGGGTAAGAACCCATTTAATGAATGGGGCCAGTCAGATTCATCTAATGTCAAAGTTCGTGGCGTACGCGACTATGCTTACCTCGTCATGCGTAAACATGGTTCACCACTTCACTTCCGTGAAATTGCTGATTCTATTACCAAACTTTTCAATCGCAAAACTCACGTAGCAACAACTCACAATGAAGTGATTAAAGATAAGCGCTTTGTACTTGTTGGCCGTGGTACATACGGCCTTGCTGACTGGGGTTACCGAAAAGGTGTGGTGCGAGATGTTATCAAATCAATCCTCAAAGAATCAGGACCACTTTCCAAAGACGATATTGTTGACCGTGTCTTGAAAGAGCGTTTTCTCAAACGAAATACCATTCTCGTGAACCTCCAGAATCCAAAATATTTCAAGAAAATGAAGAACGGACTTTACACAATCGCATAATGTACATGTAAAAGTCGCCCTCTGGCGATTTTTACATTTCTCGGCGTTCTGAAATTCGAACATGGTATACTAGACTCGTGCATAAGATTGGATTTTGGGACATCGTACTTATAATAGCTGGCTTTATCTTTATAGTATTTCTCCTTGGCTATGGAGTCTTTTCGAAGAGTGTAGAAGAAACAAAGGCAACTCTTCCGGAGAACCCACTGCCTGCGGTCATCCAAAAAATCGGCAAGGCTGGCTCTCCATGCATTGCACTTACAAGTCCAGATATAGAAAAATCAATCCATTTTCCTGTCACAGTAGTAGGTACAGTAAATGGCTGTGGTTGGAAAGAAGGGAATGGAAGTATCGGTACTATGGTAATTCTTGATGCCAATGGCCAGGCTATCTCAAACATATACACCATGGATGTACTTACGAAAGAAGCGACTACCTATACTTTTTCCAAGAAAATCTATCTCAATCATACGCCCACGACGCATGAGGGCTCTATTCTTTTTCGGACACTCGATAAAAAAAGCGCCTACACAATGGCCATTACTTTCTAAATTTATCGACGAATTGGACTAATCACGTTATACTTTAAATTATGATTTTTGGAGATCTCCTCACTATTGGTTCACGCGAAGCACTCTACTATGTGTGGCATTATATTCCGTATGCGATTGTACCTATTCTTGGATTAGTTTCTTGGCATATGTGGCTTAATTACATTCGCCATGCCTATCTTGCCTCGCTTAATTTTAAGCTTCTTGAAGTCAGAATTCCCCAAGAAATTTGGAAATCACCGCAAGCGATGGAATTTATTCTGATGAACGCCCTCTATCAAACAGGTGGTGTCTCAACTTGGAAGGCAAAGTATTGGGATGGCAAAGTCTTACTCTGGTTTTCGCTTGAGATTACTTCGATCGAGGGTGATATCCATTTTTATATTCGTTGTCCCGCACAGTATAAATCTCTTGTAGAATCACAAGTATATTCTCAGTATCCTGATGTCGAAATTGCCGAAGTGCCAGATTACACAGAAGCCGTTCCACCTTTTACGAAAGATAATGGTTGGGAGATGTTTGGTTGGCAGTACAAACTTGCAAAGCCCGATCCATTTCCAATCAAAACCTATATCGACTACGGTATGGACAAGCAATTCTCACTAGAAGAAGAACAGAAAATTGATCCACTGACTCCGCTGTTAGAATATTTTGGTTCAATTGGTAAAGGTGAACAGCTTTGGATGCAGATTATTACTCGTGGAGTGCCTGCGAAAGGTACCTCAGCGTTTTCATTTGGTCGCTACCCATCAAAAGATCATTACTTCCAAAAGGATTCACTTCAGGAACTTGGTGCCCAACAGAGAGCTGAATATATAAAAAAGGAAATTAAGGCACTTGTTGATTCAGGTCTTGTGACGGCCGATAAAGCCAAAGATAACCCAATTGCGCTTCTCACTGATGAGAAAAAGGATGTACTTAAATCAATGGAGCGAAATATGCAGAAGTTTTCATTTGACTGTGGTATGAGAATTCTCTACATAGCACACAAGGATAAATACTCTGGTATGCAGGTACCAAACCTCTCGGTACTCTTTAGACCATTTAGTTCGCCATTTTCAAATACTATTGTTCCATCAGGTGCCAAAAGTGCTGTGGCGTTTGACCATCCCTGGCAAGATTTTTCAGGTAACCGCTTTTTACGTAAGAAAATTGACTTCTTTAAAGCCTACAAGCTTCGCCAATACTACTAT
Source organism: uncultured Candidatus Saccharibacteria bacterium (assembly GCA_964599225.1). Lineage (GTDB taxonomy): Bacteria > Patescibacteriota > Minisyncoccia > Phycocordibacterales > UBA9973 > CAZRDO01. Next base: position 38,278 of record CAZRDO010000001.1, read on the forward strand.
CCACCTTTTTTTGATACGACACATCAAGATCCTTTCGTACTCTCAACTGAAGAACTCGCGACACTCTACCACTTCCCAGGACGTGTTTCAGAAACTCCGTCATTTAAGCGCATTGATTCCAAAAAAGCTGAGGCTCCGACAGACCTTCCGATTTAATTCATGGATACTTATTACAACGAACCTATAAGTGAATACAAAGTGGCTCACACGAAAAAAGTGAGGAAAACTGCGGTGCTCCTTGTAAGCATTGTGATATTTCTTTTGCTTATTGCGACTGTTGCACCAGGGGCTTCTCTTGCCTCACCAATCTATATAACCATTAATAAAGGTGAGACTCTCAAGGAGCTTGCACAAGATTTACATGAAGCTCACCTTATTCGTTCAAAATTACTTTTCACGTCACTGGTAGTACTTCTGGGAAAAGAGAAGACTATCATTCCAGGGGATTACTATTTTAAAACTACTGGAGGGACATTGGATGTAGCCGAGAGGATTAGTAGTGGGGATTTTGGTATTGAACAAGTAAAAGTGACATTTCCAGAGGGGATTACTCGGCTTGAAATGACAAGAGTTTTGGAAGATAAATATCCAAATTTTGATTCAGTGCAGTTTATGGACGACACTAAAGGATTAGAAGGATACTTGTTCCCAAGCACGTACTTCTTTAGCCCCATTGCAAGTGAGGCTGATATTAGAGATCGTATGCACCAAGAATTTGAACATCAAACAGAGTCTCTCAAAGTAAAAAGTATAGAGACTACACATAGTTGGGCTGACTATGTGACGATGGCTTCAATTGTTGAAGCTGAGGCAGGTGAGAGTGATGATCGGGCAATTATTGCGGGGATCTTGTGGAAGCGAATCAAGCAAGGGATGCATTTGCAAGTTGATGCGCCGTTTGGGTACATCCTACACAAGACGAGTGCCGAACTCACCATTAAAGATCTTGAAACTGACACCCCATACAATACGTATACAAACGCAGGTTTACCACCAACTCCCATCGGTAATCCCGGCCTTGCTTCACTAGAAGCTGTCCTCTCGCCAAAAGATTCGCCTTATTACTTTTATCTGCATGACAAGACTGGCATAATTCACTATGCCAAGACATTTACTGAGCATAAGGCTAATATCGACAAATACTTACGCTAGTCTTATAGTATAAAACGTCTATTAACTATTTTCTACTTATCTATTTACTAATTCGTATGTTTAAACAAAACCTAGCATTCATAGACATCGAAACAACTGGTCTCAATTTACTTGTGCATGAGATTATTCAAATTGGTGTAGTAGTAGTTGGGCAAAGTGTTGATCCGGTCAAGGGTCAGCTCTTTGAAGTGATTGAAGAATTTGAACTAAAAATTAAACCCGAACGAATTGAGCAAGCAGAACGCGGTGCACTTCGGGTGAATGGCTACTCGGCAGAAGATTGGGCACTCGCGTACTCACTCCCAGAAGCTCTGAAAATATTTAGTAAAAAAACTGAAGGGGCAGTTATGGTTGCACACAACATAAGCTTCGACTGGTCATTTATTGCTAAAGCCTTTGCTGAGACCGGCGTCGAGAATAAAATGCATTTCCATAAACTCGATACTATCTCAATTGCGTATGCCAAAGCCAAGAAGCGCGAAGATATTGAAAAATTTTCACTCTATTCACTCTGCCAACTCTTTGGTGTTGAGAACAAAAATGCCCATACCGCACTATCTGACTCCCGTGCCACATTTGAGCTCTATAAAAAACTTATTGCCTTGTAAGATCGGCTAGTACTAGCATAGGGTTTATTGAGGATACTTGCTGTAAGAGGAATTTTCTAGTAGTTTCAGTGTACCTCTATGATAAAGATGAAAGGAAAAAAAGTATTCGTTGGAGTATCTGGCGGAGTTGATTCAGCAGTCACACTTGCGCTTCTTCGAGATGAGGGTTATGAAGTAGTAGGGGTGTATATGAAAACATGGCAGCCTGATTTTATTGTCTGCACATGGCCCGAAGAGCGACGTGATGCAATTCGGGTTTGTGCACACCTCGGGATTCCATTTATGGATTTTGATGCGGAAACTATCTACAAAGAGAAGGTTGCAGACTATATGATTAAAGAGTATCAAAAAGGTAGAACTCCAAATCCTGATGTAATGTGTAATCGGGAAATAAAATTCGGTGTCTTTTGGGATTTCGCCAAAGCACATGGTGCAGACTATATTGCGACAGGACACTACGCACAAAATCAATTAAAAAATGGTAATTATCAATTATATAAAGGTAAAGATCCAGCCAAAGATCAATCCTATTTCCTTTGGACACTAACACAGAGTGATTTGGTACACGTGCTTTTTCCGGTAGCGAAAATGGAGAAAGCCGATGTGAGGAAACTCGCAAAGAAGTATGATCTTCCGAACGCAGAGAAGAAAGATAGTCAGGGAATTTGTTTCTTAGGTGAGGTAGATATGAAAGAGTTTCTCTCGCACTACATACAAACAGAGCAAGGGAAAGTACTAAATGAAGATGGGGAGGAAATTGGCTACCACGATGGTGCACTCTTTTATACGCTTGGCGAGCGTCATGGATTTACTATAACTAAAAAATCCGCTACTGATTCTAAGCTTTTTGTTATTGCAAAAGATATAGAAAAAAATACTATCACGGTAGCCGAGAAGAAAAGTAATATTCAAATGGATCATTCCAACATTCTGACGGATGCTAGAATGATTACACAAGTAAATTGGATTTCAATTAAACCAATAGAAAATAAAAGATATACCGCTCAAGTTCGTTATCATGGTGAGGAACTTGCATGTCGTATTGAATATGAAAATACAAGTAGAATTGAGGACGAAGTTAAAATTATTTTTGAAAAACCAGTCTTAGTTTCAGCTGGTCAATCGATAGTCCTTTATGACGGAGGAATGTGTCTCGGTGGTGGCGTTTGTGAGTAATGATTTTCCAAATAGCTCTGACTTGCTATACTCTATACATATGGAACAACAATTTTTCTCGCTCTACGGAGATATAATTATTAAACTTTTTCTCGCGATGGGACTTGGTATGGTGATTGGTATTGAGCGTGTATTTGCACACAAGACTGTTGGGATGCGTACCTACGCACTTGTCTCAATGGGTTCAGCACTCTTTATAATCATTTCAGAACTCGTTGGTGAACAATATGCAGGACTTGCTGGATTTAATCCTACATTTATCGCTGGACAAATTATTACCGGTATTGGATTTCTCGGCACTGGCTTAATTATTCTTCGCCATACACATTTAACCGGAATTACGACTGCGACAAGTATTTGGGTCGCAGCTGGTATTGGTATGGCGGTAGGGTTTGGCTTCTATCCGCTTGCACTTATCGTAACAATACTTACGCTCTTTATTTTCTTAGTCCTTTGGCTCGTTGAGCATAGGCTTCGAGAATTTACAGATACTAATGAGGAAGATAAAAATGAAGAAACAAACGGATAGTCCAGAAACATTTCTAATACATCTAAACAAAACGAATGTAGAACTTCACAAAAGATATGAAGATCTTTTCTGGCTCTCATACATGGGAGATCACAGTGTAGATGAAAATATGCAGACCGCACTCAAAGCACGGGACAAATTCCGTTCAGATAAGGCGCTTGCAGAGGAAGTTGATAGGTTTTTGAAACTGAAAAACATAAACCAATCTCACAAGGAGCGACTTAGTTACTGGAAGCTTTTCTTTAGCCGTTTTCAAATACCAGATGAGGCGAAGAAATTGAAAGAAAGAATAGATTTACTTGAAGCTAAAATTCATAAAATCCGTGCAACAAGAAAAGAAGGCTACCGTGATCATGAGTCTGGTAAATTTGTCGCAGCTTCTGAGAATAAAATGCGGATGATAACTGTTACTCACAAAGATGAGGAGGTCCGGAAGGCATCATTTATGGCGCGCGAAGGACTCGCTGTAACGCATATTAAAGAGTATCTAGAACTTATTAAACTACGCAATACATTCGCTCGAACACTTGGGTTTTCTGATTTCTATAGTTATAAACTCAAAACTGAAGAGGGAATGACCAAGAGAGAACTCTTCTCCATTTTTGACAAAATTTATGCAAAAACAAAGTTTGCATTTCTAAATATTAAGAAACTTGAGAAAACCATGCCTGGACTTCTTAAACCATGGAATTTTTGGTACATGATGAGCGGTGATTTTACCAAAGAAGAAGATCCATATTTCCAATTTGGTGACGCGCTCATTCGCTGGGGTAGATCGTTTGATGCGCTTGGAGTAGATTTCAAAGGTTCTCGTATTACACTCGATCTTTTGGATCGCAAAGGTAAATATAGCAACGGATTCTGCCACTGGCCGGATATTATTTACAAAGTAGATAATAAGCGGTTTACAGGTTCCTCTAATTTCACTTGCAACGTTGTTTATGGACAAGTTGGCTCAGGGTATCAAGGAATGCATACGCTCTTCCATGAGGGAGGGCATGCTGCACACCTACTTAATTCAGAGATTTCAGAATCTTGCATTAATACAGAATACCCACCTGCTTCTACTTCCTGGGCTGAGTCGCAAAGTATGTTTATGGATTCAATGTTTGGAAGCAATGAATGGAGAGATCGTTATGCAAAAAATAAAGAAGGTAAATCATATCCTTTTGAACTTTTTGAGCGAAAACTTGAGAAAATTTACCCACTCATGCCACTGTCTCTTATGAGTATCATGGCAGTTGCGTATTTTGAGAGAGCACTTTACAGCTCAAAAAATCTCACAGTTGAAAAAATTAAAACTCTGGCAAAGAAAGTAAATCATATCTATGCACCACGCGATGAGGATTCACTCTCGCTGTTGAACGTACCTCATATATATACTTGGGAAAATGCTTGCTCATACCATGCCTATGGTTTGGCAGAACTCGCGGTGGCTCAGCGAAGAGAATACTTTTATAAAAAATATGGCTATATAGTTGATAATCCAAAAGTTGGCAAAGAACTTCAAAAAGCCTGGGAACTTGGCTCAGCGAGAACCTTTCCTGAATTTGTACAAATGACTACAGGTAAACCGCTTAGTGCTAATGCATTTATAAGTAGTGTCACTCGCTCGAAAACGAAGATATTTGAAATAGCGAAAAAGAGGATCCTTCGTCAGAGGAAAGTTCCCTTAAGCAAGAAAAACATTGAGATCAATGCTAGTATCCGGCTTGTACATGGCAAAGAGTTAATTGCTGACAATCAAAAAGGATTTGAGTCTATGGCGAAGATATATAAAAAGTGGCTTGAAACCCAAAAATCTTGAGAAGTTTGTAAAAAACTTGTGAGAACAGTACAGGCCGTTTCTATTTGACAAATATTTACTTCTTTGCATAATTGTAGTTAGAAAACTAACTCTATGAAACCCCTACATTTCTTAGTCTCTTTCTGCTATATTTTTTTGTTGGCGATAATTATAATTTTGTTCGTGCATCTTATAAAAAGTGTTAAAAGGGAGACAATACTAAGTGAACAAGTTAAAAGGTATCAGGATAGGATCGAAATGCAGACCATGAACTCTGACACTATTACAACAAGGAAGAGTATAAAAATTATAGGACCAGACCTCAATTCTGGAAGACACTTCTGAAATATACAATTCACGGATACTAAATAATTTGTATCCGTTTTTTATTTGCCCGATATATGGTAGTTTACATATATGCAATCTGAAGAAATCCGAAAGCGATTCCTCACATTTTTCGAGAAACGTGGCCATGCAATCTTGCCTTCGGCCTCACTTGTACCTGAGAATGATCCATCAGTACTTTTTAATACTGCTGGGATGCAGCCACTCGTACCATATCTGCTTGGTCAGAAGCATCCGTCAGGAAATCGACTGGTGAATATCCAAAAATGTGTTCGCACAGGTGACCTTGATGATATCGGCGACAATCGCCACTTCTCATTCTTTGAAATGATGGGCAATTGGTCGTTAGGTGCATATTTTAAAGAAGAGGCTATTGAGTATAGTTTTAAATTTTTAACTATTGGAGATAATGAAGATGAAGGCAACAAGGGTCTTGGACTTAATCTATCCCAACTTTATGTTACGGTATTTGAAGGTGACGAGAATGCTCCGTTTGATGAAGAGTCAAAGAAGGTTTGGATGAAGTTCGGAATTCCTGAAAATCGCATTTATGCGTTACCTGCTGATGACAACTGGTGGAGCCCAGGAGACAACGGCCCATGTGGTCCATGTACCGAAATGTTTTACGATGTGACTGGTAGGATTGGAGATCTGTCGCATGAGCAATTTATTGAAGCGGTCAAAAAAGAAGATGTAATCGAAATATGGAATGACGTTTTCATGGAATATGAAAAAAAAGATGGAAAGGTTATCGGTAAACTTTCACAACGCAATGTTGATACCGGTGCTGGTCTTGAGCGAATCACAGCTGTCATGCAGGGCAAGAAGACTGCATATGATACAGATTTGTTCGGGGGGATAATCACAAATCTTAGAAGTGCTGCAATAAATAAAGATGAGAGAGCAATTAGAGTAGTAGCAGATCACATAAGAACAGCTATTTTCATTATTAATGATGGAGTTCTGCCCTCCAACAACGGTAAAGGCTACGTATTACGAAGATTAATTCGTCGTGCAGTTAGATTTGTGGATTATCTTGGTCTTAAATATGGAACCATTGATTTCTTGGTTGATGATTTTATTCAAAAATATAAAGATGCATATCCTGACTTAGTAGTTAATCTCGAACACATCAAAAGAGAACTAGATAAAGAAGAAATCAAATTTCATCAAACACTGGAAACTGGCCTAAAAGAATTCGAGAAAGGCACTGATCCATTTGTCCTGTTTACCACCTATGGTTTCCCAATTGAACTGACGCTCGAGCTTGCCACAGAAAAGGGACAGATAATTGATCTCGATGATTTCAATATAAAAATGGTAGAGCATCAAAAGCTTTCCCAAACTGCTTCAGCTGGTATGTTCAAAGGTGGACTCGCCAATCATAATGAGCAAACAATTAAGCTCCACACTGCCCACCATTTATTACTTGCTGCACTACAACAAGTCTTGGGCAAAGAAGTTAAGCAGCGGGGAAGTAATATTACCGAAGAGCGATTGCGAATAGATTTTGTATTTGATCGGAAGATGACTGATGAAGAGAAGATCAAAGTTGAAAATAGTGTAAATGAGTGGATTACACAAGACCTTGAAGTAGTACGTAAGGAAATGCCACGCGAGGAAGCTAAAAAGATCGGAGCAGAAATGGAATTTGGTGCCAAGTATCCTGATATGGTTTCTGTATATATGATTGTCGATAAAGATGGTAATCCGATATCCAAAGAATTTTGTGGTGGCCCACATGTCTCACGTACGAGTGAACTTGGAATTTTTAAAATCCAGAAAGAAGAAGCTTCATCACAAGGTGTACGAAGAATCAAAGCAATTCTTTCTTAGAATCATTTGCTTGGTATATAATAAGACCATGTTTTTTGGAAGTAAAAAGAAAAATGGAAATTCAGATCTTAGACTTTCTATTGACTTAGGCTCTGGTTCAGTTGGAGCCGCGCTAAGTCACACCATAGTAAAAGATGGTAAGACGAAAACTGAAATCCTTGCTAGCGTACGCAAGCCTGTTTTTTTCAAAGATGATTTAAATTTCCAGATTTTTCTCACGGGCATGATGAGCGCGCTCAAGCAGGCACTCACTGAAATCCATGACGTACATATTGGTACTCCATCGAGTATCTCAGTATTTCTTCGTGCTCCGTGGTATAGCGCACAAGTAAGGCGCGTTGTCTCTTCACGGGACATAGAGTTTTCTGTGACCCATAAACTATTAAATGAAATGCTTCGTCGCGAATCGGACATCTTTGAATCAGCTGCGAATGCGAAATATCAGGAACTGCATAATGCGCTCGAAACGATTGAAGAAAAGACGCTCAATGTCGAGCTCAATGGCTACCCTGTGAATCACCCAATTGGGGCACGTGCTAAATCACTTGCCCTCACTTTTTATATTAGCGCTAGTCCCAAAATCGTTCTTGATACGATAACTGATACTGTGCGTGGAATTTTCCCACACAAAAAAATTGTATTCCATTCGTATCTACTCTCACTCTATGTACTCATTAGGGATTTCGTAGGTGCCCAGGAAGATTTCATATTCTTAGATATAGGTGCAGAAATCTCAGAAATTTCAATAATTAAAAGTGGAGTTCTGACCCAATCAGCGACATTTCCAATCGGTATACACAATATCGTACGAGCACTTATGGATGGGTATACGATTGGTTTTGAGTCGGCCTATTCGAAAATTAGAATGTATTCAGAAAAAGCACTTAGTCTTGATGAGCAAAACAAAATTTCTGGTATACTAAAGAGCGTAAATGAAAATTGGGTAAAGGAATTTAGTAACGGGCTGACGAGTCTCATGAAAAATGGAACAGTGCCAAGCATACTCTATCTTAGTGCAGACGAAGCAATACTTACTTGGAGTAAGGAGGTGATTGAAAATGAGGCATTCCATCGCTATACTGCTACTGACCGAGCTTTTGAGGTTATTCCGATCGCGACGAAACTATTTGCAGACCATATTCGACTCAGTACTAATGTTGCCCGTGATCCATTTCTTGCCGCTGAAGTACTCTATCAAGCTACTAACTAATTATTTATATGCCAAAAAATATTGAAGATATTAAACCACCGAAAAAAGAGCCATCAGCTTTCTTTCTAGAACTATCAAAAGCCAAAGCAGAGGCTGTAGGTAAGAAAACAACAAAAGCAACTGCTCGAGTTGAGGTAGAAAACGAAACTTCATTTGAGAGAAGTGAACCTAGACCAATGGCTGTTACTGCTCCGCAAGAAATTGATACAAGGGAATCACGCGTTTACTCACGTGAACCCGAGCCAGTTGTTACACGTTCATATAGAACACCAACGTCACGCCGATTTTTGTTCAGGAAACGTGTATGGGTCAGTGCAATAATCTCAGTGTGCGCTCTAGTCGCTGTACTCTCGATTGTTTTTTCGGGGACAAAGATTACGGTGACTCCAAAAGTTGCTGATTTCACTGTCAGTTCTTCGTACACGGCTTCAAAAGATAGTGTCACTAACTTATCATTTCAAGTTATGTCTCTAAAAGATACTAATACTGTTTCAGTGGCCAAAAGTGGCACTGCTACGGCTCCAACTAAATCGACTGGCACAGTGGTACTTTATAATGCCTATAGTACAAGTCCACAAAACCTTTTAATAAATACTCGTCTCACACGGCCCGATGGCAAGATTTACTTTACTGACAAGGCGCTTACTATTCCTGGATTCACAACAAAGGATACTGTTGTGACACCTGGATCTATTGAAGTAACGGTTACTGCTGAAAATTCAGGTGAAGCCTATGATAGTGAAGCAACTGATTTCAAGATTCTCGGTTTCAAAGGTTCAGCAAAATACGACAAAATCTATGGTAGATCTAAAACTGCACTTACAGGTGGCACAAACGAGCTGCAAAATACTATTACGCTAGCAGAAGCAACTACCGCTTTTGAGCAAGCAAAAGGCGGGTTAAGAGACAAGCTTCTGGAAAAAGCGCGAGCACAAATTCCTGCTGACTTCATACTCTACGATGATGGTGTCTTTATTACCACCGATACTTTGGCACCAAAGGTTTCCTCAAAAGAAGAGCAGATTCCGGTGGTTGCTAGTGGTACTCTCACGGCTATCTTCTTCTCAAAAGCTACCCTTACCAAAACAATCATGGAAGAACATTTGAAGGCTCCAGTTAATGCAACAGACATTCTTATAACAAATCTTGAATCACTTGAGTTTAAGATCCAGAACAAGCAATTAATTGATCCACTTACCGCTAAGAATATTACATTTAGTGCTTCAGGAGCTCCTCATGCACTCTGGCAGATTGATGAGACCAAAGTTAAAGAAGCACTCAGTGGCAAGCCCAAAAGTGAAGTGGGCACAATTTTGGAATCGTTCCCTGGTATACTTCATGCAAGAGTGACCATGCGACCGTTCTGGGCGACTAAATTACCTACTGATCCAAATGAAATTACATTAATTATTGAAAGTGACGGTATAGTACCCGATAAATCTGTTGACTCAGAGTAAGATACCTGTTATATTTACTACGTCAATTCATGCAAAACAATAATGAGAAAGAAGAAACAATCGTCGATGGACGAGTAGTGGAAGCACTTCCTAATACAATGTTTAGGGTAGAGCTTGCAGACGGTACTATCATTCTTACCTATTTAGCGGGACGCATGAGATTGCATAGAATCAAAGTATTAATAGGCGATAAGGTCCAAATTCTGCTTGATCCATATGGGGGCAAAGGTAGGGTTGTCAAACGTTTATAAATACGTTATACTCTCTAGAAGTTTAGAGAGTACTAAGAAAGAGGTCATTCCTCTTCTTTGCGTGCGCTCTAAATACGACACTAATGAAAATACGCTCAAGGATCAAAAAAATATGTGACAATTGCAAAATTGTGAAGCGCAAGCGTCATTTTCATGTCATTTGCTCAAATCCAAAACATAAACAAAAACAATAATTTTCATGAGACTTTTAGGTATCACAATTCCAGAAGGCAAGCGACTTGAGTACGGACTCACGGAGCTCTATGGTATTGGGCTCTCAACTTCAAGAAAGATTTTGGCAGATGCAAAGGTTGACTTTGCTTCATTACCAAAAGATGTCTCAACTGAAGCGGAGAACAAGATCCGCAAAACAATTGAGACTATGAAGCTCGAAGGTACACTTAAACGTGAAGTCTCAGCTCATATTAAACGTCTCAAGGATATCAAGAGCTACCGAGGCGTGCGTCATATGAAGAGACTTCCAGTCAGAGGCCAACGTACCAAAACAAACTCACGCACTATCCGAGGTAATGTCCGCAAAACAATGGCGAGCGGACGTCGTAAGCTTGAGAAAACATAACATATAGATTTGTAATAATTATTCCAATGGGTAAGAAAAAAATTATAACTAAAGAAGAAGCAGGTGCTACTAGCGATGCAAAGAAAGATCCAGTAGTGTCTAAAAGCTCGAAGAAAAAAGTTACTTCGGGTACTTTGCATGTGGAAGCAACATTTAATAACACAAAGGTAGTACTTTCAGACCAAAAAGGTAATACCCTCGCTTGGTCCTCAGCTGGCTCACTGGGCTTTCGTGGAGCAAAGAAGGGTACTCCATTTGCAGCGTCAAAAGTTGCAGAAATCCTTGCAGAAAAAGCAGCCAATTTTGGAATTAAAGATGTCAATGTTGTCGTCAGAGGCGTTGGTTCAGGTCGCGAATCAACTATCCGCTCATTTATGGGACATGGGTTTGATGTCACAGGAATCGAAGATATTACCCCTGTGCCCCACAATGGTGTTAAGGCCAAAAAGCCACGTCGCGTCTAATTTCAATTTTTTACATACATACTATGAAACGATCACCACAATATAAAATCTGTAGACGTCTTGGACCGGGAGTGTTTGATAAATGTCAGACAACTAAGTTTGCCACGTCGACGACGGGTAAAAATAAAAAGTCCGGCTCACGACCTAAAGCTCTCTCTGACTACGCAGTACAGTTTCTTGAGAAACAGCGTGTCCGACTCACGTATGGTGTCACTGAGAGACAATTTTCAAATTATGTGAAGAAGGCTCAAACTGATGGAGGAAGTGCCGCAGAATCTCTCTACAAAGCACTTGAAACTCGCCTAGACAATGTCGTGTACAGACTTGGACTTGCTGCTTCACGTGCCCAAGCTCGCCAAATGGTTTCTCATGGACATTTCACCGTTAATGGCACAAAAGTACGAGTTCCTTCCTATACCGTTAAGACTAATGATGTCATAGCAGTTCGACAGGGAAGTACAGGGAGTGCGCTATTTTCAGAACTTGATAAGAAATTAAAGAACACTACAACTTCAGATTGGCTCGCGTTTGATATTGCAAAACTGGCTGCCACGCTCAAAGGCTATCCGAAGAATCCAGAAAGTAGTGCTGGTTTTAGTACTGTGCTTGAATTTTATAGTCGATAATTTTAATAATTAAGTGAACAGATAGTGTTATATCTATGAGCGATCAAAACATCATTCTCCCATCAAAGCCACGCGTTATCTCAGAAGAGGACATGCGAGGCGTGTACGAAATCGATAGTCTCTATCCAGGATACGGATATACGATCGGTAATTCGTTGCGAAGAATTATTCTCTCATCTCTTCCGGGAGCGGCAATTACTATTGTTAAAATAGACAATGTTGCGCATGAATTTAGTACGATCGAAGGCGTGAAGGAGGACGTCGTATTACTTCTCCTTAACCTCAAAAAAGTTCGCTTTAAGCTCAACACAGAAGAACCACAGGAAGTCATGCTTACTGTGAAGGGAGCAAAGACCGTGACTGCGGCTGATATTAAGACCACAGGCCAAGTTGAAGTACTCAATCCAGACCAATATATCTGTGAACTTACATCAAAGAGCGCTGAAATTTCAATCTCACTCCGTATTGAAAAAGGCCTTGGATTTGTACCAAAAGATCAACATCAGAAAGCTAAAGTTGAGATTGGTACTATTGCGCTCGATGCAATTTTCTCACCAATTCGTCGCGTAAATTACGAAGTTGAAGATATGCGTGTCGGCGATAAAACTAACTTTAATCGACTCAGAATCCTCATTGAAACTGACGGTACACTTTCTCCACGATTCGCACTTGAAAGTGCAATTAAGATTATGGTAGAACAACTCCAGGCCATGCTTGATTTTCGTGTTGAGACCCCAGGATTCGGCGGACAAATTGATGCGAGTGATGCGCTTGATGAAGAATCAGCAAGTACAGATTCACCTGAACGCAAAGAAGAGCTCGCAGAGATTATGAAAACTCGACTCGATACACTTGAGCTCTCAACCCGAGTTATGAATGCACTCACGAATGCAAATATTAGAACACTCGGTGGCCTTGTTCGAAAGCGCAAGGAAGACTTGCTTGATATCGAAGGCATGGGTGAGAAAGGAGTTCAGGAACTCAAGCGTCTCTTATCAAATTACGGAATTACGTTAAAATAACTCGTAATTTGAAATTCATAATTCGTAACTAATTATATGCGTCACAGTAATGTAAACAGAAAATTCGGCCGACCAGCAAATCAGCGACGTGCACTTCTTCGTGCGCTAGCCCTTTCACTTTTTGAACGTGGCAAAATTACTACAACACTTGCTAAAGCTAAAGAGCTTCGTCCATATGCAGAGAAGCTTTTGACACTTGGCAAACGAGGTACACCTGCAGCGCGCAAACTACTTGCATCACGCCTTTATAATAATCGCGAGATCGTGAAGAAACTCTGTGATGATATTGCACCAAAGTATGCCGATCGTGCTGGTGGATACACACGAGTTACGAAGCTTACTCGACGCCTTTCTGACGGATCAGCGATGGCTGTTATTGAATTTGTATAGACACTAATTACACTACTATGACTACTACTTACACAATTGATGCAACAGGAAAAGCGCTTGGCCGTGTCGCGAGCGAGGCTGCTAAAATGCTTATGGGCAAAACACTACCTTCGTACCGAACTAACACTGTCCCAACAACTACAGTGACGGTAACTAACGTTAAGCTTCTTAAGCTGACGGAGAAGAAGCTGCAAGACACTTCACATGCAAGGTATTCAGGTTATCCAGGAGGACTCAAATATACTACCTATGCTAAGACTATTGAGAAAGCTGGACACCAAGCGCTCCTCCTCAAAGCTATTAGTGGCATGATCCCGAAGAATAAACTTCATAAAGAAATTCTTAGTCATCTTAAAATTAGCGAATAAGTATGTCAGCAACTACAAAATACATCGAAACAATCGGACGACGCAAAACTGCCACAGCTCGTGTACGTCTTGAGAAAGCCAAAGATTTTAAAATTACAATAAACGGTAAGTCACTCAACGAATATTTCAAAACTGAAACAGAGCGAAACTCAATCAAGGAACCTTTTGACAAAGCTGGTATTGATTCTCACTATACTATTTCTGTTGTAGTGCAAGGTGGGGGACTCATGTCACAGTCGGGAGCGGTTCGCCATGGTATCTCACGCGCGCTTATCACGCTTGATGAAGAACTCCGTGGAGCACTCAAGAAATCAGGACTTCTCAAACGTGACCCTCGTGTGAAAGAGCGCCGCAAGTTCGGTCTCAAAAAAGCTCGCAAGGCTCCACAGTGGTCAAAACGTTAACACGCCACACAAAATCCCGCTCCAAGCGGTTTTTTGTTGTATTGAAGAGAGATATTTGTATAATAGACATACAATGAAAGATGAAGATACAAAAAATGAATTAAATCCTGAGGAAGATGACGATGTGGTTGAATTAGTCTTTAATGACGACGGGGAGGAAGATCTCAAAGCGACACTGAAGAAATTCAGAGCTGATCTAAAGGCTTGTCGTAAAGAGAAGGAAGAATATCTGGCTCAACTTCAGCGTGAACGGGCAGATTTCATAAACTATAAAAAGGAAGAGGACTCACGATTTAAGCGAAGCATTGAATACAATCAAGAGCGCTTTATCAGTGATCTTCTTCCTGTGCTTGATTCATATGATATGGCTTTCTCGAACAAAGAAGCCTGGGAGAAAGTAGATAAGAATTGGCGCATGGGCGTGGAGTATATTCACCAGCAAATTTTGAAAGTACTCGCTGAGTATGGCGTCACACCAATTGAAGTAAAAATAGGGGACGCTTTTGACCATAATATTCACGAACCGATTGAAAATACTGAAACTGCTGATGTCTCACAGAGTAATACAATATCAGAAATTACACAGTCAGGTTATAAAGTAGGAGAACGGGTACTTCGTCCTGCCAGAGTAAAAGTTTACAAGAGTACTTAGCTGAAGAAGGTCTTTGAGAGCCCAGTTAGGGTCTCAGAATCAACAGTGCTTGATAGGATAATTATCATTTCCGATGATAACCCCAGATCTCTTTTTATGTTTTCAAACAAATGTTCATAAGGGTATGGAGAAATCCAGACAGAATTTTTAAGCATCACAAAACCAGCCTTTTTAAGTAAATAGCGAAGGCTTTCACGTTCATCTTTTCGACTCTCAGGTAGATCTAAGAGTATAATCCGCCATTTACCATCCCATTCATTCAAAAGTGAATTCTTAGTCGTAAGTTTAAGGCTATTGGCTTTAACTCGGCCAGTTTTAGAAAGTCTGGCATATTCATTTTGACCTGATGATATCGACTCAATTAAGCCGGAGTCAGTAAGATTTGAAAGTGAGCGATTTATAGCATAAACCTGCTTCTGCGTTGGCTTTTGTACTACTTTTTTGACCAAGGTAGGCAAAGAAACAGCCCTGCTTTCGGAGAGGATTTTTATGATTTCCTTTGAAATTTCAGGCTTTTTCTTCATATATTTGACAGTTTATCACACATGACTATAATATCAACATCTATTTAGCGGTCGCGAAATAGATGTATAATACCTTATAAAATTACTAATTAAGAACAAATACTATGGTAGATCCAAAAAAAGTAGATTTTAATCAATTACCTAAGAAATTCTGTGATGGAGCACTTGGGGCATTTAGTAAGGAAGCGATAATGTTTTGTATGACATCAGGTAATAACCTAGACCCATACGCTACGACGCCACAAGTTGCTAAAAGTATCGCATTATTTTTCACACGACAGATAGAAAATTACGAGAAGCAGTTTGGAGTAATCGATACAACGCCAGCATCTATACCAAGTCCACTCCAATCATCAGATTTTGAAGATAAAAATAAATAATTATTAATTAAAATATAATATATATGTCAAAAATAATTGGAATCGATTTAGGAACCACCAACTCAGCATTCGCAATTGTTGAAGGTGGACAGCCAAAAATAATTGAAAACATCGAGGGTAACCGTACGACACCTTCAGTACTAGCTATTACTAAAACTGGCGATCGCCTCGTTGGACTTCTGGCCAAGCGACAAGCGGTTACCAACCCACTTAATACAATTTACGAGATTAAGCGCTTCATGGGTCATCGCTTTTCTGATCCAGATGTTCAGAAGGATATCAAAAACCTGCCATACAAGGTTCGCGAAGGCTCTGATGGAGGTGTTGAAGTTGAGATCATGGAGAAGTGGTATAGGCCAGAGGAAATTTCAGCTATGATTCTTCAGAAAATAAAGGCTGACGCTGAAGCAAAGCTCGGTGAGAAAGTGACTGAAGCAGTCATTACAGTGCCTGCGTATTTCAATGATGCCCAGCGCAAAGCTACCAAAGATGCCGGCGCCATTGCCGGTCTTGATGTCAAACGTATCATTAACGAACCGACTGCAGCCGCATTGGCTTATGGGCTCAACTCAAGAAAGAATGACAAAATTGTTGTCTATGACTTGGGTGGCGGAACCTTTGATGTCTCAGTGCTTGAAGTTGGTGATGATGTCATTGAAGTCAAATCTACCGATGGTGACGTACATCTCGGTGGAAGTGATTTTGATCGTGTCATCATGAACTGGATTGCTGATGAATTCAAGAAAGAATCAGGTATTGATGTGACCAAGGATACACTTGCGCTTCAGCGCTTAAAAGAAGCTGCTGAGAAAGCCAAGCATGAGCTCTCAACTGTTCCAGAAACTGAAATCAATATTCCGTTTATCACGAGTGATGCTTCTGGCCCTCGCCACTTACTCTTGAAACTAAGTCGCGCAACACTTGAGTCTCTCACAAAGGAATTTATTGATCGCTCAATTGAAATTCTCGGCCGCGCCATTAACGCCTCAGGATTTACCAAAACTGATATAAACGACATTATTCTTGTTGGAGGTCAGACACGAATGCCAGCAGTGTTTGAAGCAGTGAAATCATTCTTTGGCAAAGAGCCAAACCGCACGATTAATCCTGACGAAGTCGTCGCTCTTGGAGCAGCAACGCAAGGAGGTGTGCTGAAGGGTGAAGTGCGCGATATCTTGCTCCTTGATGTCATTCCACTCTCACTCGGTATTGAAACCCTTGGCTCAGTGGCAACCAAACTTATCGAACGTAATACCACAATCCCTACAGCACGCTCCCAAACATTCTCAACTGCTGCTGATAACCAGACAAGTGTCGATATTCATATTGTGCAAGGGGAGCGTCCGATGGCTTCTGACAACAAATCACTTGGACGATTTATCCTTGATGGTAT
The DNA here is from genome assembly GCA_964599225.1 of uncultured Candidatus Saccharibacteria bacterium. Lineage (GTDB taxonomy): Bacteria > Patescibacteriota > Minisyncoccia > Phycocordibacterales > UBA9973 > CAZRDO01. Next base: position 55,431 of record CAZRDO010000001.1, read on the forward strand.
CCCGCCATCCCCACGAGGCATTCCACAAATTGAGGTTACGTTCGATGTTGATGCCAATGGTATCCTCTCTGTGACTGCTAAGGATAAAGCCTCGGGCAAGAGCCAATCTATTCGTATTGAAGCAACCTCTGGTTTAACAGACGCTGACATTAAGCGTATGCAAGACGAAGCGGCAACACATGCGTCTGAAGATGCTAAAAAGAAAGAAGTTGCAGAAGTCAAAAACACTGCTGAGATGACCCTCTATACTGCAGAGAAGGCACTCAAAGATAACGAATCAAAACTGCCAGAGGATCTCAAAACTTCTGTAAATGAGAAAATGACTGCGCTTAGAGGAGTGAAAGATGGTCAGGATATGGAGGCAATTAAAACTGCCACAATGAACCTTTCAACTGAGATGTCAAAAATGGGTGAAGCTATGGCAAAAACTGGAGGTACTAATGAGACACCAGCAGGAGATGCTCAAGCCCCTGAGGAACAGGGGCCAGAGATCAAAGACGCTGAAACAGGGGAAGCGCCAAAAAGCTAGTTATCTGTATTGAAAAATAAAAGACGCGGGCTATGTAGCCTGCGTTTTTTGTTGTATGGAGAGATTTTTTTGCTGAGAATTGATTTTATCAATCTTATCTCTCAGCTCCTCAGTCTCTTTCGAAGGTCCTTTCTTTTTTATCAGGCAAGAACGCTGAAAATGATATGCCTGTTTCTGTTTATATAATATTTCTTGTTGAGAAATATATTCATCAATTAGAAAAAATATTTCAACAATTGCCCTAATTTTTCCCTTATTTAAGTCAAGGACTTTGCTAAGATGACTATGTGCATCAAGCTTATTTTTTTGACCAACAATGCAAGCAGTCAACTGATTTACCAAATCCTCTGATATTGCATTTGAACCAATGGTTGTGATTAATTCGCTATTGATAAAATTAGCAATTTCAACCGCCCTCCGTTGGGGCTTTATATGCCGTATCGTATCAAGTACTTGATGACAAAAAGGGTTGGGGAAATAATTTCTTAATAATTTAATTACACTCAGGATCATAATATGCTTATTTTCTCCTTATATAATAAGGCTAAATTGAGTTTTTGTCAAACCTGAGCTTTTGTATCCTAACTTGTGGGAGCGAGATTAATTCACTATACTGAAAGCATGAACGCCTATTACCCAACAATCGGCCTCGAAATCCACGCCGAACTCAAAACAAATTCAAAAATGTTCTGTGGCTGTAAGAATGATCCTGATGAAGAGAGTCCTAACACAAATATCTGTCCTGTCTGTACAGCAGAGCCCGGTGCACTTCCCGTGCCAAACAAGAAGGCGATTGAACACGTCATTCGTACAGGTCTCGCAGTTGGTGGGACGATTGCTGATTTCACAGAATTCGATCGTAAGAATTATTTCTATCCTGATATTCCCAAAGGATATCAGATCTCTCAGTATAAATACCCGATCGTCTCAGGTGGTATGCTTGCCGACTTCTCACTCACTCGCATCCATCTCGAGGAAGATACTGCGAACAACAAGCACGATCGTGGGGACTATTCTCTGATTGATTTTAATCGCTCTGGGGTACCACTGATGGAACTTGTTACTGAACCGCATACATTCGAGAGTGCTGAAAACGCGGCCAAAGCGGCAGGGAAGTTTGCGAGAGAGTTTCAGTTACTTCTCCTCTATCTCGGAGTGTCAGAAGCTAATATGGAGAAAGGTGAGCTTCGAGTTGAGGCAAATATTTCATTATCAAACAGTAAAGAGAAGCTCAATGATAATAGAGTCGAAGTCAAAAATTTGAACTCATTCCGATCAGCTGAGAGAGCAATCATATTTGAACTCAACCGGATGCAGAAATTATTTGAAGAAGGAAAGGAAAGCGAAATTGTCCAGGAAACTCGTGGTTGGAACGAAGCGAAGCAGGAGACATTTTCGCAGCGAACAAAGGAAAATGCACAGGATTACCGCTATTTCCCAGAACCAGACATCCCTAAGTTTAAACTGCACACCCTCTTTGATATTGAGAAATTAAAAACTGAACTTCCAGAATTACCAGAGGCTAAACGAGCTCGCTATCGAAGTGAATATGGAATCAAGGATGAAGATATTGAAAGCTATGTCACTGATGTGGCACTCGGAGCCTGGTTTGAAGAAGTTTCAAGCATACTTCAAGATAAAGAAAAAGTTAAAGTTGCTTCCAACTATGTCACCTCTGATCTTATAGGAATTCTAAAGAAAGATAGTCCTTCAAAAATGCCCAAGGCTCTGCACTTTGCAGAATTGATTTCTATGGTTAGCGATGGATTGCTTACTTCACGAAGCGCAAAAGATATATTACTTGTACTTACAACGACAGAGATTTCGCCAAACCTCTATGCCAAGGAAAAAGGATTACTACAGAGCACGGACAAGGATGCATTCAAAAAAATGGTACAAAATGTCATAGCTTCAAATCCGAAAGTGGTGGCTGATTACAAATCTGGCAAGGGAGCATCTCTCCAGTTTTTGGTAGGACAAATTATGAAAGAATCCAAGGGCTCTGCAAACCCGAAAGTCATTACAGAACTTCTCACTGAGCTTTTACAATAAGTGTACTTAATGATATAGATATACTATATGAAAAATTCAATTATATTTGTCGCTATTACGGTCTTAGTTCTTGGTGGAATTTACTTTATTCACAAAAGTAGTGGCGAGATTGAGAAAGCCACAACTGTCGCTGGCACCTCTTCAAGTCGTGATGTTGCACTTCTCTGTACTACTGACATGGCCACTCAATATCACATTCACCCAATACTAGAAATTATTATAAATGGTGAAAAACAGGTTATTCCAAAAGATATTGGCATCACGCCGACATGCATGCGCTCACTCCACACGCATGATGAGACAGGCACGCTCCATGTAGAGTCACCAGTACAGAAGGATTTCACACTGGGCGATTTCTTCGCAGTCTGGGACAAACCATTTGATAGCATGCATATTCTTAACATGACAGCAACGGAACCAGGTCTTATTACAATGACCGTCAATGGTACAGAAGTTGATACATTTGAGAACACAATCCTCCATGATAAAGACCAGATTGTAATTACGGTAACTTCATTGAATTGAGATTTTAGAGGCGCTTTGTTACACTAAAGCCTATGAATACAAAGAAAATACGAGTTGCGATTAATGGCTTCGGACGCATTGGCCGAGCATTTCTTAAGCTCGCCTGGGAAAGATCAGAAATTGAGATTGTTGCGGTTAATGACCTTGGTTCAATTGAGAGCCTCGCATACTTACTTAAACACGACACAGTCTACCGAACATGGGGGCATGAAGTTACAGTTCTCGGAACTGATTTAGTCATTGATGGGAAAACAGTTAAATTTATTTCTGAGAAAGACACGACAAAACTCCCATGGCGCGATCTCTCGATCGATGTAGTCGTTGAATCGACTGGTCTCTTTACTGCTTTTGATAAGGCACAATTCCATATCGACAATGGCGCGAAGAAAGTTGTCATTTCAGCACCAGCAAAGGAAGGGGATAACGCTGGAGTAAAAGGTGAGACAATATTACTCGGGGTAAATGAAGACAAATTCGGTACCTGCGATATTACTTCAAACGCTTCATGTACGACGAATGCCGCGAGTCCTCTTATTGCGATTCTCCATGAAGCTATTGGTATCGAGAAAGCAATTCTCAATACAGTACATGGTTATACCGCGAGCCAATCGCTTGTTGATGGGCCAAGTAAGAAAGACCTTCGTGAGGGCCGTGCAGCTGCCCAGAATATCGTACCGAGCTCAACTGGGGCTGCCATTGCAGTCACCAAAGCTTTCCCTGAGCTCACAGGCCTCTTCGATGGTATCTCTATCCGTGTGCCTGTACCTGCTGGTTCAATCGTCGATGTGACATTTATTGCTAAGCGTCCTACAACTGCAGAAGAAGTGAATGGAATTCTTACTAAGGCTTCAAATGACCCGCGCTGGAAGAATATATTTGCAGTTACTAATGAACCACTTGTCTCCTCTGACATTCTTGGTAATCCTCACGCTTCAATCGCTGACCTCGCCATGACACGAGTGGTGGATGGTAATCTTGTGAAAGTCATGGGTTGGTATGATAATGAAATGGGGTATACAGCTACTCTCGTCGATCATGTCATCAAGACAGGGAAGACTATCTAGTATGGAAACAATCTACGTAAAACTCTTAGATGAAGGAACTGAAGTATTTAGACCAGTACCTTCAGTCGAAGTAGAAACCAATGTATATAAACTAGGTAGTTTAGAATCAACTGAAGGTGATGAAAAATGGGAATTTGAGCCAGGAAGTATAGTAACTGTAGAGAATCGAATTTTAGGTGATGAATCAGTTCCTGTTGCGATTAAGTTGGTATCGTAATGAATTAGCATATACAGCTACCCTTATAGAGCATGTTATTAAGACAGGTAACCAAATAAAATAATATGGAAGATATAACAAAAAACCCAGGACAAATTATAGAGGAAAAATTTAAAAAACTTTTTAACTCTAAATACACTATTAAAGATGGTGACTCAGTTTGTGAAGTAGAGAAAAACCTTGTACAAACCTTCGAAAAAAATAATTTTATTGCCTGTATTTTTACTGAAAGATTTAATATTAAAGCACTTAAAGATGATGGTACCTGGAATTATATTGTTGTAGTAAATGTAGAGAATAATAAATATGGAGAAACTGAACATGATGACGACGCTAAAGAAATAATCGAACAATCTGAGGAGACCCACGGAAAATTAGAAACTAGGCCTTCAATAACATACTCTGAAATTATAGACTTAAAAAGCGATACGAGAAACTCGAACAAAGTTCACGTAACGATTAAAATGGTGGATGGTTCAGTAAAGACAGAGACCATTAAAATTGATCCTGATAGTGATTTTAATAGCAAGACGGAAGATTCTGATCAAAAATGGTAAAATATTATTGAGACTGTCAAGAAATAATAATTTTACTGAATCTCAAATCGAAAGTTTGATAACTAAGCTTCGGAGCCTAATTCCAGACGAAAACCACATTCCGTAAGGATAGAGAGATAAAGAATTTAATTGATGAGTATGAGAAAAATATTTAATTATCATTTTAACCATCTTTAATAAAATTTGAATATATGTCAAAAAGATTAAAGATATTGCTAATAACTGCCGCACTTATTGTAGTAGCGTCTCTGCCTATAATCCCAAAACAGATAGCCACAGGAGATGTGATTCCATGCTCAAATGAAGAGTCGGACAGACAGTCATGGAATGGCGGACTACCATACATCCCTATCTGTTATAGGGAGTCTAAAATTTTTGTGAGTGCCTTCGATTATTTTATTAAATGGAATAATATTTCGTTATAAAAATACTATGTTAATTTTTGCTATTTTAATAATCGTAATACTAATTTTAGTATTGCCATTCAAAAAGTCACGGAGCTTTAAGTTCTCTCTCCTGGCTATAAGTATCCTTTTAGCTATCTTTTTTGTTAGATGCATACCAGTAGCCCAGGATTTAAGCTTTTGTGAAGGAGATTGCCCAAAAACACAAAAAACTACTATAATGGGATACATCGTGAAATTGGTAGACAAGGGCTATCCTGAACCTTATGTCTATATGCCTGGTGAGTCAGATGGCAAAAGATTGCCTATATAATAATTAATTTACATTCAAATGATCAAAACAGTCATCATTATTGCAATAGTCGCACTTGGTTGGTACTCATGGACTCATCCGATCATCCCATACAAAGGTGAGAAGATAACTCTGGCTTCAATTATTAAGCCGCTCATCGAAAACCATACCGTTGAAGTTGGTTGTACGATGGAAGCTAAGATTTGTCCTGATGGCTCAGCAGTCGGTCGCAGTGGCCCATTGTGCGAATTTGAAAAGTGTCCAGGAGAATAGAGGCTCAGAGATAGACACTTATCCTAGTCATTAAATTAATAATTAGACCTACTAAAATGTCGGAAAGAACGAAAATAATTCTCTTTGGGATTGCAATTCTACTGCTTATCTATTTTTTCGTTCCAATTGTATCGGTCTCTAATAACTGTCAGGACTTTGCTGGACCAGGATCATCTTCTTGTGAAATAGAAACCACTTGGGTACCATTGTATAAATGCCACGCTATTACTACTTGTTAGGTTAAATTTAAGTAATTTATGAAAATTTACATTGGAGCAGATCATGCAGGGTATACACTCAAGGGCCTTCTCAAAGCCTATTTGAGCGAATTAGGGTATGAAGTAGAAGATAAAGGGGCATTTGAATTCGTTGAGCATGATGACTACCCTGATTATGTGAGCGCTGTTACAGAATCAGTTCTAGGTACGCCTGGAAGTTTTGGTATTGTGCTCTGTGGCACAGGAGAAGGCGAGATTATGGCAGCCAATAGAGTTCCTGGTATTAGAGCTGCACTTTTCTATGGCCCAATGCTACCAAAAAGTCCCGTGGAAATTAACGGCCGAGAGAGTACTGATCCGTATGAAATTGTGAAGCTCGCCCGACTCCACAATGATGCAAATATTCTTGCACTCTCAGCTCGCTTTATTAGTGAGGATGAAGCGCGAGAGGCAATTCGGGTATTCCTCGAAACTAAATTCTTGAACGAAGAGCGTCATGTTCGAAGGCTTTCAAAATTCTAATCCAAATAATTATGGCCAAAATTATACCCTCAATTCTCACTGATGATTTCGAAGAAATTCGTAATAAAATCCAACAATCTACTGCGCTTGGAGCTACTGAAGTCCAACTTGATATCTGCGACGGTGTATTTGTGCCAAGCCAGACGTGGCCGTATGCGAATAATGATGCTGGTGGAGAACTCGCGAGAATTTTAAGCGAAGAAGAAGGATTACCGCTATGGTCTCAAATTGATTATGAATTGGATCTTATGGTCTCCAGAGCGCATGAGCAGTTTGCGCTCTATTTGAAACTTGGTGCTAAGCGCATTATATTTCATATCGAAGCAGAGGGAAATCTTGATGAGTTTAAGGAATTCCTTGAGGGAATTGACCTGGTCACACGTGACTTTACTAAAATCGGAGTCTCGATTGATATTGAAACTCCCATCGAGAAATTATTTTCTCTTCTCCCATATATAGATTTCGTTCAATGTATGGGCATAGATCACATTGGTGCACAAGGAGAAGAGTTTAATCCAAAAGTCATAGAGAAAATTAAGGCACTGAATACTTATGAAAGCGACATGGAAATCTCAATCGATGGAGGGGTAAATCTAGAGAATGCTCCCACTCTGATTGAAGCAGGTGCGAGTCGTCTGATGGTGGGCTCGGCACTATGGAAGAGCTCTAACCCAGCCGATACTTTCCGAAAACTCCAAGAAATAGCAGAGGATTGAGAAATGATATACTAGTGCCTCAAGATGACCCAAAGTGAAGCACTCACTATTTTAAAAACTGGTGCCAATGTCTTTCTGACTGGAGAGCCAGGCTCGGGCAAAACACATACTATTAATGAGTACGTGAAGTATTTACATGCACACGCCATCACACCTGCGATTACTGCTTCAACAGGTATTGCTGCCACACATATTGGTGGGATGACGATACACTCATGGAGTGGACTCGGGATTCGAACGGAGCTTGATCGCTACGCACTTGATAAAATCGCAACGACTGAATATGTTGCCAAGCGTATTCATCAAACCAAAGTACTCATCATTGATGAAATTTCAATGCTCCACTCAAACATGCTCACAATGATTGATCGAGTGATTCGAGAAGTGAAAGGTACTGATGAACCATTTGGAGGGATGCAAGTGATTTTAGTTGGAGATTTTTTTCAACTACCACCTATTTCCAAGGAAAACGGCAGTCGAGGTATTTCGAAAACTAGAAAATCAATATTTGATGAGACTGAATTCACGTATGATTTTTCTGAGAATACGAAACCAGCTCTTCCAGAACTTGATTCAGATTTTGCGTTTAAATCATCATCTTGGGCAAGCTTAAAGCCGGTTGTCTGTTATCTAACTGAACAACATCGCCAAGACGATGATGTGTACCTGAGTGTACTTAGTGCAATTCGTAGCAATAAATTTGATAGCACACATCAATCCTACCTTGAGGAGAGAATTGTGACTGATAGTAATCTGCCTGAGGCCATGACACGACTCTTCTCACACAATGCCAACGTTGATGAACTCAATAACACGATGCTAAAGGGGTTAGCAAGTGTGGCCCATACGTACACAATGTCAAGTCAGGGCAAGGAAGCTCTTGTCGCATCACTTAAAAAAGGCTGCCTCTCACCAGAAGAGCTAACCTTAAGAGTAGGGGCAAAAGTAATGTGTACCAAAAATAATCAGAATGCTGGTTTTGTAAACGGCACTCTCGGTGTGATTATTGATTTTGAGAAAGGCTCTCTTAGTCCAATTATTAAAACAACGAGTGGTAAACAAATTACGATCGAGCCGCAGACATGGAGTATTGAGGAGAACGGTAAGATTCGGGCAAGTATTTCTCAAATCCCACTTCGCCTCGCTTGGGCAATCACGGTGCACAAAAGCCAGGGTATGAGTCTCGATGAAGCACTCATGGATCTGCGCGATATATTTGAATATGGACAAGGCTACGTCGCACTTTCACGCGTACGAAGACTCTCTGGGCTCCACATCATTGGCTGGAATGAAAAAACATTTAAGGTACACCCTGAAATACTCAAAGTTGATGAAATGCTTCGGACTCAGTCTGAAAATGCAAGAATTGCATTTTCAGCGCTATCCGATAACGAACTAACAACAATGTACTCTAATTTTATTACTGCATCAGGCGGGAGACTTATGTCGAATATTACGACAGATACACTCCATATAAAAAATAAAGAGCTTTCAACTCGTCACATAACTTTGGGATTACTGCGTGAAGGTCACTCTCTCGAAGAAATTATAGACACACGAAATCTCAAAGCTGAAACCATACTCTCACATATTGAAGACCTCATTCGAGAGAGAGTGATTGCACCTCATGAAATTACTCGATTACTAAAACCAGAGGTAACAGATTCTCTTTCCTATATTCACAATATATTTAGAGAACTTGATACTGACAAATTGACCCCAGTTTACGAAGCACTCGACGGTAAATACTCATATACTGAGCTTCGCATTGCTCGGATTCTCCTAAACGCATGATATACCCGCACACTTATTTTTTGCTTAAATATGTTTTACGTATACATACTCAAAAGTGAAATAGATAATGAACTATATATTGGCTCAACAAATGATCTAAGACGTAGGATTAAAGAGCACAATGAAGGCAAGAGTTTTTCTACACAATATAGAAGACCATTTATTTTAATCTATTACGAAGCATATAGGGATGAGAGTGACGCAAGGAAAAAAGAAGCCTCATTAAAACTTCGTGGCAGTTCTCGTTTCCATTTGAAACAGAGGATTATTAATTCACTTATAGCTAAAAAATAAGTGTGCGGGTATAATTACAAAATGTATTTGTCCGACTCCAAAATTAAAGAACTTGAGCTCACAGCAAATTCCATTCGCGAATCGATAATCAAAATGCTACTGGAAGCGGGAAGTGGTCATACTGCTGGACCCCTTGGCATGACTGATATCTTCACCCTCCTTTTCTTTCATGTACTCAAACATGATGCAAAGAATCCTTCGTGGGATGAGCGCGATCGCGTAGTGCTCTCAAATGGTCATATTTGTCCGGTCTATTATGCGACCATGGCCCATGCTGCATATTTCCCTATAGAGGAGCTTCAGACACTGCGTAAATTTGGCTCACGACTCCAAGGTCACCCGCACAGAGAATTTATGCCATGGCTTGAGACAAGTTCTGGACCACTCGGAAGCGGACTCTCTCAAGCAGTCGGCATGGCACTTGCAATTAGAATTGATGAAGGCAATAGTTCTGACAAATTTGTGTACTGTCTCACCTCTGATGGCGAACACGATGAGGGTAATACCTGGGAGGGGATTTTATTGGCGGCTAAGGAAAAACTTCGAAATTTAATTGTCATCGTTGATCGCAATAATATCCAGATTGACGGCTTTACTGAAGATATTATGCCGCTAGATGACATGGCCAAAAAATATGAGAGCTTTAATTGGCATGTGCAGGAAGTTGATGGGCATAATTTTGAAGCGCTCAACGATGCCATCTTGAAAGCTAAAGCAGTGTACGAGAAACCTTCAGTCATAATTGCCCGCACAATCCCAGGCAAAGGCGTGAAAGAATTCGAACGAGATTTTCATTGGCATGGTAAAGCACCGAATAAAGATGAAGCGATGATGGCATTGAAAGAATTGCGGACCTTAGGTGGTAAAATTAAAAGCGAACATCAATAATATGAAAGATAAAATTCCTAAAATACTAATTATTATCGGGTTTGTACTTTTAGCTTTTCAAATATTCTTGTTATTTTCAGATAGTTGGTCAATAAAAGGCGGATATTCACTTAAAATGATACCTCTTGGACTCCTAGCACTTTTGATCGGATTTACAAACCTGAAAGCTAGAAAATAAATGCTAAATCAAAATCTAAAACTAAATTATAAACTCACGGAATGAAGTATTATGAGAAATTTCGACTACGCCGTTAAAACTAATTTAAAAATATGAGAGATCTAGTTCTTATAATTGTTATTGGAGGATTGATATCTGTCGGCTATTATTTTTGGCAAGATCATCAAAATTCTCTCACCCTCACTCAATCACACGAGAGCCAATGTGAAGACAATATGAAAACTATGAAATTTGATTCCCAGCAAGCAAGTGACGATTACTTTATCAACTGTCTTTCTGGCCAAATTGATTTACAGCAACCCGGACTTCATGATTAAATTATGAATAATATTATAGATAGTTAAAATGCTTAATCCTGAACAAAAACTAAATCAGAAACTTTTCCTTGATGATGTCGAGCAGGTTCCTATTCGTAAAGGATTTGGCGAAGGCTTAGCTGAAGCCGGTGTGGATAATAAAAACATCGTTGCACTTTGTGCCGACCTTACTGAGAGTACCCAAATGCATCTTTTCAAAGATAAATTCCCAGAGCGATTTATTGAAGTCGGCGTGGCGGAGCAGAATCTTGTCACAGTTGCTTCAGGTATGGCAGCAATGGGGAAGCGAGCATTTGTCTCTTCATATGCCATGTTTAGTCCTGGACGCAACTGGGAGCAAATTAGAACGACTATTACCTATAACGATCGCGGAGTTGTGATCGTGGGCTCCCATGCTGGTATCTCAGTGGGACCAGACGGTGGTACGCACCAAGCAATTGAAGACATGGCGCTTATGAGAATACTTCCAAATATGATTGTCCTCTCACCCTCTGATGCAATTGAAGCCAAGAAAGCCACAATTGCCCTGGCAAAGATCAATACACCAACCTATTTGCGACTCGCTCGTGAAAAAACCCCAGTCATGACCACCACCGAGACACCATTTGAGATTGGTAAAGCACAGATTTTCTACCGCCCTGACGGTATTGCACATGTCGGTATTATTGCCACAGGAGCGCTTGTCCACAAGGCACTACTCGCCGCACGTGATCTTGAGAAAAAGGGAATTAAGGCACTTGTGGTGAATCTTGCGACAATAAAGCCACTTGATCACGAGACAATACTTACTGTTGCCAAAGAAACTCGTAAAATTGTCACCGTCGAAGAGCATCAAATCGCTGGCGGAATGGGAAGTGCTGTAGCTGAATACTTAGCAAGCATCTTTCCAGTACCAATTGAGTTTGTTGGAGTACACGACAAATATGGCCAGTCAGGCACACCAGCTGAACTTATTGAGCACTATGGTATGGGAAAGAATAATATTATTGAAGCCGTACAGAAAGTTATTGACCGAAATTAGTTCTCCTGATTATTTCCTGAAATCTGACTTTTACTAATCTTCTGAATTACTTCAGCCATACCAATTTCACCTTTTATTCGTTCAATACGACCACTTAGTTTAAGTCTCTGATCAGGATCTTCAGTATGTAAAAATTCTTGATTAAGCCTTTGGAGTTCAAGAGTTTTGGTATCAGCAATCTGCTCCTTTGCTTTAATTTCATTTTGCCAAAACTCTGGTCTAAAATCTTTAGGTGATCCTTTATTAAATGATTCAGGAGTATTTTTCATTTAAATTTTCTTTAGGTTAGATTTGTTGCGGCTTATAGTCCTCTGGTGCTCGATCAAGGAATTCTTGGAGTTTTTCTGCACTAAGGAGACCCTCTTGAGCTCCTATACCCTGAGTAACTGACATAGCATTAATTGGCGCCCAGAGTAGTGCTTCTTCTAGCGTTTTTCCCATTGAGAGACACGAAGTAAGGGTTGAGCTAAACGCATCACCTGCACCAGTCCGTTCAATCGGTGTGTGAGGGTAGACTGGCATAAACCAGTACGTTCCATCTTTATCTCTCGCATAAGCGCCATCAATCCCGTCAGTCATGATAATTATTTTTGGTCCGAGTTTGGAAAGTCTATCCATCAATTTTTTCTTGCCCTCTATTGATTTTGCTGGCTCACCATCGGTGATGCCAAGAATTCGCTCGGCTTCTTCAACATTACAGAAAAATATTTCTGACATTTCATAAACGTCTTTTATTTTTTCAAGACCTAGTTTGATTTGGAATGTCCCCGGCTGGAAGGCAAGCTTTGTTTCAGGGTGTGCTCGAAGCCACTCGGCAATCTCATGATGAAATGCTTCTGTGTTCTCTCCAAGAGAGGAAAGATAGATCCACTTCGGTGAATTTTCTAGGACTGGCATATGACGGATAAACGGTGCGTGCTTAACCAAAATTGTCCGCTCAACACCATACCAGAGCACGTAGTGGTAATTTGTTGGCAAACTAGGATCAGTTTCAACGAGCTCAGTCATGACACCATTTCCTTCTAATGCTGAGATGCATCCTTTACCATTTTCATCATTTCCCACAACTACACTGAGTGCTGAATTGAGTCCAAGTCGTGATGCTGCGACAGCTGCATTTGGACTATTACCCACTGCGTAGATGACCTTCACGTCCTCGTAGGGAACTTTGTCACCAAAACGCAGACAGAGCTCTTCAGCCAGCTCATTTTTCATATGATGCGTATGTGCATCAGAGAGTTTAATAAACGCGTCAATCACAATATCGCCAATCGCAAGAAAGTCTATAGTTTTCATAGGAGTAATTGTAGCAAATACAGTATAAATCTAGCCTGTTGACATTAATGTAGACACGTGCTAGTTTATACTCAGAAAATAAAAATCAATGAGAAAAGGGAAAAATTATAATTTCGAAAAATTGCCTGAAAACTTCATTACACTCGAAAGAATTGAAGGAGGAATAATAGACATGTTCAGGGATAATCCTCAGCATGAAAATTTTTTTAAACTCACACACATCGGGGAATTTACGGGACTAATTCTTACAGAAAACGTAGCATGTCTGATGCATTATTGTGTAAAAACGGATGTAGCCCAGCTTGCCCTGGCAGATCCGAAAAAAATTACTGAGTATAAAGAACCTCCGACCGTTTTGAAAATCGACACCAATGGAATTCATCAGTTTTTCAACCCCGGTCAAGCGCATCCTGAAATAATTCAGGCCTGCAACTTCATTAAACAGCATCTTCAAATCACCGCCTAACAGCGGTTTTTTCTTTTTTAAATGCTGGTATACTAGAGAAATGCAGAAAGAAATCATAGAGCGACTTTTTAAAAAGCCCAAAGGAATCCTCGCAATTGATGAGAGTATCGAGACCTGTAACAAAAGGTTTAAATCCTATGGAATTCCAGAGACAGAAGAAATGCGACGAGAGTATCGAGAACTTATTCTTACAACAGAAGGCATTGAGGAATATATTTCCGGAATGATTCTCTTTGATGAAACCATCCACCAAGCTACTAAAGACGGGGTGTCATTTACGACCCTTATGAAAGAAAAAGCTATCGAAATTGGTATTAAGGTTGACGAAGGCCTCACCAATTTTGGTACAGATGGAGAAAAAATAACAAAGGGTCTGGAAGGATTGCCAGAGAGACTTACGCAATATAAATCTCTTGGCGCAACATTTACGAAATTTAGAAGTGTTTACACTATCAGCTCTAGTACTCCAACAGAAGCTCTCATGCACGAGACTGCCAAAACATTTGCAGAGTACGCACGTGTAGTACTAGAAGCGGGTATGGTTCCGATAATTGAGCCAGAAGTGCTCATGGATGGTGCACACACGATTGAGCAATGCTTTGATGTTACGAGTAAAAATCTCGATATACTTTTCCAAACACTTACTGAACAGAATATTCCGATTGACCAGATTATTCTAAAAACAAATATGGTAATCGGTGGACACGATAATCCTAGCCGCGAGAGTGTGAAAGATGTTGCAGTATTTACACTTAAGTGTCTTCGAGAGCATGTGCCAGAGAGTGTCGGCGGCATCGTGTTCCTCTCTGGTGGGCAAGACGATACGGAATCAACACTACATCTTGAAGTTATTGAGGAAATGGGTCCACTTCCTTGGCCGCTCACATTTTCTTATGGCCGAGCAATCCAACATGATGCGCTCACACATTGGGCATCAAACCAAGATGACATTTCTGGTGCCCAAAAACTTCTGCTTGAACGAGCACGGGCAAACAGTCTAGCTAGTATAGGTAAATATGAAGGATGAAATAAGAAATATAATTAAAGGTGATGTCGATGATTCATCGGAGACGCTACTCAAATACTCGCATGATGCGAGTCTCTTTGAGATTACGCCTGCACTCGTAGTCTATCCAAAGGACTCATCTGATATTCAAGCACTCGTCAAATGGGTGAAAGATCATAAGAAAGAATATCCCACACTTTCAATCACACCCCGCGCTGCCGGCACTGATATGTCTGGCGGACCGCTTAATGACTCGATCATACTTGATACTTCCAAGTACATGAATATTATTGGTGAAGTAAGAAGAATCTCACCATATATGATGGTGCCTAAATTTCCTGGTTCACATGAAGTCACTATTACAGGTGAAGTATCTCTACTTCCAGGTGCGTTTTATCGAGACCTTGAATCAAAAACCCTTCCACTCAATTTACTCCTTCCTTGTTATACAGCTTCGAAGAGTATTAATGCACTTGGAGGCATGGTGGGGAATAACTCAGGAGGGGAGCTGACACTCCGTTATGGCAAAACTGAAGATTATGTCAAAGCACTTAAAATAGTGCTCAATGATGGTAATGAGTACACACTACGACCACTTACTCGTAAAGAGCTCTATGGGAAAATCGCCGGAGTCGGCTTTGAAGGAGAATTATATAAAAAACTCTACGGAATTCTTGAAGAAAATAGAGAGGTAATTGAAGCGGCAAAGCCTAATGTTTCCAAAAATTCTGCAGGATATAACCTCTGGAATGTTATGACAAAAGGCGTCACAAGTGATGAAGATATATTTGATCCGTGCCAACTCATTGTGGGTTCGCAAGGTACATTCGGAATAGTTACAGAGATTACACTTCGTCTCGTTGATTTACCACAACACACCAAGCTTGCTGTCGTGTTTCTTCAAGATACAAACCGTTTGGGTGAAATTGTTGATGAAATTCTTCTCACAAAACCACTCTCAGTAGAGTCCTACGACGATAAAACATTTAAGCTTGGTGTAAAATTTTTTCGAGAATTTGTCCATGCAAAGGGTATTATGGGTTCGCTACGGTTTGGGCTCTCATTTGTACCTGAGTTCACAATGAGTCTCCTCGGCGGTATTCCAGCCATGATTTTACTTGTTGAATATGATGGTGAATCCGAAACTCTTGTGCACAAAAAGTGTGTTGACCTCATCAAGAGACTCACGAAATTTAAACTCCATACTCATATCACTCGAGGCGCTCGTGAGAGTGAAAAGTATTGGGAATTTAGACGTGACAGCTTCTCACTTCTCCGGAAACACGCGGGTAGTATGCGTACCGCACCGTTTATTGATGACTTTATTGTTCGACCTGAATTTCTGCCTGAGTTTTTACCAAAACTTAACGCACTTTTGAGTAATTATCCTAGTCTTATCTATACAATTGCAGGACACGCCGCTAACGGCAACTTCCATATCATTCCACTCATGGATGTTCACGCCACACTCAGAGAAGAGATTATTCTCAAGCTCTCAGAAAGTGTCTATAACCTCGTACTTGAGTACAAGGGCTCGATTACCGCGGAGCATAACGATGGCATTATCCGTTCACCATTTCTCAAGCAAATGTATGGAGACAAAATCTATAGCTTATTTCAGCAAGTAAAAAATCTTTTTGATCCAGAAACTATATTTAACCCGCATAAGAAGGTTGGGGTAGGGAAGGAGGATATTGTGAAATATTTACAACATTAATCTAAGTTTACGCAAATAAAAAAGCTCATAATAGAGCTTCAAATTTTTTCTTCTGCAAGATTATTGGCTATTTCAAGAGACATCGGGCCAATTAAAAAATTCTGTGAACAGAACTCAAGAACTGCTGGAACAGAGGCCAATTTTAGTCCATTATCAATTATTTCTGTTTTCTTTGTAGAAGCTTCACTTTCTGTAAGAACTTTTTTTGTGCCATTACAGTAATATACATAGGAGTTATCCATTACTCAGTGTTATCTAGTTTTTAGATTAACATTAAACTACAATCTGTCAAATTATCCAGATAACATCAATTCTACCACTTGATCTCCTTTAAAATTCATGTATACTATCACCTATGACCGTTACCCTAAAAGCCGACGCACGTACCCTCGGCGAAAGTGTTGAAAATATCAGAAAAGCTGGCAAAATCCCGGCTGTTTTTTACGGTGCCAAAGCCTCTTCAACAGCAATTACCGTCAACGACAAAGAGTTTCTCAAAGTCCTCCACGAGGCTGGAGAATCAACCGCAATTAGTCTCAAAACTCCAACTGAGACCCTTGACGTCATGATTCATGATATTCAGTTTGATCCAGTGAAAAATAAGCCTCTTCACGTTGATTTCCTCGTCATTGATATGAATAAGCCAATTACCGTTAAAGTTCCTATCGAATTTACTGGTATCGCACTTGCAGTCAAAAACAGTCTCGGTAATCTCGTTGAGGTCCTTCATGAAATAGAAATTGAAGCTCTTCCTAAGAATCTGCCACACTCACTTCCAATTGACGTATCAATACTCGCCGAAGTTGATCAGAAACTTCAAATATCAGACATTGCTGTCCCAGCTGGCGTTACAATTCTTGATAATCCAGAAGAAATCGTTGCTCTCATTGCACCGTTTGTTGAGGAAAAGGAAGAAGTAGAACCTATTGACCTCTCAGTAATTGAAGTAGAGAAAAAGGGTAAAAAGGATGATGACACCCCTCTAGCGGAGGCAGAAACTCCTGTTGCATAGCTCCAAGTAGACTGTGGTATAATATATCCATGGTCCGCTCTATACGCAGTATCACCATAGCACTACTTATTACACTTCTTTCCGGAAGTAGTGTTTTTGTGCTATTTGCTCCATCCCAAATTGCAAAAGCTGAAACTGTCCAGGATGTTGAGGCACAAGAAGCCAAACTTAAAGCTGAACTTGCTGCACTTGAGCTTGAAATTGCGGCAAAACAAAAGGAACTTGATTCACAGAAAGGCCAATCAGCTTCAATTTCTCGAGACATTTCAATTCTGACCACTCAAATCAATAAAGCCAAACTTGATATCAAGTCACGCCAACTCACTATCACAAAACTGACTGGGGAAATTAACCAGAAAAGCTCTGCTATTGAGACACTTGAGGAGCAGATGGCTAATTCAAAAAATTCCTTGGGTCAGATCCTTAGAAAGACCAATGAAATTGATGATCTTTCAATCGTCAATGTGGTACTTTCGAGTAATACACTTTCAAATTTCTATGGAGATGTGGACTCTTTTGCTTCACTGAAGCGTTCGATGAAAGTCTCACTTGACCTTATTAAACAAAATAAAACTCAGACGGAAACAGAGAAGGATGAGCTGAAGAAAAAACAAGACGCCGAACTTGATGCGAAAGCAGAGATCGAAAACGCAAAGCATAAAGTTGAAGTTTCAGAGGGTCAAAAGAAGCAACTTCTAGCTGTTAGTAAGGATAAAGAAAAATCATACCAAACAATCCTTGCCGATCGACAAAAGAAGGCTGCACAAATTCGAGCGACACTCTTTGCACTTCGTGACACGAGCTCAATCCCATTTGGTGATGCACTGGTCTTTGCAGAAGAAGCACAAAAGAAAACCGGTGTTCGTCCAGCATTCCTCCTGGCTATACTCACACAAGAGTCATCCCTCGGTAAAAATGTTGGTTCATGCTATCTTACCGATCCTATCACTGGTGCCGGAGTTGGAGCTAAGACTGGAACAAGTATCCCTAGTGTTATGAAGCCCTCCCGAGACGTGGCACCATTTCTAGAGATCACCAAGGCGCTCGGTCGTGATCCGTACAAAACTCTTGTCTCATGCCCAATCGCTGGTTATGGCTACGGGGGCGCAATGGGACCGGCTCAATTTATCCCTTCAACGTGGAAGCTTTTTCAAGCGAAAATTGCCACGACCACAGGGCATAATCCACCGAATCCTTGGCTTCCAGAGGACGCCTTTATGGCCTCCGCACTCTATTTGGCTGATCTAGGAGCAGGTGCTGGTACCTATACAGCCGAGAAAACTGCTGCCTGTCGCTATTACGGAGGAGGTACAGCCTGTACTGCAGTCACCTCTGTCTATGGTAATTCTGTAATGGTGAAAGCCACAACTATCCAGCAAACCATGATTGACCCACTGAAGGATTTATGATAGAGTTGTCATACTATGCAGAAAAAAATCCATCCAACATATTACGCAAAAGCAGCTGTCACATGCTCATGTGGCGCAACTTATACTGTCGGTTCTACGATTGAATCATTCAAGGTTGAGATTTGCCGTGCCTGCCATCCTTTCTTCTCTGGAAATGAGAAACTCATCGATACTGCAGGACGTGTTGATAAATTCAAGAAGCGTCGTGAAAGTGCAAAGAAACCAGTAAATAGTAAGTAGTAAATAATACGTAGAGAATCATAAGAGATATCCTCTATTATTTACTTTTAACTATCTACTAATGAATCTAGAAGAAGTCAAAAAAAATTATAAAACAGCTTACCTCGGCGAAAGCTACGAGCATCTTCTGCGTGAAGAAGAAAAAGTACGAGAACTACTTCTTGCTGATCCAACCATGGAGGAACTCGTAACGGAGGAGCTAAAAAATATTCTGGATCAGAAAGCTGAGATTGAACGACAAGTCCTAGAAATTGAGAAGCATGATGTCGAGGTAGAGGAGTCACCACGCGAAATCATACTTGAGGTCCGTGCTGGGGCCGGAGGGGATGAGGCAAGCCTTTTTGCCGCTGAACTAGCAGGGATGTATTCCGGCTACGCAACTGCAAGTGGCTGGTCATGGAAAAAGGAATCAGAATCCATTACTGATGTTGGTGGCTACAAAGAAGCGACATTTGAAATTAAAGGTGAAGGAGTATATGATGATCTTCGTTACGAGACTGGTGTCCATAGAGTTCAACGTATTCCAGACACAGAGAAAAATGGTCGCATTCATACTTCGACTGCATCAGTTGCGGTGCTACCTATTCGCAAAAAAGTGACGTTTGAAATCAATCCTGCAGACCTCGAAATGGAATATTCTCGCTCAGGCGGCGCAGGAGGGCAGAATGTGAATAAAATTGAAACGGCCGTCCGTCTTGTGCATAAGCCTACTGGTATCGATGTACGTGCGACGAGCGAGCGCACTCAACGTGGTAATCGCGAGCGTGCCATGGAAATCCTGACAGCTAAACTTCTCGCACTCAAGGAGGAGGAGGAAGCTAAGAAATACTCAGCTGATCGCAAGAACCAGATTGGGACAGGGGATAGAAGTGAGAAAATTCGTACGTATAACTTTCCACAAGATCGTGTTACTGATCACCGCATCAAAGAATCATGGTCAAATATTCCTGTCATCATGAAAGGCGATATTGCTAAAATTATTGATTCACTTAAGAATTTTACTGGCGAGACTAGTATGCTCGAAGAATAGACTCTTTGCTAGAAAGTAATTCTTGAGAAGCGAACAACTCCAAATTGATCTGTGAAGAACTCTGTATGAGGAGCGAGTTTTATAATTTCCTCTTGCTGTTCTGGTTCGTGTTCCAGGTACAATATACCTCCTTTGTTTAGGTGTTGAGATACTTCTTTCAATACTCTCTTAATAATCTCAGTTCCATGCTCTCCTCCAAATAAGGCTTCATGTGGTTCATGCCTAATGACGTTCTTTTGTATGCGACGCTCGAGTAGGGGATCAATATAGGGAGGGTTACAGACTACGACATCATATTTTGTATGAATATTTTCAAACAAATCTCCACCTAAGACTTGGGTTCTCGCTGGATTAATTCCATTTTCTATAATATTTTTTGTAATTGTGGCATGGTGTGAAGGGTTCATTTCAACAAAATCTGCATTTACGTGTTGAATTTCGTGCAATAGTGCAACACCAATACAGCCTGAGCCTGCACAGAGATCCAGGATATTTAGCTTAGAAATATTTTTCTCTTTTAATTCTTTACTTAACTCTCCCACCCCATATTCAGTCTCAGTTCGTGGAATAAGAGGCTTTGAATCAAGATATATTTTCGTGCCGAGGAACGGTACCCACCCAATTACATAAGCAAGCGGCTCACCCTCTTTGAGTCGCTCTATATCAGAATAAAATGCATCAGTTTTTTGACCTGCATATTTATCTCGTAGTAGCCAAGCTATTTCTTGTTCCATTATTTATTCGGTGGGCGGCATAAGAATCGAACTTATGACCTCTGTCTTATCAGGACAGCGTTCTACCACTGAACTAGCCGCCCAATGCAAGCTGTTCAATTCATTTAATACTCTATCAAATGTTGTTGAACTATATCAAAAAAACACTAAATTGACAATATCAGTAAAATAAAATCACCGGCTTAAAACCAGTGATAAAGTAATAAAGAAACACACGCGATAAGAAGGACTGTTATCCACATAAATCATTGCAGGTACTATTAGGGGAGCTATACTATCTCAGGTCGAATTAATTTGACCGGTAATGTATATACACTACTCGCATGGTTAAAAAGCTTGCAATAGTGTTTGGAATTGTTTTCGTTGTTGTCGGCTTACTTGGATTTATTTCAAATCCAATCGTCGGTGATGCGGGAATCTTCCATACAAATGCACTGCACAATATTGTGCATCTCTTGGTAGGTATCATCCTCCTCTGTGTTGCAAAAAATGAAAAGAATGCAGCGAAAGCGATGAAAATCTTTGGTATTGTCTATCTTTTGTTAGCAATCCTCGGTTTCATTTCTTTGGACATCCTTTCATTTATTTCAGCAAATGGGGCCGATAACATACTTCATTTGGTGTTAGGTATTGTGCTTCTCGTTGTTGGTATGAAAGCCAGCAAGGGGGCACCTATGAAAATGAGTTCACCTATGACACCTCCAACATCTGGTAGCGCAGATGCTGGTATGTCTGGAGGATCTCCTCATATGTAGTCGCATTGCAAAAATTCGCAAAACACACTCGAAATTCGAGTGTGTTTTGTTTTAGGATTTATGGCGTTTTTCTGTATACTTTCTAGATGAGTACACTCTACATAGTCGCTACACCAATTGGGAACCTTAAGGATATTACACTTCGAGCTATTGAAGTATTGGGAAATGTTGACTATATTTTGGCTGAAGACTCTAGGGTGTCTAAAGTATTACTCGACTCACTCACAATAGAAAAGCCGATCATTTCCTATAAAAGTAGGGCTACTAAAACAGTCCACGACAAAGTGATTCGTCTTTTGGAAGAAGGCAAGAATCTTGCACTCATTTCCGATGCAGGCACACCTGGGATTCAAGACCCTGGGACGTACCTTGTGGCACTTATTCGAAAGCATTTTGGAGATGAAGTTCCTATTGTGCCCATTCCTGGCGCTTCAGCATTGACTACCGCACTCTCTGTCGCCGGAATACCGGTAAATGAATTTACTTTTCTCGGCTTCTTGCCTCATAAGAAAGGGAGGGAGACTTTACTCAAACGCATCAGTAAAAATGATGCTACTTATGTCTTCTATGAATCGCCTCACCGTTTTCTTAAAATGCTTGACGGTTTAAAAAAGTTTGAATTTAGTGGCACACTTATCATTTTCCGGGAGCTTACTAAAAAATTTGAAGAAATTAAGGCTGGTACTGTGGAAGAAATCAAATGCTACTACAATACCCATGCAGACAAGATGCGAGGTGAGTTTGTGATCATTGCACACAACGAATAGTATGAGCATCATCTGCTTTCCAAATTACAGGCTCCTTAGTATACTAATCTCTATGACACCAAAATTAGAATACATTTTACTTGCTTTCGGGATTTGGATTATGGGACTTGCATATCTAGGCTTTCCAAGACCATTTAAGAATTTACTATATGTTGTAACAGGATTGCTTCTCATTGTACTTGCGTATCTAGTTTATCAGAGGAAAAAAGATCGTATGAAAAGAAAAAATTTAGTAGCAACTGAGATTCAATAAAATTCACTAATGAAATCTTCTAAAACTACACTTTGCATTATTTTCTGCATTATCGTTGTAGTAGGTATAGTGCTATATAAAGTACAGGACACTGTCTTCTCAATCTCCTATTCACAGCCTGCAGTTGCAAGTTCTGGACTTACGCTCGCAAAAGAACCTGCATTAGAAGTCCCATTACCTCCTCCTATAACCCACATAGATACGCCGACAGAGGTTAGAGGGCTTTATATGAGTGCCTGTGTGGCTGGAACACCGAGCCTCCGCAATAAAATGGTAGGAGTGGTTGAAAGAACTGAAGCCAATACTCTTATTATTGATGTGAAGGATTATTCAGGTGGAATTTCTTTTGTTCCCAATGATGCAAGTCTTGTTCCATATATTTCAACCCGATGTAAAGTTAAAGATATGCAATTATTTATTAATGAATTGCATGAAAAGGATATTTATATTATCGGTCGTGTCACAGCATTCCAAGACCCGCTTTTTACAAAGAAAAACCCTGAATCAGCAATCCGGAAGAAAAGCGATGGAGGGATGTGGCTCGATAAGAATGGACTTGCCTATATTGACCCAGCATCAAAAGACGCCTGGGATCATTTAGTAAAAATTGCCGAAGATGCACACAATATTGGATTTGATGAAATAAATTTTGATTACATCCGTTATCCATCAGATGGTCCAATTACGGATATACGTATACCTTCTGGTGAGGGGAGTACGAAGCAGTTTGTACTAAATTCTTTTTTTACCTATCTCCATGAAAAAATGGTTGCGGCTGAGATAGTTCATTCGGCTGATCTCTTTGGTATGACCACAACGAACACTGATGACCTAGGAATCGGTCAGGTGCTTGAAGATGCGCTCAGAAATTTTGATTTTGTCGCGCCTATGGTCTACCCATCTCACTACCCACCAGGCTGGAATAACTATTCATTGCCTGATAAATACCCATATGAAGTAATTAAAGTTGCAATGGGTAAGGCAGTTGAAAGAGCTACACTCTTAGGTGTTTCTCCAAAGAAACTACGTCCATGGCTTCAAGATTTTGAACTCCATCATGTTCCATACACTGCAGATATGGTACGCAAGCAAATGCAAGCCTCATATGATGTTGGGCTCGATAGCTGGATGCTCTGGGATGCTGCTAATACCTACACTGAGTCTGCGCTTCTAGTAAAATAAGAGCTATGATATACTCATCCGTATATGGAAGGGGCTACTAAATCCGCATCTCGAATACAAATTAAAAAAGTGAGTCTCTTTGTTGGAGGACTCACAATTTTTGCGCTTGGATTCCTTTTTGGCCAACAAAATGTTTCAGCCTCACTTCATGGTGTTGTCTTTGGGTCAACAAGTGCCGACCTTACACCGTTCTGGCAAGTTTGGAATTATATCGATAGTAAATCGCCAGACGCAAAAAATATTTCTGACGAGGAAAGAGTATTCGGCGCTATAAAGGGACTTGTTGGATCCCTTGGAGACCCATATTCGACATTCTTTGATCCAGAAGAAAACAAAATGTTCCAAGAAGAGATCGATGGAGCATTTGGGGGTATCGGTATCGAACTTGGAATCAAAGATGGCTTCCTCTATGTTGTATCACCACTAAAAAATTCTCCGGCTGAAAAGGCAGGAATTATGGCTGGCGATAGTATACTCGAAGTTGACGGGGTAAATACAGCAGAACTTACTATGGAAGAAACTATTGCTCGTATGCGTGGAGAAAAGGGGACCGAAGTAACACTTACCGTAGTACATGAAAATGAGACAGCGGCTAAGAAAATCACCATCACTAGAGATATTATTAAAGTCCCATCGCTCGAATACAAGAAATTAGAAAATAATATTTTCATGATTTCTATTCATAGTTTTGCTGGTTCAATTGATTCTGATTTCAAAGATGCAATTGCAGAATACAAAAAATCAAAAAGTACTAAACTAATTCTTGACGTACGAGGTAATCCGGGAGGCTATCTCGAATCTGCAATTTCTATCTCAAGCTACTTTATACCTTTAGGCACACCTGTCGTTATAGAGAGCTACGGAGACATTGCACCTGAGAGCATCCATAGATCAAAGGGTTTTAAAGATATTACTATGCCCAAGGGCCTTATTGTGCTCGTAGACGGTGGGTCAGCTTCTGCTTCAGAAATTGTGGCAGGTGCGCTCAGTGAAGAAGCCGGTGCACTTATCGTCGGAGAGCAGACATTTGGAAAGGGTTCCGTTCAAGAACTTATCCCCATTACAGAGAGCACTTCGCTAAAAATTACTATTGCTCATTGGCTTACCCCAAAACACAACTCTATAGACAAAGCGGGAATCACACCCACGTATAGCATCATTAGAACTTCTGAGGATGTGAAAAATGATAAGGATCCTGCACTCGAGAAGGCAATTGATCTTCTCAATAAAAATATACATAAATAAAATAGTATGAAAGTTATTTTACTTCGAGATATTCCAAAAATCGGCAAAAAATACGATATCAAAGACGTGCCTGATGGTCATGCCAGGAATTTACTCATACCGCATGGTCTCGTGAAGGAGGCAACTGATCAAGCCATACGCGAGCGTGACAAAGCTGTCGCAGTGCGTATAGATGAGGAGAAGCTTTTTGACGCATTACTTGAAAAGAATTTTGATATTTTAAGTTCATTTACGCTTTCTCTTTTTGGCAAGGTAAACCCGCAAGGACATCTATTTGCTTCAATCCATAAGGATGCAATCTTAAAAGCACTTAAAGACACTCATCACATCGAACTTAAGGATGAGGCCCTTTTGCTTGAAAAGCCACTCAAAACAACAGGTATCCATGAGATACCTGTGCAAATTAAAAATAAGACTACTGTATTGAAAGTTGAAGTTCTCGAGAGTTAAATCACGTGAACCTTTTTGAGCACCTTGGTACGTCCGTCATAGTTTGTCTTTCTAGCATTAGTGAACTTTACTGTCCCTGAACTCACTGAATAGAGCGTGTGATCCTTACCAATACGAACACTAGTTCCGGCAAGGATTTTTGTGCCACGTTGGCGGACGAGAATATCACCGGATTTCACTTTTTCTCCAGCGTATTTTTTGGTTCCTAAATATTTAGGATTTGAATCTTTTAGGTTATCGGCCGTTCCGCCGGCTTTGCGATGTGCCATAGTAGGTAGGGAATAGAGAGTAGCAAAAAGGGGATAGGGAAGCTACAAACTGGTTAAGGTTTTATAAATAAACTATACTTAATAACGACATGAGTATAACTGAAATCAAGGATAAAATCAAGAGCTCCCTCAAAATCCCAAAAAAGGCAGATTATATAGTCTGTGCTGTGATTATTGGTGTTGGAATTACCTCATTTTTCCTAGGAAGACTCTCAAGTACACCAAGTGATCTTGAGCCTGTGATTATCTCAAATGCTATTCCTTTTCCTACTACTTCATCAACTTTTATTGACCCCTCGGGTCCTACTCCCCGAGCAGCCTCAGGTAGTTTTGTTGCATCTGTAAATGGTACGAAATACTATCCTATTGGCTGTAGTGGAGCAGGAAGAATTAATGAGGAGAATAAAATCTATTTTGACTCAGCCGAGGCAGCTCGTGCCGCAGGTTACGAAATTTCAGTCTTGTGCGAATAATATATGCGTAAGAAAATTATTACCATAGCATTATTTTTTGGTGTATGCATATTACTCATTTTCGTCATTCCATCTTTTGGTTCCTTGATAGAATTTATTGGAAAAGGGGACCAGGTCAAACAAAACGAAAGTATCATTTCTGAAAGTGAAATTTTGACACTTGTTAATCTAGAGCGTTCTTATGTGAACCTTCCACCACTTTCAAGTGTTAGTACCCTTAGGGCTTCTGCGCTAGTTAAATTAGAAGACATGGAATCTCAACAGTATTTTGAACACGTATCGCCACAAGGAACTGATGTTTCCGACCTTGCTACACGAAGTGGCTATGAATTTCTTGTTGTGGGCGAAAATCTAGCAGTAGGGCCATTTTCAAATGCAAAAGATTTAGTTGCAGCATGGATGGCAAGTCCTGGACACCGAGCAAATATTTTAAATAGTTCATATCATGATACTGGCATTGCAGTTAAGTCTATTGTCTACTTAGGTCAAGAGCAGTGGATGGCAGTTGAGCATTTTGGAACGCGAACTTCAGAATGCCCAAAGATTGACTCATCTCTTAAAACGAAAATTAATACGGAGGATGCTGAACTCAAGTCTTTAGGCCAGGCCTTAGATGTCTTGGAGAAGGAGATTGATGGCCTTGCTGATGCCAGTCCTCTAAAGGCGAATAAAGTACTAGAATACAATATCAAAGTTTCAACTTATAATACACTTTTGAAAGCGCTAGAATCACACACAGCTACATATAATGCATCAGTACAAAAATTCAATAACTGTGCCAGCCAATTTACTGCGGGGGAGGAGTAAAGATCTGTTAGCCTTGTGTAAGTATAAGAGTCGCACAATATATCTTTTGCGACTCTAAACCCAAACTAAGGACACTTCATTCAGGTCCTAAATAAACTCACTGTTAGTTAGTACGTTCCCGCCCCTGGCTTGATCATATCTTTAGAAGCCTTTGGGAAATACAACGCTGGGTCCAAATATGCATTGAGTGCAGCCCGAGGCTGGATCAGAATTTTGCCTTTACAAGAAAGACTCTCTTTGCCGGCAATTTCAACACCATCAGCAGCATAGACGCTGGCATGCAAATGTGGAGCCGTAGAATGGCCCGTAAAGCCACTATAAGCCACTAAATCGCCAGCTTTAACACTCTGACCTTTGGAAGCCTTTATGACCGATAAATGGCCAAATGTGACCCCTAAGCCATTGCTATAGCGAATGTAGACCCATTTACCAAATGAGGCGCCTTTACAGGCAACATCTGTGTCCCCTGTGCCTTCCACAATTCCAGAACCTTGGGCAAAGACTGGGGTGCCAATATCAGCTCTAAAATCCCAGCCAGAGTGCGATCCTGACGCATAGAGCCTGCCTGAGTCGCCGGTTTTACCAAAGAGTTGTGTAATGTAGACACTAGAAAGCGGCCAGCCAAGTGCGCCCGTACCAGGTTTTGGTAGTGATGAAGGATTAAGAATATAGTGCAATTCAGATTCATATTGACGGAGTTCATCTTCGTACGCTTTCCGAAGGGCTTCTTTCTGTGCAATCACAGTCTTATAGGTTGATTCTTGGTTATTTGTTTCAGTCAGTAATTGTTGCTGTTCTTTTTTATTTTCTAAAACAATTTTTTTCTGATCACCAAGTTTATCAGTTAGTCCTCGTAATTTTGCTTTTTCACTCTCCACGGCTGTTTTATCAATCACAAGTGCTGTGCGAGTATTCTTGAGTGTATTAATATGTTCCAATATATTCTCCCTGACACGAGCACTCTCATCAATTCCCTGCCAGACATCACCTAAATTTGAAGTACCTGCGATACGCTCAACGAAGGTCATTGATTCGTACTCATTTAAAAGTGCAATTGAGATTCCTGTAGCCGTCTTTGACATGGCAATTGTATCACCTGTGTCCTCAATTGAATTTGAGAGTTCTTTAATTTTTTGCTCTGCTGCGGAAATTTTTTTGTTGGTAAGAGCAGTTTCAGCTTCCAATTTCTTTTGTGAAAGTGAGAGCTGTGAGACTTTCTTCTGTAAACTTTCCTTTTGCGCCCCAACAGTTGTGAGCTTGTTTTGATACTCTTTGATTTCAGCTTCAAGACTTGCAATCGTATCAGTGTGCGACGAAATTTGCTCAGTAAGTTGAGCCTCTGTCGCTGCGATCGCCATATATGCCGTACTTACGAAAACTAGTATAAGGACTAGTATTGTTATAATTGTGAAATATTTTTTCTGACTCATCGTAGGCATATATAAAATTTATTGCGAAATCAAAGATACTGCTGACTTAAGGCGATTGAGTGTCTCAGCTTTACCGAGAATATACGAGAGTGTAAATGGATCAGGTGATTTAATAAGTCCTGAGAGTGCATATCGGTATGGGTGCAATACTTCACCTTTTTGGGTAATTGTATTGCTATATTGCTCAACAGCTGACTTTATTGACATAGTAGTAAAATCATTATCTTCTATATTTGAGAGAATTTTAATAATCTCTTCGAGGTGAATCCTTGTCGCATCTTTCCTCTCGACTTCACCCTTTAGATAAAGAGAGATGGTCTCAATATGAGGCGCTTCATTAAGATAGGCTAACTCTCCCCTCTCATCCATTTCTTTTAGGTCTCGACCAACTTCTATTCTCTCAATCAGAGATGGTACTGCGCGTTCAAATCTTTCGGAATCAATTGTTACTGTTGGCAACCACGCTCTAATAAATTGCGTGAGCTCATTACCTTTAAGTAGCTTAATATACTCTTTATTAAACCATCTTAATTTCTCTTCATTAAATACTGCAGAGCCTTTTTGAATCTTGGTTAAATCAAATACTTTAATTAGTTCTTCTCTTGAAAATATTTCTTGTGTGCCAGAGCCCGCTGGATTCCAACCTATCATTGCAATTGAGTTAAATACTGCATCAGGTAAATACCCAAGCTTTGCATATTCTGTTACAGGAAGCGCACCTTTTCGTTTTGAGAGCTTTTGTTTGTCAGATCCGAGCACAATTGGTAAATGTGCATATTCTGGGATGTCCCAGCCAAGTGCTTCGATGATAAGAATTTGCCGTGGAGTGTTGGCAATATGCTCTTCAGCCCGTACGACATGCGTTACTCCTTCATCGTGGTCATCAATTACTACAGCCAAGTGGTAGAGCGGCTCATCAATTGAGCGCGCAATCACAAAATCACCAAGGTCAGTTGTATCAACTGAAACATCACCTCTAATATGATCTACAAATGAGACTACTTTGTTTGGATTTCGGAGCCGAATAATATCTTTCATCACGGATGGATCGTTTTTGCCTGGCTCAGTTGAAATATATGCTCTGTCTTCTTCAATTAATTTCTTGAGTAATTCTCGGTGTCGAGGTAAATTTTCACTTTGACGGTAAAAGTGATCATAGGTAAGCCCAAGCCATTCCATAGCTTTCAAAATATCATCTTCTGATTCTTTATCATTACGTTCTTTATCAGTATCTTCGATACGGAGAATAAACTCGCCGTTGTTGTGGCGTGCAAAAAGCCAGGCATACATAGCCGTTCGATATGATCCTGCATGAGCTTTCCCAGTTGGGCTTGGCGCAAAGCGAGTAATTACTTTCTTATCTTGATTCACATAAAAAGTATAGCAAAACTAAGCTTCGAACTTAGCTTGACTTTATTCATAAATATGATACTGTTATGCTAGGACTTATCACAAAAACAGTCCTTTAAAATCATGTTGACAAATGAAAGAAAGTCACAAATTGCTATGTTAGTAGCAAAAAATGTCTTAATAGGCACAAACAGAAAACTAAGTGACCTAAAGAGAGACCTCGGAAATGAAGCAAGGCACATCGGAGTGCCTGCCGAGGAATTAAATGAATTCGCTTCGTTTTTATTAAAGGAATTCGCAGATGATCTGGCAACCGGGCAAAAACCAGCCGAAGACAGGGATTAAATTAAACCTCAGTCAAGGTGATCCAAGCGGATCATAAACGGGTAATTGCACTTCATCACAATTTGTGATCAAAGGCAGAACAAGAACCGTCTCCTCACTGAGAAAAGCGCAAGGCAACCCCTTGCGCTTTCTTCTTTCTATTTACTATTAACTATTTACCAATTAATCACTTTTCATGCTCAAGTGCCACATTAATTATTTCTTGAGCAATTTTTTTTGCCGCTTCTGGAGTTGCAAACGCTTTGGCTTTGGCACTCATCTCTTCCCTCTTCTTACTATCCCCCACCAAGGTTTCAATTTCAGCCACCAAAACATGTGGAGTGAGATTATTCTCTTCAATGACGAGACTTGCTCCAGCCGAAGCATACGCGTAAGCATTTTTCTTAGCATGATCACCGTTAGAACTCGCAAACGGAATGAGAATTGAGGGTACTCCCCAACCAGCAATTTCAAATATAGTCGAGCCTGCTCGCGAGATGATCACTGTGGCAGCACCAGCACACATTTTTATTGCAAGAGGATTAAGAAATCCGAATGGATGGTAATGCTCGCGAATTTTTTCATCCGGTACAATTACTTTGGCTGTCTCGGTCATGATCGATAAATGCTTAGCACCAACTTGATGAACAATTTGGTAGCGCGAGAGAAGATCTGGTAGCGCATCCATGATGGCATTGTTAATGGGTTCAGCACCAAGCGAGCCGCCAAGCACAAATACAACTGGCAGTCCTGCATCGAGCTTCAAGAATTCAAACGCTCCATTCTTCTCAACCTCGCGAATTTCTCGACGAACCGGCTGACCGGTCAACGCAATATTACCGTCAGGGAAAAATTTTGCTGCTTCGGGGTACGAGAGTGCAATACGTTTTGCAAATTTACCAGACCAGGCACTCACTCTGCCTGGCACAGAGTCAGATTCATGAATAATGACTGGGATGCCGAGGAGTCTGGCGGCAAAGAGTGCCGGCACACTCGCGTAAGCACCTTTGGAGAAGACTACATCAGGATAGATTGCAAACATTTTCATGAGGCCAGTCACCAGACCAATCGCAAGTTTAAATAGATCAGTAAAATTTTTCCATGATGCGTAAATGCGGCGCTTTCCTGAGAGTGCTCCTACAAATTCAATACTATTTTCAAACAGTGCTCGCTTGTCATAGGGCTCGGTTGACATGTAATAGAGTTTTAAATCTACAATCTTTTCCTCATGCGCGAGCTCAATTAATTCTTCAGCGACTGCGATGATTGGATAAAAATGCCCTCCAGTTCCGCCGCCAGTAAATAATATCTTCATAAAGTATAAATTAATGTATCGTATTATTCATTTCTAAAATTCTTCCTATCCTTTCCAAAACGCGAAATATTAGCTACCAATCCAATCATGCCAAGTGAAATCGCAAGCGAGGTGCCTCCATGGCTGACAAACACCAGCGGGACCCCCGTCAAAGGAAATACACCCGTTACGGCTCCAATATTCATGAGTGACTGCATAGAGATAAGTATAACAATCCCCGTGACCAGAAGTCTAGAAAATGAATCAGGTGAGCGATATGCAATACGAAGCCCTCGGAGAGCAAAGAGTACATAGAGCACAATTAATCCTGTTGCACCTACAAAACCCATCTCTTCTCCGATCACTGCAAACACTGAGTCGCCCTGTGGTTCTGGAAGATAGCCAAATTTCTGTACACTCTGTCCGAGACCTCTGCCAAAGACTCCTCCAGAGCCAAGCCCAATGAGTGATTGTTGGAGTTGGTATGAAGAACCAAGCGGATCACTGCTTGGATCGAGAAATGTCTTGATGCGACTATGGAGATACGGTGTGGTGAAGGCTAGAATAAGTACTCCACCGATCGCGACAACCGCAACGATCGCAAGGTATTTTATGGGCACACCAGAGACAAAAAGCATTGAAACGCCAGCGATGAACATCAATAGAAAACTCTTTGTATCAGGCTGTTGGAAAAGTATAACTGCAATAATTGCAAGAAGTGCTGCAAGCGGTAAAATGCCATATCGAAAGTCAGCTACCCGATGTTTGATCCAAGAAAACCACGAGGCTAAGTAAATGACATAGGCAATTTTGAGAAATTCAACAGGCTGAAATGATACAAATCCAAATGTAATCCAGCGCCTCGCTCCCCCGTGACTAAAGCCAAGCCCTGGTACAAATACCAATGTAATTAAAATGATTGAACCAATTAAGAGCACGGGTGCCCATTTACGCAAAAGGCTGTACTCAATTTTGTAACCCAAATAGAACAGAATTGAACCGCCGATAAGTCCGAAAATAAGCTGACTAAGTAAAATAGAATAAAATTCACTCTTATCACGCGAGAGTACTCCAAGGGAAGCTGAAACAAAAAAGACAAGACCTGATGCGACAAGAAGTCCGACCACAATAAGAAAAAACTTATCGGGCTTCGCCTGTTTCTTTGTCATATCTTTTGGATTAAAGCGAGAATGATACCAAGCACTGCAGCAATAACTGAAAGAATCCAATAGCGCATTGTAATCTTCGGACGTGACCAGCCAATAGCTTCAAAATGGTGATGGAGTGGAGCAACTTTGAATATCTTTCCTTTTTCAGGACCACGAATGTTTTTTGAAATAATCTGTAGTGCAGATGAGATTGATGTTACTGCCGGCATAAGTGCAATGAGTGGCAGTACAAAGACTTGATTAGTGAGAAATGCTACTACCGTGAGCGTCATAGTGAGCCCAAGCATACCTGTCTCACCCATATAAAATCTAGCGGGTGGAATATTAAACCAAAGAAATGCCATGATACCTCCCGTCACAGTGGCGCAAAAAACTGCGATATCAATCTGGTTCTGAAAAAAAGCAATTGTGGAAAATGCAGCAAAAATGATCGCCATGACGCCACCTGCAAGTCCATCAATACCATCAATCACGCCGGTTGAAAATACGGCGAGTGTGACAAAAGTAAAGAATGGAATAAATGCAAAACCGAGTGCTAAGAGTCCAGAAAATGGAACCGAAACATCAGATATACCAAGTTTAAAATAAAACCATGATCCACCCACCAGACCGAAAATAGTTACAATTCCAATCATGTAGCGTCGAGGAAAACCATTAGCAAATTTACCCTTCGACATAAAGATCCCGAGTAAGTCATCAAAAAGTCCTGCAAGTGATGCGACGATGAGTGTGAAAAGTAGTAGGTATGTCTGGCCACGACTAACAAAATCAAGTTTATCTAGAAATGCGCCGGGAATAATTCTGGAAAGAATCCATATTATTGCTGATGTTCCAAAAACTGATAGCCAGACGATAATACCACCAACTCTCGGAGTATGAAGTTCATCAGCATTGTTAATTGCTTTGAAAACTTCAGACATTTTATCTTCATTTACTGATTCATCTTTCCGAGCATTTCGTTTCCAAAGGCGCCACTTATATAAGTAACTTGTGATGGTTGGTGTCAGTGCGATACCAAGGAGAAATGAAAGTGTCAGTGGTAAAAATATCTTTACGAAATCAAGCGTCATAGGGCCCTAGTATAGCGTGTTTCAATATTCTTTTCCAGATAATAATCTCTTTGTGCTAGATAGACGCGTGTACTTTCTATAAGTGTCTCCATATCTACGAAGCGGCCTGTATATGTTGAACCTAAAATGACCAGTGTATAGGTAGTATCACCATACGGCATGATCACGAGCAGATTACCTCCTGCCCTAAGAGTGTAGCCAGTTTTTGAGAAGACTATACGCTTTAGAATTTTTGAATCTTGATTAGTATTGAGTGTAGGGAGCATCCTATCGCGCATATCATAGAACGTTGTCTCTGTCTCGGTAGTAGCTTCTGCGATTGCTTTCGTGTTCGTATAGAATGAGGATGCTAGTTTTGCTATTGATACTGCAGAGCCAACTGCGCCATCAGTAAACTCGTCAACATCAAGCCCATTTAGGTTTAAAAATGTAATATCGCTTATTCCCTGCTCAGCGAGTAGCGTTTCAACTTTCTTTTCAAGTGACTCCCCTTTTGTAGCAAAATACGATTGGGTAAGCGCAGCAATCGCGTCATTTGATGAACTCATAAGTGTATGCTTGAGAATATCATCTCGCTCAAAAATTGATCCATCGACAAGATACGTATCTCCCTCATTTTTTACCGCCTCGAGAGTAATTGGAACTTTTGTATCTGGGGAAATATCTTGGCTATACGCAAACACAGTAGCAATTTTGAATAGTGAAGCCAAAGGTACTACTTGATAAGCATTTTTTTCGTACAGCATTTCTCCAGTACTGTTTTCAAGTACTAATACATTTTTGGCTGCTAGATTGAGGATTCCAAATGTTTCTGCATACGCAGTGCTGGATGGATTAATTTCCTGTAGATTTATTCTATGTGTGTACCAACCATTCACAAGTGTGGGTAAGGCAATACTAAGAAGTACAATAAATACATAGGGCAGCGTTGCTGTTGACGATTCTACTCCTTTCATTTTACTTTTCATCTGACACGAGTTTCTCATCCGCTTCCCCTTCGTGTTCTGCTTCACCAGCACGTTTAAGTCCGGCCTTGAGTGTTTCTGAAATCTCTTGGAATTCAGGTAGGAGTGAGAGTTCGCGAATACCTAAATGTGCGAGAAGCGTAATTGAAGGTTTATAAAGATATTTGCGCTCATCATTCTTGTCAGTACTTTTCTCTATCAATCCACGGATAAGAAGATTTCGCAAAATAAAACTTGAGTTCACTCCTCGAATGAAATCAATTTTTGCCCGTGTCACCCCACCACTATAGAGAATGATAGCGAGTGTTTCAAGACTTGCTTTTGAAAGTTCTTTTGCTAGTTCTTCCTTACGAATTTCCGCAATCGTCTCCCCGTGCTCAGGAGCAATACCAATTACCACTTGTTCATCAGTACGCACTAATGTAAGCCCTAGCATAGTGAGTTGCTCACGGAGCGAAGACAGTGCTTCCTCAAGTGGTTCACGAGTAAGATGAAAAACACTCTCAAGCTCTGTAAGTGTCGTCGGTTCAGTTTTATAAAACAAATACGCGTTTATCTTAGCAACAGTATCCATATATTATTCAGTCGTTCTGTTATTCTCTATTGTAATATCATTAAAATTCTCATCTTGCGATGCATCTATAATGCCTCCACGCACAAGTTCTAGCATAGCAAGGAAAGAGACGATGACAAAAATCCGATTTTCCTTCTCAGGTAGTCCTGCTCCAAAATTTCTTGAAAGTTCTGAAAATGATACTTTCATCGACTCCTGTACCCGAGTGATGAGCTGTTCAACAACTTCTTCAATATTAATTGTTTTAGCCACAGAAACTTCTGGTAGTGGCGCAGACTCTTCTGGCAAACGAATGAGAAGATCTTTGAGTGCGAGTGAGAGTTCACTGAGAGACGTATTCTTGCTTGGTGCAAATACTACGTCGTCAAAAGTCCGATCTTCTGGAAAATAAATTGACCTCTGTAGATACATTGATGCAATACCAGGTGTTGCAGCTCGAATAGATTGCAAAAGTGACAAACGCAATTCAAGTGTACTGATATCTTTTTCTTCTTCCTCTGTAAGTTGAAAGCCTGGCAATAGTGAGCGAGACTTTATCAGAAGAAGCGTTGCAGCTATGACCACAAAAAGCGACTTCTGCTCAAGGCTTGCTCCCATAGTGCGCAAATAAGTAATGTATTCTTCAGTAACACTTGCCAGCGAAATTTCATTGATAAAGAGCTTTCTTGACTCAATGAGTTCAAGTAAGAGCGGCAGCGGACCTTCAAAAGAGCCAGCTTTGATACTATGAGAGATGGCTTGTGTCTCGATCACAAATGCAATTGTAAACTATATCTTATCCACAACGAATCTTGACGTATCTAAATATATTGGTATCATAAAAATATCGATATGAGTAATCAAATCGCAAAGACCTATACAACTTTTATGAAGTGGCACCGAGTCACTCCATTTTGTCGTATCTCGACAGATATAGAAGTCTCATCTTTGCGCTCTCGATTATTACACTCATCTCCTCAATAATCCCCTCTTAGCTAGCAAAGAACCTAAACATGAGCCTTCTATAAACAATAGAAGGCTTTGTTCTTTCACACTTAAATCATTAGCTCATGAAATCAAAAAAATCTTTGAAATCAAAGAAAAAGACTCCTAAACCTAAAACTAGCCTACAAACAAAAAAGAAAAAGGTAAGTATTGATTACGGAGAATTTAGTGATTGGAAAGGTCCTCATTTTTAATTCATTCTCAAAAAACTATTCCTTATGAAAAATGAAAAAAACAACCAGAAAAATTTCGTGTTGTTGCTGATGCAGGCTGTCATGATTTCCACTACACGCAGTCTGACATTGATTCAGCAAAAGCTAACCAACTAATTATAGGTAATTTTGATGAAGCACACTTTGCAAGATTGCCTGATCCCGAAGAAATGAGTAATAATTTGAATGACCCTATTAATTAGGATTCACACAACTCGCATAATCATGCGAGTTTTTATTTTCCAAAAAAAGCTCGGCTAAAGGCTAGACCTTTCTTAATGAGATCAATCTTGAAATTCTCATCAACACCGTGCATATTGCAGTCATCATTACCGAGTGAGACTAGAAGTGCTTCTTTGCCAAGAAGTTTCTTAAAATCTGACACTATAGGGATACTACCCCCGACATATTTTATAAGCGGTTCTTTTCCATAGGATTGCTTGAGCAGTGCCCGAACTTCACGTACCTTTGGTGCATTTACATTGATAGAGACTGGATCATTAAATTCTGTGTGCTCAATTTTCACTGAAGTATAGACTGGAGTTTGCGATTCTATATAGTTCTTAATCTTTTTATATATAAAGGCAGGCTTTTGCTTCCCTACAACGCGAACATTGATTCGTGCTTCGGCAGAAGCTGGCACAATATTTGCGTAACCTTCCCCAATATAGCCAGTTTTTATCCCGGTCACTTGAAGCGTAGGGCGAAGACCTGTTTGAGAGAAAAAATCGAGCCCCTTCTCAGGAAGTAGCGCCTTAACACCAGCTACTTTAAGTACCTCTTTGTCTGTCTGAATATTCCTATTTTGGTTTTTGAGACTATCCGTTATAGTTGGAACTCCTGTATAGAACCCCGGAACTGTTACTTTATTGTTATGGTCAAAAAGGGATGCAAGAATTTTTGAGAGTTCATTTCCAGCATTTGGAATCGCTCCACCATAGAGACCAGAGTGAAGATTGGTCTTCCCTGTGGTGAGAGTTACTTTCATATTAAAGCCCCCACGAAGCGCTGCTTCAATAGTTGGTGTTGTGCTCACAATTTCCCCATCAGAAATTACAATATGATCTGCCGACAATTTCTTTTTATTCTTTTCAACTATTTTTGGAATATCTGGATTTGCAGTCTCTTCATTACCTTCAATGAGAAATTTTACATTATATTTAAGAGCACCTGTCCTAATGAGCTCTCCTACTGTCACAATGTGAATTAAATTCTGTCCTTTATTATCGACAACTCCACGCGCGTAAATTCTGCCATTGCGTACCGACATCTCAAATGGTTCATCCACCCAGCCGTCCGACTTTTCCGCTGGTTGCACATCATAGTGACCATAGATAAGCACCGTTTCCTTCTGCTTCGCGTCATATGATGCAAAGACGATTGGATTACACATCTGGCCCTTCAATATTTCTACTTTGAATCCGTATTCTTTCAGTACGTACGTGAGCCACTCAACCTGCTTTAAAATATCACCTTTAAATGACAGGTCTGTTGAAATGCTTTTGAATTGCACGTACTGGCGAAGTAATTTTGTGTAAGTTTCGAACATGTATTGCTTATGATAGTAAAGTGTTTATACTTATGCAAGAAATCCGACCCAGTATGAACCCAACACCTATCACAAGCGAGTATTTAAGAGAAATCAAAGTGGATATTTTATTAGGACTTATATATGAGGTTCCTGCTATTGAAAGGGATTTGATTGTAGATGAGCTTAGAGTAAGGTTTGAGGAAATCTATGATCAAACTAACACAACCCAAGGAGAAGAGTTCATCCTGGAATATGATGAACTCTAATACCACCACAACTTCAGCAAAATTTGCTGGAGTTTTTATTTTGCCTTACTTACTCCGAAAGCCTAGTATCAATACGATTCATATCGCGAGGAAATGCCGTGGCTTCTTTGACATTAGCGAGGTTTAACATCCGCGCAGTCAATCGCTCAAGCCCTGTTGAAGAACCACCGTGTGGAGGCATGCCGTATTTGAAGGCCTGTAAGTAGTAGCTAAATTTCTCTGGATCCATGCCGCGCTCTCGGATACGGGCGACAAGAGTGTCATAATCGTGAATCCGCTGAGCTCCACTATTTATTTCTAATCCTCGGAAAAGAAGGTCAAAGCCTCTGGAGAATGGTGCTTCACTCGGTTCTTCATACGTATAAAATGCTCGCTTTGCTGTTGGGAAACGAGTAATGAAGACAAAATCAGATTGATGCTCGCGTACTGCCCATTCACAAATTTTGCGTTCATGTTCTGGTTCTAAATCAAGTTCCCCGAGGCATTTCAAATCAAATTCTTTTTCAA
This sequence comes from uncultured Candidatus Saccharibacteria bacterium, assembly GCA_964599225.1. Classification (GTDB taxonomy): domain Bacteria; phylum Patescibacteriota; class Minisyncoccia; order Phycocordibacterales; family UBA9973; genus CAZRDO01. The sequence continues at coordinate 94,079 of CAZRDO010000001.1, forward strand.
GAATTTCCTGGGCTTCGGTGAGAGTAAGAATAGGAAACTTTTCAGTTGCCAGTGGAATTGGCACATTCATACGAGTAAATATTTCTTTGTGTCTACCCGAAACGTCACGAACGACATCTTTGAGTATCCGCTCGAGTACCATCATCGGTTCGAGCTCGTTTTCAATAAATCCCATCTCAAAGTCCATTTGAGTAATCTCACTTAAGTGTCGTGTTGTCGCACTTTTCTCGGCTCGAAATACTTTCGTAGTAGTAAATGATCGCTCAAATGGCGCTACCATGATTTGTTTATAGAATTGCGGACTGGTCGCGAGGTAAGCCTTGTGATCATTGAAATAGTTAACTGAGAATACCGCAGCACCGCCCTCCGCGTCTCCCCCGACAAGTGCAGGAGCCATAAATTCAGTAAATCCTTGTGAGCGAAGTGATGCACGGTACGCTTCAAGAATACTTGCTTGGAGTTTAAAGATATCCCGTGAACGCTCTGTCCGAACTGTGTAAGGTAGATAATCAAGGTACGTATCGAGATTGACCTCAGATTCGAGTTCAAAAGGAAGCTCCTCTGCTTTCGAGAGAGCTTTGATCCCAGTAATTTCAATTTCGATATCACCATTTGCTTCACCAGCTTTCACATTTTTCTCCGGTCGATTATTGACGATACCAGAAATCTCGAGCACCCATTCAGAGCGAACTTCTTTGGCAGATTCAAGTGCCTCGGTATGGTTTGGTAATACGACACACTGCACAGCACCAGAGCGATCACGAATATCAAGGAAAATCAGTTTACCCTGATCTCGTCTGACGCTCACCCAGCCTGCGATAGTAACTTCTTTAGTTGCATGAGCATGAAGTTCGGCTATCAAAATTCTATTGTTCATAATTTGTTTAACTCCCAGAGAAACAAAAATCGCCTCTCTGAACTTACATTAGTAAATTCATAGGGGCGATTTTTGTCCGACATCACTTATTTGATCGGATACATCGCGGTGCCACCCTACTTCTTGCCTGCCTGAAATTTAATTAATTTTGGCAGGTAAAACTCCTTACAGCTGTAACGGGCCTACCCGAGAGATTCTACGTGCCCTATGCGAAGCGTTTAGGGCTTTACATAGACATTTCTTTCTCTA
>CAZRDO010000002.1:0-36060 GCA_964599225.1 uncultured Candidatus Saccharibacteria bacterium
TTGCATGCCTTATCCACGCCGCCAGCGTTCATCCTGAGCTAGGATCAAACTCTAAATTAAAATTCATGAGGATACTCTTTGTGCACTCCCGGGGACCTAATAAATTAAGTATGCGAGAGCACGAGTACCTCAAAAACTGAATAGAACGGAACAAGAGAAAGTACAGTACGTATATGTTCTTTCTCTGTTCTATGAAATTTTCAGCGAACAGAAAACCACCTACTAGATAAAGTAGTGGCGAATGCCATTATACTCATATGGAGACTCCTGTCAAATGGTATATAGGCTTGTAAAATAAGGCCTAATTTGACCTCCTCGTAAGTAGTCTGAAACGCTTGACATAAGACAAATAAATGAGATAATTAATTCAGAAAACTCTATCACATGCATAAAATAATTTTAGCTACCTTGCTAAGTTTGTTTTGCTCTCATGCCACAAACGGGCAAGCAAATAGTGAAAAATTTGAACTGGACACCCTTAAAAAAGGGATGTACACCTCAAAAGAAATTGGCCAGATGTCGCCACATTCGGCGAGTCTGGAAAAATTAAAAGCGTTCGTTACTTATCTTGAGGATAGCACTGCGGTTCGGGCGAAGTACCCAGAAAAATTTCTGGTACTAACTAGTACAGAAAATACAATACACGCGTACCAATTCATTGGGTCAAAAGCCCAATATAAAAGGTACAACGTTGATAAACCACCGATGGTAACGATTTACTGTTACCATACACCATCAAATCTTTTTTTCCTTAGAAAATAAAGGTTTGATGGAAAAACAAAACTGGAGAACCCGATTGGTCCTCCAGCTTTTATTTTTCTAAATTCTATGTACTAGTTAGAAGCATTTCCTGCCTTAACTGGCACCTTACCAATTGGCACACATGGCGCATTGTTTGGTGGAACATACTGATAGCCAGGATATTCATTACCATCAGAATCTGTAACGATACAATCAATGTGATGTTTGACCACAGCCGAACCTCCAAGAGTACGATCCGTCGTATTTATAAACACAAAGTACCCTGCAAGCGCAATTATGACAACAAGTAAAACTATTTTGATCGAATCATGAGCATGATTTGGATTCATTAGATTGATTTCTTAATTATAAAGACATTAATAATTGACTCAGCTAGTATACCATTGCAAAACGCTACTAAAAATCCTGCGTGTGTATAACGATTAGTAAAGACTAGACTACTTTGCGAGTTCTTTCTCAATCTCTGTAACAAATGAAGAGAGTGGGCGTGCACCAGAGATAAGGGTCGTCCCGACTATTGCAGCTGGAGTTCCTGCAACACCAAACTTCTGTCCCTCTTTATAATCAGCATCAATCTCTCTTTGATAACTTTCTTTATTCTCCTCGACAAGGTCAGAGACTTTTACTTGATTAACGCCTGCAATTGTCCTGAGGAGCTGCTCAATGCTTGCCTGATCACCGAAACCTTGATCACCTTCTGCGTCTTGTGCGGCAAACATTTTTTCACGCCAAGTAAAATATTGTTCCGGATAGAGTTCCCATACCGCGCGATCAAAGAGTGCAGCAGAAATTGAATCTTGTCCGAGGAATACAAAATCAAGGAAGACAATCTTCAATTTTCCTGTTTCAACATAATCTTTGATAAGTGTTGGGAAGACTTCAGCTTCAGTTTTCTTACAAAATGGACACTGGTAATCACTCCAGAACGCCATCGAGACTGGTGCGTCCTTATCTCCAATATAAGGATTACCATCGAGGTCCACCTCTTTTATATCAACTTTAGGTACAACAGCATTATTTATATCAGCCATCTCTCTATTAGCTGGGACTGTGGTATTGCTAAAAATAATAGCTCCAGCAATTATGACGCCTGCTACTAAAATTGCTGCTGGGATTCCAAGGCTTTGTTTTGTTTTTTCAGTAAGTTCCATATAGTTTCATTTATAGTAGTAATTGTTCTATTATAACACACCTGACTACTGCCTACAGTAAAACGTATCTCTAGTAAGACTCCACCTTTTAATTATACGAGGCAGAATTGCAATTTTTTAACAGTTCTGGCATACTAGCTCACGTGAATACGATTTCTGCCATTCTGCCTTATGTTCAGATTGGGCTTGGCATCCTACTAATTGCTTCAATATTACTACAACAATCCGGTGCTGGTGTCGGTGGTGCATTCGGAGGTTTCGATGTAGCAGCTGGATTTCATACCAAGCGTGGTTTTGAAAAGTTTCTATTTATCTTTTCAATTATTCTTGGCATTCTCTTTGCACTCTCAGCACTTCTTACTCTCGTACTCAAAAGCTAAACTTCATTAGTCACGTAGCTCATCACTATACTAATTTACCTTATCTCTTTCCAAGGGATTTCGAATGTTCACTCACTCGCATATAAAATATATTCTCACAACACTCTCACGAAAAGAATGGGCTATTCTCGCTGGACTCACAACACTATTGGGTATCATTACACTATGCATGCTTGCGACTATCAATAATATGTTCATCGTGACCATCCCTGCACACGGTGGTACTTGGAAGGAAGGAGTACTTGGAACTCCTCGATTTATTAATCCTGTGTTGGCGTTCTCTGAAAGGGATCGCGATTTCACAGAGCTTGTCTATGCAGGATTAATGAAAAAGAACGTCGATGGAGAGGTTGTCCCTGATCTCGCAGAGGAAATTACAATTTCTGAAAATCATTTAGTCTACACTGCCACACTCAAACAAGGTCTCGTATTTCATGACCATGCTCCTCTAACTGCATATGATGTTGAATTTACTGTCCTTAAGATTCAAGATCCTGCGCTACAAAGTCCAAAGCGACTTGCATGGGAAGGTGTTAGTGTTTCAGTGCTCGATGAGAACACTGTGACCTTTACACTCAAGCAACCCTACGCTCCATTCATCGACTCTCTCACCCTTGGTATTCTTCCATCACATATTTGGGAATCAATTCCAGCAAATGCATTTGCACTGAGTGACTATAATATTTCTGCTATTGGAGCTGGTCCGTATGAAATCAAAAAAGTCACCCGCACTGCCGGCATTCCCTCTTCCTTCACTTTGAGAGCTTCAAAAACCTACAATGCTGGTAAACCCTATATTGAAGAGATCATGATTCGAAATTATGAAAATGAAAAAGAGCTAATCCGAGCATTAGAACTACACAGCATTAATGCAGTGCATGGCATCAGCACTGAGAATGCCAAGGCACTCGAAGACGCGGGATTCAAAGTCGAACATCAAGTATTACCGAGAATTTTTGCGCTCTTTTTTAATGCCTCACACAATCAAATTTTTACTGACCATGCTGTTCTTGGTGCACTTAACTTAGCCATCGATAAAGAACGTATTGTGACTGAGATGCTTCATGGTTATGGAGCTGTCATTAATAGTCCTTTACCTATCGCACGCTTTCCTAGTGACACAGAGACAGTACCTGTAACTCATGAGGAAAATATTATTGCTGCTAAAAAAGCATTAGAAGATGCAGGTTGGACCCTTGATGCAAATGGTATCCGCTCAAAAACTGATAAAAAAACTGGTAATAAAAAACTTGAGTTCTCAATTTCAACTGGTTCCATCCCAGAACTTGAAGGTGCTGTTGAGGAAATTAAAAATAATCTCAGTGAGCTCGGTATCTCAGTCACTACCAAGGTCTATGACCTTGGTACCCTAAACAAAGACGTCATTAGTCCACGGGATTATGATGCACTTTTCTTTGGACAAGTCGTAGCGAGTGATGCTGATCTCTATGCGTTCTGGCATTCAAGTGAGCGTAGTGAACCAGGCCTTAATACTGCCCTCTACGCGAATCCAAAAGTTGACACATATCTCGAAGAAGCCCTCTCAACATTTGATGCAGTTGAAGCTCATGAATTATATGTAAAAACCGGAGCCCAGATTATGGCAGACTACGGAGCAATCTTTGTATACTCACCAGAATTTATTTACGCACATGATACATCTATTACTAATTTAAGCTTACCGAAAGTAGTCGAAGCGCGAGACCGCTATCTCGACATTCGTAATTGGTTTATTAAAACCGATCGTGTCTGGAAGTTTTTCGCACAATAAAATTATTTATATTCATATATGACACCCCCGAACCCTACACCACAGAGAAGATTTTCTAAATTTAATCCTCGCGATAATCGTGGAGCGCCACGACAACCAGAGCGGTTTCCTACTGACCGACCACAGACACTTGTCTTGCGTAAAACCAATACGCCTCCACTTCCTGAGAGAACAGGGTCTTTTCAAGGTCCTCGCCCACATTCGCCACATCCGCAAGCTCCAGGCATGGCACCACTACGCAGACGACCAAATATCCATGCTAAGCGACGAGCGCTTGATCGAATAAAGAAAGCTCCATTTACCCACTCAAATAAAGGAGGTAACTCTTTTGGTGTTCCCCCGATTGAACCTGGCGTCCTTCGAATTATTCCACTCGGTGGCGTTGAGCAGGTTGGACAAAATATGACCGCGCTTGAATATGGAGACGACATTATTGTTGTCGATGCGGGAATTGAATTTACCGGGCATGACACTCCAGGAGTCGATTTCATTATTCCAAACACAAAATATCTCGAAGACCGTAAAGAAAAAATCCGTGGTCTCTTTATTACACACGGACACCTTGACCACATCGGTGCAATTCCTTATTTGATTGAGAAAATTGGTAATCCACCTATCTTCTCTCGTCAATTCGGTGCCATGATGATTGCAAAACGTCATGAAGAGTACCCTCATCTACCTAAACTGAACATGAATATTGTGAATGCGGAAGAAGTAATTCGTTCTGGTACACATTTTGTTGTCCATACGTATGCAATTTCACACACAATTCCTGACTCAATGGGACTTCTCATCAAGACCCCTCTCGGAGAAATCGCCTTCATTGAAGACGTGCGCGTTGATAATGTCAAAGGCATTCCATCTGACGAAGAAGTGAACCAGTATTCTCGTTTCAAAGACAAAGAAATGCTCATGCTTACTATGGATTCGACGAGTATCTGGAAGGCAGGCTGGTCACTTTCTGAGACTACGGTCGCAGAAAATATTCAAAAAATTATGCAGGGTGTAAGTGGTCGTTTGATCATTGCAACATTTGCCTCACAAGTAGAGCGCATTGCACAAATTATTAACTTTGCAGAAGCTCAGGGTAAAAAAATTGCCGTTGAGGGACGCTCGATGAAAACTAATATTGAGATCTCAAAGCAATTAGGTATTATCAAAAATAAAAATCTCGTTAGTATTGATGAAGTCAACAGCTTTCCTCCGCACAAAGTCGTTATGATCATGACCGGCGGACAAGGAGAGGAATTCTCTGCACTGTCTCGTATGGCTAATAAGAGTCATCGTTCACTCCGCCTCGAACCTACTGATACCGTACTACTCTCTGCTTCTGCAATTCCCGGCAACGAAGGTGATATCGATAAACTCAAAGATAATCTCTATCGTTCAGGAGCAAAAATCATTACCTACACCGACTCTGATGTCCACGCCTCAGGCCATGGAAATCGTGAAGAACTTAAGTGGATTCACCAACAGATCAAATACCGATTCTTTATGCCTGTGCACGGTAATCACTGGATGCTCTGCCAACACGCCGAAATGTCAGAGTCCCTTGGCACACCTAAAGGTAACGTCATCGTCCCTGATAATGGTTCGGTGATTGAAATCTTTGATGGAGGACAGAAAATACGCGTTCGTAAAGAAAAAGCTCCTGCAGATGTAGTCACCGTTGATGGTCTCGCTATTGGTGATACACAAGAATTTGTGATTCGTGACCGCAAGATGCTGGCTGAAGACGGAATGTTTGTCATCGTCGCCGCAATTGATTCAAAAACAGGCAAATTAAAAAAATCTCCTGATCTTATTTCACGTGGTTTTGTCTATCTCAAAGAAAACCAGGAACTCCTTCGTGAAGCACGTATGCTTATTAAGAAAACTATCGAAAGCCGATCTGCTGTTGGAGTTATCAACTACGACATCATGAAAGATTCTATCACTGAAGCAGTTGAGAAGTTCCTTTTCCAGCGCACCGCAAAGCGTCCGCTCATCATTCCTGTTATACTATCCATATAATGGTTAGTCTCTCCCAGAATGCGCACTAAACTCGGACATATTTATACCGCGAGCTTTGTCTTCTCATTAGGACTCTCTCTCGCAGCGTATGTTAATTCTACATTCCTCGCACAAGTCGTTGGTGAACGCTATGTTGGCCTACTGTACAGTATTGGTGCAGCGGCAACCATTCTTACTATCACTCACATCGGACGTGCACTCAATCGCCATGGTAATAAATTTGTCTCCTACATCTTTCTTCTAGTGATCATCGCCTCTCTTTTGGTCTTCTCGCTCCAAGCATCCGCCTTTGTTATTGCTGTTATGTTTATTTTCTACACATTAGCTAATGATGTTGTGAACTTCACATTTGATATCTTCATACGTCATTACTCAACAAGTAAGATCACGGGCCATACCCGTGGAATTTACCTGACCGTCTATAATATCGCGTGGCTTTTCGGACCATTTGTCGCAACACTCTTTCTTACAAGTAGGAATTCCTTTTCCCCACTCTACTTGCTCGTCTTGGCACTCTTTATGATTGTTATCGTACTCCTACGCACCACAGTCAAAAATTTTGTCGACCGGAAATATGAACGTCTACCGCTTTTCTCAGCAATCCGCTACATAAGACAGAACAGAAATCTGCTTCGAATTGTGATGGTAAATTTTATCTTGCAATTTTTCTACGCCTGGATGGTGGTCTACACACCACTGTATCTCACTAGAACCATCGGACTTTCGTGGCATTTGATTGGCATCATCTTTACCATCATGCTTCTCCCCTTTGCACTCTTTCAATATCCGCTTGGCGTCCTCTTTGATCGCTATGGTGAAAAACGCTTCCTCTTTATTGGACTCGTCATTATGGCACTCTCGACATTTCTTTTTGCCTACACCAGTGGGTCAGCCACGTCAATCTGGCCATGGGCACTCGTGCTTTTCTGTACACGTGTGGGAGCGGCGATTGTAGAAATGGGAGTAGAAACGTACTTCTTCAAAAAAGTCACTGATCGCGAAGCTGGGGTCATCGGCGTGCTTCGTGACATGCGACCACTCGCCTACTTGATTGCACCACTGTTTGCTACAATCTTGCTTGCCCTTGGAGATTTCAAACTGCTCTATATAGTCCTCTCACTTGTCGTGCTCTCTATTACTCCAGTTATAATGCATCTCGACGATACTCGCCATGAAAAAACCATCAAAAAATAAAGTTCCTACGAGTACCCAACCTCAAAAAAAATCTGGAAGCACTAGAATCAATAAATATATTGCTGAGAAAGGCTGGGATACGCGCCGTGGAGCTGATGAACTCATTGCTTCTGGCCTAGTCTACGTCAATGACGTACAAGCTCATGTGGGACAGCAGGTGAACGCAAAAGATATAGTCGAAATGCGACGTGGTACAACTATTGCTAAATCATATTCCTACTTTGCCTACCATAAACCAATTGGTATTGAAACCAAGGATATTATAGAAAAGCTTCCAAAAGAATTTCTTAAGCTACACTCAGACACCTTCCCTATTGGCCGACTGGATAAGGACTCCTCCGGACTCATCATCCTTACCAACGATGGTCGCGTCACTGACCGCTTACTTAATCCCAAATACGAACACGAGAAAGAGTACCATGTTAGTCTTGATAAGAAAGTTTCTAACACGCTTCTGCGTGCAATAAAAGAAGGTATGAAAATGGGGAGCGAACGCACGCGACCTGCCAAAGTTCGCAAAACCAGCGACTACTCATTTGATATTATTCTCTCCGAAGGTAAAAACCGCCAGATCCGTCGCATGTGCGCTGCCTTTGGCTATGACGTTAAAACGCTTGAACGATTTCGAATTATGAATGTCACACTCTCACAAAAAGTCGGTGAAATGGAAGAATTAAACTCAAAAACCAGAGAGGTTTTTCTCGTAAACATTGGATTGAAAAATGATTAATCTTGTACCAGGTAGACTTATGTTCTAATTCTCTGGTGCTTTCTCTAATGTTACCTCCACTGTTTTCTCTTTTCCTTTCGAAGAAATTTTGAGCGTGATGACATCTCCAATATTCTTCCCACGAATCTCGAGTGCAAAATTAGTATCCTCATCAATTTTCTTACCATCTATTTCTAAAATAATATCGTTCTCAAGTATACCTGCCTTGTCAGCAGGTGAACCAGGAATTACAGCCAAATCATTTTTATCTGTACCTCGTTGGACTAGAATTCCGTAATCAAAAGAGAGATGATTTGCATCTGCAAGCTCTGGTGTAATTTGCACATAGCGAATACCAATATAGGGACGTACGATCGTGCCACTTTTTTCAACAGATTCAATTGCGCTTTTGACACTATTAATAGGGAGCGCAAAGCCAATACTCTGTGAACCCTGCGCCACAGCGACATTGACCCCAATTACCTCTCCAGTAAGATTAATAAGTGGACCGCCAGAATTTCCAGGATTAATTGCTGCATCAGTTTGGATAACTTTATCAAGCTGTTCACTCGCACCAAACCCATCCCCTGCCGTAATAGAGCGTGAGAGTCCAGAGATCACACCAACTGAAACTGAGTTTTTAAATTCTCCAAGTGCATTACCAATTGCGATTGCAGTCTGACCAAGTTCAATAGTATCCGAATCACCAAGCGAGAGATATGGGAAATCTTCTCCAGTAATTTTAATGACTGCAACATCGAGTACGCTATCACGCGCGAGAACTTTTGCGGTGTATTTCTCGCCATCATTGGTATAGACTGTATACTCCGCGTCTTCGTCTTCTACAACATGTCGATTTGTAACAATGAGCCCATCTTTTGAAACAAGGAATCCTGAACCACCTCCGATTTCCTGTTTTTCGGTCTCGCTAGATGAATTACTGTCACTCTCTGGCATCTGACCAAAAAATTGATTGAAAAGATCATTCTGGTTAAAGAAGAAATTGAATGGATTTTGCTGATTACCAAATGGATTTTGGTATTTTGGTACATCCTTAGTGATAATAATCGAAACTACAGCTGGATTGGCGTGTTTGACTGCACCCACCACAAACGACTCACTAGAACCAAGTGGACTTACCTCTTGAAACGTACCACCTTCGCTTACGGTCGCTTGCTTGGTCATGTAATCACTGGCAATACGTGCAAAAAGTGCTTCACGATTTGACCAAATCACGATGAGCGCGATGATAAATACAAAAAGTGCTGAGGCAATACCAACAACAAAATCTCTGAGCACGGCTTTAGGAACTTTGGCGTGAGTAGTACCCAGTGAAAATATATAGTTTGGCTCTGACATATGCTCTATTGTATGGGTAAGGAATATTCTCTGTCAAATTCTATTCTTAATTTGATAATATATTCCATTTTTTTCAATAAAGCCCTCCTTGAGTAACCCCTGAATGAGCGGTAGTGGTTCTATTGTTGGATTTACTTTTTTGAGTTCCTTCATGAGTCTTACTTGTGTCATTTTCTCTCGAGTGAGCAGACGGATACTATGTCCACGAATTTCACGGCTCGAACCCTTAAACTTGGTCTGTGTATGATACGACATGCTTTGTTTATTGTGTGCACCCTCTGATTTCAAATAAGCGCCGTAGTCCATGAGCGCCCAATACCACTCTCGTGGTTTTTTGTTATCTCCCATTTTTATAAGCACCTTCTCGAGCTCGGTATCACTAACCCGAGTCTGTTTTGGGAAAAGCGAGAGAAGTACGGTCCGAATATTTGTTTCTAGTAATATGCCAGGCTCGTTGTAGGCAAATGCCCGTATCGCACCTGCTGTGTAGCGACCAATGCCAGGAAGTTTTTTTAATTCGTCTTCAGAGATTGGAACTTTGCCTTTGTACTTCTCTACGAGTATCTGTGCTGTTTTATGGAGGTTAAGCGCTCTCCTGTTGTATCCGAGCCCCTGCCAGAGTACCAACACATCTTTTGGTGTGGCTTTGGCAAGTACAGCGACATTTGGAAATTTCTTTAAAAAGGCTTTGTATTTTGGGATCACACGCGCAACTTGAGTTTGCTGGAGCATGATTTCAGAGACCATAATTTTGTATGGGTCATGCGTACGTCGCCATGGCAAATCACGCTTGTGTTGGTGATAGTAGTTCCAGATTTCTGTTCTAAGTTTGCGAATATCCACGAGAGCACTGTAGCATAAAATACTATGTAAATGTTATAGTATTTTTATTTAATGAATTTTATTCCAACAGGCCACCATGCGCTTGTACCAGGAACTCCAAATGAAGGTTCCTGTGTACCTACAGTTGCAATATAAAACCCGCCAGTACTTGGGTCTGTGCTAAACCCATAGTAGGCATACGGACTACCTCCACATTTTTGAACATTTAAAGTTCCTTCATCAGACCAGCCTCCAGCAAAGTTCATATCGCCAGGATAAGTAATTTCATACATATTTTCACTAACTTTCACCACATGGCAAGGATTGTTTTGATACTCAACTTTTACTACTTGTCGTAAAATAGATTCTTCAAATGTCTCACTATCTTCCTTGTGGAATATTTCCGCAGTATAGCCATCGCTAAATCCAGCAGATACTGTTAATGTATTCCCACTCTCTGTAACATTAACAATACGAGTATCGGGAAGTACTTTAGGATATGTAAATTCAATTCCTAGGGTGTTTGAGGTAAATACTGCCATACCGGTAATAGGTCCATTGGTTGATGGATTTGCGTCGTCAATTTTGAGTGTTTCTGGTACTAATGGTATTAATTCATTAACACTAGAAATGACATCAACATTTTTTGTAGATTTCCCATGCAGAATGAGGTATGCTCCGAAGATCACTGCAATAATGAGTACCGTAGCAAGTATGAGACTATTTTTGCTTTTCATAAATATTAAAATTAATTTATTAAGGTTGATTACTCTTTTCTCTTTCTATCAAAAACGGTCTGACGAATCCAAATATAATTCTCGTGCTTCGTCTGGAGAGATTGAAGAGTATCCCAATCGTAAAGAGGAAGAGTGAGAGATTCGGATTAAAGTATGACACAATCACTGCCACCACAGCACAGAATACTGGAAAAAGAATTCTTGTGTAAGCATGCTGATTTTCTTCTGTTGTCACACTCTCATTTTCAATTGTTTTTGAGATGGCTACATAGCGACGCATCCAGTAGAGGGTTAGCCCCACACAGACGACATCGAGCGCAAAGATAAATATTGCCACATGGGTACTTGAGTAGAGACCTAGTAAATCTGAGGTAAACGGAACAAGCGCTACGAAGAAGAGAAAGAGTGCGTTGATATTAGTGAACTTTGTATCGATGTTCTTGGCATACACAGAAGCAGTGAAGTGATGTGCCCGCCAGTAGGTAAAAAGAAGTGAAAATGACAGAAGATATGAGAGAAGAAGTGGTATAACATCTTTGAGCGCTCGGAGTAGCGCATCATTATCTGCCGGCTCTGGCAAAACTGGCACGTGAATATTGAGCACCAACAGCGTCATGGCAATCGCAAAGATGCCGTCAGCAAGCTGTTCAAGTCTGGTTTGTTTCATGCAATTAGTATACCCCCACACTTACTTTTCGAAAAGTAAGTGTGGGGGTATATAGCGGATGGCGATAAGCGAATAGTGGGAATATCCCAATCTCAAAAAATAAGCCAGTTTCCTATTTTAGAGAAAATATTTTATAAGAATAGTTTACTCCTCAACTGGCTCTGTAATGCAGTTTTTGAAAATATTTTTATCATTCTCTAAGAGATTCGCGCTCAAATCTTTACTCCAAAACACCGTAGATTCATCAGCGTTTGCATATCGAGCACCATCGGCCCCAACCACTTGTGGAAGTGAAATAGTACGCCCGTCCGAAAGAATGAGGTTCACAGAATCTGAATAGTATTGCGCATTGATCTTCAAGCTTCCATCACAAGTAAAGAGTGCTGTAGAGACGACGTTTTCTGATTCTGCAGGTACATTACCGATTTTTTGATGCATTATCTCAACTGATGCTGGCCATGGGCGAGGAAGCATTGCAATCATGATGAGTGCTCCGATAAGTGCGACATTCTTCTTGAAATTAATCTTCTGATTCATGTGAGCCATTGGATCAGTAATCTCCCAGAAACGGTGAAGCATAAATGTCGTCGGTACTAAGAAAATTTCAAGCAACACAATTGCCACACATGTGTAGACCCCAAATACAATTCCTAACCCACCGAGGATGAGAAGTACACCTGTGAGTGCGACCGCGAAGGCTGGCATAGGCACTTTCTGGGATGCCGCATACGCAGTTAGGCCCTTATGGTCTTTGATGTGGTTAATACCACTTACAATAAAGAACCCTCCAAACAAAATACGTCCTAATATAAAAAGGTAGATCATAGAAATATGACAATTATTAATAACAATATAAGTATAGCACCGAAGTTCAAAGAGACTACAGGCGCTACCCTAGTGCAAGGTTTCTATTCTGTTTTGACGTCAGTAATGGTCACACTCTTATTATTTTCGTCATATACATACGTTACATACATAACACTCTGCACATGTCCATCTTCATAGACTACGCGTGCAGTATTCTCATCTTGGTTGATCTCAATTCCCACAACATGCCACGACCCTCCCAAAACCGGTGCAACGTGAGCAAGTATTCCAATGTTCTCTTCTATATACGTTCTAACTGCCAGCCCTTCTCCATTTACAGCTTGAATATTTGTTACCCGAACAATTCCCTTCATATCATATATTTGCCAATGATCATCACTTAATGCTTCCAGTGGGACAAAAATGCCGGTGACAATAATTTCTTCATCCATACCATATTGATTTGAGTCAAGCTCTGAAAAACTACTTAGATCAAGCGCGTAGTACTCCCCACTTGTTGAATCTTTGATCCCCATGGCACATTCGAGTGTCTGCGGTCCATCTGTGTTTTTGTGCGGCAAACATATTTGTGTACCAATCACAGTTATATTATTTTCAACCACCGGATCAGTTACTGGAATATCAGCCGTTGGTTTCCCTAACAAGACAAGCCAGACTACAAGTCCCAGAAAGAGCACAAGGCCGATGATAGTATTCAATGTTTTATTCATATGCCTACAGTATAACGTAATGGGACAGAAAATATAACAAAGCACCTCGTAGTGATACGAGGTGCTTTAGTTTGTGTATTATGCTGACACAATTTTCGATTCCATCATAGTTTTTGCTGCTGCTTCATCTGCAACATCTACCTCAGGGTGACTTGCTTTCACATGTTCACCTGCCTTGGCCATGACTTCGTCATTAGTTTCTGCAGTTGCGACAAAATCGCACGCCTCTACACCCATGTCTTTACATGATAATGATTTCATAGTTTTTTTGTTTGTTAGTAATAGCTCGGCACTGACTACATGCTGACTCCCCTCTAGTATACGCTGATTAGGGTCAAATAGCTAGGGTCTAGCTTTGTTCATCTTTGACGATATTTGAGACTTTTTTGACCGTAGAATTTACAAACGTTGCACTTCGAGCTTTAAAACTTTTGAGCAACCGATTAATAAGGAGGCCGGCAAACACCGTCGGAATAAGGAATATAATAAAGAAAAATCTTGCCAATCCCGATGGCAATCCAAAGACATGGGTGAAGCCGAAAATAAAGAGAACTACCAAAACTCCTAGCACAATAAGTGCTGGAATGACGAGTACTCCTTTTACTAAGCCTACCAATTCACCCGCTCCGAACTTGCCAGGATTTTCACGAGCTTCCTTGATTGAGTTCCTAATTTTGAGGATTTTAAATATCATGGATGGTCTCTTTCATTTCTGATGCCCCGTCATCATGTACTTCATCAGCAATATGTTGGTGTTTGGGAATAATCATTGAAAGCACAAGGTAACCAAAGATCCCTGGTACCACACCAGTGAAAATCGTGAAAGCAAGGTACATGACCCGAAAAAGTACTGGATCAACTTCGAAATATTCTCCGAGTCCACCGAGCACACCATAGAATATTTTGTTTGTACGACTCCGATAAAGTCGCTTGTAGGGTTTCTCTTCCATGTCAATTAGTATAGCAAGATTTTAAATTTTCTCTAGGTAGAGCATTAGAGCTCATATGTTTTTATTTCTCGAGAAAGTGCCTCCCCTAATTCTTGATTCGCCTCCTTAGTCAAATGAATTCCATCACTCTCCGACGGCGTCACTACAGTCCCCGATTCAAAATAGCCCCAACCAAGCTCTCCTGCGATGTTCATGTATGCTTCAGGTAATCCGAGTGACTTGGCTTTGGCACCTTTGAATATATCTTTGAACAATGCATATGAATTCTCTTCTTCAATAAGTGGTGGAGCGATGAGTAAGACTTTCGGTTCTTTGAATCCCAAGTGATTTGACCACCAAGAAATTTTTTCTTTATACGCTCTAAATGTCCCTGCAATTTCGCGTGGTGATTTTTCTGAGCCACTATTCACATCATTGGTACCCAAGAAAATTACTAGTATATCCACTGGTAAATGACTCCCGTATATAGGACCAAACTGCATGAGACCATCTCGCTCTGGAAAAAACGCGTTCTCGCCACTTACAGTTCTCCCACGGAGGCCTTCTTCGATAATCTCATACTCGCTACCTAATTCATTTTGCACGACACCAGTAAATCGAGTGGCGCTATCGTATCGCTCGCCAGCAGGGATTTTGCCAAACACAAATGAGTCTCCATAGAACAATATTCGTTTTGCATTTGGATTCGTATTCATCTCTTACTCTTGGCACGCTATTTTGGTATACACAATTAGTGTTGGTTCACTTGTTCGATCTGGTACAAGCATGTCATCGTCTTCTACAAGCGGCCATCGATGCTTGGTCAGAGTATTTTCCCCAATTTCGTAGACTTCAAGTTCTTTATTGGTTGAACCTTCAATTATATATGCATAGACAAGCTCAAGTATATTCTCATGTAGAATTCCCGTGAGTGTTCCTTGGTAACCATTGGTCATATCCGGACCAGCTTGAGTACCATTTTTTTCGCCACTCACACTATTTTCTAGGAGTGTAATCTCTATATACTCCTCGACACTGTACGGCCCAGTTGGTGTCGCCTCTTGTACTCGGGTGTAGCAATACATACCATCAGCAACCGAAAATGGTATAGACTCCGTTTCTGTACTAGGTGGAGTTTGTTTAGTAATGAGCACTGCTACTACAGAAAAAATCCCGATAAGGAGCGCAATATAGAAGACATTTTTCATGCAGTCATTTTACCACAGAGAACCATACCTAAATAGAAAAATCACGTAGGCATGCCTACGTGATTTTTCTATTTAGGTTCTAGTTATGAGAGGTGCTTTGAAACGAGCTTTGTCATTTCAAACATATTTACCATTCCTTTACCGCCAAATACTGCTTTCAAGTTCTCATCAGCATTGATGTTGCGCTTGTTGGTAGGATCCTGGAGATTGTGCTTCTTAATGTAGACCCAGAGCGCTTTGACGACTTCTGAGCGAGGCATTGGACCAGCTCCGACTACTTTGGCGAGGTCGGCGCTGACGGTCATAGGCTTCATAAATGCTGAGTTTGCTTTTGCTGGCATAGTTTAACTTGGGCCATCAGACACAAAAAATGTGTATGGGAGGCTATATTATTCTAATACTAATAAATGATACTGCTACATTATACTCTTTTCTTGCGAGTGGCGAGCATAGCTTTCTTGATCGCGAGTCGCTTCTTGGTCTTCTTCGAATGCGAAGTCTTGTTTTTAATGTCCTGACTTAATCGTTTAGCCATGTTCTGTAGTATATACTATTTCCAAATCTGTGTCTCGCTATAGAATTCTTACTGTAAATATCTTAAATTATGGCTTCTCTTCGAGCACTTTTTTGTCGGGTTTCCGTAATAATTTAAGGACTAATAATAGAACAATTGTATCGTAAATAAATAGATATATTGGATACCCTGCTTCAATAAACGAAAAATTTTGAACTGCAAGAAGTGAGCAAAGTCCTGAGAGTGCTGCCGTGAGCCAGACAAATGATGTCTCACTCATAGGATCCTTATACGCTTTGATAATGGTAGGAAATCCAAAACAGAAATCAGCAAATATTGCACATATGAGAGCTAGAATTGGTAAATCTAGCACCTGCCAGAGAATGAGCCCGACGATTCCGATTCCAAAAAAGATAAAGTCATAAATTGTCGTTGACCAGACTCCAACTCCTTTTGCGATTGAGTAACCTGCTATGGTGATACACAGAACAGTATTCGCAAAAAGTATCGCAACAGCCCAGTGACTTCCACCTGCGAGCATGGCAAAACCTCCAAGACCAGTAATAAATGCCCAACCAGTCCATGAGAGCACATGTGGATGCGCATTTCTCTTGTAAATATCTCTAAGGTATGGGATCCCCCCAATAAGGATTAAAACTGATGAAAGTATCCCAAAAATTGCCTTCAATTCCATAGGTAAACTATACCATTAATTCAAATTACACACGTTTAACTATAAGGTTAGAAAATGTCACATTTCTGACTCTTATCCGTTATTTGTAGTAGAGAGAAGTTCTTTCAGAAAATAAAGCGAAGTCAGTGTTTGTGCGGCAGTTTGTGTCCTTCGGGAAAAATCTGCCAAACAATATCTGTTTATTTATACCTAGTATGCAATTCAATTTTGAAGACATGTTCTTCTCAAATGAAACCCTATGCTATTACCACCCGAAACTTTTGTTTCGGGTAACCTTTTTATATCACTTATTTATAACGATCACCTCTCCATCTCTAATATATTTCACTTCGTACTGATATCCTTCTGCTCCCTTATAACTTTGGCCTCCCCAATGCGGAATAATTCCAAATGACACTAATTCAAGTCCAGTCATATTTTTTAGTCCAATACTGTTCCGGTCACTGTCCTTCCCCCACTGAGAAAGAGAGACATCAGGACCCGCAATCACACTTCCAGCACTCACTCCCACATAGACCTTATCTTTAATAATTTCCTGAATATGTTTTTTGAATCCGGATGTATTTGCATAATGCATAAGATAAAACGTATTTCCTCCATACACATAGATAACATCAAAAGATTTGAGGGCTTCGACGATATTGTCTTCTGTAAAATTTTCTAAGTCTATAAATGTTACTTCCATTCCGAATTTTTCAAGATCTGCGACATCCACTGGAATGTATTTATCCTTAACTTCTTGTGATTCTTGATTCATTGCGGTCGGAATAAACGCAACTTTGAGGCCTCGAGGATTCTTCCCGAGAAGCTCGAGAAATTCTGATTCATTTTCGTCACTTAATCCTGATGAGGTTAGAAAGAGTTTCATGAAATATCAAGTTAATTAATAGGTTTTACAATCATTTTCAATATATCCATTTTCATTTGCTAAATCATCTAAGAAACCCCAACTTCCATAGTCAGTAAATCCAATTGAATTTAAATATGAACGATATTCTTTTATTTCTTTATTATTGTAAGTAATGCACAAATAATAGCCAAATTGGTTATTAATAAAATCTTTGTAAACAAGTCTATCTCTTTCATAACTCCAAATATCGAACAACAATCCTAGGTAATCGTCAATATCATAGTCTGTAAATTCACCGCCATTTATCTCTCTAAGGATTCCTTTGTTATATAAATATTGTTCTTCAATTGCTGTACTAATATTACGATATTTTTGGTTATCAAAGAAAGTTCTTTCAAACTCATAAAGAACTTGCCGTTCAGCTACCCTTTTATCAATTTTTATACCAGCCAAAAAATTGAATCCAAATGATATAAGCCCCCCAATTACTAATGTAACTATTACTTCACGTACAATATCTTCTCTATATTTTTTTAGGTATGATTTCAATTTCATAATAAAAACTATTCTCTATCTCCAATATATTTTTCAACAAGCTCCTTTATAAATCCACTTTGCTTCATTTCCTCTAATTCCTTATCAAATAAATCCTTTAAGCTCACATCTCCCTTTTCAAACATAAATGTGTTTTCATAAATCCGTATTGGGTTTGATGAGGCTTTTTTTAACTTCACACTAGATGTCTGGTTAAATACATTCGCAAGATACGGCTCAACAAATGTGAAATCCCCCTTACCCTCTGCCACAAACTTAAGCAAATCGATTGGTTCAGCAAGTTGAGGCACGTAGGCTGCACGGTTATTTGAGAAATCTGCTTTGGCAATCGAGTGAGAGATATCATTCTCTTTTATAACCACCCGTATATTTTGATCTTTCTTTATTTCTTCAACTGTCTTGTCAAAATCTTCGCGCACCCAGACAAATACTTCACTTTCATACAGCGACGTTGAGAACTCAGCCTTCTCCATACGCTCCGGCGTCGGCCAGACAGTACTTGCAAAGATATCAAAGCGTTTTTCTTCTAAGCCATCGAGAATAACTCCGTAACCAGTTTCTTCCGTCCAGATTATCTTCCATCCATACTTTTCTGCAATTTTGTTCACAATTTCATAAAAAATTCCTGAAAAAGTATTGGATTCCCTATTGTAAATAAGTGCAGGAGGGTAATTCGTCACTGCCACCCGGAGGATTTTTGTCTTCTCTACTCGCTCAAGCGTATTTTCGAATTCTTGTTCCCCTTCTTCTTCAAGACCCCAGATGGGATTGAATGTCTCGTATGGATTTTCCATAAGCAAGAAATCCTGATGAATTTTTGGTACGCCATCGTACTTCCCTGCAATATACTCCTCATAAACTGGCCAGTTTTTGTGATAAATGTAAACAGCTTTCTCTACTCCAAGAAACGTTGGCACCCAATCCATAAATGCAAATTCAGAGAGAAGATAATGCACCGCAATCTCGGTTGCTCTATCCATGTCAGCAATTTCTTTTTTTGACCCTTCAAGTACTGCTCGAGTGGTTTCGTTTGCAGATTTTTTAAATATTTCACTCTCTTTATATAGATTCACTACCTTTTTGTATGATACTTGATACTCACTGTTAGATTCAACTTCTTCCTGCCAATCTATAATTTGGACTTGTTCGTGTCTATAGCCAAGTTTTTCAATAATACGTTTCGTTCTGTTTTTTAATAAATTTCCTTGCGGAATAGCCTTGTCACGTCGCGCTCGATTCTCATCATAACCCAAAGCAATATAAGTTGAGATTGCTGGCACGTCAGCAATCATGATTGCGACACGCCCGTATCGTCCAAGAGTAGTTTGCAATAAGTATTTGATTTCATCATCTTTAAAATAACTATTTCCCGGACTCATGCCGATGATGTAGTAGACTGACGGGTCGATGGCGTTCATGCCAAAATACTCCCATATTTACAGAGTTTTAACAACTCAACATTTAGAACAATTTAAAACATTATTTCGTCACAGTCTCTTCTGGCACAAAAAGCCCATCACGGATAGGTATGATAGTTTCTTTTGAAATTGTAGGAGTAGCACTCATGGGCTCATCATCTCCCCGTACAAGATATCCAATATGGACAAGATATTCATTCATAGAAGTAGTTTCTTCTGGGGTCACCTTTATATATTCAATTTCAGTACGGTCACCAATAAAGGCAAATGATTTCATGAGTGCTGCATCTCCACGATCTTGGAACAGCACGATGTAGACAAATGTTCCTGAACCACCGGTATTGATGTAGAGAGGTGCAATGACATCAGCTCGTGGCGAAGTGCCACCAAGTACACCTTCTACAAACATTGGTGCCCGCTCAGCACCGAGCATGACCATACCTTGTGCTGATGAGCCTGGTGCAAGCGGAAACACTCCTTTACCATCCACGAGTCCTACTAAGACATCCTTCATGTCAGGAATCGTAATCACAGACGTCTCAAGACGCTCCTCGCTTGTAGTAAGCAAGGCTTCAACTCGAGCATTTTCAGCCTCAAGTGCTTTTACTGTCTCAGTATTTGGGTCAGGCAAAAGCCCTTTTACATACACCACGAGTGCAAGAAGTGCACAAAATCCAATGAGAAACAGAAATCTTTTGAGATACCAATTCATACAACGTAGTATATCAAAAGATTTCTAAATTTATATATTGTATTAACGCTTGGCTTTGATGCGGTCGAGTTCAGTGAGAAATTGTTTGCGGAGACGGACAGATTTGGGAGTGATTTCAAGGTATTCGTCTTCAGCCATGAGTTCAAGTCCGCGCTCGATTGAGAGCTCAAACGCTGGTACCAGATTAATTGCTTCGTCAGTACCTGAAGCGCGAACGTTAGTGAGTTGTTTACCTTTAGTTGGGTTCACACTCATCTCATCCCCTTTCGATGTGTTGCCGATGACCATGCCTTCATAAATTTCTGAGCCTGGTCCAATATAGAGCACGCCACGATCTTGTAGATTCCAGAGTGAATAGCCGAGTGCTTTGCCCGTCGCCATGGAGACCATTGAGCCGACAACACGTTTGCGAATTTCCCCTGCATATGGCTTAAATCCGATAAAGCGTGAAGAAATAATTCCTTCACCTTTGGTGTCGATGATGAATTGGTTGCGATAACCGAGGAGTCCACGTGTTGGACCTTCGAGTGTGAGACGCGCAATCCCCGCGTGGTCATGCATACCCACAATTGAGAAGCCGCGCATACCGAGACGTTCAATAATTGGACCTTGGAATTCGCTTGGGGTATCGATTGTGACTTCTTCAAATGGTTCAAGCTTTACACCATTCTCTTCACGAGTGATGACGTGCGGTTGTGAGACTTGGAGCTCGTAGCCTTCGCGTCGCATGTTCTCAAGCAAGATCGCGATGTGAAGTTCACCGCGGCCAGAGACTTTGTAGCTATCGCCTGACTCGAATGAGACTTTGAGTCCAACATTGACCTCAAGCTCGCGCTCCAATCGATCACGAATTTGTCGTGAGGTGACAAATTTACCTTCGCGTCCGGCAAAGGCGGAATTATTGACGAGGAAATTAAGCTCGATAGTTGGTTCATCAACTGCAATTGCAGGCAGTGGCTCTGCGCTCTCACTTGAAGTGACCGTCTCACCAATATCAATATCGGGAAGTCCGGCAACAATCACAATATCACCTGCTTCAGCAACAGTGCCCGGGAGCGTATCAATCCGTTCGAGTCCACGGAATGAGAAAACTTTAATTATTTTACCTGTGCGAGTCTCACCACTTGGTTTTTTCACAAAGACAGATTGTCCCGGTGCAATTGAGCCTTCATAAATTCTTCCGACAGCCATGCGTCCGAGGAAATTATCATACGCAAGATTAAATGGCTGGAGGCGAAGTGGTTTAGCAAGGAGCTCTGCCGATGAAGCCACTGGTACTTTCTCGAGTATTAGATCAAGTAGCGGAGTGAGATCTTTGGATTCGTCAGTGAGTTTGGTCTTAGCAATTCCCTCTCGGCCTATAGCGTAGACAAATGGGAAATCTGCTTGTGCGTCAGTGGCACCGAGCTCCATGAAAAGTTCAAGTACTTCATCGTGCGCACGGGCTGGATCAGCCGCAGGCTTATCAATTTTGTTGAGGACGACGATTGGCTTGAGGCCAAGTTCGAGCGATTTCTTGAGTACGAAACGAGTCTGTGGCATTGGACCCTCTTGGGCATCAACGACGAGAAGCACGCAGTCAATCGAGCGGAGCACACGCTCAACTTCTGAACCGAAATCGGCGTGGCCAGGTGTGTCGACAATGTTGATCTTGGTATTTTTGTAAATAACACTCGCATTTTTGGAATAGATCGTAATCCCACGTTCACGCTCGAGGGTGTTTGAGTCCATCGAGATGCCTTCCGCCACTGCCCCGCATTGGCGAAGAAGCGCATCAGTGAGAAGCGTTTTGCCATGGTCCACGTGAGCAATAATAGCGATGTTGCGAATTTCCATACAAATTAGATTAAAAAATCTCGGGCGATCCGAGTAATAGTTTCACTATAACAAGGAAAGACTGTTGAGTCAATTGTCTTTTCTTATTGTTAAATTAGTTTTTGGCCCTCAAGAAAACCTTTCACTGTTTGAAATATTTTCTCATGACCTATCGCATTTGGATGAAGGCCGTCTTCGAACTCGTCGTTCGTAAGTTCAGGTAGTTCAAGAAAGAATACATTATTCCTCTGACAAACTTCTCGCATGACATGTACGTAGCGCATAATTGACTCATTGGTGTAATGAATATCTGCCCATGAGACCGGCATAGTTTTGGTCTCATCACAATTCTTGAGATCCATGAAAATAATGTGTGACGTGATTTTCTTGGCTCGTACGATAATCTCTTCAATATTATTCTTAAACTGTTCAACTGGTACACGAGTCGTGCCACCGGCGCCGAGATATGAAGCGTCGTTACCACCAGTTTGAAATATAAGTACGTGTGCCTCTCGTGCTCGGGCTTCCTGTTCAAAGCGCGCGAGAATTGTCTCACTTGTACCTCCATCGATCGAGAGATTATAGAGCGTAATATATGGCTCATGATCAACAAGCGAGAGCCAGAGTCGATTAACCCAGCCACCATTCTCGCTATCCCAGGCACCCCACGAGGTGCTGTCACCAAATACGCAAATAGAATTCATCTCTGAATTCTATCATGCATGTCTATTTAGGTACTGTGAATTTATTTCTCGCCTTCAACAAATGTCAGTGCTTTGCCTTTCTTATTGCCACGGCCCGTACGACCAATGCGGTGTACGTAATCGTCATAGGTTGCGGGAAGGTCATAGTTGATGACATGAGAGATGTTTGAAATATCAAGCCCGCGTGCGGCGACATCGGTTGCCACCAATACTTGCACGTGATTGTCTCGGAATTTGCCGAGAGCACGTTCACGGCCTGATTGGTTTTTGTTGCCATGAATTGATTCGGCTTTGAATCCACGTTTGACGAGATCTTTGGAAAGACGCTCGACACCATGCTTGGTGCGGCCGAAGATCAGCACTTTCACAAATTCTTTTTGATTGAGTAGGTCATGAAGCATATCCATCTTGGCACTTGCATCACGAACACGAACGACGTCTTGATCAACACTCTTGGCAGTATCACCTGTTTTGACTGAGATGCGCACTGGATTTCGAAGAAATTCAGAAATGAGTTTCTCAATCTCACGTGACATTGTGGCCGAGAAGAATAGGGTTGTACGAGTCTTTGGCATACCCGCCATGATGAAACGCATGTCGTTAATAAATCCCATATCAAGCATCCGATCTGCTTCGTCGAGCACCACAGTGTTGAATTTCGAAAGCACAATTATTTTGCGCTCAATAAGATCTTTCAATCGTCCTGGGGTACCAATGACCACAGAATTCTCAAGTCTGAGCTGGCGAATTTGGCTGTTGATGTTTGAACCACCGACGCATGAGACAGAGAAAATTCTCGGACCTGATTTAATGGTGCTCGTGAAGCCTTTGAGTTCGTCATCAATTTGATTGGCAAGTTCTCGTGTTGGCACAATAATCATCACGCGCTCTTTGCGGTCTTTGATAATTTTATTAATAAGTGGAATTAGGAAGGCTGCTGTCTTCCCTGTACCTGTGTTGGCAATACCAACCACATCATCTCCATTGAGCACGTGCGGAATCGCACGGTCTTGAATTGGTGTAGGTAAGACGTAGCCTTTGGTTTTGATTGACTGTTTGAGTTCTTCTTCAAGCTTGAAGTCAGCAAACGCATGCTCAGGTTTGAAGATATCAACTTCTTCAGTGATGACTGCTTTGTTAATAAATCTTGACGGATCGATACGATCGCCACGAGATGCGTTCCCGCGACTGCGACCGAATTTGTTAGCCCCGAAACGTGGACTTGGTCCACCACGAAAACCCCGGTGTGCGGGTGCGCCTGCGCGCGGAGCATGCGAAGAAGACGAATGTCCACTTCGTGAAGGCGAGGACGAGTGTCCTCCCCGAGAATGTGTGGAGCCCTGTCCCGATTCGGAACGGCGTCCACTAGATGCATGTTTTTGATACATAGCTATAAATGAGGAATGTATAAATTCCCCTCGTACCCTTTAGTCTTAAAATAATATTTGGCGAACCAAGGTGACTAATTGTCTCGCCAGTTTTAGATGCGCATGGCGCATGAGAGAGGAACTTCCTCTAGAAAACCAATGAGATGAATAGGTATGAGGGTATTGTAGCATCACTAGATTAAATAGTCAAGTGGATGTTTCCATTCTTATCTTGATGGATACAGTAAATAAAATAAAAAACCAGCAGTTACTGGTCTAATCAAAAGAAATCTTCCTGATGTACGCACAGAGCTCTTGTGATGAGCCGAATCTTGTAACCCATCTGTTTTTATCAAACGCTTTGTTTGTGGCCGATAAATACAGAACTGGAAATTTGGCTGCAAGGCCTGCCTCAACATCTGCAACCCCATCCCCTACGATATATGTACAACCGAGTGCTTCTCGGACAGTCACGCCGATACCCTTAGTCATTTCTTTATATGCTTTCAGAAATAAATCTGGAGCTGGTTTGGGCCGAGTACAGTCTTCAGCAGAAAATATCTCTCCATTAAATACCCGTCCTAATCTTTTATCTTTAGGCACAAACTCCTTATCATGGGGATTCGCATTCCTGAGACACATCTCTATCCATTTCAGTGGTGACGCTGATGCAATCGCCATCTTATGTCCACCCTGGGCAAGATCAAAGATAACTTCATACATTTCCGGCAGGCATTTCATTGTTTTTGAACTCGCCAACACATACATCTTCTCCCACTTTTCATTTACAAGTTGGGTCGCGTCGCACTGTGGTGCAAGCTCTTCAAAAACTTTGCTCGTAGGGATACCTGCAAAACGTGCAGAGAGTTCCTCTGGCGAAATTTTTACGCCTGCATAGTAGTGTAAGAGGCCGGATTCAATAGCTGCATGAAATGAAAGTTGGGTCTCAACAATGGTCCCGTCAAGATCAAAAATAAATAAGTTTTCCTTTCTCATTTATAATTATTTTCTTATTCGAATCTATATTACCTATTCATGTTTGTCAATTATTTAATTGAAATATAAAAATCCCCTTTCGGGGACTTTTATTTATTTAGAAACTATTTATGGATAGGTTGTAGTACCGCCACCACTTGCTGACCCTGTGCCGGTGGGTGTCTCAGTTCCAGAACCAGTATCTGTGCCTCCGTTAACGGGAAGATTTACATCTACATTGATGTCACTCGGTGCAGTATATCCTTGAGTGCCTACACTGGCTTTGTTTGATGTGAACCACCAAACTCCAACTCCCACGATGATAAGAAGGATAATCACAATCAGTACCGTATTAGTTCCACTTCCACCTGCGTGATCTACCACAACTTCTTTTTGATATGTATCCATATAGCATTATTATAATTAATTTTATTAAAATTACTGTGCACTTTTATACGCAGCGTAAACACTCTCTGAACTCAGTGCTCCAGTATTTGAAGATGTTTGTACCTGCGTACTCATATCCCCGCTCAATGAATATTCCTTCATATTTTCTTCTCCCGAGAAAATCCATGCGCCCACAAATACGACTGAAGCAATGAGTGCAATTGCGACAAGCACTGTATGTGTCGTCTTCTCCTTTTGGGCATGAGCCATCACAAGTTCATGTTGATAGGCATTCATATGACAGTTAACTGCTTAAGTTAAGTGTACTTACTGAACCGGATTTCGACCTTCAATAATACGTACGAGAAAGAGTACGACTGCTACGACAAGAAGGATGTGAATGAACCAGCCGATTGTGTAGACACCAACGATTCCAAGAAACCATAAGATGAGTAGGACAATTGCGATCGTGAAAAGCATATATTTTGTAGTGTTACTTTTTGTAATATTTCGACTCTTACTAGCTATGTATACTATAACGACTCTATTTACTGAGATGTGACACCTGTTGCTTAAATAAGAATACCTTTGCATAATTTCTCATCTAGCGTATTCTAATTCCTATGACACTCATCATCTTAGCAGTTGCCACTGCACTCGCTACCTATTGCGGCGGATTATTCGCACTTCGTTTTAAAGACAAATTACATTTGATTCTCGGATTCTCTGCCGGCGCCGTCATCGGTGTTGCATTCTTCGATCTTCTACCCGAAGCAGTTGAGATAGGCACTACGTACGGCAATGACAATATCATCGCTATTGTCGCACTTGGCTTCATGATATACCTTGCCGTCGATAGATTTATTGGTGTCCACACACATGCACACGACCATCATGAAGATGAGGCACATACGCATACGCCAGCGCGTAAAGGAAAATTCCAAGCTGGAAGTTTTTCATTTCATAGTTTTCTTGATGGACTTGGTATCGGCCTCGCCTTTCAAGTATCTCCAAATCTTGGCGCCATTGTCGCCATCGCGGTACTTGCACACGATTTCTCTGACGGTATTAATACTGTGTCAGCTATTATCAAAAATGGCGGTACACGAATTCAAGCAATGAAATGGCTTCTGGCCGACGCACTTGCGCCAGTACTTGGAATTATTGCCACACTTTTTTTTACAATCCCTGGAGAGCAATTTGGATTCATTCTTGCGCTCTTCGCCGGGTTCTTCCTCTACATCGGCGCGTCTGATTTAGTGCCGGAGAGTTTCCATGCACACCCTACTAAGTGGACGACCTTCATGACAATTCTCGGAGCCCTGTTTATTTACACAGTGATCAAATTAGCAGTGTAATTATTTATTTTCTTTCTCTGAGAAGTTGAGTATTTCTCTCAGGTGACGAATGAGTTCATTAAGACTACTAAATTGTGGAATGTGGTATTTTTCGCAGACGATATCGACATTACCTTTTCTCCAGAAATGTTCTGGGCAGACTACGAGCAATTTGCCACTATCAGCGTAGAGGCCAAGCTCGAGAAGGGATATTGGTGACTTAGTACTCGGATCAAAATACATGACGATATAATTTGCACGAGCGAGGGCATCAAGCTCCCACTCGACCTGGGTTCGAAATTTAGCATTATCTTTATTTTCATCCCAACTTCCGTCCCAAGTCTCGCGTCGTGGATTAAGAAGAAGCACATTAGTATCCGAAAGCGCATGGACGACTTTCTCTTGCCATCTTTCCGCTGCGCCCTGTTCGATACTTCCTGCAAGGAAAATTGTGAGGCCTTTGGTTTCTGGAATAGTCTCTGGTGATTTAATCTCTGGCATATCTAGGATAATGAACGATTGTGAGTACAGAGTCAATGAGAAAAATAAAACTACCTTATAAAAGGTAGTGGTTTGCTTAATTTATCTCAAATCTTGATTTATGATTCCTTCTTCATCTCCAGTTCTGTCTCTGATAATTTCCATACAAGGACGATAGAGTCCTGAATCTGCCAAATAACTACTTGGGATAGCTACCACATTGGCAGGTATAAATCCTTTTTTCTTCATTTCGATAGGGTTGCCTCCTCGTGAATCATATACACGGATACTTCCAGTAATAGTTGATCCTGCACCTATAATTGTGTTTTCACCGATATGAACCCCTTCACTGATAGTAGAGTTCGCACCAATAAAACAACTATTTTCAATAATTACAGGTTTAGTTCCTTTTGGCTCAAGGACGCCTCCGATTCCTACCCCTCCCGATATATGCACACTTTCACCAATATAGGCACCCGAACCAATCCGCGCACCAGTATCTATCATGCTCTTCTCACCAACGTATGCACCCATATTTACAAGTGAGAATGGCATCAGCACGACACCATGAGAGATGTACGCACCGAATCGAATGAAAGAGCGCGGAAGCCTTCTGATGCTTGTGTCCAAAGTGCTATATTTTTTCTCTTGAGGGAATCGTTTCGGGAGATGTCTCCGCAATGCAATCGAAAGTGATAATAGTTCGATAAGATCATCATCAATCTGTGCTTTGCCATCAAAGACACTAACTATTTGTAGCTCTCCCTGATCAAGCTGATTCATCAACATTATTACTAGGCGTTGGAATGAAGTATCTGCTAAAAGTTCAGGCTCGTTAATTAATTTTTTCAGAACTTCTCTGTCATTTGTTCTCATGAGAATACGTTTTCTAAGTATCAGATAACCATAAAAACGATTATTTATCAAATAGCTTCAATTTCTCTTCTCTCTTTAATCTTTTTAATTCTGCTTCCCTACTCCGAGCTTCTTTCAGTGTTTCAAACTCTTCAGAATATTTGAGGGTTACTGGCCGCCTGATTTTCGTATAATGGGCACCTGATTTTGAAGTATTGTGCTCTTTCAATCGTTTCTCGAGGTTATTAGTAGCACCGATGTATAAAGTAGTATCAGCACACTCGAGAATATAAATCCAAAACATGGTTCTCTGATTAGAGAGCTTTGAAATCAAGACTCTTGGCCATTTTAGTAAATTCTTCTAAATACTCTCTAATAGGCTTTGCGGTATCTCCCTCATCAATATACTTCTGCATGTCACCATTAAATTCCTCCTCCATTTCTTTAAGCTCTGGAGAGTTAGCGTGCGGAACAAAACTCATATAAGGCTGAAGAGTCTGCATATCTCCACTTGCTGGTTTCACAAAAAAGGTGAATTGCATCCTGTGCTCAGTATTGAGCCGGCTTGCTTCTGGATTGTATATGCCAGAAAGGCCAGTTTCATTTACCACTGGAAGGAACCTGACTGAAGAAAATGTTCTTGGATCTATCTTCATTTCGGCAATATCGAGAAGTAATTGTCCGCCACATGTATTGAGATTCTCTGGATCAAGCTCATAGGTTCGAACACCTGTGCGAATAAAGCTCTCTGAACCTGGAAGTTTTATTTCATTAAATGAGAATTCCTGATCATACACATAGAGGGTATCTTGAGTACGATACGTATCTTCTTCCGGACATGTTTGATTCCCTTCTTTGAGAATAACCTCTCCCCAGGTTTTGGGGTACATAAACTCTAGACCATGTTCTCTATTTTCATATGTAACATATCCTGTACTGTCTTTCGCCCCTCCACTCTTATCTTTTGTAACAAAATAAACAACTCCTCCTAGAAGGATTAAGAATATAATAACGTAGATAATTTTCTTCATCTCGGAAGTATAGCACTCAATCTTTTATTTCTTACGATGCACGGCGAGTTTGATGATTTTTTCAAGCTCTTTCGTATTAATATCGGAAAGTTTGTTGATATAGAGACACCCTCCCCCTTCTTTATACTTACCTAGTTTTAAGAGGAAATCGTTTTCTCCTTTCTTTTCTTTTAAACCGTCGTACGTCATGATAAAAACTTTTAGGCCATAGAGCGCAATATTTTGTTTGCGTGGAGCAAAACCAATCACCATCCATTCGCCTGTTTTGCCACTTGCGTATGTGTAAGTCCTGCGACCAAAACCAACAATCGATGCGCCCCACATTTCGGGCTTGGCTTTAGTTATTTTCTCCATCATGAGTGATATGGCGATGCAATCATTGCGCTTTTCTACATCTTTGATGGTGCTCAAAAATTTCTTTACACTCGCCTTATTCACTTTTGTTTTTAGTTCTGCCACAAATACATCCTATCCTCTAGCATCTAACCTCTTCGCGCAGCATCGATAGCTGCGACGTCGATTTTCTTCATGGTCATCATTGCATCGAAAGCTCGTTTTGCTTCTTCACCACCAACTGCCATGGCTTCAGTTAGTGTACGTGGCGTGATCTGCCATGAAACTCCCCATCGATCCTTACACCATCCACACTCACTCTCCTGCCCTCCATTTTCAACTATCGCGTTCCAATAGCGATCTGTTTCTTCCTGATTGTCTGTTGCGATCTGAAAGGAAAATGCTTCACTTTGCTTAAATACAGGACCACCATTGAGCCCTATACAGGGAATCCCACACACAGTGAATTCTACTGTCAGTGCATCACCCGCTTTACCACCTGGAAAATCACTTGGCGCATAGAAAACGTTAGTCAATTTGCTATCTGGGAAAGTAGCGGCATAAAAATTCGCTGCATCTTCTGCGTCTTTATCAAACCAGAGGCAAATGGTATTTTTGGGTATCATATTTTAATTATACCATGATAAATTGGATCTCAGATCAAAACATCTCTAAGTCTTCGATGCTTTTCCAAAACCTGAAAGAGTCTCCCAGAATATTTGAGTATGTCATTTTAACATTCCTCAGAATAAGATTATTCTCTCTGGAAATGCTTCTCGATCTTCTTGTGAAGTTCTTCCACAATTGGTCTGCTGAGTTGCTTGGCAAATTCGTATTTTTCTTCAATATCTCTCCATTCGTCCGCTTCGCCTGCACGATCTAAACGTACCCAAATCTCGTCAGTTGGAATACCTGCAGCACGAAGAGTATCCGTCGTCGGATTAATCTGAGCCTTATCGATCTCATTAATGCCGTCATTTGGATCTTTGAAGTCTGGAGAATATACCTCGAGCACCTGTCCATAAACAACGGGGGTTTGTTGCCCTTTCTTGGCATAAAATTCCGTGAGTCTTGCCTTGGCTTCCACGAAATCAGCCTGGAAATCCTTCTTCATCCATTCTGGTATAGATTCAAGAAAGACGTCAATCACGTTCTTCTTGATGACATATCCATGCTCTCGGAATGTTTTTCCGATAAGACCTCCTTTTCTTATTTCCTCATCAATTTCCAAGATTTCAGAATTATTTCGATCATACGTCAAAAACGTTAGGGCATAGGTACGCAGAATATTGCTCTCATCCACCAGTCGCGCCTCACGGATACGGTCCTGTCCAGGCTCTGCCTCTTTTACATTGTCGTGACGAATCACATCTGCATGGATGGGGCCGTATTTCTGCTCGAGGATATCAGTGTGAAGCTTTTCTTTTATAGGGAAATGTTCCGTACCCTCAGAAGGGATTCCTGATTTATTCATATAATTAATCATACTATCACTTATTGCAATTAAGTATGTATAAATAATATTTCATAACCAAGGCACTGAGCCTGTCGAAGTGCTGGGAGACTAGGACTCGAACCTAGATAGCATGCTTCAGAGTCCCTATCGTCTATTTCTTTTCAATGCTGGGAGACTAGGACTCGAACCTAGATAGCATGCTTCAGAGGCATGCGTCCTACCATTAGACGATCTCCCAGCATTGAAAATAAATAACGACGATTTCCTATCGGAACCGGATGAAAAGCGAAGCAGTTCACTTTTCATTCCCACCATACGACGATCTCCCAATAGAAGCATACTACTCTGTTTTTGATGTTTGGGAAAGATGACGTATAGTAAGAAAAGAAAAGTAAAATTAATGGAAAATATCATTGCAATCCTACATAACGAAAGATACCAGTGTATCTCTTTCGTCTCCAGCCTAGAAATAAGCGGAGTACTCGGAATACCCTTTCCAATCCCTTTCAATAGAAGCGATTACCTATATTACGATCAAAGTTGGAGTAATATTGATATGAAAGAAGCTCTTATTTTTGGTGAGGAACTTTGCAAAGAAGTCGAACCCATCATCCCTGTAGGTCAATTGGTGCTCAATGATTTTCTCTTTCATGTAAACATTTCGAAAAGAATCACGGAGGCTAATTATTTGAAGCTTGAAGGGCGTTGTCTAGAAGTGATCAAAAAATACTTCCAATTCGACTTCAACATTATACATATCAAGGAGCGAGAGTTTCTAAGAATTATTGACGAGGTGAAGTTTGGAAAAAAAGATTATAGAAACCTATTATTACAATAGGCTTTTTTATTTCCTTAAATACTTTCTAATTGCGAAGAAACTCGCGAGAATACCGAGGATACTGCCGGCCAAGAAGAGAATGATAAATATTTGAAATATATTGCTCATGTAGTACGTGAAAAGATTAAGACCGAGGAAGTCACTCATCCGACTACCGAGCCAAATAGTAATTGGGAAATAGAGGGCAATAGTTATAAGTGAAGCGAGAATACCGTAAATAATTCCTTCGATAATAAACGGACCTTGAATATACCGATTACCTGCACCGACGAGACGCATAACACCGATTTCCTCGCGTGCCATATAGATCGTCAGACGGATCGTGTTGAGTGTAATTAAAATTGAAATAATGATGAGAATGATTGTGACAATGATACCGAGCTTACGTGCGCCCTCCATGATATTCTGCAAGCGATCGATGACGACTTTGTTCTGATAGAAATTTACTTTATCGACGATCTTGTCACCACCGGAAGTCAGTGCTGAGTCGCCTTCGAGGAATTTGGCGATACTTTCATACTGTGAAGGATCCTTGGCTTTGATCGCGAGTACTGCGCCGAGTGGATTTTCATCGAGTTCCTCGAGCGCTTGGAGTGTGAGGTAATCACTCGCATGGCGCTCTTTGAAATCAGCCAGCGCTTCTTCGGCAGAAGTGTAACTCACGCTCGCTACTTCAGGCAATTTCTCGAGGTTGTCCTTGATCGTCATAATGTCACCCTCTTCAGTACCAGTGACAAAATAAACATTAACATCGACTTTATCCTGCAGTGAATTGAGCGACGTGGAGAGGACAGCTTGAGAGAGGATAAGGAAAGTCACCACTGAGAGCGTAATTGTCATCACGAGCACTGAAGCAAGTGAGACCGTGCCATTGCGCGAGAAGTTAATAAAGCCGCTTCGTATTATTCTTTTGGTTTCAATCCAAGTCATAAGTTAGTGAATAGTAATTAGTGAATAGAAATTTATATAGAATATTGTCCTTGAACATCATCTCTGGTAATTTTACCGTGTTCAAGTGTAATCACACGCTTACCGACATTTTCCACAACACCACGATTGTGGGTTGTGAGAATCACTGTCGTACCGAGGTCGTTGATCTTTTTCAAAATTTGCACCACTTCGTAGGTATTGATCGGGTCAAGATTCCCGGTTGGCTCATCAGCAATGATCACATCAGGCTGAGTGATAATCGCACGCGCAATTGCCAGACGCTGGCGCTCACCGCCTGAGAGTTGGTGTGGGAAATGATAAATTTTGTCCGAGAGATCTACGAGCTCAAGCACATGGGGCACGTCAGCTTCAATTTCTTCGTCGGTCTTGCCAGCTGCCTCCATTGCAAAGGCAATGTTTTCATATGCGGTTTTGGTTGGGAGGAGGCGGAAATCTTGAAACACGACTCCAATCTGTCGACGGAAACGTGAAAGCTCACCCGTTTTGAGCGAATGGATATCAACCGCTTGAAAATACACATTGCCGTAGGTTGGCTTCTCTTCGGCCAGAATAAGCTTGAGCAGTGTTGTCTTACCGGCACCAGAATGGCCCACAATCGAGACAAATTCGCCTTTGTTAATCACAAGGTTGATGTCTTCGAGAGATATGGAGCTTGTAGGATAAAGTTTGGATACGTTTTGGAAGTGGATCATGCCAATTTTGTTCGCGAGCTGACCTCCGGCGAGCGGTACAAAATTGAGCACCCCACCCTAACTTCAGCGTACATTATTATAGAATATGCGAACTCTCGTAGTATAGCAGAAAAATCAAACACCTACGAAGCACCAGTGTGAAAAGTTAGTGTGGGGTTATTATCACAAAAGAAAAACCGCGAAATTACTTAAGCGGTGTATAGGTGATCTTGATATTTATCGTAAATTAGGTCAATCCCTTGATTGTCAGCTTGAATTTCTTCAAGCGAAACCGTGCCCCTTACTGAAACTATGGCATAAGGCTCATCACATAGTAAATCAAAGGTTACTATGCTTGCCCGGTAAATTCTATGATTAATTCCTGACTCATCATAGATTGTAATGTACTCACAGAACCCATCATCCTTTTGATATTCAATGCAATGATGGAAGAAATTTCTGGTCTTCCATCCGTCTTCCTTGCGATAACGCACAGAAGAACTGTTTTGAGGTTGAGTTGGGAGTGGTATTTTTAGTATGAAGCATTTAATTTCTGACACGAGATTAGGTTTTCTAACGCTGAGGCTACCAGAGAAAACCATCTCCGTCAAAGCTTTTTTATAATTTCCTTTCCGCCTCAATAAACTCATCAAGCTCTCCATTCAATACCCCTTCAGCATCAGTTGTCTCTACACCTGTTCGCAAATCTTTGACGAGTTTGTAAGGATGAAGTACATAATTTCTAATCTGACTTCCCCATTCAATATCAGTTCCCTTAGTTACTTGTAAACTCTCGGCAAGCGTCTTATGTTCTTCTTCAGCCTTTTTGAACAACTTACCTCGAAGTATTTCTAGCGCTCGCTCGCGATTCTGCTCTTGTGAACGCTCTTCTCGGACAAGTACTGTGATTCCAGTCGGAACATGTGTTGCGCGCACTGCCGTCTCACGCTTATTTACATTCTGACCACCTGGTCCACCGGCTTTAGTAAATTCGATCTGGATATCAGCATCGTTTAATTCTGGCATCGCCGCTTTGGTAATCTGTGGGATAAATTCCACAAGTGCAAAACTGGTGTTGCGTTTAGCTTTGGAATTAAATGGTGAGAGGCGCACCAGTCTATGCACACCGTTCTCATGTTTAAATGTGCCATACGCGTTCTTGCCTTTGACTTCCAGGGTGACACTTCTGTAGCCACCATGATCGTTTTCTGTTTTATTAATGAGTGTGGTTTCAAGCCTGTTTGTTTCAAAATAATTTCGATACATTTCCAAAAGCATACGCACGAAATCTTCTGCATCGGCTCCTCCTGCGCCTGAAATGATTGAGAAAATAGTATTACCTCGATCAAAGGCATTTACACCTTCCTTTTTGTTCTTGAGATCCTGAAGCTCACGTACCATCTCCTGTGCACGAGTTTTATCAGACCAGAAATCTCCTCCCGTCATAAGAGTTTCGATTTCACTTATTCGGCTATTGATCTCTTCTTCGTTCATAAAATTAAGTATAACAACAGTTTCTCTAATCAGAGGACACTATTCATATATCCGAGGAACACGGTCAGTGATACATGTTGTAATCTCATGGGGAGTAGTATCAATTATTCTCGCGATGTCCTCAGCTTTAATTATCTCGTCTCCATCTTGTCCTATAAGCGTCACTTGATCTTCAAGATATGCTTCACCTTCTTTGCCAAGCGAAATCATAGTCTGATCCATACACACCCGGCCAACTATCGGATACTTTTTACCTCTAATAAGTGCGTACCCACAATTTGAGAGTCGTCGAGGTAGTCCATCCGCATAGCCGATAGGTATGGTAACTATACGTTCATACTCATCTTTGACTTGGTATGTTCTCCCGTAACCGATATATTCTCCTTTCTCTAGGACTTTGAAATAGACCACTTTCGTTTTTAGTTTAAAAGCTGGCCGAATTGATTGCGGTAATATTGTCGAATTACATTCAGGTTCGATTCCATAAAGTGCAATTCCTGGCCTTACCATATTGAAATGGTATTCAGGGTACAAAAAAATTGATCTTGAACTACAAATATGTACGAGTGGTGGGCTGAGGTGATGTTTCTTGGCATACTCGATGACATTAATGAAACGTTCTACTTGAATTTTCGTGAAATTTACATCAAGACTATCGGAAAAATGTGAGTAAATTCCTTCACAGAATATTTTTTTGTTTTCTGAAAGTTCCTGTACTTTCTGAATGAACGGCTCTGCGCGATCCCAATGCACTCCAATTCGTCCCATTCCCGTATCGATTTTCAAATGTACTCGTGGCACTATTCCCAGCTTCTCACCTACCTCAGAAATTATTGTCAGTTTATCAATCGAAGATACAGTCAGCGTAAGATTATTTTTGAGAGCATTTTCAATTTCAGTGATATCCAAGGCCGCAAATACAAGAATCGGAAGTTCTATGCCTTCTCTGCGGAGTTGGCAACCTTCTGACACAAGGGCAACTGCAAAATAATCAATATGTACTGAAAGCGCTTGCGCAACCTTCACCATGCCGTGACCGTATGCGTCGGCTTTGACTACCGCACAAATTTTTACACCTTTTCCGCATGCATCTCTAATGCTCTTTGCATTATTCTGAAGTGCTTGTATTGATATCTGTGCATAGGTATTTCGCATAAATAATATATTGAACTACTGAGCCGAAGACCGGGATTGAACCGGTGACCTGCGGTTTACGATACCGCCGCTCTACCAACTGAGCTACTTCGGCTAACATTTAAAATCAATTCGTAATTCGTAATTTTGAATTCTTAATTGATTCGTGAGCCATTGACCGGGATTGAACCGGTGACCTCGTTCTTACCAAGAACGCGCTCTACCAACTGAGCTACAACGGCATATGTC
>CAZRDO010000002.1:36070-46158 GCA_964599225.1 uncultured Candidatus Saccharibacteria bacterium
GCCGATAATCAGATTTGCACTGATGACCTTCTCCTTACCATGGAGATGCTCTACTACCTGAGCTATATCGGCTCTAATGGGACCAACTCCCGCCCGACTGGACGATGTCAGTCGTTCGGGCGGGCAGCTACAACGGCATATATATCTTAACTACCTAACAACAGTGCTCATACTAATGAATTTTCCTTAATTATTCAAGCTAAAAATAAAATCTCCCTTGTTCAGGGAGAAATTGTAGGTGGTTACCTTCTTTTTGGCCGAATAAAATGTATGCCAACTGCAAAAGCAGTCATCACACCAAGCATTTTATAGAATAGTGAATCACTAATGGGTGGCAACATGCCTTCTGCCGGAAATGATATTACAAGCCATAGTAGAGAAGGTAGGGCGACCCAGAACAGTAAAATCAAAAAGTTTGCGAAACGCACGTAATGCTTGTCAATTCTTGCTTCCGGCGTATCCTTGTTAGCCTCGTTCAGGCCAACCCTGTATATATAATCCTCCTTTCTTTTAAGCCGATACCAGATAAGTGAAATCAGTAATAAAAGATAGAAAATTGAAAACACCCAATGCATGTTAAAGAATCTCAACAAGTCATCCATTTTATCCATAAAAATTTATTTTCTGTATGTAGAATAACATATTAAGAATTAATGTCAAGCATCTCTAGGTAATTGACTAATTGATTTGTAGAAGTAGACTCAGGCTAGAAAAACACTTATTTATGAACTTAGTTTTGATACCAATCTTTGGCACGAGTGGAATTGGAATCGGAAAAGAGGATTCCTTCTATATAAATACCAAGACCCAAATCTGCATACCAGAGCGTGCATTTCCATCCCAGAGTGATCATAGATTCATTAAACTGGATGGTCAGAATACGCCCCTAATTCTCGGCAATCTTGAGGCCAGACCCTTTACTGGTGGACTTCACCAAATTATTTATGGTGAAGATATGAAACCATCTACAAGAGCAGTCAATAAGGATGGATTCGGAAATAAACTCTACACATTAACTGCTGGAGAGCTTA
This sequence comes from uncultured Candidatus Saccharibacteria bacterium, assembly GCA_964599225.1. GTDB lineage: Bacteria > Patescibacteriota > Minisyncoccia > Phycocordibacterales > UBA9973 > CAZRDO01. The sequence continues at coordinate 37,102 of CAZRDO010000002.1, forward strand.
AATCTCTTGGATTCTCTGCTTCAAAGTATGGCAAAGGAATAATATTTGAAGAAAAGTATTCGATTCAATATCTTGAGTCATTACCAAATGAGATGCCAATTATAATAATGCTGCATCAGTAGGTAGAAATGATCAGCTTCATGAGCTGATTTTTTATTTGTATTTAAACAAAATCTTTTCGAAGTTCTTGATTACGCCAGTTTTTTGATCTACTTCAATCCTCTCTTTTTTATATAGTGCTAGGCGTTTCGATCGGTATCCATTATTGAGCCATACCTTCCCGCCTGCATAGACGATTCGATGAAATGGGACTTTCTTCTCGCCAGCATCATACGCTTTACTTAAAATTGCAGTGACACTTCTAGCGGCCTGTCCGCCACCGCCAGAGGCTTTGGCAATGGCACCATAAGTTGTCACTCTACCTTTTGGAATCGTGAGCGCTGCTTTCACGACCCTTTGACTAAAGGTTTTTGTGCCACCAGAAATCGCGACAACTCGCGGCATATTTTTATTTCTAATGGGATTCATACGAGAATTATACCACCTTGCAATATGACTATTAATATGGTTAAGTTTAGCTAGAAAACTTGATCACTAATGAAGCAAATAATCCCGAGACACGAAGAGAGAACTCTAAATATGGTTATAGACTTAGGAGAGCTACTGAAAAAGTTTGGCATAGGATTTTCTATTCCTATTATCAAAAAAATGGTTGCCGGAACTCTTATGGTTTCAATTGCAGGCTCTCTAAACTTCAAAATTACGAGGAAAGTTAAAAAAAATAAAGAGAGATTTTTTACACGGGTAGAATATGATTCAAAACCCGTTACGGTTGAAATTCCTTCCGAAACTGCGCTCTTTATTTTAAGAGTACAGCAGTATGCAAAAGAAATGATCTCACTTTCTAACATCCTTGAAGTATTAAAGCCTCTACATATGGAAATGCTTATACTTCATCCAAAACATGGACAGCCAAAACAAGTTGATAAAAAGTTTGTTGCCTTGTTAGATAGCTGGAGAGAAATTATACGTAATAAGAATGAAGCAGTTAAAACTCAGAAATATGAACAGGCTGCAAAGTATAAAGATGAGGAAAACAAAATCTTTCCAGAAATGCTCAAACACCTCAGGAGTACATACCCAAGTGTTCGTGCATTCAAATCTGAGCTCTTAATTGACGCTCTTCGAACACTTTATGTTACATGAGACAGTCCGCTGTCTTATTTTTTATTTTATCAACTCCCTCAACTTACAATACTCACATTCTTTCTGACCAAATCTTTTGTTGTAACACGTACGATTTATCCATTCTCCAGACTCGAGCGACTGAGCGAAATCGTGGAGATCTTTTTGGAGAAGCGCCAGTTCATCTTCACCAATGGTTGTTTCATAGGTTCGATTTTTATCGTTTGTATCTGTCTCAATGAATAGCAAGCGTGAATTTGAAATTATCTTCTCCTCTTTTTGGTGCATAATGAGATATGCGTACATGGCAAGCTGGCGGAGTTTGTCACTTAGACGTCCTTCTTCATCACGCTTTTCAATGTCGCGTGCGCTATATGCCTTACCAGTTTTGAAATCAGTGACGTAGAGCGTTTCGTCATCGAGAGACTCCACAAGATCGATTTTGCCAGTTATCTCTAGATTGGGTAATCCGGAATTTCGATACGAAAGAGGTACTTCAGATTTTGCATACTCACCAACATCTCGACATTCGTGTTCAAGCAGAAGTGGTAACCATCTTTCTGCATCTTTTTTGAAACGGACAATCGCTCTCGGATCATAGAGTTTCATCTTCTCCAATTCTTCATCGATAAGACTAGGTATGCGTCCTATAAGTGACCGGTCCTTAAAATAACGATTAATGCATGCATGAACAAGATTACCAAAATCCAAACTCTCACTTTTGGCTTCAGGCACTCGTAAGAAGTTTCTGAAATACCACATCCATGGACAACTAAAAAAATTGTTGAGATGCGTGACTGCTAGTTTCATAGATGATGACTCCATGCGAACGAAATCTTTAATTGCGCCCAGTGTATCTTCCTTTGCAATAATTGGCTCACTTGCAACATATGCTTTTGGATCATGCGCGAGAATTTCTTTCTCTGTTTCTTCTGCACTAGATTTTTCCAACGCTCCTTCAGGAAGCATAGCTATAATTTTCGCAAGTTCCTGGCCACCTCCAGTGTAATTTCGGCGTGCATATGAGAGAGTGGCAAAGTGTTTTGCTCGTGTAAGCGCCACATAGAGCTCACGTCGCGCTGTTAGTTCGTCTTTCTTACTAACTTTTTCTGAAAGTGCTTCTGGTAGCGTAAATCCCATACGTTTACCTTTCATGAGCGAAGCTTCATCGAGATGTGCAATCCAGACAAAATCAAATTCAAGACCTTTTGATGCATGGAGGGTCATGACGCGCACACCAGTCTGTGCTGAAAACACGGCCAGTGGAATATCTTCACCATATGATTCAAGCCGCTCTACAAATTCCAGAAACTCACTAAGTTCTATTCGTGGATTCTTTTCCATTCTCGCAAGCACAAGGTGAAGCATTGTTCTAATGATTTCGATTTTTTGGATGAATGTCTGATGATCGCTTTCTTGGGCAAAGAAAAATTTCTCCCCCACTATTTGGATGAAAGAATAAAGGTCTTTTGGTGTAGTTATGAGTTCGAGAAGTTGGTCACCTAATAGTTTTATTTCTTCGTCTCCTTCAGAAAGTTTCTCAACCGAAAGTGTATAACTATGCTCTTTGAGAAATTTATGGGCCAAAAGGACTGGCACTCCCGAAATTGGATCGAGAAGAAGTTTGGCAACTCGCATTGTGTCATAGGGATTTGCGATCACTCGAAGGAGTGTGAGCAGTGACCGTGTGTCATCCATCGCAAAGAAATACATACTACTCCCAACGGCAACCGGCAATCCGAGGTCACTAAGTATTGGTAATGCACTTCTCACTTGAGTATTTTTGGGTACAAGTAGTGCACATTGCTCGGGCAACACGCCTTCTTTAATTTTCTTTTTTATTGCGAGTCCAGCCGCGAGAATTTCATCACGAGGAAATGCTGCTTCAACAAGATTGATCGGGGTAGAATCTGCACGCTTGCTCTGTAGTTTTGCCTTCACAATTGAACTCTGGAGAATATGATCCGCAGTCGTGAGTATAGCTTCAGTTGATCGATAGTTTTCTATAAGCGGAATGACTTTTGCTCCACTAAAGGTATCCCTGAAGTTTTCAAAGTGTGATAACGACGCCCCACCAAAACCATAAATAAGCTGGCGATCATCCCCTACCACAAAGAGATTTGGTTTCTCAGTTGTACCCCAAACTTTGGCGAGAAATTCATTCTGCACCCCTGACGAATCTTGATGCTCGTCAACGAGTATATATAGGTATCGCTCACGAATACTATCTCTCGCTTCAGATGAGACTTCAACAAGTCTAACCAAGTATTCAAGAATATCATCATAATCAACAAGACCCCGCGCTCGTTTAGTTTCTTCATAAAGCGCATAAAATTTCGCCGCCTCATGTGTACGAGTGAGTCGAGTAATTTTCTCTTCGGCATCTTTTTTTAATTCACCTTTGGTCGCACCTCGTGAAGAAATATGCTCTGGATTATTTTGTATTGCTTGGATTTCTTGATTGATGATTGTCTTGAGATCTGTCGGGCTCATTCGCTCACGTTTGGCAAGCGAGATAAGTGCTTTCAAGTCTTTGAAATTATGCGCTCCACCCGAGCGAGGACGCAAATACTCCCAATCATGTGTTTCAAGTAGTTCATCACACAATATGACAGTATCCTTCTCATCAATGAGTTTTGGTGGCTCAGGTAACGCAAGTGCTTCATAAAATTCATCGAGCACGCTACTCGCAAAACTATGAAATGTAGAGATGGTCACCCGAGATCCGTCTGGCCCAATAAGTTGAAGTAGACGCTCTCGCATCGCACGTACACCAGAATTCGTGAAAGTCAGACAGAGAATTCCGTCAGCCGGCGTATCGGTCTTTTGCAAAATATTTGCTATACGTAGTGCCAAAACCTGCGTTTTGCCTGTGCCGGGGCCGGCAATGACCATAACTGGCCCCTCGATCGTGTCGACGGCTTCTTTTTGAGCATTGTTGAGCTTTGCGTAGGCTTCCTCGAAATTAGGACTCATGAGAATATTGTAGCAAATAGTTGGGATTGGGGTTTCTGCTCTCTATTTTCGTACTCTTCTCCCATAGTAGAAGCAAGAAATCTGATGATCGTGAACCATGCCAATCCCCTGCATAAACGCGTAACAAATTGTAGTGCCAACAAACTTAAATCCTCGCTTCTTCATATCAGCACTCATTTCATCAGAGATTTTAGTAGACGCGGGAATTTTATTCTTCCATTTATTTAAAATTGTTTTGTGGTTAGTAAATTGCCAGATGTATTTTGCAAAGCTCCCAAATTCTTTCTGGATCTTGAGGAATGCTTGTGCGTTGGTGATTGCTGATTGAATTTTCAAACGATTGCGAATAATACCAATATCTTGCATAAGTCTCGTGATATCACGCGCTGTCATCGTAGCGACTTTTTTCGCATCAAAATTATGAAATGCCTTGGCAAAATTATTACGCTTATGGAGAATGCATTTCCATGAGAGTCCAGCTTGGAATGTATCGAGAATAATCGCTTCAAAAATATCACGATCATGGAGTTTTGGAACACCCCAGACTTTATCATGGTATTTTTGCATCTGTGGATCATTCCCGACCCACGCACAGCGAATATTTGGTTTTGCAATTTTGGTACTCAAAATGAACTGAAGATAAATGCGGTGGCAGTCATATAGAGAAGAAAAATAATTACGCTAATATCAATAATTGATAACAATATTGCGGAGATAAAACTCTTAGTTACTAGTGATGTTTGTTGATAACCCTTAGAATCAAAATATACATAGAAGAGCCTTGAGAGAATAGAGAATGTTAATGCTAAACTTACGAGAATTGTAAAAGATAATAAATTCCCACCAGCTTTTAGCATGGGTGCACCACTCAGAAAAAGATACGTAAGAAAAGAAGCTATCATAAACATAACTACATCGTGCAAGAAGTAATACCTTTTTACGTATGTCTTCGGAAGTGTGCTTTTTGGCTCCATAGTATCCATATTAATTTATAATTTAAATTTGATTTAAATATCGCAATATCACGAGTGCACTTCGCTCTTCACTTATTTGACCAGAGAGGCACATCTCCTTTATCCGTTCTTTCGAGACAATCTCCTCTGTAATATCTTCTCCTTCTTCTAGAGTCTGGAGAACTTTCGTATGTGAATTGACGATGAAATAAAATAAATCCCATACTACGGTCGCCCCACAGACTGATTTGTGGAAAAAAGTAATATCATTGGTCTCGATACCAAGCTCTTCTTTGGCTTCTTTGATTGCAGCTCGTTTAGCAGCTTTAATAATATCTTCGCCACCAGCAAGAAAACTGTTGTATTCCTCGAGTGAATCAAAGACCTTCCCGCCAGGCAGACGATAATCATAGCCTCCTAATTCATGTCGAAATTCTTTTGAAATGAGTAGGCTTTCTCCAGACGGAATAATCAGGCGTACACCTGGAGAGCGACGAGCAAATTCAAATATTTTCTCTTTGTCATTTATTAGAACTGTCTTTTCGGCAACTTCAATTAGCTTGCCTTGGTAGGTAATGCGTTCCATAGATATACTCTATCAAATTTTTAAAAATCTCCTCACCATCGTTCGGAACTAATTGATTCTCAGGATGAAACTGGAAGCCATAGATGGGTCTCTCTTTATGTGCAAACACTTCAATGCCATGAATCGAACCCGCAAGTGGCTCTAGAGTATCGGGCAAGCTTTCTATATAATACCAATGCGCTTCTTTCCCAGTAAAAACCTTCCTATCAGCAAACATGGGATGATCTTTTATCACTGTAATTTTTTCAAGAGAATTTACTTCTTCCTCACGGTACTGTAGCTCTCCACCAAAAGCTGTCACAATAATCTCAAATCCAAGACAAATACCGATGAGAGGAATCCGCGCATTTCTTACTAATTCAAATTCATCTTCAAACTTTTCCAAATTTTTTGTAACAGCAAGACCAGAACCACCGGAGAGAATAATCAGGTCAGCATCTTTTGCACGGTCGGGACTGATGGCATCATAGTGCATCATAGTAATCGACGAAGCCACTTTAGATACAAGAAGCTCTAATCTACCAATTTGTTTAGAATCGTTTGAGATAAAAAGTACTTTCATTTATTTAATGATGTTTACATCCACGCGCCCAAAATTGCGCCAAATATAAGAAGTGAGACGAGGCTGTAACCTGTAGTGATGAAGAACAGTCTCCAAGCTAGTCGTCGTGGACGATTACTCCAAAGTGCAGCGCCCGCATTGACTGGCATCATGTAACCAAGCCAATTCCAAAACGCTGCTGAAAGCCCTGCGGTGACCCCTGTGAAGCCAAAGAATGCCTCACCCATGCGGATTGAGTGTGAGAGGACGAATAGTGTAATAAGTAGAAGTACAAACTGAGTCAGATAATACTTCCACATTTGTTTCTGCATTGTCGCCATCTTCTCTGGTGACATATGCATGTCCATACCAGAAGCTTCCATAAAGGCAGGCCCAAATAGAAATTTTGAGTGCCAGAGTGTGCCAAGTGCCATACCAATAACGCCACAGACTATAATTGCGAGGTAATTTACTTCAATCATTTTGGTTAGTGAATAGTAAACAGTAAATAGGATTATTAACTGAAACTAATCATGAAAATTAAATACTAATTTCGACTATAGTTTACTTGATGTAATTCTAACAATTTCTTAAAAAGTGTACAGCGACACAAGTATTATGGACGGCTTGCAATCGTAAAGCTCGAGGTATAGCATGACAGGAGAAAATAAACTTATATGACCCATAAAGCAACATTGGTCTTCCCCATATTGCATGACAAAGTGCTTCTGTCATATGTGCACAAACCAGATAAAGTAATCAGCAAATGCCTGAATGGGTACGGTGGAAAGCTTAAAGATGAGCACGAGAATCCGCTTGATCGAGCAGTTACTGAACTCTTCGAAGAAGTAGGCCTCCATGCTCATAAAGAAGACCTAAGACCTGTTGCAATGATTAGCTTCTACTTCAGTGAGAATTCCCAGGAGCCTTTATTCAAGGTTCTCATTTATATTTTGTATGCCTGGCATGGTCTTCCACAGGAAAGTGAGGAGATGTCAAATCCGACATATTATCAAATTGATAATATGCCACTTAAGGCCATGATGCCCGCAGACCAAATATGGATACCATTAATTCTTGCTGGAGAAACATTTGAAGGAAAAGTTGTCTTTTCCGAAGATGGGAAAGAAGTAATCTCATTCACAAAAAATAATGTGCATCCATCCTCCCTTTCATTTTGATTGGGATTTTTATTTTAGGAAAAGAAAAAATAGCGCACTTGCGCTATTTTTTCTACTAATGCTTATTCAATTTCGTTTTTAGACTGCCGGGAAGCTAAATTAATACTCTCAATAATCATTTGCTCCTCGTCTGTGAGTCGATCTGTAAGGCTTTTAATGTACCAGAAATTTTTCTCAAATCCACCATTTCCACCGGTTAACATATACTCTGCATTTTTAAATCGTCGCTCTTGGTGTTCAAGTTCTCCCATTTTCAAAGCCTCAGGATACCCTTTTAGTTCTAGCATTTTTGATGGATCTTTTCTGTACTCTTCAATTTCCTTAAACTTTTCATCAATGATCACTCTCATGTCTTCTTTTGATATTGGAGCAAGTACGCGTTCATTGATATATTTTTCACTATTTCCATCAAACTCATCTTTAATAACCTTCATTCTCTCTTCAATACTTGGATTGTCATTCATTAGTCCTTCCATGATATTTTCATTATCTTGATAAGATTTATTGGGTTTTCTCCACTACAGTAGAAACCTTGCATTCACTACATCCACACGAGCATCCAGTGCCACAGGCACAGGTTTTTGTGCATGAGCAACTATTTGACATACATTTCTTACACCCACATCCACACGTACAGCCCATGTGACATCCGCAACCATGTTTGAGAGCATACTTACCTGGCCCAATAAATGCGATCGCAAGCGATGCGGCGAGAAGTGTTATCTCAAGCTCATGCGCCCAGACACCTTTTGAAAAGCCTGTGATAAAGACTGCCACGAGCATTGTTACTGCAAGCGCGTAGCCAGCGTAACGTACAAATGCTCCAGTAATAAGCGCCACGCCACCTGCGGTTTCAACAAACGCAACGAGGTACGCGAAAAATGGCGCAAGTCCGAGACTACCAAAAAACTGAATTGTGCCATCAATATTAGTGAATTTCCCAATACCATGATGAAGGAAAATAATACCGACGACAACTCGAAGAATTAAGAGCCCTGTATGCTTACAGCCGTGGTGCATGAATGTACGTTTTAACATATGTAAAAAATTAATTCCTAATAAATATAGATCCTAGTATAGCGTGGTGAAGTGCTTTTTACTACTCTCCCTTTTTCTTGAACTTTAGTGACGCTGAATTGGTACAAAAACGTGCTTTGGCTGGCTTACCATCAGCACGCATAAGCCCACCACCTTCGACATCATTAAATAAATGGCCAAGATGGGCACCACAGTTACCACAGACGACTTCTTGTCGTTCCATGCCATGCGATGTATCAACGACGGTTTTGATGGCACCAGGGGTCACTGCTTCATCAAAGCTCGGCCAACCGGTACCCGAATCAAACTTGGCATCACTTGGGAAAAGCGGGGCGCCGCAGACCTTGCATTCGTACATACCACTCTCATGGTTATCCCAATATGCATTACGAAAGGCTTGTTCTGTGCCCTTCTCTTGAGTGACATGAAATTCTTCGGGAGTTAATTTCTTCTTTAGTTCATCTTCATTCATGATTCATAATTCATAACCTGCCTGCCGGCAGGCAGGTTCTTAATTAATATTCCTCTCTGGCAACTCGCTCCATGGAATTGTGATTTCAATAATACCGGCGGCGTATGGCGCAACTTGGTAAGGAT
>CAZRDO010000002.1:46168-90105 GCA_964599225.1 uncultured Candidatus Saccharibacteria bacterium
GAAGATGAGCACGAGACCATTATCGGTAACTTTGAAAACACTAAAATTTTCTTTCTCTGCTGTCGTGCCTGCGTCGATTGTCTCCTTTTCACCTGCACCTAATTTTTTCACAAGGAAGGTGCGACTCACTGATGAGAGTGTACTGAGATAATCTGCAGACTCAAACAAGTCTCCAATAGTAATGGTCTCGCCTGTCCGTAGGTCATAGGCAACTGTTTCGATAAACGAGAGTGGATGTGCCGCACCAGAGGCATATTGCGAAATAGTAAAGGCTACTGTTACGATTGCGCCAGATTGTACTACATCGGAATTCACCAAGAGTGAACTCTGGTCATCACTACTTGAGACAAGGATACCTTCAAGTTGTGCTTTGAAATCGCTGACGAATGACGAAGCGCGAGATGTAATACTTGTATTCATTGTTTTAATACTCGCAGTGTACTTTGCATCAGAGATTGCAAGGATTGGATACGTCACTGCAATCAGATAGTCTGTCGAAGGTCCTCCTTCATTTATTTTTTTGTCAGTTGTGGTAACGTCTGGATAGGTCACGATAGGAGCGGTCGGTACCGCTTCATCTGGAGTAGTACTCTCTGTATCCTTCACTGGTGTTTTACTTGAAGTTATAAACCATATTCCCGCTCCTAGGATGAGAATTATGACAAGGATAATACCCACAGGAGTTTTTGATTTTTTTGTACGAGCTGACATAGGCTAAGTATAGTATGAAACAGAGATTTAGAATATAGTGTCAAAAGCTCAGAAGTATAAGCTAGAAGCTATAAATAAAAGATGCCACGGTGGCGAAACCTGCCTGCCGCCTGCCTGTCCGGTAGGCAGGGCAGGCAGGTTGGTAGATATATCCCGTCTAAAGTGCTGGGATGGCGAAATTGGTAGACGCGCTAGCTTCAGGAGCTAGTGATCGCAAGATTATGGGAGTTCAAATCTCCCTCCCAGCACTTTGTACGGGACGCGCTACGTTCAGGTCGTAGTGAGAGCAATCTCATGGAGGTTCAAATCTCTCTATTGGAATGCGAGATAAGCGAGCATTCCAATGAGCAGGCAAACTGCTTTGCCTGCGTAGAGATTTGAAAGCCGAAGTATGTTGTCCTACAACGGCGAGGTGGGGTCGCGGAAAATTTTGTTTCAAAATTTATCTGTGACCAAGTCCTCTCCGCGGCACAAGAAAAGTCAGAATTGTAAAAAATTGATAATAATCCTGCTATACTATTTCCATGCCAGACGAGCTCGCGCAATTGCGTGAAGAAAATGAAAAATTAAAGCAGATGAACACCGTGAAATCCAACTGGATTTCAATTGCTGCGCATCAGCTCCGTACCTCCCTCTCCGCGGTCAAATGGATATTGAAGATGATGATTGATCACGACTTCGGTGAACTCAATCCTGAGCAAGATGGGTTTATCAAGAAAGCTTTCGAATCAAATGAGCGCATGATCAAGCTCGTCTCAGAAATGCTCTCACTGAACCACATGACCGAAACAGGATTAACCTTTCACTTCGAACCCAATGATCTTGTGAAACTCATTGATGAGACAATCTTTGAATTTACTGGTGAGTCCTACAAAAATCATATTGAGGTTATTTTCCTCCGCCCCACTGAAGCGATCCCGCCAATTTCTTTTGATCTTGAGAAAATCCGCGTCGTACTTGAAAACTTGATTGAAAACGCAATTAAATATTCAGATGAGAAGACTCGAGTCGTGATTACCGTACGAACAAATGGACAATTAGTAGAAGTCTCAGTCAAAGATACTGGAATTGGTATTCCCAAAGAAGAGGCGGCTAGCATTTTCCAAAAAGCATTTCGCGCCACCAATGCTAAAGAAAAGGAGGTAGTAGGCTCTGGATTCGGACTCTACACCACAAAGCACATTGTCGAGAAACACGAAGGTACAATGTGGTTTGAGAGTGAACTTGGAGTAGGAAGCACCTTTTACTTCACTCTTCCCTTGTCGCGTGGGTAAGTGCACGCTATACTTCTACTATTACAAGTAACCTACATAGTCTCGTGAAAATTTTAGTAATAGAAGATGATTCGTTTCTCTCCGGTCTTCTCTCAGGCAAACTCGAGAAAGACGGTTTTCAGGTCTTCACTGCGGCAAATGGAGAAGTTGCAATTCAAACTGCAGAAAAGGAAGTGCCTGATCTCGTGATTCTCGACCTCATGATGCCAAAGATTGATGGATTCGCCGTACTCGAACAAATCAAGAAAAACGATGCACTCAAATCAAAACCAGTGATTGTCTTCTCAAACATCACTGATGAAAATGAAATGGTTCGTGTCAAAAACATGGGCGCCAATGAGTACATGATCAAATCGAACTTCACGCTCGATGAGCTTGTTGAAAAAATCAAGACACTCCTGCCAAAGGCCTAGATACATCTCATGTACCTATCGTATCTCTAATTTATAAGTATTTAAATTAAATATATAGTATGAAAAAAATTGGAATCTTTATCGTTCTTATCATTATTGTAATCATTGTGATTGTAGTGTCTAAAAAAGACACTACCGTGGTAAACGACTTGCAGCCCGGAAGTACTACCCCAATAAACACTACTCCAGGTACAACTGACTACTTCCCTACAACAGGCCCTGGCACCGATGACTCGACAAATCCTTCTACAGATCTTCCAATCGAAGCATCAGTTGTTACGTACAGCGCCACTGGTTTTAACCCAAGTTCCATGACTGTTAAAGCCGGCACGACTGTCACTTTCAAAAACGAAACAACTGGAAGCATGTGGGTTGCATCTGATCCCCATCCTGCACACACGACCTACTCTGATTTTGACGCCAAGAAAGGCTATGCTCCGGGTGAATCGTACTCGTATACATTCACCAAAGTTGGTTCATGGAGTTACCACGACCATCTTCATTCACAATTCAAAGGTATGATTATCGTAGAGTAATTTACACTTTAGAAAAAATCTCCGCACAATGCGGAGATTTTTTATTTTTAGGAACAAAAAGAAAAAGCCCGACCGAAGTCGAGCTTTAAAAGAACTGTGATGCATGCTGTTAATGCGTCACAATAAACGGTTGCCCATTTGCAAAATATACCGCCGGTAAAAAATCACTGACATCAATTTGACCAGAAGGAACTATTTCAATTATCCTTCCTGTCATGTCAGTAATTTTAATTTCCTCAGTGCCTTCAACCATAATATAGCCATTGGCCGGATTCGGATACATCTTTAGTGGTATCACATTACTTGCAACCTTTTCAGGCGCGGGCAGAAATTTCAGCTTTGCAATCGTAATATCATTCCCACCTTTCTTCAGAGACCAGGCTGTAAAGACAAGGTTTTCACCCTTTGCCTCACAATCAATAAAGAGAGTATTTACAGGGCACCAATTTTTTTCTGCCATGGGATCAATCAACTCCTGAGTAACCGGGTTATACAACCATAGTGCAGAAGTTGACACTTTAATTCCATCATCATAGCGACTTCCGTACGCAACGACTAGCCCATTCTGAAATTGGAGGCTGGTTTGCCCACCAATATTTGGCAAAAGTGTCGTCCATTCTGCGTCCCCACTTTTTGCTGACACGAGCTTGAATTCATTTCCACCATATGGCTGCCACGTAGCAGCATAGACAGTTCCAGAAAATGCATCATATGCAATTCCGGATGCTTCATGTCCGAGTGGCAGTAATGGCATTGGCAACGCTTCGCCAGTGTTAGAATTTGTCATTCGAACATTATCAGTGACACCAAACTCCTGGAGAGCTGAGACAAATATTGCTCCAGACTTTTGAATTGTTCTGACTGCAGCCTCATTGTTGGGAAGAATTTCCATGCCAGAATTAGTAAACATACACGTATGTACGAATTCATCTTCCTCTATACCTGCTTTAGTAAATCCGCCCGTGATTACGATACCATTTTTTATCTGCTCGAAATATTGGATGGGACCGTTCGTGTTGAAAGGATTGGCTTTCCAGGTTAAATTTTTTGGATCGTATTCGTAAGAATAAGTTCCACTTGGCCAACCAGCACCCCCCGCGTACCATTTATTAGTAGCTTCACAATAAACGAAATCGTTTACGGATGCTATATCTATTTCCGGTATTGGAGGAAACATTTGAACAGTATTATCCGGAAGTAGTTCTCCATACAAGAAACCAGCATCTCCCATGCCCAAAAGAATGATACCTGTTTTCACCCCAGTATTTACCCGGTACGCATCCGATTCACTGGCAATTAATTTTTTAGTCACATCTACCTGTGCCATTGCACTCATCCAGAGCGCAAAAAAGGCAATCATCATGATTGTCTGTTTCATTGTTTAGTTATTGGATTGTTTTTAGATCCAAAATTACTATAACCTATTTATAGAATATAGTCAATAGCACTCTAAAAACTCAACTTTTACTTCCTATATACGAACCTAAGATCATCTTTATACTCATAAGACGAGAGTTTATGAATTTGTGAGAGATTAAGCACGATTTCTGCGCCATTTTCTTTTAACACTGACTGATCAAGCGCACCTTGGAATAATCCTGCCCGATTTGTTGAACGCCCATGTGTTTTGTTAAGCACTACCCCATCAAAGTTATTGCCACGTGCAAATGCGATAACTCGATCCGTCATACTTTTGTATAATTTCTTTGCAGACACTTCTGAGACAAGTCCAACAGAAGGGTTCGGACAATATAACAAATACTTTTTACCATCAGGTTCTTCGAGGACTTTGAGCATAGTAGTTCCCATACATTTAGTTCGCTCTTCATCAAAGAGCACAAATTCGAAATAATTTTTATCTTCAAGCATTTTTGGATCTTGTGCAAGGCAAATATCACCCACCATACGTGCATGAGCGTTTTCTCTATTCTTACTAAAATATCCCTTAATAGTTCTCAGTTTTGAAGATTTCTTTTCTTCTCCTCCCTTTTTCTCAGTCTCTACTTCTTTAATTTCTTCGTATTTGCTTGCTTCTTTTTGAAGTTCTTGGTAAATCTGCACTTGAAGTTTTTCTACTTCAATCAAGTTAACCCCAGGATCAAGCTTCTTAAAAAAATCTTGTACTCGGCTGTTCCAAAGCTCAGCAAAGTTTCCTGCTTCCAAATCAGAGAGACTGAAGTTTTGAGCAAATTCAGTTGCCCCCTCTTGGATTGTACCCTCAGACTGAAATGTCGTCCGCCAAGTTGATTCAATTTTTTTACGAAACGCTTCATCCTTTCTCTTATCTTTTGGGATTTTTTCAAAATCACTCTTCACTTTCATGGACTTTTCTTCAATTTTCCCTATTGAATCTATATAACTATTTTCAGAAAGTTGCTTTTTATCTTCTTCGCTTTTTTCAATTCCTTCCTTTAATCCTTTAAGTGTTTCCTTCATACGATCGCCATAGCGATCAAGCAATTCATCGAGCATCACATATTGCTTTGTGATCTCATCTTCAGAGTTCTCCACCCTATCACGACTGCCTCCCACGAATTGTTCATAGTCACCGGAGAGCTGATACGCTAACACTACATTCATAGTGTCCTTTGTATAACCCCAATTACGCAGATACTCAATAATCTGCCCTTCCAGTGTCTTTGTTTTTTGTCCGGGATTCTTATCTTTCAAAAACTCAGCGAGTGCACTTTTATTGGCGAGTCTTCCAATGGACTCGATCCTTGTTGAATATTCTTTAAGAAGATCCTCATTGCTTGTCTGTCCTTCTAGGATCTTATATCCAAGAATCCCATCGAGCTTCATTTCATAACCATTTTTGTCAAATTTATATGGATCCAAATCTTCACTTCGATCTTTATATTCATCAAGAAATTTGTAGCTATTATAATTGCGCTCAGGATAAACTTCTCTGCAAAATAATTTGTATTCTTCTTTATCAAAACCTTCAAGTGGTATATTCCTTGAGAGGCTAACCACAGCATCATCCATGCGTTCTTTAAATTTATCTCGCTCTATTTTCTCAGGGGTATTTTGAAATTTTCGTACATAAAAAATCGTAAAATCTGGATCCTCAGAATACGTTTGCGATTCATTAATAAGTACCCTTATGAGGAATCTTTCTTTCTCAGTTGAATCCTTAAAATTTTTAACGTAAAAGTCAATCACCTCAAAACGTCTTATCCGGTCTGCTTCACGCAGGAGAGTCGGATATATAGTATCTGCTAAATCAAAATATTCAGGGGCTGACTTGAGTATCGCCCAATCATCAAAAGCGTCTTCGTTTAATAATCGTTCAAAAATTGAGAGATCTAGATTTGAAAAATATCGATATAGATCTTTTTCTTTATATCTCTTAGAGAGATGAGTGTAAGTTTCTTGATTTAAATGACTAAAACAATGTAGTACTTTTATGAGATCAAGATTGTCTGGTAATTTATCAAAGATATCCTGATCAAGGCCCCCCAGAAAGCTTCCTTCTTTTAAGATAAGAAACAATTCTGAAATTTTATTATCATGAATAAGCTTCCAAGCATACTCTTGCTTTTCCTCTATATTCATCCAACTAATGATAAGATGCTCTTGATTATACTTTTTTGCTTCTGTCATTATCCACTTTCGTTCTTTCACAAAGAAATAATCAACAAAATCGTGTTTTGAATAATTACCTACAAACAAAGAAAGATAACCTTTCTCAATAAGATCTTTTGCATCAGTAATTTCTATTTTATATTTTGGGGTTAATTTTTCATTTATAAGAACTTCTGTGAAAAGTCTATCTTCCTCATCAAAATATATTGGCAACAGCTGAAAATTGTCTATTACTAATCCTAGCTCTGGATCTATATCTTTAATTACTTTATAGCTTTCATGTTCAATTTTTGCATGTTGAGTTATATATTTAAGAAGTGATGAGTCATTTTCACTATTGACCATTTCGATGATATTTTCTGTATACATATGGGTAGAACCGTAGTGTTTCAACTGATGCAAAATCTCCAAATCTATGGCATCGTGAACATCCACACCTGAAAAAACCTTAAAGTATTTTAAGCAATATTCTGGTCGTACAGTTACTAATGCATGAAAGGCTTTTTCTGAGTATTTTTGCTTATTATCTAAAGAGTGCTCAAGCATCTTTTGATAAATTACGTAAGGTATATCACTTAAAGTGCACGCTTGAATAAATAATGATTCTGGAATAGCTTCAACTTTAGAAAAGTTACCGTAGCCTTCTAAACCCTCATGCCCTTTAATTAATTTTTCGGCATAACCTAAAGATGTGATAATCTCGAGCTCACCTTTATTTAATTTTCTTTCGTTTTTTAGATGGAAATTAAGTGTATGAAAAAAATCTCTAAGGTTTGGATGTGACCCCTCCTCAATTGTCCAGTTTTCACTCCATATTGGATCATTTTCTTTAAGGAGAGCTAGGCGTGCCCTTCTTAGCAAAAAGGATTTGCTTTCATCTGTAATATACCTTTCTGAATTTTTTACATCTTCAACTAATGAGTGTAGCCGCGAAAGAAGCATTTCCTTTGCTTTTTCAATAACAAGCTCCGGTTTGATTATCACTTGGCCGTCTATATGAAAAACTTTTTGTGCATCATCAAAGAGCTTTGTAAATTGTTCTTCTTTATATTTTTCTTTATCTCCATTTTCTGGAGCAAGAATCTCTAACACCTCAAGAATTTCTTCCTGTTTCTTTTCAAATTCATCAAGTTCTTTTTCCAGAGCAAGTGGAGATACTATTTCTTCTCTAGTTGTAACCGCCTCCTGAGACATACCAACAGTATATCCTATTGAGAAAGTAGTATAAAATTGCTCTATGCAAGTCACTGACACACTTGTCACTCAATTCAGGCTCGATGAAGGGCAGAAGAAGGCTCTCACCAAGCTCGGACTTATTACTGTGCGGGATCTCCTCTTCTACTTCCCTACCCGCTACTCAAATATCAGTGAAATCAAGCTTATTCGTGATGTCATCGCTGGTGAGACGGTCACTTTCTACGGAAAAATCGGAAAACTCAAGACCAAGAAGGCCTTCCGGACCAAAATGCCAATGGGTGAAGGCGAACTTGAAGACTCCTCAGGTACCATTAAAATTGTATGGTTTAACCAAGCGTATATCGCCAAAATGATTCACGACGGTGAGACTGTAGAACTTACCGGACGAGTGAGTGAAGACAAAAACGGCACTCTTACTCTCACGAACCCAGAACTCAAAAGCAAGAACTCAATGCCGATTGATTCACATGATTCACTGTTCACAGGCAAGAAGGAATCCCATGTCTACGGCTTTCCTATTTATCCTGAGACTCGTGGCATTACATCAAAATTTATCTACCACGCGGTACAAAAATGCATTAAGTCTGGCACACTAGCGACAATCAAAGAATATATTCCCGATTCTATTCTCAAAAAGTATAGCCTCCCTTCGATCACGACTGCACTTATCTGGATGCATGCGCCAGAGAACGAGAATGATGCCACGGCTGCGAGAAAACGTTTCGCCTTTGAAGAAGTTTTCATGATTCAACTTGCCCGACAACAAGAACGCGCCGCAATACGGGAGCAACAATCGTATCAAGTTCTCGTTGATGACGGAGACATTAAACAGTTTGTCGAACGATTTCCATTCCAGGCCACCGTCGCCCAACACCGGGTTATTACTCAGATCCTCGAAGATTTGAAAAATCCTCATCCGATGGGACGACTACTCGAAGGCGATGTCGGCTCTGGTAAAACTGCAGTCGCGGCAACAATTTCGTACGCTATTATCAAAAACCGTCCCTTTGATAAAAACCAAAACAAACTCCAATCATTCGGAAGTCTGCAGGTTGCCTACATGGCACCGACTGAAATTCTCGCTACCCAACTTTTTGAGAATTTCATTCAGTATTTCAAGCACACGGGAATCAATATTGGACTCATCACAGGAAGTGGCTGTCGGAAATTTCCTTCAAAAGTTGCTTCAAGCTCCCTCACAGGCGGTTGGACTAACATCTCACGAACACAATTAGAAAAATGGGTTGTGGGTGGCGAAATTCCTATTCTTATCGGCACACATACACTGATCCAAAAATCAGTGAAGTTCAAACATTTGGCGCTCGTCATCATCGACGAACAACATCGTTTCGGCACCACTCAACGCGCCAAGCTCGCCAAGAAAGAATCAGTAGGCTGGATGATGCCACATCTCCTCTCAATGACTGCGACACCGATCCCCCGCACGCTTGCGCTCACGATCTACGGTGACCTTGATCTCTCGCTTCTTGATCAAATGCCAACGGGACGAAAACAAGTCGAGACAGAAATAATTTTGCCACACGATCGAAAGAGTGTATATGAGAAAATTCGTAGCGAACTTGCAGCTGGACGACAGCTCTATGTCATTTGTCCACGCATCCATGAACCAGATCCAACCAAAGAGCTCGCGCTTCAAGCCAAATCAGTTACCGCTGAAGCTAAGCGACTCTCTGATGAAGTTTTTCCTGAATACATGATTGATATTCTCCATTCGAAAATGACCAAGGATCAAAAAGAATCCGTGATGAAAGAATTCGCACAAGGACGCACTGATATTTTAGTTGCAACATCTGTAGTCGAAGTCGGCGTCAATGTTCCTAATGCCACGCTGATTATTATTGAAGGTGCAGAGCGCTTCGGACTCGCACAACTTCACCAGCTTCGAGGGCGTGTGATCCGCTCCAATCATCAAGCCTACTGCTATCTCTTTGCTGAAGCCAAATCTACTAAAACTATGGACCGATTGAAGGCGCTCAAAACAGCCAAAAACGGCTTTGAGCTTGCGGAGCTTGATCTTGGACTCCGTGGCTCGGGTGAACTTGCCGGTGCCAAGCAATGGGGCATCTCAGACCTCGGTATGGAAGCAATCAAAAATATCAAAATGGTAGAAGCCGCCCGTGCTGAAGCAATTACACTCATCGAAAAAGATTCTACCCTCACCTCTTTCCCCACTCTCGAGAATGAACTCCACGCACGATCACTCCATGAACTTCATTTTGAATAATAGTGTGGAAATGTATCAAGCTTACTAGCAATAAATCTTATCATTTGCACACGGCCGTGGTTGATTGATAAAATAATACTATGTCTAAATTCAGCGGAATCACGAATACTATCATTGCTGGCCTGCTCAGTGGCCACAGTACCAAGCGCTTTTACCAAATCCTCAATAAACTTGAATATGCTGACGGTAGTATCAGTGTGGCATTTTCAAGAATGAAGAAACGAGGATACTTACAAAAAGTTGGGACAGAATGGGCCGTCACTAAAAAAGGTTCTGAATACTACCGTAATAACCTCAAGCATACCTATCTTGAGAATCCCTTCAAAAAACCAGTTCAATCATCTCATCTTGTAGCCTTTGATATCCCTGAAGTGGATAGGCCCTACCGTGATTGGATCCGTAATCAACTAAAAATCTTTGGCTACACCATGCTTCAACAAAGCCTCTGGATCGGACCAGGACCTCTCCCAAAAGAATTCAAAGAGAGACTCAAGAATCTAAAAGTGGAAAAATTTGTGAAAGTTTTTTCTTTGGCTAAGAAATAGGTTTTATCAATAAACCACGGCCGTGGTTTATTGATAAAATGTTGAAATTATGAATTATTTAGAGTACACTCGCATCATCCGCCCTTAGCTCAGTTGGTTAGAGCATCGAGCTTATACCTCGAGGGTCCCACGTTCAAATCGTGGAGGGCGGACACGATATAAAAAGTTTATGGGGTAAAGTTTTTAAACGTGTCCGAGCCGGAGCGCGACGGCGAGGCGGGCTTGCCTACCGGCAGGCAGGGTCGCGAAAATTTCGAGTGACGACAAGAATTTATTCGTGATGACAATTATTTATCCTACAATCGTAATTTCTTCCTCCCCTTCTTTCTTTTTCTTTGGCACGATGCCGTGTGAAAGTATAAGTGCATTGTACTCTTCCTTTTCGAGGGTCTCGACTTCAATCAATTTCATCGCAATGGCATCGAGTACTATTTTCTTTTCTCTGACAATTGTTCGCGCACGTTCAAGCGACTCATCCATAATACGTTTCACTTCAGCATCAATTTTCTTCGACATGTCTTCAGAATAATCTTTGTCATTCACACCGCGACCAAACATTGCCTGCCCGCCGTCTGATTCAAAAGCAATTGGGCCAAGACTCTCACTCATCCCCCAGCGTGTGACCATGGCGCGAGCAAGTGACGTCGAAACTTGTAGATCATTTGATGGACCAGTCGTAATATCACCGAAGATTAATTCCTCAGCAGCATAACCACCAAGTGACATAGCAATATCATCAAGAAACTCAGCGCGAGATTGAAGTCTACGATCTTCTAGTGGAATCTTGAGTGTATACCCACCTGCGCGTCCACGAGCGACAATGGAAACTTTATGCACTGGATCCGAGTGCGGTAGTACTGAAGCTATGAGCGCATGTCCGGCTTCGTGATAGGCAGTAATTTTCTTTTCTTCTTTGCTCATGAGATGACTTTTGCGCTCAGGACCAAGCATGACTTTCTCAATTGAGCGTACCAAATCAAACTGTCCAACTTTTTTGCGATCCTCACGTGCAGTGAGAATTGCCGCTTCATTCATGAGAGAGTAGAGATCTGCCCCAGAGAATCCTGGTGTACGCTCAGCAATTACTTTCAAATTTACATCTTCTGCAAATGGTTTCTTGCGGGCATGAATTTTTAATATTTCCTCCCGATCAGATCGATCAGGTAAATCTAGAATCACTCGGCGATCAAATCGCCCTGGGCGCAGAAGCGCTGGATCAAGAACGTCAGCACGGTTGGTGGCTGCCATGACGATAACTTTCTCATTTGGTTCGAATCCATCCATCTCCACAAGAATTTGATTGAGTGTCTGCTCACGCTCGTCGTTACCTCCCCCAACACCTGTTCCGCGGACACGTCCGACTGCATCAATTTCATCCACGAACACAATTGCGGGCGCAGCGCGCTTAGCCATTTGGAAAAGGTCGCGTACACGTGAAGCGCCGACGCCGACGAACATCTCGACAAATTCTGAACCTGAGAGGTGGAAGAATGGCACTGATGCCTCACCTGCAACAGCACGAGCAAGAAGTGTCTTACCGGTACCTGGCGCACCAGTGAGAAGCACGCCTTTGGGAATACGTGCGCCAATCTCAAGAAACTTCTTAGGATTTTTGAGAAAATCAACAATTTCTTTGAGTTCCTCTTTGGCTTCTTTGGCGCCAGCAACATCTTTGAAGGTCACCCGATTCTTGGAGTCATCAGGATTGGTCACACGTGCCTTTGATTGACCAAAGGTAAACGCTTGCATACCGGCACCTTTGACTTGGCGGGATATAAACCAGAAAAATACCACAATAAAGAGAATCGGAATTAAAATAGGTAAAATATTGAGAAGCCAGAAGCCTACACCTGATTCACTTTTGACTGTGATTGGAGCTTTGGCAAGCATCTCTGGCGTCACTCCATAATTGACGAGACTCTCAGAAAGTGAGCTCTCCGTCTCCTTTTTGGCTTTGGCGATGGTTCCGTCGACAAGTTTAATCTCAAGTTTGTCGCCCACCACATCAATCGAAGTAACTTCATTGGTTTCAATTTTTTGTGCGAGTTCTGAAAGAGAAATCTCTGTCACCTTAGTCACCGAATCAGAGATGAGCGAATAGAGAGCTGCAAGGAGCATGAAAATAAGCACCACAAGCGCAATATGGTTTGAAAACCGCGGAGCATTTCCCGCGGGCTTTTTCTGTTTGGTGTCTTTGTCTTTGTTTGAATTAAGATTGATGAATTTTGACATATGAAAATATAATCAGGTCGTATTGATAATCAAATCATCGATAGCTTTTTTGAATTCTTTCCATTGAGTACTAGTGACAGAGACTTCTTCGTTTTTAGAGTTGAATGCCTTACCCTCTTTCGTAAGCGTAACGGTCCCTTCCCATAACGAGTTTGCAACCTTATTTGTGATTACGTAGATGAATTCATTCTTAGCATTATTGTCTTTGTGTTTGTACTCAACCACAAAGTGTATTTGGCTAGTGTCCTTGTCCACCAACCGGTGTGCGGGACTTAGGATTCCTCCGAGCTTCTTATCCAAATCCTCATATACTTCCTTGCCAGAGCGTAAAGACTCTTCATTATTTTCATAATGGCCTTGATACGTTACCCCAGAATCTTCACTGAATCCTGCATTTCCCATAGCGAGAGTATAACGTAAAAGTGGGTAAGTTCAAAAACTGTTTTTTGAGAAAATAAAAAAACGCGGCAAAGAATTATGCCGCGCGCTTCATTAAAAATGTACACTCTAAACCAAAGTCGGCTCCATAACTACATTTCTCCTTTTCAGAGCCTGTAGGTATTCGGTCTCTTTACCATCTCTCGGGAAATAACTCCTGTCGTCTGGTTGTGGTTCTTTAAAGTAAGTAAAAGGATTAGGATCGAAATTATTAAAATAATCTTTCATTAACATTCGATCTTCTTCTCTCACTTTAATTCTTCCTGCCTTTAGGGAATAGTGTGCGGCAATTACCGCAAGGAGGTGTTTCGGTTTAAGACCTACAGCACAAGCATTGCCAAACTCAACAACTTTAACTCTCCTACTCACCTCTCCCTTAAGAACGCCTTCTTTAAAAGCATCGTAAGGGATCAGACTAAAATAGAAGTGCATATGTTGTCTATCAGTGCCACTAAGTTCCGGATGATCTTCAGGAACCCAGGTACTTAAGACCTTTTGCATTCTTAGACTTGCGCTGATAGCTAGCCCAAGTTCGTGAGTGCAAATCCTCCTAATTGTCTTCTCAGGATTCTTCTCATCGACTTTCATTTCCTTTCCACCAGCGTGTTTATGCTCAGGCTGATTGACCCCATCTGTTGACTCAATAATAATTAACATGAGTCTATTGAGCGGGGTAAAAAATGCGAGTACAACGAAAGTAGAGTAGGTGTTATAAAATGCTTGCACCTGAGGCTTCATTTTTTCTTTTATCTCCCCAGCATCAGGAGAGTTGTAATTATCTTCCTGAATTCGAGACCGGCGATTAGTCTTGCGATATGCCTTAAGTGCATACTCATTCTTTGGGATAGGCTTCTTATAGCCTGGCCCAAGGTCTTCGTAACTTACTTTTCTTTTAGACATTTTTTTATTTTTTTAGTTCTGCCTAGTATTATATCACCAATATATATCGATGTCAAATAAAAAACACTCCTTACTTAGGAGCGCCTTCACTATAAATTTGGGCCGAGAGCTCAACAAGAATATCTTGAAATACAGTGTGTCTATAATTGAACTCTAACTTTGGTAAATTAAGAACATCGTGGAATCTTACATCCGTTAGTTGACCTTTCTCTTTTTCAGCCTCTGTTAACTCTACTTTTGGTAATACCGATCGACTTATCACCGCGTAATAAAGGGCTGTCTGTTTGTCATAGAAATAACCATCCTCTACCTGTCCGCCAGCACGATTAAATTGGTCCTTCTGAATGATGCCTTCGTGTGCTAGGAGAATCAGGAGATCAGGATCTTGAATATCAAAACCACTGATAATCAACTCTTCTATAAATTCGCGGATTATTGTATCACGTGCACTTAATTCACCTGGATCTCTCTTCCCTCCAGGCGGAAACCACCCTTTATATTTTTCTTCGGAAGAGCAGACTAAAAGGAGGTACAGTCTCTTCCCACACCAAACAAAAAGTGCAAAGCGAGCATTCGTGTAATCAGAAAATGATCTTTCTGTCTTTTCCATTTGTTATTCAATTTCTAATTCGCAGAATACCACAATTACTGGTATTTAGTCAAATAATCAAAAATAAAAACCTCGTCTTCACGAGGCAAAAATTGGCTTGTCAATCAATTCTTTGAGCTGGCTTAAAAATAAGTCTCTTTCTTTGTATTCTAAAATTTTGAAACCTTTCCTTTGGACTGTTTCAAGTGTTCGGAGATTATCGTCAATAAAGAGACACTCTTCTGCCTTATGATCACACTTACTAAAGAATTTTTTGAGAAAGATATCATCTCGTTTGATTACATTCTCTTCCCCAGAGAAGAATATGTAATCAAATGCCTGCCATAATTGCTTACTACTGTAGCGCCGTACTTTCTGGGCTTTGTCCTGGCTTAGATCAGCCATTAGGGCAGTTTCATAACGTTCTCTTAGTAAAATTATGTGTTCTAAAACTTGGTCATCGACATGAGGCGTAAGAAATCTTTCCTGCTCCTCAATGATAATTGATTGGGAGCTTTTGTATATTCTTTTTAAACCATCCCAGAACTTACTACTTTGTCTCAATCCTTTTAAATAGTAGTACACTTGCAACCTTTCCAGTTGATCTTTCAGTTCTGCCTCGTTTATATTCAATTTACTAACTAAACGCTCCTTAAATGATCTAAAGTCAGAGGTGTCAATCATTCGATGCCAATCGAAGATGAGCACTTTTATTTTTTCAAAATCAATACTATTAAAGTCCATGGTGTTCATTTTCTACTACTAGGATACAAGAATTTGTGCAAAAGTCAATGTCTAATCTAAGTAATTATCTAATTTGATTTGACAAATATAAAGATATATGTATAATATAAAAAGAAAATTCATTCGTATGGATAAAAAAGAAGGGATGACTCATAAACAGAGGATAACCCACGTCCGAATAATTGTTGAACTAATCGGACAAAAAAAACGCCATTTCATTGGAGTAAGCGAGCCACATAAATGTAGTCAACTTTTCTTACCTGGGGGCCATGTAGAGCGAGGCCAAAGTGCGCAAAATGCAGCTTTAATTGAACTCTACCAGGAAACTGGCATCACCTTATCAAAAGGTTGTCATCTACATAAATTTGGTACACCAATGAGAGGAAATCATGGTGGTTGCGTACTCTATTATTGGGTACAAATCCGGAGAAAAGATCTGGGATTACTCAAACCACAATCCGGAGATGAAGTGAAAGGGGTAAAAATTTTACTTCCCCATGAATTACAGAAGATGATAAAGAGTCATCGCAAACATTTGTTAAAATATATTAACCAGGTGCCCGTAGGCGCCTGTTTTATTTTTTGTGGAACTGGGGAGAATCGAACTCCCGTGCACATATGTTCTATACTCGATTCTACATGTGTAGAGTATTTAGCTTTCTCTGCAAGGAGAAAGTACTGCGCAGATAATCTCTAAACACACAAAATAATTATCTACTGAGCCTCATTGATTCACACTCTGACTGAGACAAGAAAGAGTGCTACGAGAAGAGTATTATGCTCAATATATCCGCTTCTCGGCCGAATATATGAACACCAGCGTGGCCGTTAGGCGAAAGCTGGAGCAAAACTAAATCCGTAAGGACTTGGGATTGCTTTAGCGACTTTGTTTGCAGTTAGTCGTGTGCATGAAGTTTTACGAGATTCATGCGGACTCGACATGCTCGGGAATAGAGGCATACGTGTCGATGCCTAGCAGTCCCCTAAAACATTTTTGTCTGGCAAAAATGTTCGGGCGTCCATTTTATTCCATAAAATGGATTAGCCCTACAATACGTGTAGGTTATGTCCTACTCTGTAAATACTTTTTCTTTAAATTAGCTTTAAAGCGAGATGACCATAGGCTTTTTAAAAACCTTTCTCGGTTATAAGCTTCTCCTTTGTCCTCATATATTTCTTGGTATAAGCAGTTAAACGGCCTGCGGCCTTTGGTGGATTTAACTTTGCCATCGTTGTGGCGTTTTAACCTTTTTTCAAGATTACTTGTACATCCAACATATAACCCTTTATCTTTTTCACTGATCAAAATATATACAGAGTAGGACATATTCTTATTAAGTTCTCAAAGTTCTTTTCTTTTTGCTTCTCTATCGAGATCTTTCTTCTTGATTGATTCGCGCTTATCATACTCTTTCTTGCCTCGCGCGACCGCAATCTCAAGTTTGAGCCTCGGGCCTTTACTATAGAGTACGACGGGTACAATCGTCAAACCTTTCGTGTCCCCCGCTTTGGCAAGTTCCATGATTTCACTTTTTTTCAGGAGTAAGCGGCGTGTGCGCATCGAGTCATATTCATCTCTCAAATTTTTCGGCTGGTACGGTGGAATGTCCATACCCACAATATACGCTTCCCCACCACGAATGATCACATGGGCTCCGAGAAGATTCCCCTGTCCAGCGCGCAATGATTTGACCTCATGACCAAAAAGCTCAAGACCTGCTTCATATTTGTCTTTGAGTTCGTAGTTGAAATGAGCTTTTCGGTTTTGAATGATATTAGCCATACCTACTCTGGTTTCCAGACACTCTCTGAGAGCCCTACCCCAAGAAGTGTAATAAATTTTTCTTTTGCAATTGTAGTAGGAGAAATATCTTTTGGATTGAGTCCACCATTGAGTAGCGAATTTGTTGCCGGGTCATAGAACCAATCTTTGATTTCATAGATCCGTCCTGTATTCGATAGATACAGTGGATCTTCGTTTTGTAATTGAATATTTCTCTCCGCTGCTTCTTCGACACGAATCACAAGTGCAAGCGAGCGCAAATCAACTTTTGACGGCTGTCTTGAGAGCACATTTACATGACCGCTCCCTAGTTTCTGTGCGACCACATCATACGAGCCTGCAAGTGAAGAACGTAAATAGCCTGGCAGACTTGGATTATCTGATTCAATGAAAATTCCTTTCATTGATCTTCCTCGTTGAATAAAACTAAAAGGAGATGCTTCACCTTTTGCGATTTTCTCTTTCACTTCAGCTGGCATGTGTTTAGTGCGTCGCTCTTCTTCAATGAAGTGTGCCTCAAGGAGCGGCAGAATATATTCGACAACTTTATTCGGCTCTTCGCCATAGACTTTGTTGAGCGATGAGATAAGACCTGAGAGTCCGAAAGCTTTATCAAGTGCGTCATTTGAGAGTGTGCCTTTGCCAAAGAAATCATCACGTCGCGCGTATTCGAGTAGCTTCGAAATTGAGGGATCTTTTTCAACTTTAAGAAACTGCGCAATAAGAAGTGAGGCGGTAATTCTTTCTTTGTTGTGATGATCAAATTTCCCTCCGCCAATATCAATCAGAATAGTTCCCTCCGTCTCATACTCTGATTCTGCCTTCCCTTCGGGTAACGAGGCGAGGACTTCAACTCGCGCATTTAAAACTCCTGGAAAAATCTCTTCACCAAATTTCCGCAAGATAAATATCCCGACAATGGTGTCAGGTTGAGGTCGGGTCGGAAGGATAATTTTAGTAAACTCCATTACTTTTAGTATATATCTAAAAGTAATAAAGGTTTATATAAGGAATATTGACTATATTAATACTTTATTGTACAGTAAAATAAGAAACAAACTTGAGGTCTGGAGGCCTCTCACAATGAAGTTCTTAAAAAACTTACTAGGCTGGCTACTACCACGGCATATAATTATTGCTACCCATGATGGACCATTCCATACGGATGACACATTCGGATGTGCAACGGGAAAACTTTATTTTCAAAAACTTTACCCATCTGCATATATTGAAATTATTCGTACTCGGGATCCAAAAATTTTGGCAAAGGCAGACATGGTTGTCGACGTAGGTAATATATATAATCCCGACACACTGAGATGCGATCATCACCAAGGAGGTGTATGGTCACATAGAAATGGCATACCTACTGCTGCACTCGGTTTAGTCTGGGCAATATGCGGAAAAATTATCTGTGACGGGAATGAGGCAGTGTACCGGAAAATTAAAACTGTCCTTATCTATCATGTTGATGCCATAGATAACGGCAAGGAAGTTTCTACCCTCAATTACAAGCGCATGCACGTAGCAACTATTCGTGAAGCAATACGGACGTTCTTACCAAGTAATGACGAATTGAATCACAAATTCAATTATGACACTGCTTTTGATCGGGCCGTTGCATTTGCAGAACATTACCTGTCTCGGGAAATACAGAAGGCATTAGATGAAGAGAGGCTAATTCCTGAGGTAACAGAACACTTCAAGACATCGGAGAGTAAAGAGGTTCTTATCTTCGATAAATTCTTGCCTTGGGCAGAGGTGCTGCGACAATTTCCTGATCCAAAGTTTGTAGTCGGCCCATCGAACACTAACAAGGGTGCCTGGTCAGTCACTTCCGTAAATAAACAACGGGAACTCAAAGATACCCAATTATACTTACCAGAAATCTGGCGAGGAAAGATTGGCAGTGAGCTCGGTGCCCTTACTGGCTACGATGACGTGCTGTTTTCCAATCCTAATGGTTTCAATATGGTTGCCGAATCTAAGGAAACATGTATCAAACTTGCCGAGCTGGCGATCGAATTATCCAGAAAAACGCTTATTTAATAAGGCGTTTTTTATTTGCGTGATAACTTGACTTTATACTTAAAATATGCTATCATGCTATCAGACAAAAAATAAAACTAAATGCAACAGCAAGAAGTATTCCCAAAAGAGGGCATCGAAATTGACGTCCTTTTTACGCCAGAAAAAGTTGGCAAACCTTACCGTCCTATAATAGGACCGGATGGATTACTCGAGGTTGGTGAAGGAAAGATAACTATCTTCCTAACAATTAATCTCAAAAAAAATCCTTTATTCTCCTTATCGCAACCTTTTTCATTGGATATGGAAAAAGAAACATACGGAATGGAGAGGGTGGGTAGCAGGCAAAATGATGAATTAAAAAGGTTTGATTACAGTGTGATTACGGAACGCGATCATCCAACCGGGCCGGTTCTAATCGATTCATACCCTTATAACGGGTTCCGCCTGCTCAATGTTTTCGAAAAAAACGGTAACATGCAGGTACAGGTGTTTGGAATCGGGATTACAAATCAGAAAGGGAAATTTTATCTGGTATCCCAAAAAGTTTACGATTCAATCGCTTATCTTGCCAACAATGAAGCTTCTATTCGGGAATTCACAGGAAAGCAGTGGTCAGGCGTTCGTAAGTTGCTCACTAGGATGATCACCAATGCTGGAAAAATGAAGATCCTCAAAAAGGATCCCCCTCCGCAAGCATTATTGCAACCATTGCCAAAAATGGGATTTTCCGTGAGATGGTTTTCTTTGCTCTCAGGAACTGGAGCGGCAGTTGATAGCAAAGGAAAAAATCATATGATTCATTATAATGATTTCATCTTCGCAAATGGCAGTCTGGTTTATTTAAACCCTGGTGACCTGGTAACCGGTAAGATTGTACCGCATACCGGCTTTGGTTCCTTCAAAACCAAAATCGCAGATGTCCGCCGGCTATTCACTAAATAGTTCCTTTTTAAATTCACCAAACCCCGGGTTGCGCAAGCGGCCTGGGGTAAATTATTTTTATACTACTTCCTAAATATAATAATGCATGGTATACTTTGGTGATGAATGACGACGTAGAGAAATTTAACCCAGGTAAAGAAAATAAGGGTTTCAACCCAGATAATTTTAATACTGAATTAGCGGAAGATGGTGTAACTGTCGTACCCATCATGACTTCTGAGAAAAAAGAGAAGATGCAAAATAGCACTACTGTTATTCCCATTACTAGGGAAGGTGAAGATGGCGAAGATAATTCCCTCTCAAAAACTGCTTAAAAACGTTGACTTTTATTAATATATAGGCTAATATCCCGTATACCAATTCATAATCATAGGTGTTGAAAGAGCGAACAAATAAACAAATACGTGCAACAGAACTTCGAGTCATTGATGAAGACGGTAGTAATATCGGTGTTCTCAGCCTCGAAGATGCGCTCAAGCTCGCAATGGAACGCGGACTCGATCTGATCGAAGTCGCCCCAGATGCCAAGCCACCCGTTGCCCGAATTATGGAGTTTGGTAAGTACCAGTATGCTGAACAGAAAAAGCAGCGTAAGATGCGCTCAGGTGCCAAAACCACTGAGACGAAATCTGTACAGATCAAAATCGGCACTGGCGATCATGATCTACAATTGAAAGCCAAAAATGCCAGTAAGTGGCTCACTGAGGGACACCGTATCAAAGTTGAACTCTACCTCTCAGGCCGCGCGAAATACCTTGATCCGAAGTTCCTCAAAGAGCGCATGGATCGCATGCTGAACCTCATCACTGAAGAATTCAAAGTCGGTGAAGAATTCAAGAAAGGCATGAAAGGCTACACCATAGTTATCGAGCGCGCCAAGAAAGCTTAAGTTTCAAATTATTAATTACGAAGTACGAGTATATGTCAGAGAAAACTAACAAATCATTTAGTAAACGATTAAAACTTACCAAAAATGGCAAGGTTCTTGGACGAAAGCCTGGGAAAAATCATTTTAATGCTCGTGCCTCACGTGTCACTCAGCTTGCCGGCCGTAAATCCCAGACATTTAATATGACACCTAAAACAAAAGGAAGATTTTTACCAAACGGCTAATATTTCTATTTACTACTAACTACCTACTACTTTTATGGTTCGAATTAAACGAGGAGTCATCAAAAATAAGCGCCGCAAGAATATCCTTGAGAAAACCAAGGGCTATCGTTTCGGCCGCAGTACTAAGAAAGCCCAGGCAAAGGAGGCTATCGCCCACGCTGGTACGTACGCTTTTGCTCACCGACGCGACAAGAAAGCTGATCGCCGAAGTCTCTGGCAAGTCCAGATCAATGCAGCTGCACGTACACATGGAATCTCTTACAGTGTCTTTATGGATAAGCTTAAGAAGAAAGGGATCTTAGTTGACCGCAAAATCTTGGCGCTCCTTGCTGAACACTCACCAGAAACATTTGCTCGAGTTCTCACTTCAGTAAAATAATCAAAATAAAAAAACCGCTCATATGAGCGGTTTTTTATTGTTTTGGTTTTTTAGCAATTTCAAATTCTTTAATCTTATCTATCGCCACAAGCGCCATCACTTTCTCTACCAGTCGCTTTGGATCAGCATCGAAAACAATCTTCGCATTAGGCCGATGACCCTGTTCGAGAATCATTTTAATCTCCTTATCCATTTCCCAAGGTCCTTCTAGTACACCAATTGGCTTACCATCTTCAAAGGCAATCGTGAACTCATGAATCGTGCCAATACGTCCGCAGCCGAAAAACATTGCATCTGTACTTCGAGTGAAGAGGAGGTCACGTCCTGGATAGCCAAAGCCGGTATAAACAATAAGATCAGCATAATCGAGGGGCAAGTTATAGACTTCTGCATGCTCACGCTCACCGGAGGCTGGCGAGAAGCCGATTACCATACCATGCTCCTCTTTGGCACCCATGGCAGTCCAGAGTGGAAAACCAGTCGTCGCACCAGTCACCAAAACTCCACCTTGGCGTATGATTTCTCGGCCAAGCTCTTTGGCTAATTCCAAAGCATTAGGTCCACAAAAACCTGTCTCAGCAGCACCAGAGATGCCAACTTTGATTTTAAGATGATTGTGCTTGTCACCGTTGCCAATTGGGCCGTTGTAACAGAGGTATTCAGTCATTGA
Source organism: uncultured Candidatus Saccharibacteria bacterium (assembly GCA_964599225.1). Lineage (GTDB taxonomy): Bacteria > Patescibacteriota > Minisyncoccia > Phycocordibacterales > UBA9973 > CAZRDO01. Next base: position 68,499 of record CAZRDO010000002.1, read on the forward strand.
ATTAGTAAATAGTGAGTAGTTAATAGGAAATAGTAATATCCAATACAATCATTTTAACACACAAGTTCAATTGTCGAACCACGCTCTGGCACAATTGCTTCGAGCCCTAAATAATCGCGTACTTTCTGAGCAATAAACATTGATGACTTTGGCTCACCCATCACACAAAACACTTTTTTGAGCGTAGCTGAAAGGTCTTCGACAAATTGGATGAGATGATCAGAATCCTTGTGGCCTGAGTAGCCATTGATCATCGCCACATGCGCGCGCACTGGCACTTTCTCACCATAGATACGAATAGTCTTGGCACCTTCTTGAATCTCACGACCGAGCGTCCCGAGCGACTGGTAGCCCACTAGGAGGATCGTATTGTTGGCATTGGGAAGATAATTACGCTCATGATGGATAATACGTCCGCCGTTAGACATACCAGAGCCTGCCATGATGATTTTGGGATCAGGTGTCTCAACAATATGCTTTGAATCCTCAGTCGCGAGTGTCACTCGAAGTCCTGGAAAATTGAAGACATCATTGCCGCTAGCGATAACCTGGCGGGCTTTGTCATTAAAAAGATTCTGATGACGACGGAAAATATCAGTCAGATTAATCGCAAGTGGCGAATCGAGAAAAATAGGCATTTTCGGCACTCGCTCATTCTCCACAAGGTCATCAATCTCAAACATAAGCTCTTGAGCTCGCTCTAGTGAGAACGTTGGAATAATGAGTGTTCCTTTTCGTTTAAAATTATCTTGAATTGCTGTTGCTAGTTGTTGTTTGCGAATATCATGTGAGTCGTGATTACGATCACCGTAGACTGTTTCCATGATTAAGTAATCAATATCTTTGGGCACGGCAGTATCACGAAGAATCGGCGATGGAGAGTTACCCAAATCACCTGTGAAAAGTATACGCTTGCCATTATACAGAAACTCCACCATTGCTGAGCCGAGAATGTGTCCTGCATCGTGGAAAACTACCTCCATATCAGGCAGTGGCACTTTTTGGTTATAGTCAAAACCTTCCCAAAGTCCCAACACTTTCTCAACCACCTCGGGCGTATAAATGTCACCAAGATTATGCTCTGGTACGCGACCGAGAATTCCTACCGTATCCATAAGCATTGGCCGAGCGAGCTCTCGAGTCACTTGTGTGGAATATATTTTGCCACGAAAACCATCGGCATAGAGTTTTGGAATGCGACCGATGTGATCAATATGGGCATGTGTGATAAAAAGAACTTCGATTGATTTGGGATCGTAAACAAACGGCTCCCAGTTAGTCTCATCAGCAAGTTTTGATTTCTGTTCGAGCCCGCAATCAATAAGATATTTGTGTGATTCACTTTCGAGTAAAAAATTAGCGCCGGTAACAACACCAGTGCCGCCTGCAAATGTCAGTTTGAGTGTTTTAGTCTCCATATGTTTTAGGTCTATGTATTATACACGAGTCTCTGACTTATCCATGAATAACAGTAGTGCAGTCATACCTCCAGAGAGATCAAAAAACAAATCAGAAATTGAATCAAGTCCTGTAACAAGGATGGCTCCACTCACTATCTGTACGATAAGTTCATAAAGTTCCCAGAGTATGCCAACAAGTATCACAGAGCCAATAATATAGAGGATTGCTCTGGTGCGATTTCCCTCATAGTGACATCTAAAAAAGCGAAACCCAAAGGTGATACAAATAAGGGCAGTAAAGACTCCCCCAAGGAAATGCATGGGCATATCAAACCACCATACAAAGTAATACCAGTGCAGATATGAGGCAATAGTGTTAATAACGACAATCGTTACAGCAGTAATCGCAAGCCAGAATCGAGTACGGTGGGTGTTCATAGATGAATTATACATGAAAGCAGAGGCAGTAATCAAAATCCGTCCTTCGCATTGCGTTGGACGGATTTTCATTACGGCTATCTGGCATTTATTACCTTAGTCTTGAGACAAGGTGGGCAGATGGATGATGTACAAAAGCACATCAGCACGACTCTTCCCTAAAAGAAATGTGTCACTAGGTAATAAATCAGATAGTCGTGCATTTAGTATAACGAAGCTCTATATGAAGTGCAACATAGACGAATAAAAAATTTTGTTTTAAAAAGTTATACGCTATTTACAACTTATTTTGAAGATTCCATTATTCCATCGATAGTTTCATCATAGTGTACTGACTCGAGGAGAAGTGAGTACGCATATATCTCGTCTTCGTTGAACCAATGTTTAATTTCCATTTCTGCTTCACTTGCAGAACCAGAAGCATGGACAATATTTCTAATGGCACGATTATCATCGTCGGCCATTTTGTATGAATCAAGTACATAATCACCTCGAATAGTTCCTGGCGCTGAAGTCAGAGGCTCAGTACCACCTACAATTTTGCGAACAATAGTCGCAGCGTGTGCTCCTTGCCAGATCATGGGAATGACTGGAGAGGCAGAGAGGTATTTTTTCAACTTTTCTAATACCATACCGGAAACTTCCATAGGATCATTTGAAGGTGGCGTGAGACCTTTATCAATATAGCCTTTGATCACCTTAGTACCATTACTCATCCGCCAGCCCGGATCAAGGATATAATGAGCTTCAGTATGTTCTGGCGACGGATGCATCATCTTAATCCCAACAAGCTTCAGTCCAACTCTTTCAAAACGAGAAATAACTTCACCTATGAGACCACGTTGAATACCATCAGGTTTGACAATGACTAATGTTTGCTCGAATTTTGGATGCTTCATAATAGGTAAAAAATAGAAAATAGTTACTAGTAAATACAAAGTTAATCAAAACAAAAAACGCTCACGCGCTTTATCACTGCCTCAAGGTCATCTTAGCAGATTTTGTCCTAACTTTCAAATCTCTGCCACTCAGTTTTAATACCCTTGCGCTTATTCTCGGCCATCACCAACTCATCTAAAATACCATCCATGAGATCGTATGATTTTGCTTCTTCGAATGTTGCCCAAACAAATGTTTCAACTTCTTCCTCTTGAATCGTAACTTCCCCACTCTTATAGTCAGCAGTACATGAGATGACAAGCATGGCCGTCATCGTGTGAAAGAATCAAACTTGTAATATATTCAATATTTTCAATCTCGATATTTACTTCTTCTTTGACTTCCCGCTTGAGTGCACGTTCAAGCACGTTGTACCACGTACTATGTGCGTCTTGTGGGAGAGACTTGAAATCATTGAAATCCAGGTGTCCCCCTGGTACTGTCCAGCGGAGTGGGTAACGTTTCTTCTTGTGTGAACGTTGTTCAAGTAAATAGGTAGCATCCCCGCCCGAACGACCGGGGTCGTCCGGTCGGGCAGGTTTGATAATAATCGCAGTTATTGCGACTTCAAATTTTTCATACTCATCCTTCATGCAATTAGTATGAAGGATATCCAATTGAGTATCAAGTACTCATGGGTTTTAGTATTAGGAGAATTGTATTCAAAAACTAAGTATCCTGAAGTTTCTTAAATTTTCCAAGTGTTTCGGCTTCCACATCTTCGCGTGGACGACCGTATTTGAGGTACGAGAGTTCTTCGACTTTGGCAACCGTTGTCGGATCCCCTTTCGGTGCTGCCAGTGTCCTAATATTAAATGGCTTTGTCGGGGTACCGCCGACGAGCATTGAGACATACGCGTTGTAGTTTTCAATTTTTGAGATATCACTTGAGCTAAATGTAGGCTCAAATTTTGGTTTCAATACTTCCGCATCTTCTGGACTCACTCGGAAAATCGCCATCGAGCCGACGTTACCAAAGACTGAATTTTTAATCCCCTCATCAAGCTGAGTAATATACTGATGGGCTACGGTGAGTGAAAGACGGTATTTACGTGCTTCAGAAAAAATTGAAGAAATTGAGTCAGTAGTAATATTCTGAAACTCATCGATATAGAGGAAGAAATCATTGATTGGTTTACCGTAGAGATCGACACGAGAGAGTGCCGCAAGTTGCATCTTACCAACCAACACTAGACCGATGAGGTTGGAGTTAATATCACCGAGACGACCTTTGGAGAGGTTCACGAGGAGAATTTTCTTGTTATCCATCACATCACGCATGTTAAACGATGACTTCTCCTGTGAAATAATCGGTCGCATAATGGCGTTCGTGACAAACACGTCAAATTTGTTGGTCACGTACTGAGCGTAGTTTGCCATCGTACTCTCACCAGTCGTCTGGGTCGCATTGTTCCAGAACTGCGCGAGAATAGGATCTTTATTTTTTGAAATCTTAAGCTCACGAAAAGCTTTGTCTGAAAGAACACGACCAACTTCAATCAAAGTGCTGCCCGATTCAGGATCTTGCATTACAAGAAGCGCTGCGTTTCGGAAATACTGTTCAAAGGCTGGACCCATAGACTCTGGTACAGCACCAAAGAGCTTGCGGAAAATACCGAGGAGCTCATCTACGACACGTGTTTGCTGTTCAGGATAACGAGTATCATACTCAAGCATATTGAGTCCAAAAGGTCGTGCTGTGTAAGATGGATCAAAATAGATCACATCATCAAGCCTATGTGCTGGAATATGGGAAATAATGTCTTTGAGATCAGTACCGTGCGGATCCATATAGCAAACACCATCACCATTTTCGATATCTTGCAAAATCATGTTCTTGAGCAAGTTTGTTTTACCAGTTCCGGTTTGTCCAATCACATACATATGTCGCATTCGATCTTCCCGAGCCATCCTGACTTCAGTATCGGTCCCTCGATAGGAATTAATACCGAGGAGTACACCTTCTTGCGCAAGGGTAAGTGGAGCAGGTGCAGCGTTCATTGAAAGCTGCTTGAGTTCTTGATTAGCTTCTATGAGCGATGGGAAATGAAAAATAGTTGCAAGTTCTTTTAAGTTAAGAGGGAGAAATTCTTTCTCAAGTGGTAACCGGTAACTGAAATCGTGTAGAAATTCTTGGAGCTTTTTGGTTGTACTAATTCAAACTTAAATCGGTTCGAGGTAGGATCGGCAAACTGATTGAAGGCAGATTCAAGATCACGAATAATCGCTTCTGAGCGCTCACGCGAGCCACTTGAGGCTACGATACGAATTGCCGCCGGTAATATTGCGGCACTAATTTTATTAGTGATATTTTTGACCGCGGTATCGTTTACCTTTTTCTCCTTAGACTTATCCTCACCGTCTGCACCAAAAATTGAGCGCATGGTGCCAATCACGTGTTTTTCAAATGCCCCACCACCATAGAGTGCCTCATCGAGACTGACACCTTCTTTGACTTTCTCAAGTGATTTGTGAAATCGCTTGATTGCCCCATCGCCGGCAGGCTGGAACATAATTTGTACTGAAGCTCCCTCACCAACACTTTTGAGCTTGCTAAACGTCGCAATGAGCGCATTAAGCGGATCGTATTCAAATGTCTCATAGGTTTTGATTGGATAGACTTCATGAGTCTCAAGCGACGCAACCGCTCCTGATGAACCGCCAGAGGGATTAAAAATATTGTAGTCATCAGGCACTTCCCGAATCTTGGCGCGTGGTTGAACACTCGCGAGTTGCTTTTCAAACAGATCAGTTTTGCCGTGAGGAATCGCAGCATAGAATGTCACTTGAGAACCAGCATGTTCAAGTGCAAGTTCAAGTGTGAAGTAATTTTTGTCTTTGTTGCCATAACTCTCTCCCACTGATTCCATGCCTGAGTAAAACTGCTCCATGGCAGAGAGAATTTCCTTCAGACTTCTGTTGTCTGTCGCACTTTTCTCAGGAAGCGTGATTTCGTAGAGGCGCATCTTTAGCGCTTCTGAAATTGGAGTTTTCTCCTTGAGACCCGGTACATTCTCTGTTGAAAGAAGATACTGCACGAGAAAACGATGGAAGTCAGCATCAATATGAGGATTCGCGAGACGCATCGCCGCATCAAGTGCATTTTTGATGCCTTTAGAGAGAAGCACGCCCAGAAGTTCTTCCATCGCCGTATCGTGAGTCTCGGGTTTAAGTCTGAGCGTCAGTGCCTCATGTTCAGCTTTGGGGATTATTTGTTTTTGATGAAGTACTGTTTCGGTAGGAGTAGTTTTATAGGCTTCGATAGTTTGATGAGCGAGTGATTCCCCAGAACTCTCAATACCACGAGATTTTAATTCCGCTTCACGTTTAGATATATGTTCACGAAGAAATGTAAGCTCTTCTTCAGGACTCTTAAATTTCGGCGCGCCAAAAGACGTTTCCATACTCTAAGTATAACGCATGTTTACGAAACCCTAGAGAGGAGAACTGAGAATAGTAGCTGGATCTAGTTTTTTATCACCCAAAGATTCACTACTCGCATGAACTTCTGTGATTTTGTGATCAGTCTGAATTGAATTTTTAAAATTTACATACTCGGAAGACTTTGAATATGTCTCCGCGTCTGTAAGTAGTGCTTTCGATTCTGCAGTATAGCCAAGATCCGCATAGAGCCTAACCTTCTCAAACATATGATTTAAAGCATCTTCAGGACTTTTGGTTTCTTTCTCATTAATCCGCGAAAGTCCTTGAAGCAAAATACTCTCATTATCTTGGTGAAGAACTTCACTAACTGGTTTTTGTTCTGAAGTCTCTAGTGGTTGGTCTGCGACAATAATATCTTCCTCGTTCATCTAGCTAGCATAACAGAATTTATATTATTTTGTCAGGAGCACTGGCCCCTTCTCAGTTATTACAACAGTATCTTCAAAATGGGCAGCCATGGCGCCATTTTTTGATCGAACGGTAAATCCATCTTTTCCAAAAATTACTTTATCAGAGCCAATGATAAGCATTGGCTCAATTGCAATCACCATGCCTGGTACCAGTTTTGGCCCTGTACCCGGTTTGCCATAGTTGGGCACATATGGGTCCTCGTGCACTGCGTAGCCCACTCCGTGTCCTGAGAGCTCACGTACAATGCCATAGCCATATGGTTTTACATACTTCTCAATAGCGTAACCGATGTCACCGACAGTGTTGCCAGGCTTCGCAGCCCGAATGCCTTCTTTGAGCGCTTTTTCTGTCACAAGCACGAGACGTTTGGTTTCTTTGTCGCCCTCGCCCACAACTACAGTCCTCGCGTGATCAGTAAAGAGTCCTTTATGGATGAGCCCAATATCAACTGTGACAACATCACCGTCCTTGATCACCCGCGTAGGACTAGGAATGCCGTGTACTACTTCATCATTGATAGAGACGCAAATAGATTTCGGGTACATCCTCCGCATACCTTCAGGTTTATAGTTGAGAAATGACGGAGTATCGCCACCGGCTCGTATGAGTTCGAGTGCATATTCATCAAGCTCGTCAGTCGTCACACCAGCTTTCACACGCAAAAGCACAGCTCTCATAACTTCTGCGAGTCGCGCACCGCCTTGGCGAAGGGTTTCTATTTCCTTTTGTGATTTGACGGTAATCATAGAAGCGGAGTCACCAGCGCCATAATATCTCTGTGCACTTCTTCGATTGATTGCTCACCATTAATATCAAAAAAATGATAGTGAGGATTATTTTCAAAATGTCTAATAGCAGGCATCACTGACTCATCAAACCAGGCAAGTCTGCGCTTCACGTATTCAAGATGATCATCAGAGCGACCTCGCTCGCGCATGCGATCAAGACACCACTCGGGACTGGTGTTCAGAAATATTACAATTGGCTCAGCGTATCCGTAGAAATCAAGCATGGAGTCGAGCACGGGCACTTCTTCTACTCTCCTAGCAAGGCCATCAAGGATCAGGTCTTCTTTACCACTGAGTCCCTCCACCACATCTTTGCCCCAAATGTAAATTGGTAGAAATGCTGGTAAGAGCTTGCCACTATCCATCAACTCTTTAGTTTTATGTACCGTAAAATTATCATCACGTTTGATAAACTCTCGGAACTGCTCACCTGTTTCAATATAGAGACAAGTTCGGCCCTGTTGTTTGAGGTACTCAATCAATAGATCGGCCTGGGTACCTTTGCCAGAGCCAGAGCGCCCGTAGAGAAGAAATGCTTTTTGAGACATAGAGTTAAGTATACCCGTAGACTTTCTTTTTCAAAAGTAAGTGTACGGGTAAGGCATGTTGTATTTACTAATAAACATAAATTAAAATATTCGCCTTGATGCGAATATTTTTGCTTCTATCTTTAGAGTTTAGCTAACCTAGTATTCTCTCATCGAAATCTGAGCTTCCATTTTCTTTAAGATATCAAGCACCACTGAAACCACAATGAGAAGTGCTGTACCGCCAATGGCAAGCGATTGCACACCTGTCAGCCCTCGAAGGATAAGTGGGAGGACGGCAATGAGACCGAGGAAGATCGCACCGACAAGTGTAATGCGAGTCACCACACGTGAGACATAGAGCTCAGTGGATTGACCTGGACGAATGCCTGGAATGAATGCACCAGACTTCTGAAGATTCTCTGCCATACTCTTTGGATCAAATGTCACGGCAGTATAGAAGTAGGTAAAGATAATCACGAATGCGAAGTAGAGTACGGTATAGAGCACACTCGTTTGGGTAAATGAGAGAAGTACACCAGAGACTTTTTGTAGAAATGGTTGCGTTGATGCTGAAAGGAAATTACCAATCAATTGTGGGAAGAGAAGGATCGATAGTGCAAAGATAATTGGCATGACACCAGCCATATTCACACGAAGAGGAATATATGAGGAGACTCCACCCATAGTTTTACCTCCACGAACTTGCTTAGCATAGGTGACCGGAATTGGCCGTTCTGCTTCAGTAATAGCCACCACACCCGCAATCACAAGAAGACCGATCGCTACAAAGAGAATGTAGAGTGGGAGCTGTCTTGGATCATATGAGAAAAGCAATTGCCCGAAATCTCGAGGGAGGCGAGCCACAATACCGGCAAAAATAATCACAGAAACGCCATTTCCTACACCGTACTCAGAGACAAGCTCTCCAACCCACATGAGGAGCATACAACCTGCAACGATGACGACAAGGTTTGTGAGTAGATCAATAAGTCCAAGGGCTGGTAGAATTCCTTGACGTTCAAGCAAGATTAGAAGACTGTAGCCTTGGAGAAACGCAAGTGGCACTGTAAGCATGCGAGAGTACTGGGTGAATTTCTTGCGGCCCATTTCACCATCTTCAGAATAGAGTCTCTTGAGACTCGGCACCATAATAGTAAGAAGTTGCATGATGATAGAACCAGTAATATATGGTGAGACGCCAAGCATTACAATTGAGAGGGTGGAGAGACCGCCGCCGGCAAAGATATCAAGAATACTAAAAAATTGATTGCCAGCAAAAAATTGTCCGAGACGAGCTGCGTCAACACCAGGAATTGGAATTGCAGCCAGAAGACGGAAAATGCCGAGCGCGAAAAGTACGAAGATCACTTTTCTTCGAAGTGATGGATCAGTGAAAACGAGTTTTAATTTGTGTATAAATGTGTTCATGTCGATGTAATTTTTGGCTCGTGGTATTCAGAATTGTCACTAGTGCAAATTATACTTTTTTAATCTGCGCAACTTTTTTCACTCTTGGTTTTGGCGGAAGCGATGCAGCGCGTGTGTTTACTGTGCCTCCAGCTTTTTCGATGGCTGTTTGAGCAACCTTACTCATTTGAGAGAGCGAGACGGTGAATTTACCCTTAACTTCACCAGTTCCAAGAATTTTCACTTCAGGAAGTTTACCATTTTCACGCGAAATCAACCCGTGTGCAAATAATGTTGTTGGATTAATCTCTCCCCCATTTGGAAAGGTTCGGTCAAGACTTATTAGGGTCACTACTTTTGGTTTAGCCGAGCGAGACTTAAAACGATAGCCACGAAGTTTTGGAAGCTTCTTAATCTTATCGCGAAGTTCAGGACGGAATTTGCGGCCTGCACGAGCTCCCTGGCCTTTGGTACCACGACCAGCAGTTTTACCACGCTTGCCACCACGGCCAACACGCTTACGTGTTTGATTTGGACTATTTCTTTTTACTTGGTGGATTTGCATATAGTTATTCAGCTGGGATTATTGGAGTTTTAAGAGACTCTTCTACCTTGTCAGTTTCTTTCACTTTTTCAATGACTGGTGTACCAAGTGTTTTGAGTGCAAAGTATGCGGCACGAGCGTTGTTGAGTTTGTTTTTGGAACCAGAATGAATCTTACCTGAAATATCTTTAAGGCCTGCAAGTGCAAGAAGGTCACGTACCGAACTTCCCGCGACAAGTCCACGTCCCTTGTTTGGAGTGAGTGTCACCGATGAGGCGCAGAACTTCGAAGTGATTTCAAATGGAATTGACATGGTCTTGGTCGTATTAACCTTGATCATATTTTTCTTGGCAGCTTTGACGGCTTTCGTGATCGCAAGTGCGGTATCAACAGCTTTTCCAATACCAAGTCCAACACGACCTTTACGATCACCAATAATCATTGAAACTGAGAATGAAAGTCGGCGGCCTCCAGCAACCACGCGAGTCACACGGCGTACACCAAGCATTTTCTGCTCAAATTCATTGCGTGGACCTTCGTCACGACGTGGACGGCGATCAGAGCGATGAGGATTTCTATTTCCGCCATCACGAGATCCACCAGCTCGTGGAGAAGCAGTTCCCTGGCTGATATGTGCTTGTGGTTTCTTGTGTTCCATATATTAAAAAATTAATCCTGCAGTGCGAGCCTCATCAGCGAGCGCTTTAATTCGGCCAGTAAACGTGAAGCCATTTCGATCAAAGACCACTTTCTCGATGCCCTTCTCTTTTGCGACTTTGGCAATGAGCTTACCAACTTCACGAGCTCGCTCAATCTTTGAACCTTTGAGCGCAATGTCTGAAGCAGCCACAAGTGTCACTGACTTGGTATCATTGATGACTTGCGCGTAAATGAATTGATTTGAACGAAAAACAGAGAGACGCGGACGAGCTTCAGTGCCCGAAATTTTCATTCGGATCTTCTTCTTCAATCGTGAGCGTTTCTCTTCTTTTTTGTTCTTAATTGTTTTCATGTTTTCTAAGTAATCTTGATCTCATTATGCGGACTTCTTACCCTGCTTACGTTTAATAACTTCATCAGCATAGCGGAATCCTTTACCCTTGTATGGTTCTGGTTTCTTAAGTGAACGAATTTTGGCTGCAAAACTACCAACAAGTTCCTTATCAATTCCCGTGATGGTGAGGTTATTCTTCTCAGCAGTCATTGTAAGACCTTCTGGAATTGCGACTTTCACTGGATGTGAAAATCCAAGCGCAAGTGCTAGATCAGTTCCTTTGACTTCACTCTTGTAGCCGACACCTTCGAGGATTAACTTTTTCTCATACGGAGTGACTACACCAGCAAGCATGTTTTTCAAATGTGATGCATAGGTGCCAAGGAGAGCAACTGCCATGGGGTCAGATGAAGTATTTTTTACGACGAGCGTATTGTCAACTTTTTCAATTGAGATCTCTTTGCGAAATACTCTAGAGAGTGTCCCTTTTGGACCTTTGATAGTAATCGTACCATCGACAATAGACACGTCTGTGCCTGTTGGAATTTCAATTGGTTGTTTAGCAATTCTTGACATAATAGTTCACTAATATGATTACCAAAGTGTGAAAAGTACTTCCCCGCCGACCTGCTCTTTGCGAGCAACTTTGCCTGATAAAATTCCTTTTGGTGTCGAGAGAACAGTAATACCATGACCGTTTTTAATCTGGCGAATATCTTTGGCACCATTATAGACACGGCAAGAAGGCTTCGAGATACGCTTCACGTCTGCAATTCTTGGTTTGCCATTTTCGTACAAAAGTGTGATTTCAATGTGATCGCGTCCATGGCGGATTTTCTTGGCAACACTTTTCACAAAGCCTTCTTTGACCAAACATTCTGCAATCGCAAACTTAATCGCTGAAGCAGGAACGACGATTGACTCGTGTCCGCGCACACTTGCGATCTTGAGCATATTCATCATGTCGGCGATTCTGTCCATGTTAATTAGGTTGAAGGATTAAGTGATTAGGTTTGAGAAATTACCAAGAAGATTTTCGGACGCCTGGGATTTTGCCTTCATTGGCAAGCTCACGGAAACAGATTCGACAAATTCCGAAATCGCCCATATATCCTCGGCCACGACCACAGCGAAAACATCGGTTTTTTGCCCGAGTACTGAATTTAGGGGTCTTTTTTGATCTTTCCCAGGTTGATGTTTTTGCCATTAGAAAATGCTTATTTAGGTAATGTCACACGTTTTTTCTCCAATCCTAAACACTTGAGTAAAGGGCTAGAGGAGAAACGTGGATTTGCCTAATAAAATAAGCTCTGCTGATATTAGCAAAGCTTTGTATTGGTGTCAATTGGCTTCAGGCTTATCGGCGATAGTCACGAAACAACAGTAATCCATTAGCTCTATAGGGTAAGCTATTATTATAATGAGCTTAATGCCAACGTGGCCCTTTATTGAAACCTTATAGTTATTATTCTTAATCACAAAAGTGAGATCGTCATGTCTTTTCAGGAAATCTTCAAAATGACTACAGGCGACTTCGGTCGAAGTACCCTTTGGCGCAACAAACTCAAGATTTTGTATTAATGAGAATGAGTGATTCTTAGTTATTGAGAATTTTTTTTCGTCAATTAGATACTTAATGAGTTCCGCATTAAAGCTTTGTGAATCCATCTCTATAATTTTTCTATGGCAAACACTACACTAGCCTACGATTACTGTCAAATTAAAAATGCGCTTGGTTACGCATTTAGATTGTAGGGCTTAAAAATCTTGTCGAAGGTTAGCCTTTCTTATTATGGGTATCTTTATTTGTATAATTCCCACCTCCTGATGCGAAGGCAAGTAACATAAAGATTACGCCGAAAGCTATGAGGCTAAGAAGCCAATTGTTGAGATAGAAAGGCCGGAGGAGTACTAAGACTAACTCTATCATGGCGGATATTTTTCTATCTATAGATTAGGTCAAATTTTAAGTATGTCAAGATAAAAACCGCGAAAGCAGTTTTTATCATTTCACTATTCTCTATCACCTATTCGCTATTCACTCTTCTTAAACGGCACTCCAATCAATCGGAAAAATTCGAGAGCTTCATTGCGAGTTTTGGCAGTCGTTACGAGTGTCACAGCAAAACCAAACACGTCACGCAATTCTTCATCAGCAGTTTCTGGGAAAATAGTATGTTCGCGAATACCAATAGTGAGGTTACCGATTGAGTCCACACCCTTGATATCAAGACCACGAAAGTCTTTGGTGCGAGGGATAACAATATCAAAAAGCTTATCAAGAAATCCATACATACGCGCACCACGGAGTGTCACCATGAGACCGATTGGATCTCCTTGGCGGACCTTAAATGTAGCAATAGACTTCTTGGCACCACGGAGCGCGGTCTTTTGTCCTGTAATTTTACCAAGACGATCAGCAATAAAATCATTACGCTTTGGATCACGCTTCATAGCCGAACCGGTACCAACTGAAATCACTACTTTCGTGAGATGTGGAGCAGCCATGGCATTTTTGTAATGCCTAGTTCCCTTCATTTCTTTATATGCACTTGTTTCGAGTTCTTTAACGGTTTTCATAGTAGTAATTAGTAGATAGTGAATAGGAATTATGACTTGATCTTTTGCACATTCGACACATGTACCGGATGAGGACGTTCGACAATCTGACCAGGCTCTTTACTTGAACGTGCTCGTTGATGACGCTTCTTGATATTGAGTCCCTCAAGTAATACAAGCTCCTTTTTTGGAAATGCGCGAAGTACTGTGCTGGTTTTGCCTGCATCTTTACCGGTCATGACTTTTACTTTGTCGCCTTTTTTGATATTCATATATGTTCACTTAGAGCACTTCTTGTGCAAGAGAAATAATTTTCTGGTAACCACGTTCTCCGAGCTCGCGTGGAATCGGACCGAATATGCGTCCTGCAATTGGTTCATATTTCTGCTTGGCTTTACCAATGAGCACCACTGCATTGTCATCAAAACGAATGTAGGAGCCGTCTTTGCGACGGATAGGGGCTGTGGTGCGGACAACAACTGCATGGTGCACATCCTTCTTCTTCACACCCTTTCGTGGCTCAGCAACTTTGACTGAGATAACTACAACGTCTCCCACGCCCGCGTAACGACGACGAGAACCACCCAAGACTTTGAAAATCTTGCCGATTTTTCCACCAGCATTATCTGTGATTTTTACGATTGTTCCGTCTTGTACCATATGAGTTAAATTATCGTGAGTAGGTTATAGAAAATAGTAATTATTTGCTCTCTGGTTCAGAGATTACAACTTTTTTAGCAGTATCGATCGAAAGCAATTTAAATGTTTTGTCTTTGGAAATAGGTCGAGTCTCAACAATCGTCACTTGATCGCCCATTTTGGCCTCACCCTTCTCGTCATGCGCTTTGTATTTCTTTGAGCGATTGTAGTAGCGCTTGTACTTTGGATGCTTGATGTAATTATTGACGAGCACTACGATAGTCTTCTGCATTTTATCAGAAACAACTACACCAGAGAATTTCTTTGGGTTGAGTGCCACTACTTTTTCGGTATTTAGTTTTTTGGTTTTTTTCTCCATATATTATTTCTTAGTTCCCATTGCAGTAAGTGCTCGGGCAATCTCTCTTCGAGTTACTCGGCTCTCGCGTACATTCTTACTTCGTGCGCCCACAGTATCGTAACGAAAGACACGAAGTTTTTCTCTCAAGGCTTCTACCTTAACATTAATCTCACCTTTGTCCATTCCTTTGTAGTCGTTGGCTTTTTTCATATTAGTGGGTGCGAGCAATTACTTTTGTTTTCACTGGGAGCTTGGTACCAGCTTTTCGAAGGGCTTCCTTGGCAATCTTAGGCTCAACCCCGTCGACTTCAAAGATAAGCCGGCCTGGTTTGACCTCAAAACAGTAACCCTGAAGATCACCCTTACCCTTACCCATGCCCACTTCGGCGGCTTTCTGTGTAATTGGACGATCTGGGAAAATGCGGATCCAGACACGGCCAGTTTTACCAAGTGCGCGAGTCATGGCTTTACGGGCAGCTTCAAGTTGATTTGATTTGATTCTTCCCACGGTCTCAGCTTGTACACCAAATGATCCAAAAGACACTTTTGTGCCTCGTGTTTCAGTAGAAAGCTTCGAGATTTTCTTTCTCGATTTGCTCCACTTGCGGTGTTTAACTTTTTTTGGGAATAACATGTTGGTTAGGTTATAGTTGGTAGGTTATAGGGTATAGAAAATCTATTTCTTGTCTTTATCAAAAATTTCGCCTTTATAAATCCAAACCTTGATACCGATCACACCATATGGAAGATTACCACGCTCTTTGGCGTAATCCACATCCGCGCGAATAGTCTGAAGTGGGATTGAACCGCGTTTGAGTTCCTCTGAGCGAGAAATCTCTGCACCACCGAGGCGTCCACCAAGTACAATACGAACTCCTTTGACGCCACGAGCACCCATGACGCGTTCAATGGTCTGCTTCATAACACGCCGGAAGGTCATACGCTTCTCGAGCGCCTCAGCGATACTAGCAGCCACGAGCTGTGCATCTGCATCAGGGTTCTGCACTTCAAGAATATCAATTTTCAGCTCCTGTGGTAGTACAAGCTTCTCTCGTCTGATGAGTGCCATGACTTCTTGACGGAGTTTGATTGAGCCTTCGCCTGAGCGGCCAATGATCACGCCTGGGCGTGAGGTACGGATGATGATACGGTAGACTTTTTGACTACGTTCAATTTCAATTGAGGAGACATATTTACCTTTGAGACTCTTCTCAAGATATTCACGAATGATCGTGTCACCACGAAGAAGACCCTTAAAGTTTTTTGTTGTAGCAAACCAGCGAGATTTCCAATCTCGGAGAGTTACAAGTCTATGAGCATATGGGTGGACAATTTTTGACATAAATTTATGCGTTAACGGCAGTCTTCTTTACTGCTTTTGGCTTTTTAACTTTCGTACTTGGAGTTCTTTCCTCAAGCTCTACCACGACATGTGACATTTTCTTCTTGATTGGCTTGGCAGAACCCATGGCTCGTGGCATCCAGCGCTTCATAACAATGCCTTTATCAACACGAATACTCTTCACATATAAATTCTTCTCTGTCACACCAAGACTGTGTGCATTGGCAACAGCAGAGCGGATAAGGGAGGCTACTGGGAGTGCGTTACGCTTTGGCAAAAATGAAAGCTCGAGAAGTGCATCCTCGACAGACTTACCTTTGACGAGGTTAGACACCGTGCGAACTTTGCGCGGAGAGCCTCGATGGTTTTTAAGAAATGCTTTCATGAATTAGTGAGTAGTTATAAGTGTTTAGTGAATAGGGATTATTTCTTTTTATCTCCACCGGCGTCAGATGCAGCCTTGGCAGCTTGAGCAGCAGCGATTTCAGACTCCTTCTTCTTGGCTTCAAGTTCTTTCTGCATTTTACCTCCGTGGCGGATAAACTTGCGTGTTGGTGAAAACTCTCCTAATCGGTGTCCTACCATGTCTTCAGTAATAAAGACCTCAACATGCTGTTTGCCATTGTAGACACCAAACGTAAATCCGATCATTTCTGGAGCAATGTGACAAGCACGGATCCACGTCTTAATAACTCCAGCTTGTGCAGGAGTTTTGCCGAGGATCTTTTTGGTCACACGTTCATCAACGTATGGGCCTTTTTTGAGTGATCGGGTCATGAATTAGTAGAAAGTAAATAGCGATAAGCGAATAGGGTGCGAAATAAAAAGCCCCTAACGAGCTACCTGGCTATACTAACAAACCATGAAATAAAGTCAAATTTGCTGTTTCAGCCTTATATAGTAGGTTTTCCTCTGTATTGACATATTACATATAAATATGGTATAATACTATAAGCTTTAAAAACAGCTCATTATAAAATGAAACAGACGTTAAGAATCACATCAGCAACGGCCTCCGTAGTAGCACTCGTTCTTGGCTACATCAATGCAGTTTACTTCCCTTACTACGGCAACATTGGCGTAACAATTTTTATGAGTGGAATTTTAGGAGCGATATTTGCCTCCTTAACTGAATTCATACCGAGAGATGATGAAGACTCCACCCGTATATGCAGGTTTATTGCAACCGCAAGTTACACAATTGCCCTCACTTCATTTCTGCAGCTGTGTAATGAACATGTAATCACACTAAATACACTCTCTGCAGCACTTGTGATGATTGGCGGACTTGCAGCAATTACAAAAATTGTAGTTGAGGTTACTGCTGCAGTACAATCCACCACTCAGTTTATAGGCGAGAATTATTTGCGCCGGAGATCGATTTCTTAAAGTATGGAGCGAAACCGACACATTCAATGCCCTTCTCATTTCTAGGAGGGCATTTTACTTTTGCCTACAGAAATTTAATCTGATGGATACAGTCAAGAAAATATGGGAGAAAAACAAACAATCCAACAACTATAGCCAGAAGTATCGAGATGAGCACTGCCGCGGCGGCCACGTCCTTAGCATCACGAGCAAAGGGGTGATAATCAGGACTGGTCAGGTCAATATCGATTTCAATGGCGGTATTAATGGCTTCGGTAATGAAGACTATGCCTACCACAATGGCAATGAAAAGCCACTCGATTTTGGAAAGTCCAAGGTACACTCCTAGAATAAGTACGAGGATAAATATCGTGAGGTGGGCTTTTGAATTGCGTCCCAAGAAAAATATCCCTAGGCCTCTAAGTGCGTGCTTGATTCCAAAAGGGTTATTATTGAGCTCACTCTTGAGTGTATTCTTTTCATTCATAGCATTATCGTAACAAATAAAAAGAAAAATCCGAACTTTAGAGTTCGGATTTTTCTTTTAAAACTTAAGTTAGTCTTTCTTCTTTCCTTTTCGTCTTCGGTTTACTATGAAATTATCCGAGTATTTACTTGGTCGGCGAGTCTTGCGTCCACCAGTAATTTTACCGTAGATAGATTTTGGTCGCTTCGTACCACGTCCTTGTGCGCCTTCACCTCCACCGTATGGGTGATCCACTGGGTTCATCGCTGAACCACGAACGGTTGGACGAATACCACGGTGTCGTGAGCGACCGGCTTTACCGTAGTTAATTAAGTGATGTTCATCGTTTGAAATTTCTCCGACTGTTGCCCAAGCGAGTTCATTGACTTTGCGGACTTCTGACGAAGGCATCTTGAGCTGAGCAAAACCATCGGCGATTGCCACGATCTGGACGAAGTTTCCGGCTGAACGAGCGAGCTTAGCACCACCTTCTGGTTTGAGTTCGACTGAGTTTACAAATGTACCGACAGGAATGTTTTTCAGTGGAAGTCGGTTGCCTGGAACTGGAGAAATATTTTCACCTACTGTAAAGGTATCGCCTACTTTGGCACCTTTCCATGCAAGTACGTAGCGTCGTTCGCCGTCTCGATAGAGTGCGAGAGCAATGAATGCTGAGCGATATGGATCGTACTCAATTGATTCAATGCGTGCAGGAATATTCTTCTTATTATAATAGAAATCCACATCACGATAGCGTTTCTTATTGCCACCTCCTTTGTGACGAGTCGTGATTCGGCCGGCACTATTGCGTCCCACACCACGCTTGCCACCTTTGGTGAGAGCCTTGTGTGGAGTAGTACGTGTAAGAAGCTTACGGTATTCCACGTTTGCCATCTGACGGCGGGAAGGTGTTGTCGGTTTGTACTTTTTCATAAAAATTAATTAAATCAGCTCTATCTTATCGCCTTTTTTCAAATACACCATCGCTTTGCGACCTCCACTGCGAACAACTGGCTTACCACGATAGTTCACCGCTTTCTCAGGTCTATTAGCCACCGCGACTTTGATTGGTGTGACGCCATAGAGAATTTTCATGGCCTTTTTGATTTCGCTCTTTGTTGCATGAAGACCAACGTTGAAACTATAGACATTTTTTTCAGCCAAGTACGTCGCCTTCTCGGTAATGCGGGGTGAAGTGATGACATTGATCGTATTTCCTTTTGATTGAGTAGTAGTCATACTTATTATGAAAGTTTTTTACTAAGCATTTTAAGTTGTGCGTCAGGATTAACCATAATCAAGTAGCGACGCTCAAGAAGTGCGAGTGGATTGAGATTTCCTCCAAGTTCTACTTCCGTCGCTTTGAGATTTCGGAAACTCTTCATGAGTGCTTCGTCTTTGTCTGGAATGGCAATGATAGTGTTCTTCTTCTTTGGTGCGAGAATTTTTTCGAATCCTTTGATAGTCGCAAATGAACTCACCATGAGAGCTGCCTCCTTTGTCTTTGGTCCCTTGAATGCGAGTGCATCAACGAAAAGGATTTCACCATTACGATATTTCTCAGCAAGCACAACTGCAAGTGCTTTACCACGCATTTTCTTGTTGATCTTGCGTGAGTAGTTGCGATCCTTCAGTGGACCATGAGTAACACCTCCACCAGACCAGATTGGAGAACGAATTGAGGCATGACGTGCACGACCAGTTCCCTTTTGCTTCCATGGCTTCTTACCGCCGCCACGAACTTCACTACGGTCTTTCGCATTAGCAGTACCAGCACGACGGTTGATACGCATCGCTTCAGTGACTTGGTGCACGAGATCAGGATTCCACTTGAGCCCGAAGATTGCATCCGGGATTGTGAGCATTCCTGCTTCTTTACCTTTTTGGTTGTAGAGTTTTGTTTCCATAATGTCGTGTGTGATTATTGTGCAACAACTTCAAGAAGTGTTCCTCGTGCCCCTGGGACAGCACCTTTTAAAATAAGTGTGTTCTGTTCGTTATCAACAGCAATAACTTTCAAGTTTTTGACTGTGATTCGATCTCCGCCCATGCGACCCGCCATGCGCATACCTTTTGGCACACGATTACGAAGTCCGCCTCCGATTGAACCAGCTTCACGTTCTGAGTGCTTTTGTCCGTGTGTACGGCGACCACCATGGAATCCATGACGCTTCACCACACCTTGGAAACCTTTACCTTTGGAGATACCTGAGACAGAGACCATATCTCCTGGGAGAAATGTTGAGACATCAATTGTATCGCCATCTTTCAGTGGCTCCCCAGTTGTGCCTGCATCAAATTCTCTCAAGAATCGAAATGCACCCTTGTCTTTGAGGTGGCCTTTCAGAGCCTTGGTAAGTTTGCGTTCAGCGATTGGATTGTAGCCAACTTGCACACTTGCATAACCATCCTTATCAACTGTCTTGACTTGAGTCACGGTAATAGGACCTGCAGAGACAAGTGTAGCCGGAACAACCGTACCTTCTGGGGTAAAGAATTCCACCATTTTTTCTTTTTTTCCTAGGATAAATTTCATGGGTAGGGATTAGGGTGTCGCAGAAAGCGGATAGAGAAATTACTTTCTCTTTCGCATTGCTCTTCACGTATTACATCATTTTTACATCAATATCAACTCCGGAAGGAAGCGCTAGATTCGTAAGGGCTTCAATCACTTTGGCGTTGGGATTTAGAATATCAATCAATCGCTTGTGCACACGCATTTCAAATTGCTCTCGTGTGTTTTTGTAAATGAATGTCGAACGATTGACGGTATATTTCTTGATCTCAGTTGGAAGTGGGATCGGGCCAACGATAGTAGCATCATAACGTCGCGCAGTATCAATGATTTGTTTCACTGATGCATCGAGAATTTTATTCTCGTAGGCGCGCACTCGGATACGAAGCTTTACTACTGCCTCTTCTTTGCTTGTTTTGCGTGATTTTGTTTTTGCTTTTTCAGCCATGTCAATTAGTTGGTAGAGGGTAGTTGGTAGTGAGTAGAAAAGAATGTTATTTCTACAAACTACTGGCTACAGACTACTCACTATTTAATAATCTTTGTTACCACACCTGCACCAACAGTCTTGCCTCCTTCACGGATCGCAAAGCGCTGTTGCTCTTCAAGAGCGACTGGGGCGACGAGATTGACGGTAAGTTTAACTGTATCACCTGGGACCACCATTTCTGTTCCTTCTGGCAAGATCACATCTCCCGTCACGTCTGTTGTACGAACGTAGAATTGAGGTTTGTAACCTTTGAAGAATGGAGTGTGGCGTCCACCTTCTTCTTTCTTCAAGATGTAGACTTCACATTCGAATGAATCATGAGGAGTGACTGAGCCTGGCTTAACGATAACTTGTCCACGAGTGACATCTTCTTTCTTGGTACCACGGATGAGGACACCGGCGTTGTCGCCTGCCATACCTTCGTTGAGGGTTTTGTTAAACATTTCAATACCTGTAACTGTTGTCTTTGTTGTAGCCTTGAGACCAACAATTTCAACATCTTCACCAACCTTGACCATACCGCGCTCGATTCGGCCAGTAACCACTGTGCCGCGTCCTTCAATTGAGAAGACGTCTTCGATTGGCATGAGGAAAGGTTTTTCGGTATCACGAACTGGGTCTGGGATAAAGGTATCAACTGCGTTCATGAGGTCAATGATTTTCATTGCCCATTCATCATCAGCTGACTTTGATTCAAGTGCTTTGAGTCCTGAACCACGGATAATTGGAGTGTTGGCACCGTCGAATCCTTGTTTCGTGAGGAGTTCGCGGATTTCTTCTTCGACGAGGTCGAGAAGGTCTTTGTCATCCACCATGTCGCACTTGTTGAGGAAGACGACGATAGTAGGCACACCAACTTGCTTCGCAAGAAGGATGTGTTCACGAGTCTGAGGCATGACACCGTCAGTTGCAGCAACCACAATGATCGCACCGTCCATTTGAGCGGCACCAGTAATCATGTTCTTGATGTAG
>CAZRDO010000002.1:90115-90332 GCA_964599225.1 uncultured Candidatus Saccharibacteria bacterium
AGTCAGCGTGACCTGGAGCATCCACGTGCGCATAGTGACGCTTTGGTGTTTCGTACTCAGAGTGGTGGAGAGAAATAGTAATTCCACGAGCTTTTTCCTCGGGAGCCTTGTCAATGCTGTCGATTGCTTCGACACGAGCTGAATAACCCTTGTCCTTATTCATATCAAGGACATGGAGAATACCCGCTGTAAGCGTCGTCTTACCGTGGTCAACGTG
>CAZRDO010000003.1:0-78571 GCA_964599225.1 uncultured Candidatus Saccharibacteria bacterium
AATCGAACCTACATCGACGGCTTAGAAGTCCGCAGTTCTATCCATTGAACTACAGGGGCAGCTAATCAATTCAGGGCTGAGGGCTTGGTCACAGATAATTTTCCTGACGGAAAATTTCCGCGACCCCGGCTCGTCTATTTTGTGCAACACAAAATATAACTGCGCCTTTCAAGTCCCTACGTAAGCCAAGCAGTTGGCTTACTCAGCGCGCACTCTCGTAGGACTCGTGTGCGCGCTGAGGGACTTGAACCCCCGACCTTCCCGGTGTAAACGGGTTGCTCTACCAACTGAGCTAAGCGCGCGTTACCCTCTGTTATACTATAAGTCATGGATTTTGGAAACATAAAACTTGCTGACCTTACGCTCTTCGAAGACGAAGACATTATTGTCGTCAATAAACCAGCAGGGCTGATTGTCCACCCTGATGGTAAAAGCGATGAGCGTGCGCTCACACATTTGATTCTCGAAGCCCATCCAGAAATGGTGAATGTTGGTGAGCCTATGCAAATAATCACCAAGGATCAAGGAGAGAATACTATTTCACGTCCAGGCATTGTCCATCGGCTCGACAAAGATACCTCGGGGGTATTGGTCATTGCGAAAACACAAGATTCATTTTTGTTTTTGAAAAAAGCATTTCAAGACCGCACCACAGAAAAAGAATACCGAGCGTTTGTCTACGGCTGGCCCAAAGAAATTACACAGACTATCTCAGCTCCCATTAGTCGTGCCAAAGGCGATATTAGAAAATGGATTGTCGCAAAGGATGGGCGGGGGACAGAGCGCGAGGCAGAAACATTTGTTGAAGTGAAAAAGAAATTCAGCATTAAACAAAGTGGTGAAGTGGCTTCTCCAGAGCATCTGGATGCGGGCTCGACTGAGAAAAACGACTTTGCCTATCTACATTTGAAACCCAAGACTGGTCGGACTCATCAACTACGTGTACATCTGCGCTCAATTAATCACCCAATTGTCGCTGATGCGCTTTATGCAAGTGCGAGGGAACCGGCACTTGGATTTACTCGTCTCGCGCTCCACGCCTATTCTCTCTCGATACCGAGACTTGACGGTACTATGCGGACATTCATTGCGCCGTTTCCAAAGGACTTTCAAGAGGCTCTCTCACTTGCAGATATAGCGGAATCGTGATAAAGTCTCAGTCTATGACCGTAGCAATACAACTCTCCCCAGTCTCGACCGATGAGCGCAAAAAACTCACCTTTACTTCAGGTGATACTGTTCGTGTCTGGTCTAAAATTCTCGACAAAGGTAAATTTCGCCTCCAAGCATTTGAAGGTTTGGTGCTTTCTCGTAAACACGGCACAACTTCAGGTGCGACCTTCACCGTACGCAGAGTCGCTAGTGGTGTTGGCGTAGAGCGCATTTTCAAACTCTACTCTCCAATGATCGATTCAATTGAAGTGGTACGCCAAGCTCGTGCTCGCCGCTCAAAACTCTACTATGTTCGTGATAAAGCAGTTCGTGATATTCGTCGCAAGATGAAAAGCATTACGGTCTCAGCTGAAGCAGAAGAATCACGAGAGGAAGCAACCGAAGAAGCAAAGAAAGATTAAGTATAAAACTCCGCATAGCGGAGTTTTATACTGGTGTTGAAAATAATAGGTACTCATGTATACTCTAGTTCACGCGCGGGTGGCGAAATTGGTAGACGCACTACCTTGAGGTGGTAGCGGCCGCAAGGCTATGGAAGTTCAAATCTTCTCCCGCGCACATATATGGAGCATGTAAGAAATTACTATAACGCATTACTCACATGCGCGCTTGGAACTATTCGAGAGAGCGCAGTTATGGTCGCCGGGCCAGTTGGAGTAGGGACTCCACTTTTTGAGAAAAATGTAGATACCTTAAAATCGTACATTCACCAAATTGGGCAGAAGGAAAAAGTTTTTGACCAGACACAGTTTTTTGACGTTTTCCTTCCGGATGCCCCACACGAGTATGAGCAAAAGTTCGATATTTTTTATCGAGGGCTTATTGATTCAGGCAAGATTACTACATTGTACGTACTTCCTGAGTCTGAATTTGTGCGAGGAGTTGCTACAGAAATTTCATACGCACGCATGCGAGGTATCCCTGTGATTTTTTTGTAAATTCCTCTGTGATATATTCTGAGGCGAGTTGATATGCTAAACTGAACTTCATGCGATCGCTTGAACAGAAAGTCAGTAGGCCAACCATAATAATTGTCGTATGCGCTGTACTTGTCTTTGGAGTACTCTTTGCACGTAATGTGTATGACACAGCCTTTGATATTAGTTTGGAAACGAGTGAAGCATTAGCAGGGAATTTCTAATACACTATGTCAGAATTAAAAAATAAAAAATGTACGCCGTGCGAGGATAAAAGTAGGAAGCCTCTTTCACACGAAGCAATCCTCCCACTCCTCAATGAAGTTTCCGAATGGAAATTAAGTGAGGATCAGAAAACTATTTCACGTGAATTTGAGTTCAAAAATTTTGTGAAGGCGATTGATTTCGTCCGTGCCGTTGCGGATATTGCAGAAATGGAAGGTCATCATCCTGATATTCATATTTTCTACAACAAAGTACAGCTTGAGCTCTCGACACACTCAATCGGAGGCCTCACAGAGAATGATTTTATTGTTGCAGCCCAAATAGACGCCATTCCAAACTTCTAGAATCCAGCTATGTTATACGATACCGTGCATATACCACTTCTCGTTCTCGGCCTCGCAGGTTTTCTGCTCGCGCTTCATATTTACATAAAAAAGCACAAGAAAAAACCGCTCATCTGTCCGCTGCGGGCAAATTGCGAAGAGGTAATCCACTCGAAATTTGGATCATTCCTAGGGATCCCAGTTGAAATATTTGGTCTTGGCTACTACGGAATTATTACACTCGCTCATACAGTACTGTTTTTCTTTCCAACTCTTGGATCTGAAGGTCTCATATTTATTTTAGCGCTTCTCTCAGCATTTGCAGGACTTTTCTCACTATATCTTGTTGCGATTCAAGCATTCGTACTTCATAAATGGTGTACATGGTGCCTTCTCTCAACAGCGATTTCTCTCACTATATTGTTTTCGACACTTGTGACCTTGCCATTTGATCTGGTAGGTGTGCTCATAGAGCATCGTCGTATTATTACGATATTTCACTTACTCGGTATGGCGCTTGGGGTTGGTACTGCGACAATCACTGACCTTTTCTTTTTTAGATTTCTCAAAAAACTTCGCATTAACGAAGAAGAAGCTGACACCATGCATATGCTCTCAAATGTTATTTGGGTGGGACTTGCGATCGTGGTGCTCTCTGGTGTTGGACTTTTCGTTCCTGAGTCAGAGCGACTGCTCGCCTCGGGAAAATTTTTGGTGAAAATGATTGGCGTCGCCGTATTAATCGTGAATGGTTTTATTTTAAACATCGCTATTGCACCCCGACTCATGCACATAAGCTACGGCGAAGCGCATCATCATAAGCCAGGGGAGCTCCATATCATACGGCGGAGTGCGTTTGCACTCGGAGCAATTTCAATCACCAGCTGGTATTTTGTCTTCGTCCTTGGTGCACTTCGTGGAGTGACACTCCATTTCGATGTACTCTTTCTTATCTACGCTGTTCTCCTCGGGGGAGCAATTATAGGTAGTCAGATCTTTGAATACCACTTCAAGATTACTCACGAGAAAAACTAGATTTTGATTAGGTTTTCTGGTATAACGAGAACTAGTTTTTAGTGAAGCGATAGGGGATTAAGTAACTGCTTAGTCCTCCTCACTACTAACTCATATATGGTGCCTATGGTGTAAAGGTTAACACTGAGGTTTGTGGAACCTTCGATTCGGGTTCGATTCCCGATAGGCACCCCAAGTTGGAATTTTCTTAAAATATCTTTGTGGTGCAATGACTTTTCAGTTCTAGCCTGATAAACTTTTGGTATGAATGAGCATGTGCAAAAAGCTAAGAAAATAATTAGCGAGAATATATACTGTGTTATCGCTACTTCTTCCTTGGATTCTAGGCCGTGGATTTCCCCAGTCTTCTTTGCTTATGACTCCAAGTTTAATCTCTACTGGATTTCAAACAAAGATGCTCACCATTCAGACTTAGTAAGGAAAAATCAGAACATAGCAATCGTTATTTTCAATTCTCGGGCTCCAGAAGGTGAAGGTGATGGTGTTTATTTTGAAGCAGTGGCAAAAGAGCTTTATGATGATGCTGAAATTGCGCAAGCCGTAATGATATTGAATCAAAGGGTCTCAAAAGAAGAATTTCGGGTGCGAGACGTTTCGAAGGTTAGAGGTGATGGTATTTGGAGAATTTACAGGGCAACTCCTGTAAGGATATCAAAACTCACTGATGGGGAATTAATAAACGGACAGTATGTAGATAGAAGGATTGAGATACGGTTAGATTAGAGTTTATGAAAAGTGCTGTAAACTACAGGAATGTAGATACTCACATCATGCCTTCTCTCAAACCCAGTTCTAACGTCCTCCACTACAGCACCCATGGTTTTCGTTTCACCCAGTGTCTCTCAGGGTATTTAAATAGTTGATCATATTTATCATAATGTGATATGCTATTTTTATATGAAAAAACCGTTCAAGCCAGACAATCTTCCTCTTGAAAAACTAGACTGGATGTCTTTTGTTGATCTGATAGGTCCTGCTCATGACGCTGTTGCACGTTTTGATGGTTTGCTTCAGAGTATTCCGAATCCCGCTGTCTTGCTATCTCCTCTTACGACCAAGGAAGCTGTATTATCTTCGAAGATAGAAGGGACACAGGCTACCATGCAAGAAGTTCTTGAGTATGAGGCTGATCCTCAAGTAACAAAAAGAACACAAGATATTAAAGAAGTTCTAAACTACCGTAAGGCAATGACTAAGGCGACTCAGGCCTTGGAATCAATTGGTTTTACTCTTAGACTAATGCGAGAAATGCACGAGGTTCTATTGTCTGGAGTTCGTGGGGAAGGTCAGGATGCGGGAAATTTCAGGAAGAAGGATGTTTATATTGGCACCCCCGGTCATCCTGAGAGTGCGAGGTATGTTCCACCGTCTTGGCAGGATCTAGATTCCTATTTAAAAAACTTTGAAAAATATGTTAATGGGACAGAGAAGGATATTCTTGTGCAGCTTGCCATAGTGCACGCCCAATTTGAAATAATCCATCCCTTTGGGGATGGAAATGGACGTATGGGGAGAATTATTTTGCCGCTCTTTCTTAATTTTAAAAAGGTATTATCAAGTCCGATGTTGTATTTGAGCGAGTATTTCGAATTCCATCGAGATGAGTATTATCTTAAATTACAAAATATTTCTGATAAAAATGAATGGTCTGAGTGGATAAGATATTTCCTTACCGCTGTGATTGAGCAATCGAAGATAAATATTGATAAGGCAAAAAGTGTCCAGGAGTTATACGAAGTTAAGAAAGTTAGAGTGAGAGATTTAACTAATTCAAAGTATTCAATCAATGCTTTGGACTGCATTTTTAATATGCCTATCTTTAACACTTTGCAATTCAAAAAAATATCAAAAATTCCACAAGGGAGTATTGGAAGAATACTGAATGATCTCGTTGAAGGTGGCGTCTTAAAAATCTTACAACAAGGTTCTGGTCAAAGACCAACCGTCTATTCTTTCCCAAAGCTCCTTAACATTGTAGATAGGTAGAATTTTTTAATCAGCTAAATGATTAGTTAATCATACAATCTAATATTTAATCAGCTAAATAATTAGGTTATTAAATAGTGGGTTAGACGGTAGGGTAGAATACAGGAATGTAGATGGCGGCATCGTTTTTCTGTTCAAATTTAGTTCTAACTTCCTCTACCACGGCACCCAAAAATAAAGAACGAAGTGACTACGTTTTTAGTGTGTGCTCGATAGGGGTGCCAAAGAGAAGCTTTTAAAAAATTATGGACAATCTTTAATTTTGCTACAATAATCCCATGTCAGTACAAGCGATCGATATCACCCTCATACATTTTTTCAAAAGAGTATCTGTGCCCGTTGCACGATTCTCGCTTTTCGTTGTGTTTTTCTGGTTCGGCTTACTCAAGGTTGCAGGACTGAGTCCCGCAAGTGGGGTAGTCGAGCGACTGTTTGAGCACACAGTGCCGTTTATGAGCTTTGGCAACTTCCTCATTCTATTTGGAATTTTCGAGTGTCTCATCGGTCTACTTTTTCTCATTCGAGGTGTCGAACGTATTGTGATTCCACTTCTTTTCATTCACATGATCACGACGTTTGGTCCACTTATTTTCCTACCGTCAGAAACCTGGCAAGCATTTATGGTGCCGACGCTTGAAGGGCAGTACATCATAAAGAATTTGGTCATTATTGCTACTGCAATTGGGGTGGCAGCACATTTGCACCCGCTACATCAAAAAGTCTAAGAAAATCTTTTTCTAGTCTCGCAAAGCTTTAGTTATGTGATAGATTTGCTACAATAGAAGGTATAGAGATCTCATCTCTTCAATGTTCACGAATGTCTAATTTCCAGAGAAACCCAGAAAATGATGCCGTTAAAGTCACGCTTGTGCTGGCTATTGTCATTGCATTGGCAGCCTTTATATTTTTCAATACAAGTTTACGAGATTTATTCCGTGCACAAGTGAGTGACCTCGGTGGACCAATCGAGGAAGGGGCAGTGTTACCATCCCTCCTCTCAACAGGTTTTGATACAGGGGCAGGTACGCTCTTTGATACATCAAATGCCGATATTCGGAAAATATTTAGTGATACGGGCGTGAATATGCTTCGTTTTCATCCTGGGGTAACATCCAACTATGCGCACCATGATGGTCCGGGGATGGGGCTCATCTTTGAAGAAAATGAATTTTGGAATAGTGATGGAACTAAAGATACTGAGATGTCCTACTCGACGACGTTTGATGGTAATCACGGTAATCCTTTTACTCGTTTTTATGATAAATATATTGATCTGGCACAGAATATCCGCCGTCCAGTGGCTACCTATAGTTTAAATGTGGTTACACAGAGTGCTGTTGGTCTAACGGCTCCAGTGCCGATTGATACAGCAAGTATTAATCTTGCAATTACTGAGAACCTCGCTGCGATACAGGGTCTTATCGACCAGGGAATTGTTGTCGAAGGAGTACAATTGTGTGCTGAATGCGGTCCCAATGCTCCATCGCGTGAAAATGGTCAAGTGGCGTTTCCTGATGTTAATCATTTTATTGCCCGTGTACATCCAATTGCGCTTGCAATCCAGAATGCTTATCCAGATATTCGTATTCAACTGCATGCTGTGGTACCGAATCCAAATCAATCAGATTATGGGGTGAGTTCAAACTGGAATACTGCTATAAAGAGCGCGTTTGCCGACATTGAAAATCTTGATATAGGTGCGTATTTCTGGACTGATGGATTTGTGAATACCGATGAGTTTTGTGATCCAGCTAATAATACAGGAGTGTCTGGATTTGATGTCTTTGCCTGTTACCGAGATCGCACTCGTGAGATGCTTGATGTCCATGTACCGAATGCACTCGAAGCGTATACATCATTCTTTGGACCAAATCGTGGCTTCCGTGCGACACAGATCAATATAAATAATTATGATCAAAGCACTATTAACCCACAGTTTTCAACCGCAGCATTTGAAAATACATTCGCTAATGCTGCCACCATCGGAGAAATGTTATTTAAGATTGCTGAGTTTAACGATGATCACGATAATGTTGTTAAAAGTGCCTCACTCATGAGCTTTAGTGGTAGTCTCAAGAATTTGGTTTCAAAAGTGAAAAAGAATACAGCTGATGATTTAATCCCAGTTGAGCAGCTCTATGATTCGTACTATACACAGGCGCCTCTGAAGCTGAATGCTTCTGGTTTAGTATTTAAATTAATCAAACCAGTATTTGACGGAGCACATACTGTTGTTGATATTTCAGCCGGATTTCCTTCAAATATTCCAACAGGCCAGGCACAACTTTATGGTTTCAAGAATGCACTAACTAATGAAAATATATACTATGTATTTAATTGGTCCGACCAGAGTATTCCTCTATCATCAATGTCATTCGACGGAGTTTCTGTTGAAGACGAGAATGCAAACTTAACACTAACTGAAATATATGGACAAAAACTTTCTTCTTCATATGGTCGCGCAGATGAGCGAAACACAGACGAGTTCACCATGCTTACTGACGGTAGTCCTTTCGGAGTAGAGGGAACAGGAGCGGTTGTACTGAAGCCGTATAGTATTACAAAAATTGAAGGATTGAATGAAGAAGAAGTGGCCATAGAAGACAAAGTTCCTCCTACGCAACCAGTAAATATTGAGGTGGTTGAGCAGTCTCCCACAAGTGTTACTCTTGCCTGGGATCCAGCCGCAGATAATAGCGGAGAAGTAGAGAGCTATACTGTCTATGAAGTAACAGGAGAAGATGGAGATTCTACGCCGACATGTAATTTGAACTCAAATGGCAATGTTCGATATTGCAATGAAATTTTTAATCAATCAGAAATTGTAGAAACAAATGGGATTACATTTTCGACTACCTATAATCTGAAATTTGATATGTATACACCACCACTATCTGATACGGCGACAGATCGTCCGGTACTCATTCATTTCCATGGTGGTGGAGGAAGTTCAGAAGGTAGTGCAAGTGTTTGTAACCAGTACGCAAGACTTGGATATGTGTGTATTGCAGGTGACTACCGAGGTGGGGGCACGAGCCAAGGTTTCACCATAGGAGAACAAGCTGATAGTGCTTCAGATGCACACTCACTTATCCGTTATCTTCGAATCCATGCAACCGAATATAGAATTGATCCTAATAAGATAATGCTCGGTGGAGTATCGGCAGGAGGCATTACCGCAATGCTCGCAGCAACTGCTGGCAATGACACAACCAATACGGACTGGTTTAAGCTTGGATCAAAAAATACCGATAACAGTATGTATAGTAATGGAGCAGTAGTGCCCTCATGGAGCTGTATGGCGACAAGTAATTCAGGTCCACTTCTTCCTCCAGCTTACGAACTTATTGATTCAAATGATCCTCCAGCAATCTCGTTTTTGGGAGGGCAGGATTTGGATCACGGATGGAGTTGTGCAGATGGAGAAAATGCGAAAAATATAATGACTGGTCTAGGTATCCCAAGTTACTTCCAATGTTTCCCAAATTCTGACCATAGTCTAGGAGAAGATGCTGCAATCGATGCGCTAGTGATACCTACTGCGTACAAAGAACTTGTTATTGAGAGTTGTCCACAAAGTTACAGTAATATTTCACGCATCAATAATTAGTATATGGACTCACTCCGAAACCCCCAATATGATGGTGTGAAAATTCTCGCACTTGTGGCAGTAATTATTTTTTGCGCGGTGTTTGTTTACAATCATATTGCTCGCCGAAGTCAGGTTAATCAAGCTCTAGTCGGTGACATCACTCCTCCGACAGCCCCTTCCAATCTTTCGCTTGTGTCTAAAGATCCTTCAAGTGCAACGCTCTCATGGGATGCTTCTACCGATGATGATGTAATAGAAAATTATACGGTCTATGAAATTACTGGAGAAACAGAAAATCCAGACCCGGGAGGAGCAATAATTAATATTTCGACATCTTCAAGTACCCCAGTTGCTAAAGACCTCTTTGGAGTTGCGGTCAATGATTATGGAGAAAACTACACTGATTACAGCACAAATCCAGTTTGGAATACCATGATTGGTGAAGTTGGTTTTACAAGTGGTGCTTATACAGCTGGAGCAGAAGATCGTTGGATACATCCATACTCTGCAAAGGGAGGATATAATAATTCTAGTCTCGATCCTATAGGTACTAATTTGCCGTTGACCGTCTTGCCAAAGGTAGTGGGGATGGGAGCAAATATAGATGAAATATATCACTACACAGGATCACAAGAGGGTGCGTATAAATTACAAACAAGCAATAATGAGACCAATGTAGATTTCTGGGATGTTACCGCTGACTATATTAAAAGTCATAACCAGAAAATGGTGTTTTCTGCAAATATCGTACATGGCACTACAGATGAAATGGCAACATTTATTAATTCGATTAGTGCACATGGAATTGGAAGTTACAAACTCCGCTATGGTTTAGAGCTCTCAAGTGGTATCGGTGGCAATCTGACTTCAGGAGAATATATCGCCGCAGCTAGTGAATATGATTCGTATCTGACGAGCCACTATTCATCATTACCACCTCGAGTAGTCAGTATGGCTGATCATACGACATGTAAGAATCAGACACAGACAGAGTGTTGGGATAATGATGATGTGTACCAGTGGGCGGTTTCGCGTGGCATTGAAGAATTTAGTCAGTATATGTGGCTTGATGCATTTCCTTCACTCTCAACGACTGCACCCAAAAATATTGATGACTATTTTGCACAATCAAATCAACTCCTTCGAGCAGATCTTGATAGTGTGCTCGGTCGCCTTGCGTCGTATCAACATGATATGCCAAATCTTAAATTCCATCTCGCTCAGTACGGTATGAATTTACAGCGAAGTGGATATGGTACGCAGACCATGCTTCATGGGATCATGACTTGGAATTTTCTATTTGAAATTCTTAAATTTAATAGTACTCACAATAATTACGTAAGTTCAGCAATTTTCCTGGAGAATGAAAGTGCAGTAAATCCGTATGGAGCAGGGGATAGCTCTTTTGTCATTGATTCAAGTTATGTCGATGGTGGAAAATCTTTCGTCAAACGTGTTCCAGGTGTTGCGTATGAAATGCTCAAGCCAATCTTCACTTCTCCAAATCCGCTTTTTGTAGACACGGATATTACAAGTGGAGAGGACGGCTTTGGTGCTATATCAGTAAAAACTGATAAGACCCGTTTGTATGTGTACAATAATGGTCCAGAGCGAATGATTTCAGGTATTATGCTCAACGGTGCACCGGTGACGGGCTCACACTATAGGAATGCACTTTGGAGTGAAAAACTTTATGGTTCGATTGGTACTTCTCCAGCGCACTCTCACTTCAAAGGTGATAATTATATTGAGTCCAATCCTAATTACCAAGCAGTTTCTGCGCAGGCCGAAAAAGGAAATATTGACCTTGGGGACGCTATTATGATACGTCCGAATAGTATTACCGTAATTGATCTGGAATAAATATGTACCGATCTAATTTATTAGTAATAAAAATATGTATTATCCCTAGGCTCGGCAGAAGTCAGAGACGTGATATACTAACAACCATAACGTAACCACCTATGAATTTTCTTCGCGATCCACAATATAATGCAATTAAAGTTATCCTCATTCTCTTAGTGATTGTTGGTGCCGCTTATTTCATTATTTCCAATATTAACAGCAGCTTTAGTGGTGTTGCCAGAGTAGCTGATTCAGATTCAGGAAATAGCAGAGAATCTGCTTCGGGTGGAACAAGAACTCCGAACGCAGGCGGTGGATCATCAAGTGGACGACCAAGGTCTGGGAGTGGAACTACGAGTAGTGGTCCAAAACAGAGCACCGTTTCAACTATAATTGAGAACATTTTCAATGGATCAGATAGTATACAGAGCACAAATCCCACCAGCCTCGGTACAACGTTACCAACTACACCAGATGAAAAAGTGACCAATATAGTCGGGACTACCACCACTAATTTTATAACTATTCCTAATCTTACGCCTGGCACACATACATTCTCAGTTGTAGCAACTGATGGTAATGGTAATTCATCGGCAGAGAGTAGCCCTATCACAGTTGTGATAGATGGTACGAGTACTGGTGATAATACCGCTCCGACCCTCACTTCAATTGTGACCGGAGTCTCTCAAACATCCGCAACAATTACTTGGGAAACAAATGAAGTTGCCTCGTCAATAGTTGAATATGGCCAAACGACCAGCTATGGTAATTCTACGACTGAAATTGATACTGCTCCATTTGTAACCAATCACTCTGTTACTCTCACAGGACTTTCAGCAGAAATGCTGTATCATTTCCGTGTGAAGTCATATGATGTCGCACACAATCTTGGAACTTCTTCTGATTATACTTTTACAACACAATCACTTCCGACCCCGCCAACAACCCCGGTGATTATATCTTCAAATCCTAGCTCGGGATCGAACAATAATACTCCAAAAATTTTAGGTAGCGCACCAGCCGGTACGACCGTCAAACTCTATACCGCATCTTCGTGTAGTAGTGGATCACTGGCTGTTTCAGGAAGCGCATCAACATTTACAAATTCTGGATTGGTAGTCACTGTAGCAGATAATACTGCAACTACATTCTATGCAACTGCAACTGATGCCCAAGCAAATGTATCAGCGTGTTCATCTGGATATACCTATAGTGAAAAGACACCGCCTACTCCAGATACTACAGACCCAGTTATTTCAAATATCAATATTGCTGTAACCGATTCATCCGCCGGTATTAGTTGGATAACTGATGAAGCAGCGTCTTCTCGAGTCGATTACGGTCTTACAAGTGGATATGGATCTACAAGCGGGACCATTAATACCAATCCACGAGTTACGAGTCACTCCATCACGCTCTCTGGACTTACCTCAGCAACTACCTACCATATGAGTGTTACTTCTACAGATGGAAGTAATAATACTGCGACATCAGGAGATCTTACATTTACAACAGGCACACTAACGACCTATCAATGCGCTGACGGATTTGATAATGATGGGGATAGCCTTACTGACCTCAATGATCCAGGCTGTAGTAGTTCAAGTGATGATAGTGAATTTAATGAAGTTACTTCAGGTCCAGTACAAATTAGTAATGGAGGATCTAGTAGTTCAAACAACAATCAAAATACACAACATTGTTCAGTGTATGGCTCGCCACTTACGCTCATTAAATACTGGTCAAAAGGGACAGACGCAATGGGAGTACAAAAGGCAATCAATCAAATGCAGGCCGCAAATCCACCACTTGTTACTGATGGTATTATTGGACCAAAATCACTTCTAGGTATTAAAACGGTACAATCAATTCTTGGAACAAAAACCGATGGTCTCTGGGGTCAGATTACCCAAGGTCTCTATGCAACATGGGCACAGCAGGTCTGTCAGGACTAGTATAGGTTATGGGTAAGAGACGGTGTAATTCCTACAATTATTTCTCTGAACTCACCCTATTATTCCTCTAGTGGAAACTCACAATATATACTATGCAGGTAAATGAAACGAAGATACTTGAGCATATTGCCTTTATTTTTGTTCTACCCATCGCACTACTTTATTTCAATATCATAAATAAAGATTTCAGGGTATTAGTGCTTGCGGTTGCTTGCTTGCTTATTTATGGAATCATAAAAAAAGACCATTGGAGTAAGAAAGATATGGCAATGGTTGTCGGTGATCGTAAATCCCACCTCGTACCGTATGCATTTTTTATGCTCGTCGGGACATTTGTTATACTTTTGCTTGCCCGTCTTTTTGGGCTAGAGCCTGAAACCTCTTGGTGGAGTTCCAGAGAATTTTGGGCAAACCCACACTTCCTTTTTCTTTTTGTAGTCGTTTCATTCTTACAAGAATTTGCTTACAGAGTTTTTCTCATTCGAGAACTTGAGGGAATCTTTTCAAAAACATCCACAGTCATAGTTATCAATGCCATTCTGTTTATTTTTCTCCACGCAATCTATCCACTCACGTGGCCGAGCGTTATTTTAGTGACCATCTCATCCGTGGCTTTTCCGCTCATGTATATAAAGTACCGAGACTTCTGGCTCATCGGGCTTGCGCACTCACTCTTCAACTTTATCGCAGTACTCCATGGGTTTTTAGTGATTTCAAGCTAAAGAGGGATATATTGCATATATATCTATATTGTGGTATAATCACAATATGAAAAGGATTATAAAATTCTTATTTCTTTCAGGTTTAGTTATCTTCCTGACCCAAACTGCACTCGCGTGTGAGTGTAATTGTGGTGGATATTATTACGACTCCACATACTGCTATAACTCCGATTATGTGTATAGCTCAAATTACAGGTATATCTCAGATTATTTTAGTACTGATGAGTACATGTATGACAATGACTACACATTTACTAGTCCCTACACATATGAGAGCGAATATCAGCAAGACTCATTCTATAATTATACACAAGGGTATGATGATGATTCTCATTACCGCTATCAAACTCAGTATGAACTCAATGATAACTATCGCTATCAAACCGCATATGAATATGATGATGGATATTCCTATACTTCAGATTATGTATACACATCTGACTATACTCGAGCAAACTAAACATAACAGACTCCTACATATAGTAGGAGTCTGTTATACTAGTGCAACTTATTAAATTAATTTATCTATCATATGTATACACGAGAAGAAATCTGGAGTTCATTTGTTAACGAATTTCGCATCATAAAGCATCTTGCCGAGAAAATTCCCGCTGGCAAAGAACATCATAAACCAACTGAAAAACAACGTACCACACTGGAATTACTTCAATACATAAGTCGAATGGGTAAGGGTATACTGCGTGCGATTTTGGAATCAAATGCCGAAGGCTTTACTCGTTATACTGAAGCATCGCAAGGAGTAACAGTTGAAAATTTCCAAATTGCAATTGATGAACAAGTGAGAGAAATGAAGGAACTTTTTGATTTACTTACTGATGAGGAGCTAGCCAAAGAGCTCACGCTCTGGGGTATGACAGAGAAGAAATCCATGTTCGTACTCAACGCATTAAAAATGGTTACAGCTTACAAGATGCAACTTTTCCTCTATATCAAAGCCTCTGGTAATGAAAGTATTGGCACTTCAAACCTCTGGGCCGGTATGGATATGCCTTCTCCAAAGGATTCCTAGTGTATGAAGTTACTCCTTAGCTATCTCAAGCAATATTGGAAGCTTTGTCTCCTCGTGTTGGTACTCGCTGCCATCAATCAGGTATTTTCATTCCTAGATCCTCTTATTTTCCGTCACATTATTGATGATTATGCGACTAAATTTAACCTCTTCTCTCAAGCTGAGTTTTTTCGTGGTGTTTCATTCCTCCTACTGCTCGCAGTAGGTGCAGCGTTTGTCTCACGTGTTGCCAAAAACTTTCAGGACTATTACCTCAATACGGTCACTCAAAAACTCGGTGCGGAAATATATAACGATGGTGTTGAGCATTCGCTCGCACTCCCGTATGAAGTCTTCGAAGATCAGCGAAGTGGTGAAACCCTCGGTACACTCCAAAAAGTCCGTACTTCAAGTGAAACATTCATGGTTGCTTTTATTAATATTCTCTTCGTTTCGTTTGTTGGGTTTATTTTTATCACTGTGTATTCAGCCCTCATATACTGGGTCGTTGCAGTGGTGTATGCATCGGTCGTCCCACTTATCGGCACATTAAGCTATGTCTTAACAAAGCGCGTAAAGAAGATTCAAAAGATTATCCTCGCTGAGACAACGGCACTCGCTGGTGCCACGACAGAATCGCTTCGCAA
Source organism: uncultured Candidatus Saccharibacteria bacterium (assembly GCA_964599225.1). Classification (GTDB taxonomy): domain Bacteria; phylum Patescibacteriota; class Minisyncoccia; order Phycocordibacterales; family UBA9973; genus CAZRDO01. The sequence goes on from CAZRDO010000003.1 coordinate 15,430, forward strand.
CATTGAGCTCGTCAAAAGCTTAGGATTAGTCGGGCAGGAGATAGGGCGACTCAATTCCACGACAGAGAAAATCCTTAAATTAGAACTCAAAAAATTGCGCTACATTAGGAGTATTAGTTTTATTCAGGGCACCTTCATCAACTTACTGCGTACCTTGATTTTGGCGTTTCTGCTTTATTTAGTGTTTACTCGTATTATTACATTTGGTCAATTTTTCTCGCTCTATATTTATTCATTCTTTGTCTTCGGTCCACTTCAGGAACTTGGTGCACTTATTACCAGTTATCGTGAAGCTGAAGCTTCACTCAAGCGTTTTGACGAAATCATCAATACACCAGCCGAGGTACTCCCACCTAATGCAAAATTAATTGATAGTATTGATACTTTGGAATTTCAGAATGTATCGTTCCAGTATAAAAGTGCCTCGACTCTAGCATTAGAGGGTGTTTCATTTACTGCCAAGAGAGGCGAAACGATTGCTTTCGTCGGACCGTCAGGCTCTGGTAAAACAAGTTTGGTAAAGCTTTTAGTCGGACTCTATACTCCAAAAGAAGGCAAAGTACAATACAACAGTATTCCACTAACTGATATCGATATGAACGTCTTGCGCTCACAATTTGGTTTTGTCACGCAAGATACCCAACTTTTTGCCGGCTCTATTAAAGAAAATCTCAAATTCGTAAATGGAAATGCAACCGATGAAGAGATTCTTAATGCACTCCAAAAAAGTGCCGCGACTTCACTACTTGCGCGCGCTGACCAAGGGATTGATACGCTTATTGGCGAAGGTGGCGTCAAAGTTTCTGGAGGCGAGAAACAACGGCTTTCAATTGCGCGTGCGCTCTTGCGTAAGCCGACCGTATTAATTTTTGATGAGGCGACGTCTGCTCTTGATTCAATTACAGAAGAAGATATTACAAACACTATTAGGGACGTTTCGACTGGAGGAGCGAGGATCACTGTGCTCATTGCACACAGGCTTTCTACCATTATGCATGCTGACCGAATTTATGTGCTTGAGAAAGGTAGGATTATCGAGGAAGGTACTCATGATTCGCTTGTGGCAAAAAACGGCCTCTACCACGCTATGTGGCGCCAACAAATAGGGGAGAGAAACTAGTACTTGACATATATCATATAATGTAGTATACTTACTACAGTTTTTTCACTTAAATCCATAACTCATGAAAGCAATAGTACTTTTAGTACTTGTTTGCGTGTTTGCAAGAGCAGATGCGCAAACTATTGACAGCTTAAAGGCTCAAATATACCCAAACCCCTGTATCGCAGAGGTTACACTTCCATACAATGCGGAAGTGTATGATCTGGCTGCAAAAAAAATTAAAGTATTACAGGCATGGGATAACAAGGTAGATGTTTCGAAACTACCACTGGGAATTTATTTCGTTCGCTTCCAAGTGGACGGAAGGGAGTATGTGGTGAAATTAGTAAAAAAAGATGAATAACTAATTTCTAAAACTTTCAAAAAATAATCCGGGCTTTTTTGCCCGGATTCATTTTTATAATAAGCATGCTTAGGCATCTCTACGCTCAAATGTTTCACGATCTGATTTAAAACAGAGAAGCGCCAGATGATAAATCGTGTAGGTGATAAAGAAAGCTGCCAAAACATCAATTGAATAGTGAAGATGAGCGAGGAGTACGACTATTCCAAAGAATCCTGCAGCTGAGACAAAAAATGTTCGCAAAACTTTTTGTTCCTGGAAAATCAGTGCAAGGAGGAAAGGCAGTCCTGTATGCCCAGAGAAGAATAAGTCTCCGCCAAAGGTAAATTTAGCGATTAAATTGCTCGTCGGAATAATAGCTTCAGTCGGGAAGGGTCCGATATGAGTGAGCGATATGAAGAGCGAACGAATGAGTACAAAGAGTGCAACCGTTTTAAGTGTGAAGGGGATATGTTTGGGGTTTGTGACAAGGAGTGTACTGACAAATATCCAAAAGAGTACTGAGCCGTAGACGAAGACGCCTTCAAGGTAGAAAATTGGGATGTTATTGAGTATCAAATCAGTGACTGGGTTACTAGCACGCTCTGTAGCATAGGTCCCAGCATAGTAGTTCACCACAAGACTTCCAAAGAGGAGCAGAAATGCGCCAAGGAATGAATACACGAAGTTTCGCTCTCGGAAGAGTTTTTTGTATTTGAGTATGATCTGGCTTACGTGTGCTCCAAGCATGGTCATAAGGATTAGGGTGAGTATAACATTAATATTTAGAGAAAAATCGTTTCTCAACTACAATAAAGATTATATGTGGGATCTTATAATGGCCTATAAATATATCATTCTCATACCACTAGCGACACTTGAGGGGCCGTTTATCATGATGTTTTCTGGTTCTCTCATTAAGCTCGACTATCTATCATTTTGGCCTGCCTTTCTAGTACTTATGTGCGGAGACCTCTTAGCAGATGTCCTATGGTATTGGATTGGCTACACATGGGGTGAGAAATTTATCAGACGCTTTGGAAAGCTCTTTGGCGTCAGTATGGTTGAAGTAGAAAAAGCCAAAACTATTTTTCATACCCACAAGAATTCTATCCTCTTTGTTTCGAAAATTACGATGGGTTTTGGTTTCGCGACTGCCGTACTGGTCACTGCAGGTTTGGTTGGAATTCCATTTAAGAGGTATGTACTACTCAATGTACTGGGACAAATTGTCTGGACGAGTGTGCTAATTGGAGTTGGATTCTTTTTTGGTAATTTCTATCAATCACTCAATTCAATATTTGAACAACTCTCATTCATTGCTGGTGCAGTAATCGTGATGTGGTTACTTTTCAAATTTGTAAAAGGAGCATTAAAAAAACATATATAATAGAGCCATGATTTCCATCATTATTCCTACACTCAATGAAGAAAAGATAATTGCAAAGACACTAGAGAGTCTCAAGAGTATTCGAGTCCCGTGCGAACTCATTGTTTCTGATGCTAAGAGTAGTGACAGTACAGCACTCTTAGCACGTCCTTTGGCAGACAAGGTTGTTATCCATGATGGTGAGTATCGTCAAACAATTGCAGAAGGCAGGAATAAAGGTGCTGTAGTCGCTCATGGAGAAATCCTACTTTTCCTCGACGCTGACTGTACTATACCGAATCCAGAAACTTTTTTCCCAAAAGTCTTATTACATTTTGAAAATCCTGACATAGTCGCGCTCACTGTTCCGTACAAAGTACCACCCGATGTTGCTACGAGAGGGGATAGAATTATGGAGCGCATTGTCAGTACTCTATTTCGCATTTCCAACAATGTCTTCCACAACGGGCGCGCATCTGGAGAATTCCAGATGATGCGCAAATCGGCATTTGAAAAGGTTGGCGGGTATAACAGTGCACTTGTGGTAGGTGAAGATATTGATATGTTCAGTAGGCTCTCAAAGATTGGCCGGACATACTTTGATTCGAGTGTCTTTATTTATCATACTGGGCGACGGGCGCACACTATTGGATGGCCGCGACTTCTGGTACTCTGGTTACTTAATGGATTTTCAGTCGCTATTCGTGGTAAATCATATTCTAAAGAATGGAAACCAATCCGTTAATTGTAGATATCTTATTTTATGAAAGTTTCAATTGTTATTCCAGCACATAATGAAGAAGATTCACTTGCCGAGACACTCAGACATGTGCTTGCACTAGAGTACAGTGATTTTGAAGTCATCGTCGTTGATAATGCGAGTACTGATCGGACGAGTGAAATTGCGCGAGAGTTTCCCGTCCTCGTCGTATATGAGAAGAACAAAGGGTTACTTCATGCGCGTGAATGTGGCAGGTGTCATGCTAAAGGTGAAATTATAGCTAACATTGATGCTGATTGCTTGCCCGATCCAGACTGGCTGGCAAAAGGCCTCCCATACTTCGATGATCCTCAAGTAGTCTCAGTTTCTGGTCCGTATGATTACTATGACAGCAAGCCGTGGTTTCGAACTATTTCATCGTTTGTTCAGACCAAAGGTTTTAGTGCACTATCACGGTTTCTTTTACGAATTGGAAAACATGGGGTGATGATTGGCGGTAATAATTTAATTAGAGCTCGTACATTAGAGTCACTGGGAGGGTACAATACAGATATATTGTTCTATGGTGAAGATACTGACACAGCCAAGAGAGTTTCAAAAGAGGGTCGAATCGTTTTCGACAGAGGATTTGTTATGAAGAGTTCAGGAAGACGTTTCAAGCGTCACGGGACACTCAGTATCTTTCTCCTCTACATCTACCATTTTTTAAAAGTTTCATTTTTCTCAAAGACCAAGATCTAAATGGGCCACTACGTCATGACTTCCAAAAAGAGAGTGGCGACGGTATACTTCATATATGGATCTTCACCCTATTTTCGTTCATTTTCCAATTGCGCTCCTCACACTCTATGCACTTGCTGAATTGCTTCCATTAAAGCTTACTCAAAAAATTCATGGATTCCATTTAATCAAACAAGCCTTCCTCTATATAGGTGTATTGAGTAGCTCTGTTACTCTCTATACAGGACTTCAAGCTGGAGAAAAGCTTGAGGGGACTATCATTCATGAGCTCGCGGATACACATGAGCTTTTTGCAATCATTTCAGTTAGTATCTTTTCCTTTATTATGCTGAGCTACTTGTTTTCTTATTTCACCAGAGAACAATCACAAGTGCTTATACAGAGATATCATGTAGTAAAGCTTTTCCCTATTTTTAGAAAAATCTTCGCAGTTATTGGGCTTATCACCATTACTATTACAGGTACCCTAGGAGGGATTATTGTATATGGACCTGATATTGATCCGGTCGCACAATTTATTTACTCACTATTCTTTTCATAGCATCCCTGGAATTGAGTGCGTTGTAATTATGAGTATGCTTCCACAAATTAAAGATAAAATCATTGAGCGCCCAGGAACGTATAAAGGTAAGCGCAAGCAGTTCATTCCAGATCAGAATTATGATGAATTTTGGGCGAAGTTTTATCAAAAAATCCGTGCATTACCTGATTTAATTTTCCCGATTAAACGTGGCAATAAAACAATTGATCCATATTTTGGCTATTTTGGCTATCGGTATCACCCGGTTGCACATCGACCAAACTATTTTCATGTGGGAGTCGATATCCAAGGTAAGATTGGAACAAACATTTATCCGATTCTTCCTGGTGTTTTTGAATATTCTGGTTATGGAACGACGAACGGTAACTATATTCTCATTGCCCATCCTGACGTCGTCACTGAGGATGGCTTCGTACTCCACTCACTCTACATGCATCTTGATTCCGCACTCATAAAATTTACTCCCTATCAAAAAATGCTTCGAGAAATTAGCCGTCATACCTACCCCAAAATCCAAATACCAACTTCACAAATCATTGGAACCCTTGGTAATACTGGTGACTTGCGGGGGATAGTGCCACATCTTCATCTCCAGCTCGAATTCATTGACGCAAAGGGCAAAATTGTGGTTATCGACGGCGCTCGAGTTCTTGGTAAAAAAACTGGAGAAAACTTAACGAAAAAAATTGCACGGCAAAGTGAATTTCGCTCCTTTATTAAGGAGCACCGTGCCTCTCTTCTGCCTTGGCGTACCTATTGGGGCGAGGATCTCTTCTTATAACAATCCACTGTGTTAGAATTCAAGTATGGAATCCCTTACTATTATCAATACCATCCTCGCCTCAATTGAGGCTTTTGGCTACGTCAAATTCGCAAGCTTTGTTATTGCCGATATTGTGCTCTGGCGTATTCACCCAATTTTAGGTCTTCTCGGGACACTCTTTACGTTTGCGCTCTTACTTCACCTTATCTAGAGATTGAACAAATCATTCAACATTTTTGACCAGGTATCCCCTAGGTAATTTACTATGAGAAATGCTGGCAGAAAAATAACTGAGAGAAGAATAAAGATAGGCAGTTTTAGAAGTTTTTCAAACATAGAGACATTGTACGCTAGGACAAGCATCTAGTTCAAGTCAAGACTTTTCTTACCTAGGGGTGCTAGGGTATACTACGATCCATGGAAAGAACCAAAAAACAGAAGACTGAACTTCTAGGCTCAGTCGTGATAGTAATTATTGTTATCGTGTTAGGCGTCGTGTTTATGCGAATGAACGGATCGTCGACACACACAAATGGAACTACAATGAATAATGAAGTAACAACCGCATCAGGTCTCGTTTATACAATTACAAAGCCAGGTTCTGGAGCAATTGCCAAGGCCGGAGATAAAGTGCAAGTTCATTACACTGGCACACTAGCTGACGGCACTGTCTTTGACTCAAGTGTCACACGAGGAGCGCCGTTTGAATTTAATCTTGGTGCTGGCCAAGTGATTGCAGGCTGGGACGAAGGTGTCGCAGGCATGGAGATTGGAGAGAAGAGAACCCTCGTGATTCCGGCCAATCTAGCTTATGGAGATAATGGTGTTCCTGGAGCGATTCCACCAGGAGCAACACTTACATTCGAAGTAGAATTACTCGCTATTCTCTAAATGTAGGAAAAAGAGAAAATTTTGAAAAACCTATTTTTAGGCTATACTAAGCTCACTTATTATTAAAAACATACATATTCACTATGATTACACTCTCAACTACAGAACAGAAGCGCCTTACCGTACTTATCTCAATCGTACTTGCAATTCTTGCCTTACTTTTATTCGTTAAATTTGCTTCTGCAGCCAAAGCCTACCGCTATATTGGGGCAGGGACCAATACTGCAACGACTATTTCAGTGAATGGTACAGGGGAGATTTTTGCAGTACCAGATATCGCGACAATTAATTTCACTGTACGTGGTACAGGTAAAGACTTAAAAGCTGCGCATGACCAAGTTATTGAGGTCATGGATAAGGCACTTGAGAAGACCAAAGAACTCGGTATTGAAGACAAAGATACCAAAACACTCACTGATTCTGGAAATCCAGTCTACGACTATGGCCGTCCTTGCTACGTCTATCCATGTTCACCAACCCAGAATAAAATCACGAGTTATGAATGGGCGGAAACTATTGAGCTCAAAATTCGCAACACTGATGATACAGGAGCAGTTTCTGAAGCACTCTCCGCACTTGGCGTGACAGAAATTCAGGGACCAAACTTCACGATTGATGATCCAGAAAAAGTAAATAATGATGCTCGCGATATGGCAATCGAGAACGCCAAAGAAAAAGCCGACATCCTTGCAAAATCACTCGGGGTCAAACTTGTGCGCATTGTGAATTTCACTGAAAGTGGCTATAGTCCTTACTATTATGAAAAGGCAGTTATGATGGACAGTGCCGCCTCAAACCAGGCCTCTACAGTCCCAGTCGGTCAGAATCAAATCACTTCAAACGTCACAATTACCTACGAGATTCGCTAAGCTTCTGTTGTTGAATTGAAGTTTTAGAAATATAAAAACCCTTTTAAATAAAGGGTTTTTATATTAGCTTTTGACATTTTCGTATAGTTTGCTACCATACATAAAAAGCCCCGCGAGGGGTTTTAAAAATGGCTTTATTCCTTCTATTTACTACTTACTAATAACTATTTACATAATTTTATGTCCATTATTGATTACATAAAAGAAACCAAGGCTGAGTTTGTCCACGTCAATTGGCCAAGTCGCGAATCACTTATCTGGCTCACTATTTCGGTATTACTCGTTACTATTATTATTGCAGCATACCTCGGAGCGCTCGACTTTCTTTTTGCCCGCTTCATTAAGTCATTCATCTCAGCGTAATAAATCCATTTACTATTTTCTACTAACTATTTACTACTCAAATGGCAAAACAAGAAACAACAGGGGAGCGACACTGGTACGCAATTCATACCTACTCAGGATATGAAAACGCCGTCTTACGCAACCTTAAGCAGCGCATTGAATCACTCGGTGTTGAAGATAAAATCTTTAATGTCGTCGTCCCTACAGAGAAAAAAATTAAGGTCAAAGGCGGTAAGCGTGTTGAAATTGAAGAGAAGATTTATCCAGGCTATGTGCTCGTTGATATGGTGGTGACCGATGATTCATGGTTTGTGGTGCGCAACACGCCTCGTGTAACGGGATTCGTCGGAGCAGGGGTTAATCCAGTGCCACTTCAACAAGAAGAGATTGATTTTCTTTTCTCACGCATGGACAAGAATACGCCTATGCATACCGTTGAGCTTGAAATCAATGAGTCAGTCACGATTAGTGATGGACCATTCAAAGATCTTGAAGGAAAAGTCTTCGAAGTTGATCGTGAACGTGGTAAGGTCAAGGTTCTTGTGTCACTCTTCGGTCGCGAGACACCGGTCGAGCTCGATTTCTTGCAAGTGAAGAAAATCTAGCCTAATACTAAGTTTTCTGCTAAAGTAGCCTCGTTACGCTCTCTAGAGTTCGCTTCACTCTCACCTATAACCTAACCCCTATAATCTAATTCATATGGCCAAAAAAATTACAAAACAAATCAAACTCCAAGTCCCTGCAGGTAAGGCAACTCCTGCCGGCAAGCTCGGTCCTGCGCTTGGTCAGGCCGGTGTCAATATTGGTGACTTCGTACAGAAATTTAATGCCGCAACTAGCTCAATGATGGGAGATAATGTCGGTGTGGTGATTTCAGTCTACGAAGATCGTAGTTATGATTTTATCATCAAAACCCCTCCAGTTTCTGATCTCTTGAAAAAAGCAGCTGGTGTAGAATCGCTCTCAGGTAAACCAAACACCAAAAAAGTTGGTTCAATTACCAAAGCGCAACTGAAAGAAATTGCTGAGAAGAAAATGCCAGACCTAAATGCACACGATATCGAAGCGGCAATGAAAATTGTTGAAGGCTCTGCTCGATCTGCTGGAATAGAAATAAAATAACACTCGTATTAATTTTTTAGAGCTATGTAAGAACAGCGCTCAAAAAAATCTTTACTCACTTGAATAGGCAAATAAAAAGGAGACCACTAAGGTCTCTTTTTGCTATATAGTAGTTATTTGCTTTCTCGTACAAGATGATGGAAGGAATAGTTATGGGTACTTCCAGGTTCGTTGAAGATCTCTACTGGTTTGGTATCTTCTCTCCATAACCCATCCACCCAATCAAGGAAGTAAGTATCTCCCTCAATACTAATATCCATTACCCTTGTTAGATAGAATTCATCAGCTCTTGGCCAGGTTGCATTGAAAATTTGCTCTCCTCCTATGACAAAAACCGTCCCATCCGGCGAGTGCGATTGTGCTATTTCCAGAGCTTTCTCTACGCTTGTTGCGTAGAGGACATTATCATACTCCTTAAATTTTGAGGGATTCCTCGTGATAACAATGTTTATTCTCCCTGGCAATGGCTTTTTGAGCATATCCAGGATTGATTGGAAGGTATTAGCTCCCATAATGACATTTGAACCCATTGTCACCCTCTTAAAATTAGGCAAATCCTGTTTTAGGGTCCAAGGAAGTTTATTATTTTTACCGATCACACCGTTTAATGCGACGGCGGCAATCAATGCTATTTTCATTTTTGTATTTTTTCTATCAGGAGATTAACATAGGATTCTCCATTAAACAAACATGTAATTGATGTATTAAAATATGAAGTTTTAATAAAAAAAGTTTGGTAAATTGATCCAGTAGACAGGAATCAATATTTGTTGTAATGTGCAAAAAGAAAAATTTCGTTATGGATACCAAGATAATGTTTCTGCCTATTACCGAGCGGGGAACATTCATCCGCTCCGGTAGAGAAATTGATGAGTTTCCAATTGAGCTGATATTGTTTGTCGAGCGTGTAATGACTGCGGTTGCGATTGATTATGAATGTTCAGCGCTTATTTTTTTCAAAGATTCGCGTAGTGAACAGATTATCGAAGCCAAGGATTTGGTGTTCAAAATTTTGCAGGAAAAAACATGGTGTGACTGGCGAGCGCTTGCCAGGTTACTTTGGCTCAAAGACATTGTGGCCGTTAACCGAATCAAACATCGTCACAATGAGAGGATGGTGAGTTCTGATGAGTGCCATACAAAGTACAAAAAAGTCCATAAGCGACTTGTCAGAATATTTCCAGACATGAAAGTGAAATTTAAGGATCACAAACTCATGATTGTTGAAACGGATAATAGGTATAAAAAGTATCTCTATAAAAAGAAACAACGTTGTAAAGGTATATTAAAGAACGCCTCATGAAGCCTGTTGTAAGGCTTTTTTATTTTGTCCCAATCCTGTAGACTCTTACTATCAATGAAAGAAATACTAAGAAAAGCGATAGAAATTGCAGTTGAAGAGCTCGGGTATAAAGCCGAGGTGTTTTCAGTTGCAGAACCTGCTGATTTGGCAAATGGCGACTATTCTACCAACATTGCACTTCTCTTGGCCAAGACCGCAGGGGAGAAACCTCACAATCTCGCTGAGAAAATCGTCGCACAATTAGAAAAATCAAAACAACTTGAACGTGTTGAACGCGTTAGTATCGCTGGTCCGGGTTTCGTTAATTTCTATTTGAAGAGTTCATATTTTAGCTCCACTATTCAATCAATAGATAAGGATTGGGGAAAGAGTGGAAAGTTTAAAGACAGAAAGATTCTTGTGGAGCACTCAAGTCCTAACTTGTTCAAGTCTTTCCACATAGGGCACGTGATGAATAACACCATTGGTGAATCCATCAAGCGCTTAGCAGAATTCTCTGGAGCCGAGGTAACAACCATTTCATATCCATCTGATGTCTCGCTTGGCATTGCTAAAGCGGTTTATGTCATGCTCGAAGACGGACTCGAGAAAGTTAATTCATTCTCTACAATTACCGAGAAATTAAATTATCTGGGTGAGTGTTATGTGCGAGGCACGAAGGCATTTGAAGAAGACAAATCACTTGAACCACGTATCCGTGAAATTACACAAATCCTCTATGACAAGAAAACCGATACCAAAGAATATGAAGCATATCAATTAGGACGAGATATTAATCTCCAGTATTTCAAGGAAATTACGAGAAGGCTTGGCTCAGAATTTAACGATTTCATATTTGAGAGCGAAGCTGGCGTTGAAGGAGCAAAACTTGTACGTGTACATGTGGGTGATGTGTTTACCGAGAGCGATGGCGCAATTATTTTCAAAGGCGAGGATGTCGGACTTCATACCAGAGTTTTTATTACCAAAGAAGGCAATCCAATCTATGAAGCCAAAGACATAGGACTGCTTTCGCTTAAATTTTCACGGTTTACACCTGATCTCTCAATCTTTATTACAGACCATGAACAAGGGGAGTATTTCAAGGTTGTCATGGCAGCAGCAGGAATGATTAATCCAGTATGGAAGGAGCACTCAATACACCGCACACATGGCAGGATGAGTTTTAAAGGTATGAAAATGTCATCACGCTTGGGTGGAGTACCTCTTGCACATGATGTACTGGATTCAATTATTGAAGAAGTTACTAAACGTTCAAGAGATCTCACTGGAGAAGCAAATGACATTATCGCGATTTCAGCACTTAAATTCTCCATTCTTCGTTCAATGGCCGGCAAAGATATTAACTTTGACCCTGATACGTCACTCTCGTTTGAAGGCGACTCAGGACCCTATCTTCTCTATAGTGCGGTACGTGCGCAATCGATTCTCACAAAGGCAAACTTTACGGATAAAAATGGAATAAAGATTCCAGAAGACTGGCAGAGCACCATGCTTGAACGACAACTTATTCATTTCCCAGAAATTGTGTCGCGCGGAATCGAGGAATGGGCACCACATCATATGGTCATCTACCTCCTTGCACTCGCACAAGAATTTAATAGTTGGTATGCAAATACACAAATCTTTGATGAGAATGATGTTTCTTCACCTTACAAACTTGCGATCACCAAAGCATTTTATACTACGATGAAAAATGGCCTCTATCTTTTGGGAATTGAAGTACCGGAGAAAATGTAATGAGTGAGCGGATAGCCTGCCTGCCGATATCGGCAGGGGAATAGTAAAACAAAAAAGAAGTCTTTAGACTTCTTTTTTGTTTTTGAAAGCGTGTACTGCTTCGAGAATTTTATCTCGCACTAGATTTGGTCTAGCAACATCAGGAATTTTGAATTCTTCAGACGCTCCTGCAGTCTGGACTTTCACTAGACCCATTCCGAAAATTTCATCAAAAATTCCACGGGATTCGACAGTGACATCCTGAATGTTGCCAAGTTCGAGTGTGGAAACCGAACGAGTGAAGAGACTCTGTTGATCAATATCGACGAGTCGCTCACTCGTGAGTACCCATGAGTCAAGCATGTAGTTGGTCCAAGAAACGAAGAATCCTACCCAAGCAAAAAGTATCCAGATCGTATTACCAAGTTCGAGATAGGGGATGTACCCAGAGAAAATATGAATGAGTGAGAAATGGGTGAGGATTTTTACTGCGAGTGAGGGAAGTATACCGAGAATAAAAAACCCAATCGCTCGAGTCAGAACATAGATGACGTGTTTTCGATACACTGCAATACGTTTTTCTCCAGGATATAATTTCATATTAATGCGCGTATTTGATTATAAATACTTAAAAGTAGCGCAGCGGTTCCGAAGCCATAGAGTGCATAGATCGCGATACCTTGAATCCAGTCTTGTCCATATTCTTTCCAATGCCAGAAAAGAAAAATTGATATGAAAATTATGACCAGTGCGATTAGATAAAATAAATAGATAAAGCCATGTGGTAGGAAAGTTTGTAGCCACGGAGTGCCGTCAATCGAAAACTGAGGAAGTGCTCCAGAGAGATCGGGAAGTGTCGGATTCATGAAGATATTTTAGCATATGAGCTTCGGTACTTGTCATAATATGGTAATTGCCTATAATGAGGGAAAGCACTGACGAGGCCCCGCCCCAGAAATCCGCTCAGACAGATTCGGGCAGGCATCACCTCTGAGCTCGCCGTAGGCGAGTAGGCTTCAGGAAGAATGCCCTAAAACATTTGATGACAAATGTTCGGGTACATAGAACCTGACGGGTAAACCCGTAATAGTTGTAACAAGAAGTAAGTAAGGTGGTACCACGAGGAAACTCGTCCTTATCCAATCAAGATTATTGGTTGTATGAGGACGAGTTTTTATATGGAAGAAAAAACAGAAAACAAAAAATCAGAATCAGTGCTTCGCGAAGAAGCGGTTTTAAAGTTTTGGCAGGAAAATGAAATTTTCAAAAAATCCCTCAAAAAAGACTCCCCAAAAGGTAACTATGTATTCTACGATGGACCTCCTTTTGCGACAGGATTGCCACATTATGGACACATTCTTGGTTCAACGGCAAAAGATGTTGTGGGACGATACCAAACTATGCAAGGCTATCGGGTGCCAAGGCGTTGGGGATGGGATTGTCATGGACTTCCAATTGAAAATATTGTTGAGAAAGATTTAAAAGTTTCTGGACACAAAGAAATTGAAGCGCTTGGAGTAAAGCAGTTTGTTGAGCACGCACGAAGCAAGGTACTTACCTATGTGCACGATTGGAAGAGGACAGTGGACCGTATAGGTCGCTGGGTTGATTTCGAAGGTGGCTATAAAACAATGGATAATACATTCATTGAAAGTGTGTGGTGGGCGCTTGCTGAACTTCAAAAAAAGAATCTTCTCTACGAAGGCGTGCGAGTGTTGGCATACTGTCCGCGTTGTGAAACTCCGATTGCCAATTCAGAAATCGCCATGGATAATAGTTACAAAGACATTACTGATATTTCAGTGTATGTGAAATTTGAACTTGTCGATGAGTCAGGAACATATTTACTTGCTTGGACAACAACACCTTGGACACTGCCGGGGAATACAGCGATTGCAATTAACAAGGATACGATTTATATCAAAGCCAAAGTTGGCGAAGATACTGTAATTCTCGCAAAAGAGTTAGTTGAAAAAGTGCTTGGTGAGAAGGAATTTACAATGGTAGAAGAATTTTCTGGTGCGACACTTATTGGTAAAAAATACAAACCAGTTTTTTCATATTTTGAAAACAAAGAAATACAGAATAAAGAAAATATTTGGAAAGTCTGGCATGCGGATTTTGTAACAACTGAAAAAGGAACAGGTATTGCTCATATGGCGCCAGCATTTGGAGAAGAAGACATGATGCTTGCGAAGAAAGAGAATATTCCTTGGATTATTCATGTTGACCCAACTGGTAAATTTACCGACGAAGTAACTGATTTTGCTGGGCAGTTAGTGAAGCCAAAATCTGATCAAAAAGATGGTCACCAAGCTACTGATATTGAAATAATAAAATATCTAGCACATCGAGGTTCATTATTTGCAAAAGAAAAAATAATCCACTCATATCCGCACTGCTACCGCTGTGAAACACCACTTTATTATTACGCTCTCCCATCATGGTTTGTGAATATTCAGAGTGCAAAAGCTCAGATTCTTGAAAAAGCCAAGGAAATGAATTGGGTACCTGAGTATTTGAAAGACGGACGATTCCACAATATTCTCGAAGGAGCACCTGATTGGACTATTTCACGCAATCGGTATTGGGCAAGCCCTTTGCCATTTTGGAAGTCTAAGAATGGGGATCTAATGGTCGTTAGCTCACTAGAAGAATTGAAAAAGAAGACAAAGAAATCTGGAAATAAGTATTTCGTCATGCGCCATGGCGGTACCGAGGGTAATGCCAAGGGTGTTATTAGTTTCAAATATCAAGAAAGTGATAATTTAACAGAAGAAGGTAAAACGCAAGTTGAAAGGACTGTGGAGGCACTACAGCATGAAAAGATCGATCTTATTATTTCTTCACCGTTTACGCGCACCAGAGAAACAACAGAGATTTTGCGTGAAAAGCTTGATCTCTCAGACGATCAGATCATCTTCGCTGACGAATTGCATGAAATCGATGGCGGGGATTTTGATGGGAAAACCTGGGAAGAATATCATCAATATATTTTGCAAATGGGTGAAGATTGGTTTGTAGAGAAGATTCCTGGTGGTGAATCACTCAAAGATGTGGGCAAGCGAACAGGCAAAGTATTGTATGAATTAGAAAATAATTATAAAGACAAAAATATTTTGATTGTGACGCACGGGGGTCCCGCCTGGGCACTCTTTGTGAATGCTGGATTATTTAGTCCAGTAAATAAAGAATACCAGCCGGCAAATTCTCATGTGTTTGTGCCAGAATTTAAACGCTTTCATAATGCCGAGGTGCGAACATTGCCGTTTGTACCACTTCCTCACAACGATAATTACGAACTTGATATTCATCGTCCCTACATCGATGAGATTACACTTGTTGATGAAGGTGGAGAGGAATATCATCGAATACCTGAAGTGATTGATTGTTGGTTTGAATCAGGCTCAATGCCATTCGCTCAAGATCACTATCCTTTTGAACGACCAAACTGGCCAGAAGAAAATTTCCCAGCGGACTTTGTTGCAGAATATATTGCCCAGACTAGGACGTGGTTTTACTATACGCATGTGCTCTCAACAATCCTGTTTGATCATGCGCCATTTAAACATGTCGTTACAACTGGAACACTGCTTGCCGAAGATGGAGAGAAAATGTCTAAATCAAAAGGTAATTATCCTGATCCTTGGATTTTGTTTGATAAATATGGTGTTGACGCACTACGACTTTTTCTTATGGGGAGTCCACTGATGAGAGGAGAAGACATGAATTTCTCAGAAAAAGCAGTTGATGACATTTATAAAAAGATTGTATCTCGACTCAATAATGTTTTAGTTTTTTACGAACTTTATCGAGAAATAGGAATCGAAAACGAAAAAGCGAAAATCGAAAGCGAAAATGTGCTTGATCAATGGATTATAGCGAGACTCAATCAGACCATGACTGAAGTGACAATACATATGAATATGTATCAATTAACTGAAGCAGTACGACCTTTTGATCTATTTGTTGATGATCTATCAACATGGTACCTCCGTCGTTCTCGTGATCGAATCAAAGATGGTGATACTGAAGCCAAAGCCACACTCTATTATGTAATAAAAACCCTCGCACAAATTATGGCACCGTTTGCCCCATTTACGGCCGAAGATATCTGGAGACGATTGAGAAGTGGTGAAGATGAAGAAAGTGTACACCTAACAAAGTGGCCAGAAATAAGTCAAAAGTCGAAGGTCGAAATCGAAAAGTTGTTAGAAGAAATGCAGGTTGTGAGAGATCTTTGTACTGTTGGAAATGCACTTCGCAAGAAATCTAATATACCACTTCGCCAGCCACTTGCGTTTTTCTTTGTGACTGAAGATTTAACGGATGAATTCAAAGAAATTATCAAAGATGAGCTCAATGTCAAAGCAGTCGAGAAGGGGACTGTGATTATATTCGATGAGCGAATTACGCCAGAACTCAAAGCAGAAGGAGATTATCGTGAATTTGTTCGCGGAGTTCAGGAGTTACGCAAAAAGGCTGGACTCACGCCAAGTGACCGAGTTACGGTAACACTTTCAGCTAATGCAGAGCCACTGGTGAGACAATTTATGGAAGACTTCAAGAAAACAGTGTTGGCTGATAAAGTTGTCTTTACAGAGAATGATGGAGAAAAAGTGAAGACAGGTGAAGATGAGTTTAGTGTTACACTCGAAAAATAATATGAAAAAATTCCTTGTAGTCATTCTTGTACTTATTAATGTTTATGTCATATATACGGGCTATAAAATATTCTTTTGGGAACCAAAGGTTGTCTCAGAGGCACCACAAGACTTCTGCCTTACTACTCCCACTTCTCCATTTATTGGAACTAATATATTCACTGGTGAATGTCATTACTGGCCCGGCTCATCTTGTCTAATAAGCAAGAATATACCATGGTGGTATAAAGGTAGCTGTTCACAAGAAGGTTTAGAGAGTGTCTCAAAAGAAATAGGGATTTCAATCGAAAGTTTACAAAGATTAAATTTACAGCCTGGACGTTTCTAAATATGAAAGCAATCCTTTTTGATTTTGATGGAGTGCTCGTGAACACATTACCAATGTGTTTTGAGATAAATCGAGAAAAGAATCCTAATTTCACCTTCGAACAGTATCAAGATATGTCAAACGGTAATTTCTATGTTTCGTACGTTGAACATAGCGCTAAGGGTCTTTATGTTGCTCATGACGACTACCACAAACAATATGCAAAACATCTCATACAATACCAAGTTCCAGAAGAATTAAAGAGGCTCATTATAGAATTGAAAGATAAGTTTCTCTTGGCCATTATTACTTCTGGGGACACCTCGGCAATTAGTACACTACTAGAAAAAGAAAATATACGTTCATATTTTTCTGAACTACTTGGATACGATTTTCATACTGATAAAACTCATAAGATTTTGCATGTACTCAAGCAGTATTCAATTGAACCACATAATACTGTGTTTATTACCGATACGCTCGGGGATATTCTTGAAGCAGAGAAAGCGGGAGTCTCAGCAATCGCAGTGACCTGGGGTCTTCATGATAGAGATAGACTTAAGAAAGGTAAGCCTATCACTATTGTTGATACAGTTGGAGAATTAGAAACTAAAATTAAAGAAGTATTGTGATGAAATCACTCAAATTCCAACCGCATCTCCGAGATCCGATTTTAGATGGTAGCAAAACTATAACCTGGCGATTTTTTGACGATAAAGATATACAAGTTGGTGACGAATTAGAATTCTTTGTCAGTGGCGATGATCGATCATTTGGTCACGTAAGTGTGATAAAAATTGAGAGTAAAAAAGTTGGTGAGCTTACCCAAGATGAAATGAGTGCTCATGGCTACCATTCAATCGAAGAAGTTATTGAGGCACACAACACTTACTATGGCGGCAAGATAACAGAGGAGACTCCACTAAAAATAATTTACTTCTCCCGAGTCAAAGATCCATATCAAGTAGTGAATCCGTATAAGTATTCTCCAGAAGAAATTGCTAAGCTTCCTATAGCCAAAAAAGTCCGTGCAGCAGTTTTCTTAGACGAAAATACACTTATCTGTACTGAAGAAGAAAATATGGAACAGATGGTGCTTGGAATGCCAGGTGGAGGTATTGAGGAAGGGGAGGATAATGAGAGTGCACTTCGACGTGAGGTGAGGGAAGAGGTGGGTTATGAAATTAAGAATATTTCATTCCTTGGCACAATAGAGGCTGTAAGAGAGTCTTATAGATCTGTCACACTCTGTTACCAGTGTGAAGTAGAGGGTGTAGCTGGAGAGCTTAAGCCCACCGAAAAAGAGATTAGAGCCAAAACCCATCCAGTAATTGTGAAAACCAAGGAAGCTCATATGAGATGTAAAAATGAGTATGAAAAATATGGAACATTTCACTCAATTCGATCTGTGTTTATACTTGAACATTTAAAAAAGAATACTTGATTATAATTTTTACTATAAAAACATAATTTTCCGCTATAATATAGACATGAAAAAGCTTTTTGGAATACTTCTCATCGCTGTAGTTGTCGTAGGCATCTTGTTGATCGTCAAGGACAATACTACACCTCTCATCGAGCCCATAGTCTCGTATGACTTGAGTTCGCTGGATGTATTTAGTAAGCCACTTTCTGAATCAGGAATACGAGCTGATTCGATTGGATTTACCTCATTTTCTCCAAGTGGGCACTATTTTATGTTTGTTGCCTTTAATGAAGCAATGACGCTAGGAAATCAGACATTTGTCGTTGATTTAAGTTCTGGTTCAATTGTTAATCCAGAAGGTGTACCACAGCGCGGTTTCACTACGGCAAATGGCGACACATTAGAACTCTTCACGTCTAACGGTTTGGTACTCTATGATCCAAAAAATGATCCAGTGGTACCAGGGAAAGCGATTCCAAATTCAAAAGAGATTTTTGGTGGTGCACTTTCACCAAACGGAAACTATTTCATTATGAATGGAAGTGACGGTGTGAGCTTGTACGATATGCACACTAAATCCGTGAGAGAGATCGGAGGGGGAAAGTATGATGGGGCGCATGTATGGTTTTCTGATAATGCTCGAATACTTGGATATCGAGAAACTGATGAGAATCTCTTTGAAGCAGGCAAGGGTAGGGAGCTCGGCATTTGGAATATTGATGGAACGTTTTCCAAATTTCCCATCGAGGTTCCGGTGCACGTCATTGGTCTCATTGAATGGGTCGTGCCAGAGAAAATTGCTCGAGTGAATGCTGGTTACGATGATGGCTCATTTGACTACCTTATCAATCTCGAGGCCAACACAGTTGCGAGTCTTGGCGACACCAGCGGTGCGATTATAGGTGGTATTGAAGTCGATGTGAAGAATGGAGTAGTCGGAGTACTTGGCGCATTTGAAGGCTCGGCAAATTATCTGAAAATGTTTGGAAGTGATGGTGCACTTTTGTATAAAATGACACTCGACCCACTGAAACTTTACAAAGATTTGCAAATTGTATCAAAAGACGAGGTGCTTTATCTTGAAAGCACAGTTCCATCAAATGGAGTTGGTAAAGATACTCTTCTTGTTAGACATAATCTTAAAACCAACCAAAAGAGTATTCTCAAAACATTTACAGATTCAAACTTCGTCTCACTCTCACTTCATCCCGATCATGTGACCTGGATAGTTTCAGATGGAACTGCCTTTTCATTGGGTAAATTATAAACCATGTTAGCTTAGTTCTTTTGAGACCTGGGTGGTAAAATTACTGAACTATATGCATCAGATTTACCACACCGAAGCGTTTATATTGAAATCAAGCAATGTCCGCGAAGCTGACAAGGTGATGTATTTGTATACTCGAGAACTCGGACTAGTACGAGCAACCGCGCAAGGAATTAGAAAAATAGGCTCAAAACTTCGCTTTGCACTGCAGGATTTTACGTATGCAAAGGTTGATCTTGTTCGTGGCCGTGCTTCGTGGCGTGTTACTTCAGCTCAGCCGGTAGATTCGCTAGTGTATATCAAAAAGAATCAAGCTTCGTATACTATCATGCACAATACCTCACGTCTTCTTTTGAGTTTGGTGCAGGGAGAAGAGGCACATGAGAAAATATTTAATGATCTTAAGCAGGCACTCTTTTTTCTCAATCATATCCATGTGTCACGTGGAGAGCGTCGGGCAACAGAATTGTCGCTCGTACTTCGGATCCTCCATCACCTCGGCTATATTAGTGGTAAAGATGACATGACTCCAATTACCATGCATGAGTATGTGGAAGAGACACTCCAGTACGCCCAAGAAAAAGAACTGGCTATTGTTTCTGAAATCAATAGGGCATTAAAGGCTAGTCAGCTTTTGTAAATTTCAAGAGCGCAAGATGTGACTTTCTACCATGTAATTCATGTGTAAATTATGCTATACTCGGCGACATGGACGAGGAGAAAAAACCGAGCAGAATTGAGGCTGTAAAACGATCACTCTATACCAAAGATGCTGTACTAGCGAGAAAAGATGGCGTACTACACCCTCAGTCGTTTGATGCACCTCGAACCTGGAAGGACGACACCGTGAAAAAACCAGAATCTACAACTCTCAAAATACCAAGCACTATCTATAAGAAGTTTTTTATAGGAGCACTAATTTTTTTTGTATTAGCGATCGCATTCGGGGTCTTCACTTTTTTCCATGGCTCAAACACCGTTTCGAATGACGATATTGAAATTCATGTCATTGGTAATGCATTTGCCGCTGGTGGTGAATCACTACCACTTCAGATTGAAGTCGTGAACAAAAATAATGTGCCACTGGAACTCGCTGATCTGATTGTTGAATCACCAAAAGGTGAGAGTGGAGAGACGAGTGGAGATTTTAATCGTCAGCGTTTCTCACTCGGCACTATAGCGGGTGGCAAAAGCAAAACTCAGAATGTTGAACTAACGCTCTTTGGTGCTGAAGGTGCTATGCGGACTATTAAGGCTACGATTGAATACCGCGTCAAAGGATCCAACGCAATCTTTGTCAAAGACACAACTTACCCTGTGACTATTAGTACCGCACCACTGACGCTTCTCGTCGAAGGTCCTGAAAAATTAAGTTCAAATCAGAATTTTAATCTCTCGATCAAAGTCACTTCCAATGCCAAAGAAACACTTCATAATATTGTGCTTGAAGTGAAATATCCATTCGGATTCTCCTATAAGAGCGCAACTCCAAGTCCCTCATTTAACAACGACGGTTGGGCTCTGGGAGATTTAGCGCCGGGTATTACTCGAACGATTACACTCACGGGAGTAATTATCGGTGAAGAAGGCGATGATCGGGCATTCCAAGTGTTAGCTGGTTCTGCCGATGAGAAGGATCTCTCTAAAATTGCGATTCCATTTAATTCAGTACTCCACACGACTACCATCGAAAAAGCATTTCTCGCGACTGATATTGTTGTCGGTGGTTCTCGAGATGAAAATCCGGTTATTGAAAGTACTGAAGATGTAAATGTTTCAATTAACTGGGCCAACACGTTGCCTACAAAACTCTCAAATGTCGAAATCCATGCCAGTCTTTCTGGAAATGCAATTGATTTCAATTCAGTAGACACAACAGATGGATTTTATAACTCAAATACACACGAAGTACTCTTTGATGCAACATCGAATCATGAATTTAAATCGCTTGAACCAGGCGATGAAGGTTCAGTTGCATTTAGTGTGCGCTCATTGCCACTTACCGGTGCTAATCAAACACTGATCGAAAATCCTACCATTACCATCACACTCTCAGTCAAAGGCCAAGCCATTGCGGATGGTGGACAGACAAGCGAGGTCACAAATTTGATCACTCGCAATATCAAAGTCGCAACGGATCTTTCAATTCTTGCCAAGGCGCTCTACTTTACGGGACCATTTACCAATACCGGTTCTATTCCACCTAAAGCAGGAGCAAAAACTACCTATACGATTACCTGGACGGTGACCAATACCGCCAATGCAGTCCGAAGTGGGATAGTTACTGCTACACTCCCGTCCTACATTACTTGGGAAGGCCATACGTCACCTTCGATTGAAGGAGTGACATTTGATCCAGGAAGCCATGTCGTCACATGGAAGGTTGGTGATATTGGTAAAGGTGCTGGTTTTATCAACGCACCACGCGAAGTTTCATTCCAAATTGGACTGACCCCATCTACTTCACAGGTTGGATCAATTCCAGAACTTATTCGAGAGACAGTGCTCGAAGGCCAGGACACATTTACCAATACTCTTCTTGAAATCTCTCGGTCACGTCTGACTGCAACGCTATTCTCTGATCCAGGATTCCCAAGTGGGGGAGATCGAGTGACAAACTAAAAATTACAAATTATTAATTACGAATTACGAATGAAAGCTGGAGAAAATAATGTCATGGAGAAAATTGTGAGCTTGTGCAAACGCAGAGGATTTATTTTCCCCGGTTCTGAGATTTATGGCGGGATGGCAGGCCTCTATGACTATGGTCCACTTGGTGTTGAACTTCGTCACAATATTAAACAACATTTTTGGCAATCCTTTATCGGAAATCGTGATGAAGTCTATGGTCTCTCAGCTTCAATTTTAATGCCAGCTCGAGTCTGGGAAGCCAGTGGTCACATGGATTCGTTTACTGATCCACTTGTGGAGTGTAAGACTTGTCATGCGCGCATTCGGGCTGATCAAGCTGATGCAATTAGTGAACACGAAGCAGTACACCAGAAAAAGAAAGAAATCTGCCAGTGGTCAGAACCAAAAGTTTTCAATCTCCTCGTGAAAACTCATCTCGGAGCAGTTGAAGATGATGCATCAGTCGCCTATCTCCGTGGAGAAATTACTCAGGGAGTTCATGTTAATTTCAAAAATATCCTCGACTCGATGCATCCAAAGCTTCCATTTGGTATTGGGCAAATTGGTAAAGCCTTTCGAAATGAAATTACACCAGGGAACTTCATTTTCCGCTTACGCGAATTTGAGCAGATGGAACTACAGTATTATATTCAACCTGAGGAAGAAGAAGGGAAGCGACAATTTGAATATTGGAAAGACTTTGCGTTCTCATGGTACAAAAGCCTTGGCTTTCGTGATGAGAGTTTGCGCCTCCGGCCTCACGCGCCTGATGAGCGTGCGCACTATGCCAAAGATGCTTGGGATATTGAATTCAATTCGCCATTCGGTGGCTGGAAAGAAGCTTGGGGAATTCATCACCGTGGGGATTGGGATTTGCGTCGACATTCTGAGTATTCAAAAGTTGGTCTCTCATATTTCGATGAAGAGAAAAAGGAGCGTGTGATTCCGTGGGATATTGAGTGCTCTGGTGGTGTTGATCGGGCAGTTCTCTTCGTCTTACTTGAAGCGTATCGAGAAGATTCGCTTGGTGATGATACACGTGAATACCTTGCGCTCGCACCCAAGGTTGCACCAGTCAAAGTAGCTGTCTTTCCACTTCTGAAAAACAAACCAGAACTTGTTGAGAAAGCCCGAGGAATATACCAGGCTCTCAAAAAAGAAATTCCTCAAGTCATGTTTGATGATAACGGTAATATCGGTAAGCGCTATCGTCGTCAGGATGAAATTGGTACACCATGGTGTATCACTATCGATTTCCAAACACTCGAAGATGAGACCGTGACAATTCGTGAGCGTGATAGTGGAGAGCAAAAGAGAATCACAACTACCGAATTACAAGCATATATACAAAAATCTCTATAAAATTTATATGAAAGACAAATCATTTCTCGTCACGGGCGGAGCCGGATTTATTGGTTCACACATTGTTGAGCGGTTACTGAGTGATGGTGCCAAAAAGGTTCGAGTACTTGATAATCTCTCAAGTGGGAACCGGAAAAATATTGCAGCATTTGAAACAAATCCAGCCTTTGAATTTATTGAAGGAGATATCCGTGATGCAGAAGCCTGTGCCAAAGTATGTGAAGGAATTGACTACGTGTTCCACGAAGCAGCACTCGTTTCAGTGCCACGCTCAATTAAAGAACCCGAAGAATATCAAGCAGTGAATGTCACAGGATTTTTCAATGTGCTCAATGCTGCGAGAAATGCTGGAGTAACTCGCGTGGTGTATGCGTCATCCTCCTCAGTCTATGGTGATAATGAAACACTGCCTAAGCGTGAAGGTGCTATTGGACAAGCGCTCTCCCCCTATACACTCTCTAAACAAATGGATGAGCTCTATAGTAGCCTCTTTGCGAGAGTCTACGGGCTCTCAAGTATTGGTCTTCGCTACTTCAATGTTTTTGGACCACGACAAAATCTAGAGAGCGCTTATGCGGCAGCAATTCCAAAATTTATTGCAAATATTCTCACTGACAAACCAGTGACGGTCTTCGGAGACGGTGAACAAACACGAGATTTCACATTTGTAGAAAATATTGTTGAAGCAAATATATGCGCGCTTAGTGCAAAGGATGCCTTTACTGCATTCAATGCCGGTGCAGGGGATCGGGTAACAGTGAATGAGCTCATTGCAACTATCGGCGAACTTACTGGCAAAGAGCCGATAATAGAATTTACCGAAGTGAGAAAAGGCGACATTCCTCATTCATATGCCGATATCGAAAAAGCTCGTACAGAAATTGGCTATATTCCAAAAATAAAACTCCGTGAAGGGCTTGAGAAAACTATTGCCTACTATAAAACAGTTATATAAATATGAAGCCTGAAATTACCACGCTCGCAAATGGGCTCCGTGTACTTCCTATTCCCATCATTGGTTCTGAAACAGTCACAGTACTTGTACTGGTCAAAGCAGGATCGCGCTACGAGACTCTAGAGACCAACGGGCTCTCGCATTTCCTTGAACACATGTGTTTCAAGGGTACCACCAAACGACCTTCGGCATTTATCATTTCAAATGAACTTGAGTCAATCGGAGCGATTTCTAATGCCTTTACTGGCCAAGAAGTGACGGGTTATTTTGCCAAAGGACTTTCTGAGCATTTTGAACAGATTACAGATGTCATCAGTGATATATATCAGAACTCACTTTTTCCAGAAGCAGAAATTGCAAAAGAGAAGGGCGTGATAATTGAAGAAATAAATATGTATGAAGACATCCCACAAGCACTTGTTGAGTATGATATCTACAAATTAATGTTTGGTGATACACCGCTTGGCTGGAGGATTGGCGGATTTAAAGAAGTAGTAAGCACACTCACGCGCGAGGATCTCACAGAATACTATGGTCGTCGCTATGTTCCAGAAGAAACACTCCTTGTCATGGCAGGGAATATAACGACAGATCAGGCGTTAGGGTTAAGCGAAAAATATTTTGGTACACTCGTTGCAAAATCCTCCGGTCAAGATATTTCCACACAGATACAACAAACTGAGCCCAGAGTTAGTATTAGAAAAAGAGTAAATGATCAAACCTATATATCCATTGGATTTCGCGCTTTCTCATCGTATGATCCACGATTGCCGGTACTTGAGGTACTAGGAGGTGTGTTAGCCCACGGTATGGCTTCACGACTTTTCCAAATTTTACGCGAAGAGATGGGAGCGTGTTATTACGTGAATGCGAGCATTCATTCATATCGTGAGGAAGGATTTTTTGAAATCAGTGCTGGGGTAGACACAAAGCGCCTACATGAAGTTGTTGCGCGTATATATGCCGAATGCCAAAAATTAAAAACAGAATTGGTGAGTGAGATGGAACTTTCTCGGGTAAAAGAATATAACGTGGGATCAATAAAGCTCGGACTCGAATCTTCAAATGCTCAGGCAATGTTCTATGGCGAGCAGGCAATTTTAAGGAAACCGCTCAAAACCCCTCGAGAAATTGCCGATGAGATTAGAGGAGTTACCTCCGGAGCTATTCAGAAACTGGCAGAAGAGCTTTTTCGGCCTGAGCACGCCAACCTCGTGGTTGTTGGACCAGAAGGTGATGAAGTGACACTCAAATCAATTTTCGTCTAGACCTCCTGTCATTGGAGTGTTATTTTTGCTATACTTCCGTATATGGCAGTTAACGCAAATAAAGAATACCAAGTTCATATAAGTGGTAAAACTATTTCCACGTTCTTCATAGTGATTATCGCTCTCGCGACACTCTGGGTGCTTCGCAATCTCGCGCTTGTACTTCTGACGGCAATTGTCATTGCTTCATTTAGTGAATATGTAGTTCTTAAACTGCGACGTTATCGTTTTCCGAGAGTCCTTTCAGTGATTATCGTCTATGTTGCGACATTGCTTGTATTCTCAGGCCTCTTCTATGTTTTAGTACCGATATTTGTGGGTGAAGCATCAGACCTCATTGATGCGGCCCAGAAATTTATTCCCGTAGGACAAGAATCCACTGCGATTAATCCAAGTTCAATTGATACTGCAACATCACTGGTTTCAGGCATTACACACGGCGCACCACTGAGCCAAATTCTCCAGCAATCACAATCATTTCTCTCGAGTTTTTCTGCAGGATTCTTTGGTATTGCGACAGGTATTTTTGGAGGTATATTTAATTTCATACTTGTCATTATTTTGTCGTTCTACCTCTCGCTTCAGGAGAAGGGTATTGAGCAGTTTATTCGAGTGGTGGCACCAGTGCGAGCACAAGATTACGCAGTTGATCTTTGGCTTCGTACTGAGCGGAAGATTGGGCTTTGGATTAAAGGTCAATGCTTCTTGGGACTTCTCATAGGCGTGATTACCTACATTGTGCTTTCGATTATTGGTGTTAAGTACGCACTTCTTCTGTCCATTCTCTCAGCCATTGCTGAGCTGGTTCCGTTCGGTATCGTTGTGGCAACCGTGCCAGCAGTACTCTTTGCCTATCTTGGCGGGGGAGTGAAGCTTGCAGTGATTGTCGGAGTCTTCTACTTTATTCTCCAACAGATTGAAAACTATTTTATTGTCCCTCTGGTGGTCAAACGAGTCGTCGGTATTCCACCACTTGTCGTGATCCTTTCAGTCCTCATTGGGGTGAAACTCGCAGGATTCTGGGGACTTGTGCTAGGTATCCCCGTTACTGTACTTCTGATGGAGTACATTGATGACCTTCGCAAAAAAAGAATAGTTGAGGATGTTTCGAAAGCGCATGAATAATGAGTCTAAAAAACCTTTCTATATTACGACGACTCTTCCGTATGTGAATGCTGAGCTCCATATGGGGCACGCACTTGAATTTATACGGGCCGACGCCATTGCCCGGTACAAAGAGCTCATGGGCTTCGATGTGTTCTTTAATTCAGGGACTGATGAGCACGGTAGCAAAATTTATAAAAAAGCAGAGGAGGAAGGCAAAGAGGTAAAACAATTTGTTGACGAGAATGTAAAGAAATTTTATGAATCAGTAAAAATCTTTGGGTTAAAAGACGGGGTGCATTTTATTCGTACGACCGATGATGCTCATATAAAAGCGGCGGAAGCTTTTTGGAAGACTGTTGACTCGAATGGATATATCTATAAGAAAAATTATCAGACGAAATATTGTATTGGTTGTGAGAGCGAGAAAACTGAATCCGAACTTGTCGACGGCAAATGTCCTGAGCATGGCACCATACCCGAACTTATCGACGAAGAGAATTATTTCTTCAAGTATAGTCACTTCACCAAACCACTTCTCGACTTCTATGAGAAAAATCCTCAATTCGTTGTTCCAGAATTCCGCTTCAATGAAATGAAGGCCTTTGTTGAGCGAGGACTCGAAGATATCTCTATCTCACGCAGAAAAGAGAAAATGCCTTGGGGCATCCCAGTGCCAGGCGACGATGCTCATGTGATGTATGTCTGGTTTGATGCGCTCACAAGCTATATAGCGACCCTGGGCTGGCCAGATGAGGAGGGAGAGTTTAAGAAGTATTGGGTAGGGGGTACGCCAACTCAATACTGCGGCAAGGACAATACGCGTTTCCAGAGCGTACTCTGGCAAGCAATGCTCATGGCAGCCGGACTTCCTAATTCACACCAGATTATCGTCAATGGCTTTATTGTCGCCGACGGAGGCGTAAAAATGTCCAAAACTATTGGTAATGTGGTGAACCCGAGAGATATTGCCCGAGACTACAGTACCGAAGCACTACGGTTTTTTCTTCTCGCTGAAGTTGCGAATTTCGAGGATAGTCCATTTACTGCGTCTCGGTTTCGGGATGCGTATAATTCGAAGCTCGCCAATGGTTTGGGCAATCTCACGAGTCGTATTATGAAAATGGCAGTTACGAATTTGACCGAGTGGCCAGAGATACCTCTGACTTCAATTCCTGATGAATGGAAAGAGCGAATGGAAGCATTTGATATCAAAGGCGCGATGGATATTATCTTTCGCCATGTCGGCGAACTCGATTTGATTATTCAGAGCAAGGAACCATTTAAAATGGTGAAAATTGAGAAAGAGAAGGCACTCGCGATCATGAGTGATTTGGTAGTGAGACTTTATACGATTGCTCGGATGTTAAGTCCATTCATGCCGGAGACGTCTAAACAAATGAAAGAAATAATTAAATCACGGAACATGCCGGGCCCACTTTTTTTGAGGAAAGAATAGATTATGAAATTTAACTATTTTGATATTCACTCTCATCTCAACCTCTCACCACTCTATGATAAGAGAACAGAGATTATGGCACGCATGCGTGAGACGGGAATTGGTACGATTACTGTCGGAGTTGATCGCGAGACTTCAAAGCTCGCGATTGAAATTGCCGAAGAGAGCCCTGATATGTGCTGGGCAACAGTTGGACTCCATCCAACTGACAATGTTGCTGAAGATTTTGATATTAGGACATATCGAGAGCTTGCTCTCTCATCAAAGGTAGTTGCAATAGGGGAGACAGGATTGGACTACTTTAGAATTACGAATGACGAATTGAGAATTAAGAGTAGACAACAAGAAGTCTTTAAGAAACATATCGAGCTTGCAATTGAAATTGGTAAACCACTCATGCTTCACTGTCGCCCAAGTAAGGGAACTATGGATGCCTATCTCGATGCAATAGAAATTTTGGAGACTTATAGCTCACAGGTCGGATCTAATAGCTTGCACGGCAATTTCCACTTCTTCGTCGGCGATATACCAATTGCTCAGAAAATTTTAGACATCGGCTTCACTATGAGCTTTGACGGTCCGATTACATTCTCTCGTGACTACGATGCATTAATTAAATTTCTGCCAATTGAATCAATTATGGGTGAGACTGATGCGCCATTTGCTGCCCCAGAACCCCATCGTGGCCAGAAATGTGAGCCATGGATGGTAGAAGAAGTGTATAAAAAAATTGGCGAAATAAAGAATATTGAGCTCTCTACAGTAAGAGATCAGTTTGAAAAAAATATCGAGCGAGTTTTCGGTATTCCATAAAATAAAAAACTGCTCGATTTGAGCAGTAGCATTTAATTTAGCTTGTAGCTTTTTCCCAAGTGAAGGAATGAACAGAGAAAGCATCCTCCACTATAACCAGCCTATTACTCCAAAGCAAGATTTTGCCACCTTTTTCAATTCGAATACAATGCTCAGATTTGCCCCTAATTCTAGTGGGAGAAGATCTTTTTCTTACATTAAATCTCCCGACTACAGTTGATTCTGTATTATAAAGAAAAAAATCATCGAAATCACTAGGTATTATATAAGTGAACATATTCTCTACTATAATCCCTTGGATCATACGGGCGCTACTATCAATTAATCTTTTGATTACTATGTGGTTGGCTTCTTTAAAAAAGCTAGATTCTTGTGAAGTGAATTTCTTATATTCAATTTCTTTCTCACAAAGTCTGCTTTTTAACAGTTGAAGAATTTCTTTTCTAACTTGAAATTTTATCAAGAACCCTTTCGGGAATTTCCTTTTTGTGTCCATTATTTAGGTTATTTTCTAAGGCAAGATTACTATCTAAATATAGTCATGTCAATATGTCTGAAGAAGCCTTGCCTTTTTTGAATTTTACTGTTAAATTAAACAGATTCCCGTTCGATGCGCGCCTGAACGCGTATCGCAATTCCGTCTCTTGAGCCGGATAAGGTCCGAAGCGGGAAGTTAGATATTATAAAATAGCAATTTAGAATGGATACAGAAGTAATTGAAACAGGCGATAAGCGTCCTGTCTATGAAGTAAGCTTCCATCTTGTCCCAACACTTAGTGCAGACGAAATGGTGGCGAAGTTTTCAAGCCTCAAAGACATGCTCGCCGGAGCTGGGGCAGTATTTGTAAGCGAAGAAATTCCAAAAGAATTTACACTCGCGTATGAATTCTCTCATACCGTTGAGAACAAAAAAGAATGGTTCACCCATTCGTATTTCGGTTGGATAAAATTTGAGTGTGATGAGAGCGAGATTAGTAAAATCGATGCGGCACTCAAACTTGATCGCAGTGTCATTCGTTTCCTACTCATTAAAACAGTACGAGAGAATACGCTTTATGGAAAGCGTTTTGGTGTACCAGCACGTCGTCGCACCGAATCAAAGCATGAGACAGTAGAAGAGAAGAAACCAATTGATGCAGTTGAACTCGACAAAGAGCTCGATGCCATGCTCAGTGATGAGCCCGTTGTAGCTACAGACACAGAAGTAAAAGAGAAAGTTGAGACAGAGGCTTAGCTATACAGAGGTGCATTCCTTTGTTAGAGTTAAACCATACATCCACAATGGTGGACATTACTCATAAAAGAGAAAAGTAGTATGAATCTAAACAAAGTATTACTTATAGGAAATCTCACGCGCGACCCTGAACTCCGCGCTCTCCCATCAGGTGTCAAAGTGGCAACCTTTGGAATGGCAACCAATCGAGTTTGGAAAGACGCAGAAGGCGTGAAGCGCGATGCAACAGAGTTTCATAATCTTGTTGCTTTTGCCCGCCCAGCCGAAGTCCTTGCCCAATATGCCAAGAAAGGAAGTCCACTCTACATCGAAGGCAGACTTCAGACCCGAAGTTGGGACGATCAAGCAACTGGTCAGAAAAAATATCGGACTGAAATCGTTATTGAAAACTTCCAGTTTGGACCAAAAAGTTCTCCAGGCACTGGAGGTAATGATTTCAAAAGTCAGGAAAAACCAGAAAATAAGAAAGAAGAAAGTGATGCTGTAGATACCATTGAATATCCAGAAGAAGACATCAATGCTGCGGATATTCCGTTCTAATAACAGTAATTCAAAATATCGCTATCGCAATTAGTAAATTATCAATATACCTCATTCATGAAACAAGACTTTTTTACCGCAAATAATATCAAGCATCTTGATTACAAGGATACAGAAATCCTCAAAAAGTTTCTCTCTCCGACGGGCAAGATTCTTTCTCGTCGTCGCACAGGTGTGGCAAGTAAAAATCAGCGCCAGCTCTCACTTGCAATCAAGCGCTCCCGCTTTATGGGACTCCTCCCATACGTCGCGAGATAATTATTGAACAAACTAAAAAGCACCTGAATAGGTGCTTTTTAGTTTGAATAAATGTATTTACAAGAGCATATACAATTTTACTTCTTTATATACTATGCGCGTTCAGCGTATTCTCCTGTGACTGTATTGACGATGATTTTGTCACCTTCAGCGATGAAAAGGGGAGTTAAAATTGTTGCACCATTTTCAAGTGTGACTTGTTTGTTGCCGCCAGTGCGTGTGTCGCCTTTGATTGCAGGCGGTGCGTCTTTGACCACAAATTCCATTTTGACAGGAAGTTCAACTGAGATAGTCTTCTCTTCACCATCGTCATCAAATATGACTGCCGTGACAATGGTATTGTCTTTGAGAAAGCGTGCACTCTCTCCAATGAGGCTACTCTCAAGTTTGAATCGATCAGAGGGATTGCCGGGATCACAAAACCAGAGTTCACCACGGTTTTGGTATAAAAATTTTACTTCACGTTTTATGATATCTGCCTCATCAATTTTGTCAGAGACATGAAATGTTTCGTTGTAGGTTTTACCAGTGAGGAGGCTCTTGAGCTTGACCTGGTTTTGAGGTTTACGCTGTTGTGTACGGGCCACATGGCTCTCGAGTACCTTGCAAGGCTCACCTTGGTAGACGATAATTTTGTTTTCGCGGACTTCGTTGTATTCGAGGATAGCCATATGAATGGGGTTAAAGTTTAAAGTTGGAAACTTGCCCGACTGAAAAGTTTCAATCTTTCGGGCGGGGTTGATGGAATAAAAATAGGCGAACCGCCTTAAGAGCACTATAGCAATATTAGTGGTTTTTGTGAATACAGATTTAAAACATAGAGTTGTTGACTTGAAGAGATCTTTATGGGAATCTGAGTTTAGAAAACTAAAGGCAATGAATATAAATGAGATTGTTAAAGCACCAAAATATTTCAAAGTTCATTTTGATGAGTCCTATGTAGGCATAGACGGTTATGATAGTGGCCGGGCATATCCAATTACATGTGATGGATTTACGTGCAATGTGTACGGTCTCTCGGAGGAAGAAGCAGTTACGTTTGATCCACATCGGTTAAGAGGCTTGTTGAGAGGTAGTCGTCTCATAGATATCCTCTGGGATGCACCTGATAGGGAAACCCTCATGAAAGAAATTGAGAATGATGAAAGGGTGAAAAGTGGAGTCTACAAGCTTGCTCGCTGGACATTAAACGGGCAAATTGAAGACATCCCAGCCTGTTCCAGAATGTACATTGATAAGAGCGATCCAGCCCTTTCAATTCTTTGCGGTAAGCCGAAGAATGAATTTAATGATGGATGTTTAGGAGGGTGCATTATCCAAGGTTATGACATTGAGGATGAGACATTAGAAGAGATCAAATGCCCACTTAAAAAAATGTGGGAAGAAAGATCTAAAAAGGCAAAAGTATCTGCATAAAAATAGGCTCACAAAAATCCCTGCAAATTATGCAGGGATTTTTATTTTAATTGACTCCTAATCTCATCTATGAGAATCTAAATTTAGAAAACCTTGTAGTTATGGAAATCCCTGAATTATCCATGGAACGGCTCGTGCACATTATTGCTTCCATGGCGGGTTTCTATGGTAAGAGATGTGAAGCAGTCGTTAATTATGGATTGGATGAATGTTTTTTATTTCTTGGGCTAGAAGAAAAAGACGTTACCATTTATTATAATGAAATACAGTGTCTGGTTGATAATGACATACTTGAGCTTAGTTGTGGCTCCGATGAGCCAGGACACGAGACTGAGGTATATGTTTTAACAGATGAGGCGGAGGAAAAGATAAAAAAAATTCTAAAAAACAAAAAGGAATTTTTTTTAAAGAAACTTACCTAACGGAGCTTTTCAGCTCCTTTTTCTTTTATAAAACCTAAAAATTAGCACCCAGGGTCTAATTATTCCTCAGAGCTTCCACTCGAAGTTTGGATTTCACCTCGGTCTTTTAAATTATAGTTTAATCTGTTTTAAAACTTTGTTAAAAAAAGTCTGGCCGTTTGTAGCTGAGCGCTCTTGTGTGGAAGATTCTTCAGGACTTCCATCAACAATTTGTATTATCTGTGTGTGAGGTTCAGACAAAGAACCTGAGTCTATATTTGTTGACGAAGCGGTGATCTCATACAGACCAGGTAGTGTACCTTTAGGGATCGTAATCCAGAATATCCACAGCGCGGTAGACGATGAACCATTGATATTAAATACAGTCTCATAGGAAGATAGACCATCTTTTGTGAGCGGGGAGTCATACTCAATCTTAAAATTAAAACCTTGAGAAAAGCACTGTACTGGGTTTTGGTTTTTGATTGTGTATATCTCAATCAGTTTCTTATCATTTGCCGCAACCTCATTTGCATCAATTTTCACTGTCATTCCATCAAAAGGGATATTTTCAACATTCTCATTACCAACAGAGGTAAGACTTATGAGCGCAGGCTCTGAACAGTCAGGTTCAGAGTAAGGATATGAGTCAATTCCAACATGGAATGTCACGTAGTCGTTACTTAGGTACTTTATATCTTTTTGTTTTGTTGGAAACTGTTCAGTAATATATTTGTCTGGTCCCTGGTGTATTTCCACAGAATCTATAACTAGATTATATGAAGGGTCTGAGAAACTATTTCCAGGGGATAGTGTTGATTTCTTTAGGTCATCACCCCAATCTTGAGTGCTTGGAAAAGCATCGAGTATTGAATTGTTTTTATAGAGTCTAAGACCTGGGTAATTGAGTGCTTGGTTACTAAGTGCCCCATCAAATCCTAGCGGATAGCGATATTCCAAGGAATATGGTGTCGGCACTACCGTTCCAGTGTCTGAAATAAATGAAATAGTAGCTAAACGTTTATTAGATGATTTTTCCATTGGGTAGAGAGTGTATTCTCCTGGTCCAGTGATAGAGACAATATCCGTAGAGGGTATCCAGCCGAGCAAGGATTTACTCCATGCGTTAAAATGAAGTCCGTATTCACTTGAGCCCATGGTGTCGTACAGATTTCCATATTCAACCGTTGAGCAACCCGACTCGCCAAGCGTTGTGTTTCCACAATCAAAACCAGAAGAGTGACTTCTTCCAAGCAGGTGTCCAACTTCGTGTGTAAGCACACGATCAAGTGGAGTCCATGAGAATGGATGATATTGACTCCACGATATATTTTCTCCGTACCACCAACTACTTCCAACTGATGTCGCGAAGGAATCGCCAGAGGCATTGCCGAAGAAGTCTTCGGAATCTTCACAATTTTGGATGACGTAAGTGAAATCATATTCATCAAGATTAATTTCATTTGCAGTAATGTATGCTTGAAGTTCTGAGTCTGGGGCAATGTTCCCCATGAGGCCACAGGTCTCACTATCACGATGTTCTGTAACCCAGCCATAAACCTCTCCAGCAAAAGTTGCTTTGCCATAAGATTGCTCTTCGAAGAATTTCGTGAAATTGCCATCAAAGATTCGTGTATAGGCGGTTTCAGAATCAAAGGGATTTGTAGTGGTGTCTTCATAATTTACAAGAAAGACTACCATTGTATATTCAGGCTTATCAACAATATCAAGTGTATGAACATGAGGGGCAGATATTGGTATAGGGTTTTTTTGGTTTGCGGTGGCGTCTTCAGTTTTTTTATTTTGGCTGGTTATTTTGCCAATAAAAAATTCACCAATTTTGTGACCGGTTACGGTTACATTTTGATGTTCATCAATATCTTTAATTTCTGATCCAATATTTACAAATAAATACTCGCTCCCCGAATTAAGTATATATGAGGGCTCAGCATGTTCGCCTTTTGAAGGGAATGATTTGTCTTTGGTACTATGGATATGAATAGTGGAGAGAGCCCCTCCGACTGTAGATTCTGATTCGAGGAGATCAGAGAGGCTAGAAGGTATGGCTTGCAAAGTCTGCTTATCAAAAAGAAGAGAAGTGAATTGAGTTGGAGAAGATCTTGCAATTTTTGCAAGATAGTAACGGCGTTCAATTAGTTTCTGACGAAGATTCGTTTCGTTCTGGACAGGGCTTTTAAGTAAGACCCCTATTTCTGCATTAATAGTTTGTGCTGATTCGACTAATTTTTTTGCTTCCACTGACACTATTTGTGCGGACTGAGTATTTTCTCGCAGGAGGGAAGGGAACTTAATTATAAAAAAGCCAAAAAACACAAGTACTGCTAGTGATGCAATTACTTTGAAAGTATCAAACTGATGATTATTTTGCATGAGTCTCTATTCCTCAGCACTTCCACTTGAGGTTTGGATTTCACCAAAGCGTTTGCGAATTTCTTTCATCAAGTAGTCAGTGATCTTTGGATTTGCGCGTAAGTGTTGGCGAGTTGCATCATAGCCCCGTTCAAGTTTCTGATCAGCTCCATCCTTATCAACATACGAGTACGAAGCGCCACTCTTTTTGACAATACCGATTTTCTCACCGAGCGCCATGAGCTCACCTTCGCGTGAAATACCTTCGCCGTAGATAATATCGAATTCAGTTTGCTTAAATGGTGCAGCAACTTTGTTCTTCACCACTTTCACTCGTGTGCGGCCGCCGACGACTTCCTCACCTTTCTTGATTTGTGCAATGCGACGGATATCCATACGGATAGATGTGTAGAATTTGAGTGCCTTACCACCTGGGGTAGTTTCAGGATTACCAAACATCACACCAATCTGCATACGAATTTGGTTGATGAAGATCACAATGGTATTTGATTTGGAGACAATAGCAGTGAGCTTGCGGAGTGCTTGGGACATCAGACGTGCCTGCTTACCCATATGTTGCTGTCCCATATCACCTTCGATTTCATCTTTGGGAGTGAGTGCGGCGACCGAGTCGATGACGACGACGTCGATCTTGCCTGAGCGGACAAGTGACTCACAGATTTCAAGACCTTGCTCTCCTGTGTCAGGTTGAGAGATGAGAAGATCATTAATATTGACGCCTAAATTTTTGGTATAGACCGGATCCATAGCGTGCTCTGCATCGATGTAGGCACAGACACCGCCTTTCTTCTGTGCTTCAGCGACTATGTGAAGTGCGAGGGTCGTTTTACCAGAAGATTCAGGTCCATAGATTTCAATAATACGGCCACGGGGGACACCGCCGACGCCGAGCGCCATATCGAGTCCAAGTGAACCTGTCGGAATGACATCGATATCAACTTTGGGCGTGTCACCCATTTTCATAATCGAGCCTTCGCCGAATTTAGTTTGGATTGATTTAATGGTATCTTCGATTGCCATGTCCATGGTTTTGGCTGGCTTTGGTTGTTTTTTTATCATAGTAGTAAGTTAGCTTTTAAGTACTCCGCTTCCTTCAGTATTCTCAAGTACTGACTCAATGTGTGGGGTGTACATGAATCTATAGGTCAGCACTTTTGTTTTACCCCAGCGATTTGAGGCACTGACGCTCAGTACATTATATCCCGAAAGTGGGGCAATGACATCAGCGAATGATCCGTCTGGAGAGAGGAGGACTTGGCGACCGTTTATATAGAGGGTGTTGACGCGCTCGGTAGTGCCAGAGAGTGGAAGTGTCGGTTCACTATACGTCATACCATTTTTGATATTTGAGAGGGAAACTGACATACCACGTATTGCAAGCGTTCCTCGAAAGTACGCATAGGCGATGACAATCACAAACAGTAGACCAAGCGCCAGTGCACCGAGGCCAATTTTATGATGTTTAGTAATTGTCCACATACGAGTTAGTAAATAGTGAGTAGTAAATAGTAAATAGAAACATCAGATAGTTCCAGAAATACCACCTGGGTCGATGTTATTCACCGGTTTCTCGAGCACTTCTCTTGGTTTGGCACCATAGCCTGGACCAACTATACCTTTCTCTTCAAGCATATCAACAAGTCTCGCTGCGCGTGCGTATCCAACTCCAAGTTTACGCTGGAGGAATGATGTCGAAGCTTTACCTGCTTCAATCACTGTCTGACGTGCTTCTTCGTACAGTTCATCGTCGTCATCATTGTCAACAGAGTCACTGAAGATTGTTTTGCCCTCAGAAATTGGTCCAGAGAGAATAATTTCACTTGGTGGTTCGTCTTTGAATTGTGAAGCGATGAACTTCACGACACGCTTCACTTCTTCTTCTGAGATGTAGGCGCTTTGGAGACGTTCAGGACTTGCCATATCACCGGCGAGGTAGAGCATGTCACCGGCACCGAGAAGTTTCTCCGCACCAGATTGGTCCAAAATTGTACGTGAATCAATTTGTGAAGACACCTGGAGGGCGATACGCGAAGGCACGTTGGCTTTGATGAGTCCGGTAATGACATTGACCGACGGACGTTGAGTGGAGAGGATGAGGTGGATACCGACTGCGCGCGCCATTTGAGCGAGACGCACGATTGCTGACTCAAGTTCCCGAGGATAGCTTTGCATAATATCTGCAAGTTCATCAATGACGACGACAATATAGGGGAGTGGATCGATTTCATCATCTGGTCCAGCCTTGCCACTGACATTGGTGTGGTATGAAATTAAATCGCGCACGGCATGCTCTTCTAAGAGTTGGTAGCGACGTTCCATTTCTTTGGTTGCCCACTTGAGTGCGAGAATTGCTTTCTTGGCGTCAGTAATGACTGGGGTAAGGAGGTGAGGGATGCCGTTATAGAGGGTAAGTTCAACACGCTTCGGATCAACCATGATGAATTTAAGGAGTTCAGGTCCATTACGATAGAGAAGTGAGGTAATAATAGTATGAATGGTGACAGATTTACCTGCGCCAGTGGCACCGGCGACCAAGACATGGGGCATTTTGGCCAAATTGGCAAAACGAGCTTTACCGGAAATATTCTTGCCGAGTGCAATCGAAAGCACGGTGCCAGCACTGAAACCAGCTTCGCCGAGAAGTGTGCCGAGGCCAACGACTGACTTGGCGCGGTTGGGTACCTCAATGCCAACAAGTGATTTGCCGGGAATTGGTGCTTCGATTCGAATTGGGTGAGCGGCAAGCGCAAGGCCAAGATCATTTTGAAGTGAGAGAATGCGAGAGAGCTTCACACCTTCAGCTGGCTTGATGGCGTAACGAGTGACTGTGGGACCAGTTGTGATTTCATCCATCTCAACTTCAATGCCAAAGTTTGCGAGTGCACGTTTGATGATGTTGGCGTTGGCTTTGATATCGCCGGTGTTAGGTTTACCCCGATCGTTTTCAAGGAGTGAGAGTGGTGGTGGGGTATAGGCTCCAAGCATCCGGCGGCGTGCTGGTGTAGGTACGATATCGTCATCATGGCTCTCATCACGTGGTACTTCGATGGGTTCTGGCTCACGCATGGGTAGTGGAGCTGAGTTTGGAATCTCAGTTTTTGGGAGAGACTCTAGAGTAAGTGTATCTTCGGTAAGTCCAGAAATTTTCACTTCCTTCTCTAATTCATCATTTGATATTTTTTTCTTAAACAATTTTTCAAAGAATGCCTTAATGCCAGGGATTGATGGGGTAGAGTCAAAAATGACCATAAGGGAGATAATGAAAAATCCGCAGAAGATAACCATACTGGCGATTGGCCCAAAAAGTTTGAGAAAGGGGATCGAAACAATATCTCCGACGACTCCACCAATTCCGTGTTCTCCCATCCCAATTTCAATAATACCGAGACCTGAGAGTTTAAAAATAATTGATCCGATAATATGCGTGCGAGCAACTTTAGGGCGCTTATTATTCAAGAGTGAAATTCCTAGGAGTCCAAAGACGAGTGGTGCGAGGAAGAATCCAACACCAAAGAGTCCCTTCAAAATTCTGAAAACAAATTCTCCAGCAGGCCCGGCAAGATGGAGGGAAGAGAGAGCAAAAAAGATTGCAACTATAAACAACAATACTGCGTAGACATTTTGCCACGTTTTCTGTTCAAGGTGTCTGGTTGGCTCAGCTTCTCCGCGCTTACTCTTCTTGCGAGCATTCTCAGATTTTTTTTTCGCCATAGATTCACATGATTATATCATGGAACAACGTATACAAATATTATTCAGATGATTATTATTTTGAATAAAATTGATATATGTTACATCAAGATTTTCCATAGTTTTATGAATGAAATCAGGATAGTTATTGGTTCGAGAACGAGGCCAGTAGACAGGTGTCAAAAGATGAGTCGCTTAGGCATAAAGTAGCAGTCAAGAACTTGCAAAGGGATACTGTCCTATATATACTCTTGGTGTCTTTTAGGTTATTTTTTATTAAGGACAGAGATTTTTCAAATGGACTTATATAAAAAAAATAATGAAACTCTATCACAGGCTCCAGCTGGTAGTCTTAATTCTCCTTTGCTACATAAGGCTATTTCTAATAAGGACAGTGTCTTTTTAGAACAAAGGACACAAAAACTCTCTACTGCTATCCACATGGTTACGGATTCGTTACCAGAGACTGAGGCACTAAGACATGACCTGCGAGCAGTCAGTTTGAAACTATTGGGAGCTTCGTTCTCACTTGAACTTTCTTCTGGTGAATCCCAGGCCCTCCAATTCAAAGAGCTTGAAGTTGGAGTGAGGAATATCATGGCACTTGTAGAACTCGCCAAAACAATTGGACTTATGGGCCAGATGAATGCAGACATCCTTTTGCAAGAACTCAAAAACATAGGATCATATGTACTTGAATATTCTAATCGAGCCACAAGAGAAAGTGGAGTACTCATTCGTACAGAGAAACTCATGGAGGTGTCACTTGAAGGCATGTTCCCAATATTCGAAAACAAAACCACTTTAATAGGACACGATTCTGGTCAAAAAGGACAGGTATTAAACACAGAATCATATAAAGGACATCAGGAATTAAATAAGAGATATCGGAACCCAAAACAGCTAGAAGTTGTCCTTAAGAGTGAGCGAAGAAGTGCGATACTTGGAGTCCTTAAAAATAAGGGAGAGATTAGTGTCAAAGATGCTTCAGAAGTAATAAAAGATTATAGTGAAAAGACAATTCAGCGTGAACTTATAAGTATGGTTAGTGAAGGAATTTTGAATAAAATTGGCAATAAAAGGTGGTCAAAATATTCCATAAGGACAAAGTAATTGTAAAGGACAGTTATGTAATTAAGACACATAAAAGGACATATAAATTTATATGTCCTTTTATGTGTCCGTTTGAGTGTGAGCTAAATATTAAACAATACATTTATTTGTATTCTAGAGGCTCACACTGTAAGGGATTGGATCTTTACCCGTCATATTTGGTAGCCGATAGTGAGCTCTATTGGCACCATATTAGATCTATAGTTTGTAGTTGAGAGAGATTTGCGAGCCATCAAATTTAGCCATGATGAGGAAGTGGAGTGCTACAGCAATGTAGACCTCGACTTATCCACAAATTGCCACTTTTGTGTGAGTTTGCAAATCAATGCAATTATAGCTATACTAGCTCGGTGCATACCTAATCGCTCTTTTGAGTGACTTTGTGCGCATAGGTTTATGGTCGCTTTTAGATAGGGGCGATCAGATAACCAAGGAAGTCGATTCAATGAACATTGAAAAGTGAATAGAAGTAAATAGGATGACGGCGCTACCCGATTCCTATATATGTATGTTTTCTTTTTGATTTTGTTGGCTACGGCTTCTGCCCTGTCGACAAAGGCAATTCCGTTCCGAGTGGATTCGTCCACAGAGAACAACCTTCAGACGCCTTAATTAAGCGCCTGAATATATTCTTAACGATGCGCATCAATACTACAGTGGTTTTGTCGAACCACTATTAATCAGATAAGCGCATCAGCCCTCTTATATAAATTGTTAAAGAATTTTTATAATGGCAACTTATACACGATAAATATTATGAGTAAATTATTTAAAATTTCAGTCGCCGCTTTTGCTCTCCTTGCACTCGTTGCAGTTGGCTCAAAAGCAAATGCTGAAACTTGGGATTTCGGTACAACAACCCTTAAAATGGGTTCAAGTGGTACTTTTGTAATGAATCTCCAGACAGCACTTAATACATGCGCAAGTGCAGGCCTCACTGCTGACGGATCGTTTGGTCCTAAGACAGATGCTGCAGTACGTGCGTTCCAAACAGCACACGCTCTCGTTGCTGACGGTCTCGTTGGTATGAATACCAAAGCTGCCCTTAATTCATGCGGAGGCGTGATTACTGGTGGAACAGGTTCATGTCCTACAGGCTTCACATGCGCTCCAACAACTCCAGTCGCTTGTCCAGCAGGCTTCACATGTACACCAGCAGGTGGCAGTGGAACTGTTACAGGTGGCGCAGGATCAGTTGACTCTTACAACGAACTTTCATCTTTCTCTAACGAGGAAGTAGGAGAGGACGAAGAAGATGTTGAAATCGGAGGTATTGAAGTTGAAGTAGGAGATGGCTCTGACATAATGGTCACAGCTGTTAAACTTGACTTCTCTACACAGCCTGGAAATGATGACCTTGGTGACTTCATCACTGAAGTTGCAATTATGGTTGACGGTGAAGAGTTCGCTCGCGTTGACGCAGACGAATTCAACGATGACAATGATTGGACAAAGACTGTCACACTTTCAGACGGTGCAATCATCAAAGAAAATGAGACAGGAGAAATTACTGTCGCAGTTACAGGAGTAAGTAACATTGACTCAGATGACGCTGGTGATGACTGGGCTCTTGATTTCGTGACAGTCCGATTTGAGGACGGTCAAGGAGCAACTATCTCAGAAGACACTGGTACAGATGCATTTGCATGGCAAGTAGATACGTTTGCCTCTGCCGCTGACGTTGAGCTCAAAGTTGCTGAAAGTAACGACAATCCTGAAGCACAAGTTGTAGATATTGATTCATCCGATGACACCAATGGTGTTGAGGTTCTCAGATTTACTCTTGAAGCTAATGGTTCTGACATCGAAGTTAAGGATATTCCTGTTCTCTTCACAGTAACAGGAGCTACCGATGTTGATGCAGTTATCAACACCGCATACCTTACAATCGATGGAGAAGAATTCTCTGAATCTGTATCAACAAGCACAGCTGCAGCAACAGTTACTTTTGATGACATTGACTTCACAGTTGATGAAGGAGAAGAAGTTGAAGTAGTTGTTACAGTTGATGTTAATAATACAGACTCAGCATTCGAACAAGGAGATACAATTAAGGCTGAACTCCGTGCAGCTTCAGAAGTTGACGGAATTGACGCTGAAGACCAAACAGGTGAAGATCTAGCAATTGGTGATCTTACTGGTTCTGCTCTCGGTGAAGTAATGTCATTCTATGACGCAGGTATTATGGTTTCATTCGTGTCTGCTACAGAATCTTCTGCAGTTGATGATGGATCAGATGATGATACTGGTACCTTTGTACTCAAGTTCACAGTTGAAGCCTTTGGTGGAACAGTGTATGTGTCTGACACAGCCGCTGCAACCGTCTCAACTTCAATTGCTGAAACATCGCTTACTAATGCAGACGGAATTCTCTACCTCGTAGAAGATTCTGGTACCGCTACAGTAGATGATCTTGCTGATCTTCTTACTGAAGAAGGTGATGCTGATCTCAGTGCTTCAAACAACTGGACCCTTACAGATGGTGAAGAGTCTACATTCACGCTTACAGTCACACAGACAAATGACTCTATAGAAGACGACGGTCTCTACCGAATGCTTCTCAAGTCAATCGGATGGAATACAACTGATTCTGCAACTGTATACAATGTATACGACTTCGACCTTGAAGACTTCAAGACAGATCCTCTCTCTCTTAACTAACAATTTGTTAGTATAAGAAAGACGAATCTAGTCTTTAACAAAAAACCACCCGAAGGGGTGGTTTTTTGTTTTGTTCCATAAACAATCATCGCATTGCATTAAAAGACAAACATGATAAAGTGCGAGTATTACAATTAGTTATGGTCCATGAAATGCCATGAATAAAAGCTTATATTTCCGTAATAAAAATATGAAACGCCTTGCCAAACTAACCGCATTTTCTGCGGCCTTTTTATTACTCCTCGAGCCTGTTTTTGTTGTCTTAGCTCAACAAGAACTACCTTCTTCTAATTCCATACAGGCTTCAGAAACTGTGGTACCAGTCACTGTTTCTGAAGTAGAGCCAAGTCCCACTAATACTCAGGAAGTAAATCCTAGTGAGATAAAAGATCTTATTGAAAGTAAGGTTATTGAAAAAGAGCTAAGGGGCAAATTAAAGGATAGGGACCGAAATGATAATATAAAATTAGGTGGGGAGGGGATATCAAAAACACTCCAAGCAACTGAAAGTACAAAATTATTACCTAAAACCGATCCGTCCACTGGGGCACTCTTATATTCCTATCGTGTGGGACTTCCTGAAGGTAGAAATAATTTAACGCCTGAGCTTGCTCTTGAGTACAATAGCAATAGTAAAGATTCTCGTAGTTATATTGGATCGGGATGGGAGTTTAATATTCCTTCAATTGTACGGATTAACAAATATGGTTCAGAGCAAATGTACGATCATCATGATTTCTCCTCAAGTCTTTCAGGGGAGTTAATAAATATTTCTGGAATTTCTTATTCTGCGAAGGTAGAAAATAATGATTTTCTCTCCTATACGTTTTCAAATAATACTTGGACAGTTTACGATAAAGACGGTACGAGGTACGTATTTGGTCAAAGTGCAGAAACTCGGCAAGATGATCCTAGTGATAGCGCTCGTATTTATAAATGGATGCTTGAAGAAGTGCGCGATACGAATGATAATTACATTCGTTATGAATATTATAAAGACACAGGTCAGATTTATCCCTCGAAAATAATATATACAGGCCACGGTTCAGAAGAAGGAATGTTTGAGGTTATTTTTAATCGAGATGGAACATTTACAATGAGTCCTACATTGTATAGTACTGGTTTCGAAGTGAAAACTAAGTATAGAATTTCTAGTATTGAAGTAGTAGAGAATGGTAATTGGGTTAAAAGATACGAAATTAGTTATGATGATACACAAAGCGGCAGACTTCCTATAGCAATTACAGAGTCGGGAAAAGATTTACAATCCGGAGTAGTTTCAATTGATAGTCCGACTAAGTTTACCTATAAAACACAAGAGACATCATTGGGATGGTCACAGACTGAGAATAATCTCTGGGAACTTCCTCACGCACTCTATTCTGGTGAAAATGGACCCACTCATATTCAAGTGAGAGATATAAATAATGATGCGTATCCGGATGTGCTCTTCTTCTCTGATGAAGAAACAGAGTGTCTTTATAAGAATACTTTCATAAATAATACTCATGGGGGATGGATAAATTATGGTGGCTGTGGAGCAGATTGGGAAATCCCAATATACTTAAGAAATCCCTATAATTTGTACTCTGACTATGGAACTCGTGCATTTGATTACAATGGTGATTTTCTCACCGATCTCATATGGTCATATGCATCTAACAAAGGCGTAACTGTTCCTGTCTCACAGACATTCAGAAATACTGGAGACCCAATTGACCCTTGGGTGCCCGATGATGTATATCCTCCGGTAGCGTTTGTGTATTACGATAATGTGCATGCTGATAATGGCGCGCAGATTATTGATGTAAACGGCGATGGGTTGCAAGATATCGTACGTTCTTTTAGTGATGGTTCTGAGCAAGATTATACTTATTTGA
This sequence comes from uncultured Candidatus Saccharibacteria bacterium, assembly GCA_964599225.1. Lineage (GTDB taxonomy): Bacteria > Patescibacteriota > Minisyncoccia > Phycocordibacterales > UBA9973 > CAZRDO01. The sequence continues at coordinate 60,099 of CAZRDO010000003.1, forward strand.
ATAACGGATCTGGATGGATACAAGCAGCTCCAAATGATTGGGTATTGCCTGTGGGTATTATCACTCAAGATGGTGGACCAGATGATAACTTCACTCATGCACAATTTGTAGATATTAATGGGGATGGACTCACTGATATTTATTGGAGTGATGATGATAATCCAATGCTTGAGCGTACCTTTATCAATAATGGTCATACTTGGCTTCCTGATAGCATAGGTGACTGGACTATTCCTTTACCATTTTGGTCTAGAGAAGGTGCTGAAATTGGGAATACGGATGCGGGCAGTCGAAGTACTGACGTGAATGGTGATGGAGCTATTGATCTTGTCTCTAGCCATTGTTGGAATTCGAATTGTGACGAAGTTGTAGGTTCGGTATGGCTAAATAAAAATGATGAATTTTCATCCGGAAGCTCATTCTATTTTACAGAAACTATTGTCCCTGAAGCTTTTGTAAATAACAATTATGTGACCTTATACTCAGTTATTGTCGATATGAACGCTGATGGTATGGATGATATAACGTATGCATTGAGTGGAGAAGATGCGAGAACACACTTATCAAAATCTACTCCGTTCGTCAATCTTCTTGTAAGTATCGAAACACCATATGGGGGAGTTGCAAACATTAGTTATAAGCCATCGACAAAGTATTATGATGATAGCGGTATACTTCAGAATCCAAAGCTTCCGATTTTGATCACAACTGTTGATTCAATTACCACCGATGATGGATTTGGAAACGTTGCAACTGAGCATTTCACATATGCTGATGGATTTTATTATTTTAATTCTCCACACGATCGCAAATTTGCTGGATTTGGAGTAGTGACAAGTACAGATTCTGTCGGTAATGTCGTGAAGACCTACTATCACCAAGGCAATACCACAAACACATCTCTTGGTGAGGACACGGATCATATTTCCAAAATGGGTAGATCATATCGCACTGAAGAGTATGATGACAGTGGTAATTTATATCGTCTTACAGTGAATAAGTGGGATAAATATGATATCGGTGTTGATCATGATTTTGTGAAACTTGCTCGTACCACCACGCTTACCTATGATGGTGATTCTGATCACAAAGATACTGCTGTTGAATATACATACGACAACGCGAACGGTAATCTGCTTACCGAAATAAACTATGGAGAAGTCATAGCAAATACTGATGGAAGTTTTACTGACACGAGTACGGATAAAGGTACAGTGGCTTATTTGTACGCAATAAATGGTAGTGGCCGATTCGCGATTTCTCAGCAAACACTTGTCAATAATGCTGGCAACAAAGTGAGTGATGCAAAATATTATTATGATAATCAAGCTTTTGGGGCACTCACACTTGGGAATACTACTAAGGTTCGTAATTGGAAAACAGGCTCACAGTGGGTTGATACACTAACAAGTTATAATTCATTTGGTCTGCCGATTACCACCACAGATCCGCGTGGCAAAGTCACTCAATATACAAACGATTCATACAATCTCTATCCTGCTACTATTACCAACTCACTGCTTCAAACTACGCAATATGTATATGATTATTCTTCCGGTAAACCAACACAGATCACTGATGCGAATAATCTAGTCACAAAAATAATGTTTGATGGCTTGGATCGTATTATCGAAGAAAAAATCCCTGACCTTACGACGCCAAGTACACTGGTTACTAAAACAACATATACCTACACTGATACGCCAGGTGCGGTATCTGTGCACAAGACAGACTATTTAGATGACGCTACGAATGTTGATAGCTACCAATATTTTGACGGTCTTGGTCGTATCTTTCAAGAACGTAGAGAAGCCGAAGCCACTAATACATTTAATGTCAAAGATAGTATCTACAATACTCGCGGGCTTCTGGAGAAAGAATCTCTACCCTATGCCTCGACTGGAAGTGCTCGTACAGTATCCACTACTGATGGAGCACTTTATTCGACAAACACGTACGATGCACTCGCACGACCACTCACAACATCAAACATTCTCGGTACTACAGCCTTTGTATATGATGATTGGAAAACTACGATCACTGATACCAACGGAAAAGAGAAAATTTTCACTAATGGTGCAAGAGGTAATCTTACTAAAGTTGAAGAAAAAAATGGTGTGAGCACATACACGACATCCTATAAATGGGATCTGGTAAAAAATCTCACTAAAATCACAGATGCACTCGGGAATATCCGCAATTTCACCTATGACGGACTTGGCCGCAAGCTGACTGCAGAAGACCTCCATGCTTCAGCTGACACAACATTCGGGATTTGGTCTTATGGATATGATGATGCTGGTAATCTCACGCAATCAATTGATCCAAAGAATCAGACGATTAATTACACATATGATGATATCAATCGTAAATTAACTGAAGATTTTACTGGCGCGACTGGAACAGAAATTGTGTACGCGTACGATAGTGGGATATATGGCAAAGGGTATCTTGCAAGTGCCACTCTTCCTTCAGTTACCACTACCTACACTTACAATCCTCACGGCACTCTTGCAAGTGAGACAAAAACGATCGATGGAAGTGCATATACTACAAGTTATACATATGATCGTTTAGGCAACCAAACCGTAGTGACCTACCCAGACCTTTCTCAAATGAAATATTTATATAGCACAGCAGGTTATCTCAACAAAATTCGTCGAAAGGAAAATGGCGGGAGTTTTGTCGATGTAGTGACGAGTTTCAATTATGCTCCAACAGGAGAAGTGAAAGTCATTAATTTTGCTAATGGTGTCAGTACAACCAACACGTATGACGCAACTAAGCTCTACCGTCATACTAATAAAAAAACAAACATTGGTTCGACCAAATATCAAAATATTGGTTATACATATGATTCGGTTGGTAATATCACACAAATTGTCGATTCATCAAATACTAATACTGCGAAAACACTTACTTTTACCTACGACGATTTGTATCGACTTCTTTCAGCGACCTCAAATGGTGCGGTGGCAGGTGGTAACTTTACTGAAACGTATTCTTACAATGAACTTGGGAACATTCTCTCAAAGTCGGATGTTGGTACGTATGCGTATGCTGGCAATACTGGTACACTCTTTGCCAATCCTCACGCTCCGACATCGATCGCCAGCGTTTCTCGGACCTATGATAAAAACGGCAATCTGTTAAATGATGGTGCCAATATATATACTTGGAATTACAAAAATCAACTTGCAAGTACGACTACTCCTGGTGGAGCGCTCTCATATATTTATGACCATAGTGGCTCAAGACAAAAGTATATTACCCAAACCTCCACAACAATCACCCCAAACCGGTACTATGAAGAAGAGGGAACAATAAAACGTCGCCATATCTACGGAGGAGACACGTTGCTGGCAACGATTGAAAAAGATGGAACAACGATCACTCCATACTATGTCCACAGTGACCACTTAGGATCGGTGGAGAAGATCACGAACCAGGCGGGGTTAGTCACCGAGCTCAATGATTTCTACCCATTCGGCAAGGTTCGGTACACTGAAGGAGGTACTGGAGGAGATAAAACATTCCTTGGGAAATATCATGATGTTGAGAGTGGTCTTGAATATTTAGAAGCACGGTATTATGGTAGCAAGCTTGGACAGTTTACTACTCAGGATCCGGCGTTTTTAGTTGTGGGAAATCCGAATGCAATTAAGTCACTTACTTCACTCGAATTTGTCCAATATCTTTCTGATCCACAGGCAATGAATAGCTACAATTACGCGCGGAATAATCCGATTAAATACAAAGATGATGGAGGGAAATATTGGGAGTCAGCTCTCGATATTGCTTCATTATCACTGTCTCTAAGGGACTACCAAGCGAAACCAACACTTAAGAACTATCTTTTTGTTAGTGCCGATGTACTATCATTAGCATTTCCGGTTCCAGCATTTATCGGTTATGCTCGTCATGCTGATGAACTTGGAGATGCAGCAGGTATCTTAAAACGTCATGAATCGATGGGAGGGCATACTCTAAAAACACATGTTGGACAGAGCAATGAGGCTCTTAAGGCACGATTTAATAACCCAAGATTTCATTCAGACTATTCAACAACATTTCACTCTGAAGAAATTGGTAACCATGCAACATATAAAAACATTCAGAATAATATTGATAAAATTAATTCATGGATGGCAAATCCCAATGCTTTTAAATTAGAAATAAGTTCTAATCTAAGTGAAAATTTGGGCCATGGTTTTACCAGGGATGGCCATATTCTTGAAAATCTTACTGAAGTTCGGTTGATACTTACGAAAACACAAAATGGTAAAGAATATATAAAATCATCGTATCCTTTTAAAAGTAGTAATAGTAATTAATAGTATGAAAAAAAGAGTCTTTATCTGTGAACAAAATCAAAATTCTCCATCCAAGGAAAAATGGTGTGAAAATGTAAACCCATTGTTATTACAAGATAATCCCTACAACGGGACAGTTGCTACTAAAGATGTGTTAAAAAAAATTGAATTAGAAAAGTTTCCTCTCGTTGAAGATATTAGGCTTGTAGTCAAAAATACTGATATTCTTGGTGAGCGTTTGTACTACCAAAGTGATGAACACGGGATTATTGCTACTTTCCCTTGGTGGGACAACATTAGGGAGTATATTAAAAAAGAAAAAATACAAAACCCTCTATATGGATCATTAGAAATTCCATTTGAAGATATAGAGCAATCTTGGAATGTAATTATTTTTTTAAAGGGAGATTTTGTGTATTTTCTTGAAGGAAATGACGAAGAGTACAAAGAATATTATCTCTATTATAAAGTTCCTAAAGATAAATATGATAAAGAATGGAATAATTTTCTAAAATTAGTATGGAATGGATAGATAATAATATCAAAATAAATATAGTGAAAGAAAATAATCTAATAATTATTAGAGGTGCTAAAGAGCAGATTCTGTCTTTAAGCAAGGGACATGTGTTGATAATAAGGGGTCAGGCACCTTTTGTACAAGCGGTTTTTGTATTCCTATCATTGTGTTAATATGAAATTATTATATGTTCAAAAACACTAGTTTTACAGGAGTTTTGACTGCAGTTGCAGTCTTTGCGCTGCCTTTTGTGGTTTCGCATAAGCTTTTCTATGGCGCGACCAATGCCAAGTACTTCTTCGTAGTGGGATTTGTAGCAGTTTTGGGACTCATCTTTACCTACCAATTAATCTTTAATAAAATTACGCTTTCAGTTCGAAAGCGCTATCTGCTTTGGATTCTAGGAGCTCTACTAGTGCTTCATTACATTAGCAGTCTTTTTGGTCCGTATTTGTCGATGTCACTTTGGTCAGATATATTGCGAAGTACCGGTGTTTATTTCTTCAGCGCACTCTCGCTGATGGCCTATTTTCTCTCTGAATTACTCAAACGAGAGGATTGGATACTTATTCGTCGAGTGGTTATTGTCTCATGTGTCTTCTTCTCATTTCTCTATTTCTTTGGGGCTGAAGGGGCAGGGTTTACTACTAGAATCATCTCAATTAAATTAGATGTGATCGGACTTACGCTCGGTAACTCTACATTTGCCGGCGCGTATGTGCTCTTCGGTGTCATTTTCACATTGATTGAGCTTGGCTATAGTCGAGGGAAGCGATGGTTACAAATTGGACTTGTGGGTGGATTACTTATCGAGCTTCTCTCACCACTCTACTTCAATTCTCATCTGTGGCGTGGAGTAAGTACATTTGCCGATGCGATAAAAAACCCATTTGATTTTTTTGGCACTGCACAAGCTTCCGCAGTCACGGTTTTTGCTGTTCTTGTTTATTGGGGAATTGTGACCCTTATTAAAAAATTCACTAATGAATCAAATAGAAAAACTATACTTACTATTCATGCTCTAGTTTGGATACTTGGTGTTACTATCGGCGTGCTACTTCTCTTTGTCCCAGGCTCACCAGTGCAAGATCGTTATATCGCTAAATCAACAGCGGCTCGTGTCATAGTCTGGCAGAGTGGATGGGAAGCGATCAAAGAGCGACCGCTCTTGGGCTATGGACCAGAGAATTTCGCACTCGCAGTTCAGGGTCATTTTGATAACAGGCTTTATCTAGAAGAGAATATTGGTGAGACCTGGTTTGATCGCGCACACAACTTCTTCATTGATACACTTGTTCGAATTGGCTTTGTAGGTATCGCAGTATACCTGGGCCTTCTTATTTATCTTGGACATGTGTTCCTACGGGCTGGGAAAGCCGGCAGTATAAGTCGAAATGAGTCGCATCTACTTTGTGTACTTATTTTCGGTCACATACTCCAATTACAGACATCATTCGATACTATTGCAACTCATAGCCTACTACTCCTTCTAGCTGGCTATGGTCTATGGCTAGAACGTGAGCGCACACAATTAGCAAGTCTTCCCTTGAAATCAAAATCTATGGCTAGTGCTCGTTATCCACAAATAGTTGTGGGATGTGCCGTTTTTATACTTATTGTAGCGAGTGTCCCATCGCTCATCTTTGCTGAACACACGAGGCAGAAAGCACTCTACAATGTTTTCGTCGAGAACAATGATACCGAAAGAATCGAATTTGCAAAGAAGGCAGTGGAGAGAGCCTCAAGTTTTGAATCTCTTAGACTTTCATCAACATCATTCGTAAAAGGGCTACTTGAGAAAATTGCTGATCATAGTGCAACCGAACTACTTATCACAACTGCAAAAGAAGAAATTAAAATCTACGAAGAAGCATTTGAAAAGAGACTCTCTGAGAATCCCGCTGACTATCGATCACATATGGATCTCGCGTACCTCTATCTCACGAGTACTATCATCGGAGACAATCAAACGAAGCGAGCCAAGGAACTTATCAGTGCTTCGTACGAGCTTTCACCAGAGAATCCGCTGACCTATACACTCGATGCGCTCACAGAGCTCTATCAAGGCAATATTGCAGAAGCGAAAAGAATTGCCGCACTTGGTTTGACACTGAATCCAGAGATCGAAATGTCAAAGAAAGTTGTCACGCACATAGAAGCTCAGGCTAAGAGTTTCCCAGAAATTAGCGTCCTTCGACTTGAGAACCTCTAAGAATGAAAATCCTCTACGTTATTACAAAGTCAGAAATGGGAGGAGCTCAGACCCATGTCTCTCTACTGATAGAATATATGAAGAATTCTGGTCATACTGTTGCAGTTATGGCGTCACCAAGGGGCTGGTTAGAAGAAAGATGTAAAAAACTAAATATTACTTTCTATCAGAACATATATTTTAAGAATAGCTATAATCCATTAAATCTCATCTATGCATTACATGGTGTGCGGACTATAGCATATCAAATAATGCCAGATATAGTTCACTGTCATAGTGGTGGTGGGGGGTTCTTTGGGAGATTAGGAACAATTGGAATACCAGCAAAAAAGATTTTTACAGCACATGGTTGGAGTTTTCGTCGAGGTGTTCCAATCCTACAGAGAGTGATTGGCTGGCTTGGTGAATTTCTAATGCGACCCCTGACGGATATGACAATTTGTGTTTCTGAGTTTGATAGGGCTCTGGGTTTACGGGCTTCTATTCTTAGTCCAGACACATCGGTGGTTATCCATAATGGCGTTCCAATTCCTGATTATAAAATGCCCTCTCGGACCCCTGGGAAAATAAATATAATTTTTGCTGGTCGCTACGCTCCACCAAAGCGTCAGGACTTACTGCTAGAGGCTATCAGCTATCTACCAGAAGAGCTCAGAAGTCGTATATCAATACAACTTCTTGGTAATGGACCAGAGAGAAGAAAGTTAGAGGAGTTTGCAGCTAAGCTTAATATTTCGAATATCATTCATTTTGATTCGCTTCCGACAGAGCGTATGGGAGAAGCATATATGTCAGGCAGCCTTCTAGTACTCATCTCTGACTATGAAGCTTTTCCTATGGTTATTCTCGAAGCCATGTCATATGGATTACCAATTATTGCGAGTAAAGTAGGCGGAATTCCTGAAATAGTGGATGAACATGTAGGAGTACTTATTCCTCCTCGAAGTACACCTCTAGCAATTAGTACAATACTTCAGAGAGTCTTGAGTAATACTTCAGAACTAGAAATGTATGGAGTTCATGCTAAGCGATGCATAGAAGAATCATTCTCAATTGAATTGATGTGTAAAAAAGTAGAGAAGTTATATGCAAGAACAAAATAAAAAGGTTCTTATATTCTCTCTGGTCTACCTGCCACGTTATGTCGGGGGAGCGGAGCTTGCAGTTAAAGAAATTACTGACCGGATTACTGGTATTGATTTTGACATGATTACGCTCTGCACAGAGCGTACACGTGTTGAAAAAGTCGGTAATATTATGGTCTATCGTGTGGGACTTTATTGTGGAGGACAGAGTTTCGTGCAGAGGATAATCCGTACGTGTATGAAGTATATGTTTCCTTGTATGGCGCTTTGGAGGGCGACGGTACTCCATAAAGAAAAAAAATATCATACTATCTGGTCAATTATGGCCAATTATGCTGGTTTTGCAGCTTCATTTTTTAAACGGAAGTTTCCAAAAGTCTTCTTCATCCTCACACTCCAAGAAGGGGATCCGATTCCTTATATCAAGCGGCGTGTAAGAATTGTATATCCATTATTTAAAAAAATATTTGAGCGGGCTGATGCCGTGCAAACAATCTCGCGCTATCTTTCGGATTTTGCAGTTGATATGGGTTTTGGTGGCACACCCTATGTTATTCCAAATGGAGTCGCAATAGAATATTTTTCACACCGATCCAGTGAAGTTGAGAGAAGCACACTTCGCCATAATCTTGGATTTGCTGAAAATAGTATTGTTATGGTGAGCGCTTCACGGCTTGTGAAAAAAAATGGACTAAAGGATGTCATTGATGCGCTAATGTATTTGCCCGAGCAGTACACATTCCTTGTTATTGGTTCGGGGGAACTCGAGAAAAGTTTGAAGCTCCAAGTTATAAGTTTAATATTAGAAGATAGAGTACGTTTTACTGGCTATGTTCCTCATAGTCAGTTACCTAAGTATTTCCATGCTTCAGATGTCTTTATTCGGCCGTCACTTTCAGAAGGACTCGGTAGTGCGTTTCTTGAAGCTATGGCCGCAGGGTTACCAGTTGTGGCAACGGAGGTTGGGGGAATCCCTGATTTTCTCAAAGACGGAGAGACAGGATTATTTTGTAAGGTAGAAGATCCAGAGTCTATCGCTCGTACGGTAAAGCTTCTTGAGAATCCAGTATTAAAAAAGAGTGTTATTGAGAATGGAACGGCCCTAATGAAGGAGTCGTATGATTGGTCTACTATAGCTTGTGAGATAAAAAAACTATTGTAATTCAAATATTTTACTGAAATGCCCTGCTTGACAGTGGGGGCCTTACTCATATACAGTCAGATAACAAACATATGTATATACTGAAAATAAAGCAGTTTTTTAAGAAAAAGACCCATCTTATTGGAGCAGCAGTAGTTCTCCTTATTATCATACTCATTATATTTATTGGCGGTAACCAAAGTGAGGCTGAGACGGTTGTTGTAGAGCGTCGAGCGGTGGTTGAGAGTGTTGATATTGTCGGTAGTGTTCAAGCTGGCATTGTAGCTGATCTTGGCTTCCCTGTGTCTGGAATTCTCCGGCGCGTGTCAGCTGAAGTAAATCAAGTCGTAAACACAGGTACGGTTTTAATGTCGCTTGATCTCGGTACACTAGAATCAGAACTTGCAGTCAAGAATGCTAATCTCGCAATTGCCAAAGCAAAAGTCGATAATGATGCAGTTAATCTGGATGCAATAAAAGAAGAGCAAGATGCACTTGTAGCAAGCGCGTATGCAACCCTTCTTTCTGATGATCTCGTCGCAGAAGCAGAAAGTGAATCATATACTGTCACACCGCCCACTATTACAGGTAATTACAAGGGGCAAGAAGGAACCTATAAAATTCAGATTGAAGCGAAGACAAATGCACAGGGTACTTTCCTGCTCTCAACATTTAATCTTGAAAAAACAGAGCCAGTTGAAATAAAAGAAACAGCACCAACAATGGTAGGCACCAAGGGTCTCTTTATAGATTTTCCTGATTCAATAAGTGAATATGATGACACCATTTGGTATATAGTGATCCCAAATACTTCGAGCGCTTCATATAGTGTGAACTTCAACATGTATCAAGAGGCGCTTAAAACACGCACACGAGTACTCGAAGATGCAGAGGCTCTTATCCGAGAAAATTCGGCTGGATCGTCAATTAGTGCAGCAAATCTTGCTATTGCACTTGCTGAAGTAAAAGGCGTTGAGGCACAAATTCGTGAGAGAATTCTCAGTGCGCCATTTAAAGGAACAATCACAGCAGTCAACAGTGATCTCGGAGAATCAGTTGCCGCTAACGAGTCAGTGCTCTCACTTATATCTCTTGATGACTTGGGAATTGAAATTGATTTGCCTGAGATTGATAGTATTAAAGTCCTTGCAGGTGATAGCGCAACAGTCACACTTGATGCATTTGGGGAGGATGTTCAGTTTCCAGCAAAAGTTGTCCAAGTCAATCGTGCTGAAACGATTGTTGATGGCGTACCTGTGTATGAAGCGAGACTTGTATTTGATATTGAAGATGAGCGTATCGCATCGGGCATGACTGCAGAGGTGCATATTATTACTGACATGCGAGAAGATGTTGTTACTCTACCTATTCGGGCAGTTCGGACACGCGCTGATATGTCTACTTATGTTGTAGTAATGAAAGACGATGAAAAGACAGAAGAAGTTCCGGTGACTATGGGTCTTCGCGGTAGTGATGGTTTCGTCGAGATCACACAGGGACTCAGCGAAGGAGCGCTCGTAGTGATTCCAAAATAATATGTTTCGTGAGACCCTTCGAGTTGGCCTCTTCCTTGGTTGGAAGCAAATCAGACGTGCAAATATGTGGACAACAAGCCTCATCGTGTTCATCATGATGCTCACTTTCCTTAATCTCGTAGTAGTCTCTGGAATATTAGTCGGATTAATTGAAGGATCAGTACGTGCATTTCGTGATCAACACACGGGAGACATCTTCCTCTCAACACCAGAAGGTGAATCGTTCATAGAAAAAAGCACAGACATACTTGCAACACTTGATACCATCGAAGGCATTGAACGTTACAGTGCCCGTGCGACCGAGGGTGCAACTGTAGAAGCAAATTACCGTACGCGACGAGATCCTCACGAAGTTCGGGATACCGTTGCTACTCGTATTGTTGGAATCGATCCTCTAGCTGAAGATGCTGTTACCCACCTTTCTCATTATGTGGAAAGTGGAGCATATCTGACTGAAGGCGATGAAGGATCAATACTTGTTGGCGCAAATATGCTAGAAGAATATGCACCCGATTTTGGCGATGTATTTTCTACCATTGCTGGCGTCGAACCTGGGACACGAGTTCGGGTGACTGCACATGGAAACACGAGGGAATTTACGGTGAAAGGTATTATTAAATCGAAAGTTGATGAAACTTCATTTCGGGTATTTATGCTTGAAAGTGATTTTCGTCAGCTCGTCGGACGTACTAATATGAATGTGAATGAGGTGGCAATTACAGTTAGTGACACTACAACGCCACTTGCCGTGAAGTCAGCACTTATTGGAAGTGGAATCGATTCACAAGCTACTGTCCGAATTTCGCGAGAAGCGCTTCCACAAGCACTCGAAGATATTATTGTTACCTTTAGCATACTTGGTAATGCCATTAGTTCGATTGGGTTGGTAGTCTCTTCAATTACTGTTTTTATTGTGGTATTTATCAACGCAATCACCCGCAGAAAATACATTGGTATTTTGAAGGGTATTGGAATTAAGGCGAGCGCAATTGAATTTTCATATGTATTTCAATCTCTTATTTATGTACTCATTGGGGCAGGGATTGCGATGATCATTATTTATTCTGTATTAGTTCCGCTTCTCACTGCACATCCAATTGATTTCCCGTTCTCTGATGGTATATTGGTCGCGCCACTTGCAGGAACACTGGTACGTCTTTCGATTATGATTGTCGTGACATTGATTGCAGGTTATATTCCGGCCTGGCTCATTATCAAGAAAAATACTCTTAACTCGATTTTGGGTCGCTAACGAATACTCTATGATTGAAATTAGAAACCTAGTAAAAAATTATTCAAGCGGACAGATTGTGACACCTGTGCTTCACGATATCAATCTTGATATCAAAAGTGGTGAATTCCTCGCCATCATGGGTAAGTCGGGCGCTGGTAAATCAACTCTACTCTATCAAATAAGCCTACTTGATTTACCAACCTCAGGTTCGATCACGATTGATGGTATTAAAACTGAGGAATTTTCTGATAAAGAGCGGACTACATTTCGTTTGAAACGTCTCGGCTACATCTTCCAGGATTACGCGCTTCTACCGGAACTCTCTGCGGTTGAAAATGTGTTAGTACCGCTTCTCATGCAAGATATTTCAATGAAAGATGCACGAGTCAAAGCACTTGCTGCACTTGAGGCCGTGGGCCTCTCGCACCGAGCGAATAATCGCCCAAGCCAACTCTCAGGTGGGGAACAGCAAAGAGTTTCAATCGCTCGGGCCATGGCACAGGAACCTGATATTTTGTTTGCCGATGAGCCGACCGCCAACCTCGACAGTGCTTCAGGCCAAGGAGTAATCCAAGTTATGAGTGAACTCCATAAAAAGAAAAATCAAACCATCATTATGGTGACACATGAGCATGAATATGCACTTTCAGCAGATCGAATTATTCATCTTGAAGATGGAAAGATTGTTCGAGAAGAGAGAAGCCAATAATACTGATTGACCCAAGGGCAAGTAAAGTGATAGGGTATTCTTAATACCCATGAAAATCCTACTTGCTACACCACTGTATCCTCCTGAAATTGGTGGGCCCGCGACGTATGCGAAATTATTGGAATTAGAGCTCCCTAAACGAGGTATAGAGATTGAAGTTATACCATTTAGTCGTGTGAGGTCATTACCACTACTAGTGCGACATATTGCCTATTTTTTTATTGTGCTTTCGCACGCAAGACATAGCACGCTCATCCTGGCACAGGATGTCTTTAGTGTCGGATTTCCAGCACTCTGTGCTGCGAAACTCCTCGGGAAGCCATTTGTTGTACGTGTACCAGGCGACTATGCGTGGGAGCAAGGGAAACAACGTTTTGGTATTGTTGATGGGATTGACGTATTTCAAAATAAGAAATATAGCTGGCATGTGGAGTTTTTTCGTAGTATACAAAAATTAGTTGTTCGAAATGCACATCTTGTAATTGCACCGAGTCACTATTTTGCCAACTTGGTTTCTCTCTGGATGAAGGATAAGCGAGCGATAGCTATGTATAATGGTATAAACTTTGAACAAATAAAAGAATACAAAAAAGAATCTCACCCTCCATCTTCTACATTTCGTTTTATTTCCGCTGGTCGCATGGTTCCCTGGAAAGAGTTTGATACACTTATCCGAATCATTGCAACACATGAATCCTGGCATCTAACACTCATTGGTGATGGTCCAGATAAAGAGCGGCTTATAAAGCTTGCAAACTCAATAGGAGTATCAGAGAGAGTACAATTTCTTTCCGCACTTCCACAAGCTGAACTTTGGAATACAATCAAAGAAGCTGATGTCTATGTACTCAATTCATCATTTGAGAGCTTTTCATACCAAGTTGTCGAAGTAATGGCACTTGGAATTCCAGTTGTTGCGACGAGGAGCTCAAATATCGAAGAAATTATTACAGACAAAAAAGAAGGTTTCCTTGTGCCGGCAGGTGATCAAAACGCACTTGTAGAGGTACTTGAAGTACTCTCGACTGACGCAGCTCTCAGAGAATCCATTACGAATGAGGCATATGAGCGCGCAAAGAAATTTAGTGTAGATGCTACAGTGACAAATCTCCTCGAGCACATGAATGTAATTCTGAAGAAAAATATTTTACTCATGATTGGTACTGATAGGCATGCGTTCGATGAGCATTCGGCGACACATATGAGGCTAGTAAAATATGGAGAATTTGCTGAACACATAATATTTATTATCCCGACTTTACGTAGAGATAGATTTGCTATACTCAAAAAAGATAATTGTCTATTTATCCCTACCAATTCTGTCTCAAAGCTTTTCTATCCATTTGATATTATTCGAAAAGCATTTGAGTATAAAAAACACATTGCAGTTGTCTCACCTCAAGATCCAGGATTTCTTGGAATCATTGGACTCATCATTGCTTGGTATACCGGCTCGAAGCTCTATCTCCAGCTTCATACAGATATGTTCTCGCCATGGTATGGGAGAAGTACGAGAAAGAAGATTGAGCAGTTCTTTGCTCGTATGACAATAAGAAGTGCTGATAAAATTCGCGTTGTCTCAGAGAAAGTTAGAGAAAGCATTCAAGCGTATACCAATGCACCAATATCACTCTTACCGATCTATGTTCGAGGAGCTACAGAGTATACTAATAGGGAACAAGTAAGACCATTCACATTTCTTGTCGTTGCTCGGCTTGAGCCTGAAAAAAATGTCGAAGCGTCTCTTGAGGCATTTGCAGAACTTGCCAAAGAGAAAGGCAATGTTCGCCTTGTTATAGTTGGGGATGGTTCTCTACGAGAAAAGATTTCGAATATGATCAAAAGTTTTGAATTAGGCGAAAGAGTGGTTATGGCTGGTTGGGAAAAACCAGATACATACTACCTAGATGCAGATGTATTTGTTCAAACATCGTATTTTGAAGGCTACGGTATGGCGCTTGTTGAAGCAATGAGCCGTGGAATTCCATCAATCTCTACAGACGTTGGCGTCGCGAAAAGCATTATTATAGATGGAGTTCAATCATATCTGTGTCCTGTGAATGATAAGGTGTGTTTACTCGAGAGAATGCGGGTATTGAGCCGAGAAGCTGAGGTACGTGAAGCCATGCAAGAATATTTAAAAGCCCATCCAATTTCTCTGCCCTATTCGAGTGAGGAGGAATATCTGAGACAATTACAGCAATTCTTTAGCATATGAAATTACTCATTATTACCCAAACAGTAAATCAGCATGATCCACACTTAGGATTTTTTCATGCGTGGATTAGTGAGTTTGCAGCTCAAGTAGAGACCCTTGAGATTATTTGCCTTGAGAAAGGCGTGTGCCAATTTCCTAAGAATGTCACCGTACATTCACTTGGTAAAGAAGAGGGAAGGAATGTGGTCAAATACCTCTCTCGTTTTTTTTCTCTTATTTTTAGACTTCACTATGACAAAGTGTTTGTGCATATGAATCCGATCTATGTGGTGTTGGGTGGATTCTTTTGGAAGTTACAAGGGAAGAAAATTGTACTTTGGTACACACACAAATCTGTTGATTTGAAATTACGCATTGCCGAGATATGGTCGGATATTATTTTTACTGCATCGAAAGAGAGTTTCAAGCTCTCAAGCAAGAAACTTTTTATTACCGGACATGGGATTGATACGGAATTCTATAAGCCAATTTCTGAGAAAGTTACAAGTGATACATTTCGAGTACTTTCAATTGGACGAATCTCAAGAACAAAAGGACACCATAATATAATTTTGGGTGTACTGAGCTTGAAAGAGCAGGGCATACCTATCTCACTTGCTATTGTTGGAGGAACTATTACTAGGGATGATGAACGATATCAAGAAGAATTACAACGTATGATATTAGAGAAGAAGCTCCAGGGAGTAGTTACACTCGTGGGTGCACGCTCACCAGAGAAGTCTCTCCCATATTTCCAAAGTGCTGATGTCTACGTGAATGCAAGTCGGACTGGAAGTCTTGATAAGGCAGTACTTGAAGCAATGTCATGTGGCGTTATTCCGCTCACTTCAAATATTGGCATAAAAGATATGCTTACGAAGTTTGATCCACATTTTGTTTTTGAAGAGGGAAATATTGACGATCTTGCCTCAAAACTTGAGTATATTTGGAAGCTTCCAATGAAGAAGGAAATGGGTCAGCAGCTCCGGGATGAAGTTTCTACTCACCATAGTCTACGATCCCTCATTACTACTCTCATCAGTACACTTAACGCACACATATGAAAATCTGCTTCTTCGGAATCTTTAATCCCGCATACTCGCGTAATAGCGTCCTTATTCATGGATTAGAAGAGAACGGCTGTGAAGTGGTGCTCTGTCGGGTTGACCCGAAAATCCATAAGGGCTTAGCGAAATATAGCTCACTCATTCGGCAATTCAGAAAAATTAAGAATGAAAAGTTCGACCATGTTATCGTGGCGTTTCCAGGACATTCTGTGGTATGGCTCGCATGCCTTTTATTTGGTAGAAAAAAAGTAATTTTTGATCCATTTGTCTCACTCTATAATTCAGAAGTAGAGGATAGAAGGAAAGTGAGAAGTTTCTCGTTACGCGCTCTCTACTATTGGTTTTTAGATTGGTATTCGCTCCATCTTCCAAGTACGCTTCTCATAGACACGGAGACACATTTAGATTTCATGAGGAAGAAATTCTTTGTAAGAAAAGACAAATGGGTTGTTGTCTATGTAGGAAGCGATGATCGGATAGTGTATCCAATGCCGAAGATCACTGAAAGTGAAAAGATAGTGGTCAGTTTCCATGGAACTAGTATTCCTCTTCAAGGGATTCCAATAATCATTGAAGCTGCTCGGCTTTTAGAGAATGAGAAGAATATCGAATTTCATTTTTATGGAATCATGGGTGCGCCAACAGTAAATACAAAGTTTTTTGGCAGATATGAGTTTCAAGATCTCAGGGAGATACTAAGAGAAGTTGATATTGTGCTCGGTATTTTTGGAACATCAGAGAAGACTGGAAATGTTATTCCAAATAAAGTGTACGAAGGACTGGCGGCCAAGAAAGCAATTATAACCTCAAGTTCGAAAGCCATCTCTGAGATATTCATCAATCAAGAACACATGCTACTATGTGAAAATGGTAGTCCGCTTGATCTTTCGGCAAAAATTCTTGAATTGGCACATAATTCGGTCTTAAGAGCACACATCGCAGAGTCTGGTTTTAACTATTATCAACAGTTTCTGAGGCCAAAGGCATTAGTTGAGAAAATGCTTATAAACATTGCCCATAGTACATGAAAGTAGGTCTCATAATGCATCCATACGGAGAAAAAGAATCTGCTGGCCTAGGCAGGGCAATTTTCTCCCTTGTAAAAGCCATTATCGAAAGTGATAGCTCTCATGAGTACACCATTTTTCTTAAAGGTAGCCATGCTCCTGATCCTGATATTAAGGGAAACAAATGGAAAGTACAGAGAATGCCAGCACACTTATTTTGGCTCGATCAAGGTCTCAGGCACTCACCCGAACAGGATGTATATATTTTCTTTACTCCATTTATGCCACTTTTGCCACTCTCAGGTAGAAAGATTGTTGTAGTGCATGATTTTGCGTATAAATACATCCCCGCAGAGAATCTTCAACAAAAACTCACCCAATATATTCTTCACTTCATTCACAGGAAGTCTCTCAGAAATGCAGATAGTATCATCGCAATTAGCGAGTACACTAAACAAGAAATTATGCGCCATTTTTCGATTAGGCCATCAACAATTAAAGTTATTTACAATGGCTTCACTCCAGTGTGCCAAATTCCAGTGAATCAGGAAGTATCAGAAGGTGGACATTTTTTATTCACGGGTGTGATTAAGCCTCGCAAGAATGTGCGTTCATTGATAATGGCATATGGTAAAGCTCACGGAGAATATAAGGGAAATAATTTCCCACCACTCATTCTTGTTGGCAAAAATCAAGGACCATATGGAGAGTCACTTAAAAAATTGGTTTTGGAAAAACAGTTACAAAATAAGATTATATTTAAAGGTTATGTTACTGAAGCAGAATTGAGATCACTCTATCGTGAGACCCTGGCATTTGTATTTCCAAGCCTTATTGAGGGCTTTGGGCTACCCATCTTGGAAGCTATGAACTGTGGTATTCCTGTAATTACATCAGACCAAGGTGCCATGAAAGAAATAGCAGGGGAGGCAGCGCTTTTGGTTGACCCTAATAATGTTGCCTCAATTGCAGATGGTCTGAAAACTATCTTTGAGCATCCAGAACGAAGGCATGAGCTTATTGAAAAGGGTTTTCGGCAGGAAAAGATGTTCTCTTGGAAGCGTGCTGCAGAGAAATACCATGAAGTAATACATCTTTATGAATAATAAACCAAAGAGAATACTTTTTTTTATGGTTTCTCTCCAGAGTGGTGGAGGGGAGCGCGTGACTACTGACCTCATAAGCTATTTTATAGAGTGTGGGAGCGAAGTCACTTTAGTCGTCATGGACGATAAAGGTTTTTATGCATCTAAGATTTCGTCGAGAGTACAGAAAATTGATTTACACACCACAAGGTTTTTTACTGCACTTTGGTGTCTGCGCAAAATCATTAGAGATACACATCCTGATGTAGTATTTAGTTCCGGTATCCACACAAACGTGATACTTCTTGTAGCGTGCATGTTTGCAATGGTAAAAGTCCGAAAGGTAATTAGAGTCGGATCTCCACTCACTG
>CAZRDO010000003.1:78581-89396 GCA_964599225.1 uncultured Candidatus Saccharibacteria bacterium
TCAAGCGATTGAAGAATCAGATGTTGATGAATACTCACTATACTCTTTAAAAAATATAGCTCTTGGAAAGATCGCGTACTCATACCTCTTCTAACCAGAATCTTTTACCCAAAGAGCACGGTAATTATTGCTGTATCAAAAGGTATTGCAGACGATACCTACTCTCTCATAAAAGATAAGAGAAATATTGTTACTATCTATAGTCCAAAAAATATTGAAGAGATAAAAAATAAATCACGAGAATTTATACCAGAAATATTTACGATTTTAAACGGCCCTTTTGTGGTCTATGTTGGACGTTTGGTAAAAGAAAAAGATATTCTGACACTTATTGAAGCATTTAAGATAGCAAAAGAAAGTGTCCAAGATCTAAGGCTCATTTTGGTTGGGGAGGGAAGTGAAAAACAGAGCATAGAGAAGGTAGCGAAAAGGATAGGCGTAGAGGAAGATATTTCGTATGAAGGCTCACAAGAGAACCCATATACCTACATGAAGCATGCAGATGTCTTTGTGCTTCCATCGCGCTCTGAGGGTCTTTCAAATGTACTGATTGAAGCTCTTATTTGTGGTACAAATATTGTCGCAACTGACTCTCCAGCAGGAGGTTCTCGTGAAATCTTGGCGCCTGAGACTGATTTCAGAATAAGGATCACCGATCACATTGAGAAAACGAAAAATGGAATTTTGACTCCTGTAGGAGAACCGAAATTAATGGCAGAGGCAATTATTGAGGCACTTAGCATGAAGACAGAAGAAACTGATGTCACACGATTTGAGCGTGATAATATTATGCGTCAGTACGAGGGTGCTTTCTTCGGTGATACTCTTTCAGACAAATCTAAGTATTAGATTTTATACCAACTCTCGCCATATCAACTCGATGAAGATACATGGAGATAGTATGCTCTTTAAAATATTGATCTGTTGCATCTCTTGATCCTGACCATGAACCATAGTCATCAATCATGAGTACTCCACTTTCAGAGAGTAATGGATAGAGATTATTGAATTCATGAATCGTTGATGCATACCAGTCAGTATCAAGACGCAAAATTGCGATTGCATTAGGCATTGTCGTTGGAATTGTGTCTTCAACTTTACCTTTTACAAAGATGAATCGCTCTTTTGGGTAGCCCGTCTTTAGAACATTTTCGGTTACTTCTTCGATTGAGATGTTACACCATCCACCCGAGTTCTGATTTCCAAGCCACATACTTTTTCCAGTAGCTCCTGTACGAATTTTAATATCACGCTCGTCGGGCTCAGGCATTCCCTCGAATGTGTCATAGAGATAAATATTTCGATCAGTCACACCAAGAGCTTTTAATGTCTCCGCAATAATCATGGCGCTCCCACCTTTCCAGACACCGCACTCGACAAAATCACCGGGAATTTTTGCTTGAATTACATACAGAACGGCTTTGTAGAGCGCGTACATGCGTTCAAGTGACGTCATACTATAGGGCGCGCAGAGTTCATAGACTGGACGGAATCCTAGGTCCATATCTTTGAATATTTTCTCTTCAGAAGAAGTAATTTTATATCCACCTAGTCGTGCGAAAATTCTACCCAGATGCCAGAAGATTTTTGTCATCTTGCTACTATAGCTTATCGGAGAGGATTGCTCAATGGAAACTTTGTCGTATATTCTAGAGAAAAACAGCTATATATGATAAAGTGCATTCATATGAAGCCGCTGATGAATAGGAGAGAAATCGCATATTTCAAGAAATTGCTTTTGCACTATGGTAAAGATGGCAGAAAAGTTCGAGTGCTTGAATGGGGGTCGGGAGGAAGCACGATCTACTACACTGAATTTTTGAGGAAACACAACATTCCATATCTTTGGAGAAGTATAGAATACAATAAAGGCTGGTATGAAAAGGTGCGAGATATGGTGAAAGACGATCCTTCCACTAGGATCGAGCTTTTTGATGTAGAGAATAACGCACTTCGTCAAAGAACTCTTCCGATGAATGAGTACGTCGATTTCCCGAAAACACTCAATGAGAAATTCGATCTTATCTTTGTTGATGGACGCAAGCGTCGCCGTTGTGTGCTTCTTGCTCGAGAACTCATCAGTCCAGATGGCGTCGTACTACTTCACGATGCTCAGCGTCGGCATTATCAATGTGCATTTACAGGGTATCCTAATGAGACTTTCCTCAGTACACATTTATGGTGTGGTAAGACGAATGAGATAACTCCGTTTAAGAAATATATGAATAAAGTTCGCAGTTGGCTTTATACCAAAAACTATTGGTATTTCGTCCAACCAATTCAGATGCTCCGTGGTCATGCCCAGCTCAAATTTCGTTTAACGAAAGACTGTCTCAAGTACGCTCATACATCACAATCAAAAAGACGCATGCTTATTTTGATAGGGTTACTGGCACTGAAGAAAAAGGGTGTTTTAATCCCATATCATACTCAGTTAGAACTTGAGCCACAAAGGAAGACTCTTGATGTATCAGTCAAAGACTATGCGAGCGCCCCAGAATTTCATGCCGATATTATGCGCCACGCATCTCTATGAGGGTTTTTAACTTCACCTTTAATAAATTCCCAGCCAAGACGGCTGAAGCAATGTATGCCCGCGAACTTTCTCGCGGGTTTACCCAAAACATAGGCAATAGATTTATGCTTATTGTTGGAAATGTGACAGGAGATGAATTAAACACTATCCCACACCATTCTATTGGATTTAAAAGAAAAAAATTCCGGACACTCTATTATTTTTTTTGGTTGCCATATTTTATTTTCTTTAAAGTGAAGGCTCGCCGTGGCGCATGTTTCTTTTCGAACGATCAATTCTTGCTCGCCTCGCTTATTATTTGGAAAAAAATATTAAGATTTAGCTCGCTCATTTGCGCTGATTGGCATATGTTCTCGGGTTCCTGGAAAGATGGTTTTATTGCGAGGAATGCTGACCTACATATAAGTACCACAGAGCATTTACGTAACCAAATAATTACCGAGCTCGGGGCCCGAGCGGAAGATATACAAACAGTACATGGCGGCGTCAGTGATGAGGCTCTTCTAGAGAGAGACAGTTTGGCACTCAGAAAAGAATTAAACTTACCCCTCGATCAGATACTCGTAGGATATATTGGTTTATTCCGGACGCTCGGAATGGAGAAAGGAATTCTCACTATGGTTGAAGCGCTTACCTATGTGCCTCGAGAGAAAAATATCAAAATGGTATTTGTAGGAGGCAAAGGAGAAGAGATAGATTTTTATCAGAAAAAGGCCAGAGAATTGAACGTAGAAGCACAATGCATATTTGTCGAAAAGGTATCCTCTGGTGGAGTTATGGACTATCAAAGCGCCATGAATATACTCGTTATTCCATATCCAGACCTACCACACTACCGCAAGTACGGATTTCCTATGAAAACATATGAATATATGGCCAGTGGTGTTCCGATTCTATATTCAAATCTACCAATAATCGAAGAAGTGCTTAGAGACTATGGGACTTCATTTATAGCTGGGAATGCACAATCACTTGCCGAGGTGGTTATAGAGAGCTTGGCGAGCGGTCAAGTAATTGAGAAAGCCAAAAAAGCGAAGCAGAAATCACTAGAGTACACCTGGAAAGAAAAAGCTAAGACTATACTAAAATATATGGAAACCTATGAAAAATAAAAATGTTATTTACACAGCCATATTTGGTGGCAAAGATGTCTTACATGAGCCACGCTTCATTCCAGAAGGTTTCGATTTCATCTGTTTTACTGATGACCATACCATTAATTCAAAAACATGGGACGTTCGATATGTCGAAGCTCCGTTTCCTGACCCTGTGCGCTCGGCCCGCTACTACAAAGTTATGGTCCATAAATTTCTCGGAGAATATGAGAAAAGTGTCTGGATTGATGGCAATATGATGGTGATTGGAGAGGTTAATGAATTTCTACAAAAATACAAAGGAGTATCCCTTGCAGTCTATAACCACGCCTATCTCAAACGAAGAGTGTTTGGAATGTTCTGGATTCGTGATTATGGCTTTGCTCGTGATTGTATTTACGACGAGGCAAAAAATTTGATTGAAAAAACTGAATCCGGAAGATATATGGATGATCCTGTACTGATAGAAGCACAAATAACTCGTTATCGGGCTGAGGGTTATCCAGCACATAATGGGCTTGCAGCGACCATGGTACTTCTTCGTGATCATACCGACATGAAAATGCGTCAGGTCATGGAGACTTGGTGGGACGAGATCACAAAGGGGAGTAGACGTGACCAGCTTTCATTTAACTATGCAATTTGGAAGCATTCATTCCCATTTATCGCCATTTCTGGCGACCCAAGGCATAATCCGTATTTCGGAAAAATGAAGCACGCTAAGAAACAAAATCCAGTGTTCTAATTTCGAGCTTTTCGAATACTCATAATGAGCTGGAATGCAAAGAGGTTTGGTAAATGTTTTCCATACGGTTCAAACCAGTTCGGATGAATGTCGTGATTTTCCTGCACAATTTCAAAGCCAAGTTTTTTCACTGTCTTCGTTAGTGTTCTGTGAGTAAAGAAGTGCAGGTGCCCGCGATCAAACACTCCTGTCTCAGCGTATTCAAATGTACCTCCGAGAAATCGGAGTCGATGTGACCATAATAATATGTTTGGCGTGGTGATAATAATGAGACCATCTTTTTCCAAAAGACTACCAAGATAAATGAGTGCGCGTTCTGGATCAAACAAGTGTTCGATAACTTCACCTAAAATAATGTAGTCAAAGGTTTTTCCTACGAGATGCTCTTTGCCGTCTCCACTTTCAATATCTACAACAAATGCGTTTGGAGTGTATTTCTTGGCTAGAGTTATGGCTTCTACTGAAATATCAATCGCGGTAACGCTGGCACCCCTCTCCGAGAGGGCTTTTGAGAAGTAACCACTGGCTGCACCACAGTCGAGGATTCTTTTGTCTTTTAGATCACGGGGAAGAAGCTCAAGAATTTTGCGCTGTCGGCGTGAGTTCATTCGGTAGACAGTCGATTTGGCGTAGTGGTCAGATATTTGTGACATGGGGCTATTGTACGGAAAAAATCAGAAATCGTACACATATTGTCTTTTGTATTGTGTCAGACTGATAGGTATTATATAATCGAGCGCATGTGTCACATCAGTTGTATACTCTTTGGAGTTAATCACTTATCGAGCGAGGATATTCTTGGCAAATCAGTACTCGATATTGGTTCATATAATTATAATGGAAACTTTGCCCAAGTAGTGAAGCGATTAAAGCCTTCGAAGTTTGTTGGTATTGATATGCTGCCTGGTCCAGGTGTGGATATTGTCTGCCTCGGTGAAGATGCAGTAAAGACATTTGGTAAAGAGTCATTCGATGTGGTGATTGCAAGCGAGCTCATGGAGCACGCGAGAGAGTGGCGCGATGTCATTTCAAATATTAAAAATGTCTGTAAACCAGGCGGGCTTCTCATCATCACAACTCGCTCAAAAGGTTTCAAACTCCACGGCTACCCACATGACTACTGGCGTTATGAGCTTTCAGATATGCGTGAGATTTTCTCTGATTGTACGATTGAAGTGCTCGAAAGTGATCCAGAAGCACCGGGAGTATTTCTCCGAGCGATTAAACCAGTAGATTTTAAAGAGAATAATCTTGCGAGCATTGAGCTCTACTCAATCATCGAGAAAAGACGTATCAAAAATATTGATGAAGCAAAGGAAAAAATATTTCAGAGAAAATATGGTTTCTATCGAAAACTCCTCCGCATGAAACGACGATTCGAAGGCGGGCTCTATCAGCTCTGTAAGAAAGTACTCTCCTTCTAGTCTTCTAGTAGTATCTCGATTCTTTTTTGATACGTATCATTTTTTAAAGCAATCTCTCGTGATTCTTTGGCGAGTGTTGCACGTTCTTCCTCATGACTTAAAAAATAAGTGACTTTTTCCAAGAGTTCTTCTTTTGATCTGAAAAGTGCAATTGTATCTCCAAATTCATTTTTTATATTTTCTCTATAATCCGCTATCTGAAAACCTCCCGCGAGAGCTACTTCAAATGTTTTTTGGTTTGTACCACTTTCTAGTTGGCTATGGTGGATATTAAGTACAATTTTTGATTGGTTATACAGCTCATTGAGTTTGCAAGGGGAATTGATTGGTCCTTTAAATATATTTTTAAGCAAGGGAAAAGAATGGAAAAAGACTTTCCATTTCTTGTCTCCAAAAAGGGTAACTTTTATTCCATTTTCTAAGAGGTGATTTAGTAGTTCAGTACGGTATTTGCCATCTTTGGCACCTCCAAATGAATCTCCAATAAAACTAACATCATATTTCTTCTCAGTATGTGGAATTGGGTAAAAGTTTTTTTCTGACCCTGCATTAGGAAGAAAATATATATGAGGATTAAACTCTCTGACATTTTTGATCCATGACTCATCCACAAGGAAAATTTTATCGAAATACTCCATCGATGCCGTGAGACTACCTTTACGTGTCGGATTATCTCCCCACCAGCCGATCAGGGGTGTCTCTTGTGCCCGGACAGTTTGCCAGACTTTGACCGGTATGCCGTAAGGAGTGATTACAATAATGCGGTCAATATTTTTATCTGTTGAGAATCTTTTAATAAGGGATTTTTCAAGCCTTGAGAAAAAGATATTTTTCCGAAAAGACTCAATAAAGTTGATTGAGAACTTTCTCTCGTAGCGCACATTCACGTGCTCACTCTGGTAACCCATAGCTTCGAGTTCATCGGTCAGTGTGCGTGACCAGTTACCATGCCAGTGATTACCAAGCACTAGAATTTTCTTCACGACATTTTCTTAAAGTAATAAAGCGTCAAAATGCCATTGAGTATCAGTGGAATAAGGAGTGAAGCCACGGCGCCCCAAATTCCAAAAAGTGGGAGAAGTATAAAGAGTGAGACTATTTTAACAATAGGACTCGCGGTAGTGATGACATAGAGCGCTTTCTTTTCTTTGTGAGCAGTGAGTACAGTGGCAAGAATCTTTTGAGGATAGAAAAGTAAAGTGAGTGCAATAGCCTGTGAATAGACGACCGAGTCGAGATAGAGTGGAAGGAAAAGCTTGTAGAGAACTGGTGCAAGTACAATAAAGAGGACTGTGATTCCTGCAGAAATAAAGAAGAAATAGAAAAGTTTTCGAGGAAGTGTTTTCTGTAAGAGATTTGGATCAGTTTCAGCGAACTTTGGCATCGCGAGACTCGTGATGGGGGAGAGTAGGCCGCTTATTTTCGAAATTGGCGCGAGTGCGAATGAATAGACTGCAAGTTCGACTGCGCCTAAGTAGTGGAACATAAGAATTTTATCGAGTGAAGATGAAATCGTGCCAAGAATACGCATTGCACTTAGATGTTTGCCATACGAAATCGCTCCCACGTCTAACGAACGATTCTGCCAGATTTCTCTCGTTGAGGAATACATGATGATGGCACGCAGTAGTGTCGTTGAAATAAAATATGTCAACAAAACAAGCAGTATATTTTTGGTCAGAAACAATACTCCTACCATTGCTATGGTGCGAACAATGTTGATGATTGAGCTATACCACGTAGATTTTTTAAATAATTTTTTGCCCTCCAAATAGGAGCTGTACACAGTAAGAGAATCCATAAATGGCAAGAATACTGTGGCAGCCAAGAATGAGAGTGCAAGCGTGAGGTTACCCTGGCTGTAGTAGTAGAGCGCCACGAAGATGCTTCCAAGTCCTCCGAGAAGTCCCCAGCGTATTTTCGTCTTTAAGCCTAGAATGACGCTGCCATCGAAACCTTTTGCAACCGCTTGAATGAGCGCGGTGTTCATGCCCGAGAGAGTAGGAGTTGCTAAGATGCTCACAATCGAGAGTACGTATTGATAAACCCCATAACTCTCTGGTGGAAGAAGGTTTCCAAACGCAATCACGAGCAGAAGCGAACTGACAGATGAGACAATATTGCCGATAGTGATCCAAGTCCCAGCACTCGCGAGATACACCATATCCGTCTTAGTATAGGCTTCGGCTTTGCGTAAAGATGAATAGAGTTTTGATTTGAAGGAGCTAAGCATGAATTAGTGGGTGAAGATAATTTGAATTGTCTTGGCGATGATGCCGAGATCCATGAAGAGATTGCGATTTTTGAGGTAGTAAAGATCATATTCAAATTTTTTCTGCGAATCCATAACAGACCGGGCATAGCGGAATTTAATTTGCGCCCAACCTGTAAAGCCTGGTCGGATATTGTGACGGAGGAAATAGTAAGGGATTTCTTTTTCAAGCAACGCGACAAATTCTGGTCGTTCAGGGCGTGGGCCCACAAGTGTAAGGTCGCCTGTTAGGACGTTAATCATTTGCGGAATCTCGTCAATGTGGAGCGTACGAATGATGTGGCCAAATTTTGTAATTCGTTCGTCATTCTTGCCTGTTGACCAAACAGCTTGTCCTGATTCTGCTTGTCCGTCTGCGCCAATAACAATCATTGACCGGAATTTATATAAGGTAAAGGTTTCGCCTCGCCCACCAGAACGTATTTGCCTAATAAATATTGGTCCACCATCGAGTTTAATAAAGAAGATACTTAATATACTGAAGGGGGATGTAAGTATGAGAATAAGAGATGCAATTATGATATCGATTACGCGACGAAAGAAACGATAGAGGAGGCTATCATTCTTCTCGATTATTGACAGCGCGAGTGCATCATCCATGAGACTTACTGGCAATCGGTTTAGAATATTCTGATATGCTTCGCGCGCGTTCATGATCTCACTGGAAATATTAGAGAGACACTCAAGATCATTTGTAGTGAGGGCTTGATTGATAATAATAAGATCAGGTGTCTGCTTAATAGCGGTTTCGATATCAGTAAAAATTCCAAGCACGCGATACCCAAGATAGGCGTGGGCACTAATTTCAGCACTCAGTTCTCGTGAAAGAGGACTTTCTCCTAGGAAAGCGATGGTCTGTTTGAAATTTCTTGAGAAGGCATACTCGACATATCGGCGGAACATGATGAGAAATCCTCCGTAGAATGCAACTGAAAGAATAAGATTTGTTTTCGGGGTAATAGGGAATGGGACGAGGTAGAAGAGAAGGATACCTACAACGAGAGAAGAAAGAAGTGCGAAGATCATATTGCGCAAACTACCGAGGTGTACGCGCATGTAAGTAATATCGTAGAGGTTAAAGATGTAAAGAATAATAAGCCAAAGAAATCCGAGGATGATCATTGGAGCGAGGTGTGTCTCGATAATTTTCTCAGGCAGTGGCAATCCGAAACGAATGACTAGCATGAGAAAGAAGCCGAGAATAATTGCGACGAAGTCACCAATAAAGACGAGGAATCTCCGAACGGAATTCATATATAAGTCTATCTTGCACTAGAGTGACAGATTACGCAACAGAGGATATGATAGGGAGATCTATGGGAACACACTTTGTAAAAATGCTCTTGGCGCTCGTGGGTATGGCGCTTATCGGTGCACTTGGATTGCTCTATTCTGATTACTACAACAAAACGCATGTTCCCCAAAACCAGGCTTTTCAAGAAGACCCCACAATTCTCTAATTCTATTGACCAACTATAGATATTTGTGCTAGAGTATTTCATGTAAGCCAGAGACAACAGGCATTCCAAGCGCAAGCGCAGAAAGAAGTCCTGTCGAGGTAAAACAATATAATTGTTTTCCAGCTGTCGGCTCTACAAGGTCGATTATTTTATTTTAAAGTCATTTACATGATTACAAGAAGTCAGAAAGAAGATATTACCAAAGGTTTGGTCAGTACACTCAAAGCTGCTAAGGTGGCCGTGTTTGTAGAATTCAACAAGCTTACCAACAAAGAAGCTATTGAACTCCGCCGTGCACTTCGAGCTGAAGGCGCGGGATACAAAGTTGCTCGTAAGACACTCATTGCTCGAGCTATCAGTGAAGTCTTCCCGGGTGGGAAAGACACTGCACTTCCAGGTGAGATCGCACTTGCAACAAGTGAAGACATGCTTGCAGCACCACGAGCGGTGTATGAGTTTAGCAAAACACACAAAGAGCAGGTCAAAATCGTCGGAGGTTTTTTCGATGGAATCGAAAAAACAATGGATGAAATGATTGCGATTGCGATGACGCCTTCGCGAGAAGTCTCGCTTTCAAAAATTGCGTACTTGCTCAAATCTCCAATGCAACGCTTGGCGATCGCCGTATCGGAAGTGGCTAAATCAAGAGTATAAACTCTTGATCGCCCGATCGCGAAGCGATGTAGGGCAAAAAAGTCTTAATCGTATTACAAATTATTTATTTATATTATTATGTCAAAATTTGATTCATTTATAGAAAGTCTTGATGGTGCAACTGCACTCGAACTCAACGAGCTCGTTAAAGCAATCGAAGAGAAGTTCGGAGTCTCAGCTGCCGCAGTCGCTTCTGCTCCTGCCGCTGGCGCTGGCGCATCTGCTGAAGAAGAGAAAGATAGTTACACTGTAGTCCTCACCTCAGCCGAAGCTAAAATCCCAGTTATGAAAGTCGTGAAAGAAGCGCTCGGTCTTGGACTCAAAGAAGCCAAGGATATCGTTGATGGCGCTCCTGCAACACTGAAAGAAGGTATGAAGAAAGCAGAAGCCGAAGACCTCAAAAAGAAAATTGAAGAAGCCGGAGGTAAGGTAGAATTGAAATAAGCGAAGCTTGTTTCAATTTAACTTACCGGAGGTGCAGAATTTTTTACATTCAAAAAATTCTGCCAAAGAGTACCCAAAAACCTCGCACATGTGCGAGGTTTTTGGTTTTTGGGTTAAACTTAAAATAAAAGCTGTTTCTATACTTGAAACCAAATACTAGATACTCTATACTCATCCTATGCAACA
>CAZRDO010000004.1:0-52467 GCA_964599225.1 uncultured Candidatus Saccharibacteria bacterium
TTAAAGTCCACCTCCTTAGCAAGGAGGCACATTAGACCACTCTGACACGTCTCCGAAACTAGATTATAGTTGGTAGGTTATAGGGAATAGAGAATACCAACTGCACTAGTGATGGTACGAGATTACCATATCAGAGGTGTTTTCTCTAGCTCATTCTCCATTATATATACGTGACCAAAGTGTAATTCTTTGCTAATGTAGGTAAATTGGAGGCGTGGATGAGTGGTTTAAATCAACAGTTTACTAAACTGTCGACCTAACAGGCTCCGTGAGTTCGAATCTCACCGCCTCCGCAACGACTTTTTGTTATACTTAAACTAATGAAATTACAGCTCCCCCAAGTTACCCTTGTTGGTATTGATTGCATAGATGTAGAACGACTACAGAAAGCGCTAAACATTTCGAGTGAAAATATAGAATTTGGGGCAGTCAAATTGCTCACTTCCTTGCCGACAGATGATATAAGGAAAATCGGTATAGATACTATCGGGTCAATTGAAGAATATTCTAAATTTTGCATTAAGGATTTAGTACGATACATCGATACTGAATATGTTCTTGTTATTCAATATGACGGTTTTGTTTTGAATGCCGAAGCTTGGTCTCAAGAATTCCTTCGCTACGATTATATCGGTGCGGTATGGCCAGTTGGTCCGTGGGGTGGAGATGATTTCCCAGAAGAATTGTACGGAACAGATGTGGTCGGAAATGGTGGATTTAGTTTAAGAAGTAAAAAATTCTTGGAGATTAGCTCCCAGCTTTTCAATGCAGGAAAACTACCGAACTATCAACCAGAAGATGTTGCGGTATGTGTCTGGTATAGAGATGTATTGGAAAAAGAAGGGGTCATATTTGCGCCTGTTTCTATTGCGCGAATATTTAGTTATAATATCAAAGATAAAAATTCATCATGGAATGGTGAGTTCGGTTTTCACGGTTTAAAGGAAAAAAATATTACCAATCTGTCAAAATGGCTTGAGGGTAGTAAAAAGTGGAACTTATTCTAGTAAAAACGTTCTAACTTCCAGCCACAGCGCCCGCAAATAAAATTGCATGCAATCATAGAAATGAAACATCTTGGTACATTTTCGGATAAAGATATATTTCCAAATAAGGAGGTACCTGAAAATATAATTTTTAAACCACGAATAACTGGGAAGGTTATTGTAATAAACGCACAGGGCAAAATTGCGCTCATTGGGAATAAAGTAAATAATTTCTATGTGTTGCCCGGAGGAGGAGTTATGGATCATGAAACAGTAGAGCAAGGAATACTGCGGGAGTGTGTCGAAGAAATAGGTTGTAAAGTGAAAATAGAATCAGAGATAGGACTTGTCGAGGAATACCGCGTGAGAGATTTGAAACACTATTTCAATTACTGTTTTCTTGCAAAAGTGAACGGTGCACAAATGACCCGGGAACTTACTCAGAATGAAAAGAATATTGGATTAAAGGTAGAATGGTTCACACCTCCTAAAGTGAAAGAAATTTTTAAAAAACAATTGAATTGCTTAAAAAATGGGGACGTAGCTTTTTATAATACCGCTTTTAATATTGCTCGGGATAACATTTTTCTTAAAACCGTTTCTAGCGTTACGGAAAAAAATTGAATGTGATATTCATTTAGTCTTTAACTTTCTACACACTACCACCTACTTGCTACTCACTAACTAGTGGGCCACTGCAATTCCGAATACCTTCTTTGCTCCAGCGTCTTTGAGTGCACGTCTGGCTTCGGCGAGTGTTGCGCCGGTCGTGATGACATCATCGACGATCACCACAATTTTTCCTTGTACAATTTCTGGCCTTCGAACACAAAATGCATAGAGAAGATTTGAGAGTCGTTCACGACGGGATTTGGTTTTGGCTTGCGTAGGCGTGGTACGGATTTTCTCTAATGCTTTAGGAGTGTAGGTGAGGCCACTTTTGGAAGAGTTCATCACAAGTGCTCTGGCAAGGAGTTCTGATTGATTGAATCCTCGCTTTCTCACACGTTTACTACTTGAGGGTATAGCGACGATAAGTACCGTTTCATGGTCCCTCCGTAGCTCATCGATAAGTTTCATCATGAGATCGTCGTAGAGCGCCCTACCGACTTTTTCGGCAAGTGTAAAACGATTTTTATATTTGAGCGCGTGGATAATCATCCGGACCTTTGGATCACGGTAGTCAAAGCTTGCTGAGAGCCAACTAGGAAGCTCTCTGACAGAGCGCTCAAGTGAACTAAGGCAAATATCACAGAGATCAGTTCTAGATCTGCGACAGATGAGGCAGGAGCGCGGTAGAATAATATCTAAAACAGTCTGTAGAAATGCATTCATTCCAAAAAGAGTGAATATTTAGTATACTTCTAATGACTACAGTATATAATTTTATCGTGCTCGAAGCCCTAAAAAAATTAACACAGCAAGGTTTGGCAAGTATGGCGCATTCTAAGGGTGGCGATAGTGTTATTGGTATTGATGTGGGTACTTCGGCGATTAAAGTTGTGCAACTTAAGAAAAAAGGCGGCAAAGCAATTCTTGAGACCTATGGGGCACTCTCACTAGGTCCATATGCAGAAACTGAGGTGGGGCAAGTAACCAATATTGACGAGACAAAAATTGCTGCAGCGATTACTGATCTTAATAGAGAGGCAGGGGTGACGAGTGACAATGCAGCAATTTCAATTCCTGCTACCGCAAGTTTAATCTTCATGATTGAACTTCCAACCTCAATTGATGATAAACAACTTGCTCAGATAGTGCCGACCGAAGCACGTAAATATATACCCGTACCGATCAATGAAGTCTCGCTCGATTGGTGGGTGATTCCGAAACAAGAATATACCGAAACCGGTGAAGAAGAAGTGCGTCCAGCAGATTATGTAGCTAAGAATAAAATTTTAGTTGCAGCAATCCACCGTGACACCATTGATCGCTATAAGACACTTTCAGAGAAAGCTGCGCTCCACACAAAATTTTTTGAGATAGAACTCTTTTCAAGTTTGCGTGCATCACTTTATCATGAACTCGGTGCAGTGTTACTTGTGGATCTTGGCGCTTCGAAATCAAAACTCGCGATTATTGAAGCAGGTGTGGTCAGAAGTTTCCATGTCATCAATCGAGGCGGACAAGACATCACGCATGCACTCTCACAATCACTATCTATACCGTATAAATCAGCTGAGGAGAGCAAGAGGCGAGTCGGACTTATGGGACAAGGTAATGACAAAATTATTTCAGACAGCATTGCGCTTCAGATTGACTATATTATTTCCGAAACAAAAAATGTCATACTTAACTATGAGCAGAGTTCACACCGAACATTGACGAAAGTAATTCTCTCCGGTGGAGGAGCAGTGCTTGCTGGGATACTTCCGTATGTTGGGCACGGTCTTGGTACACCGGTGGAGCTATCGAATCCCTTTTCAAAAGTTGAAGCTCCTGCGTTTCTGACACCTGTCCTCGAAGGTGCAGGGCCAGAATTTTCAATCGCAACAGGACTTGCACTTCGGTTACTTGCAGAATAATCAAACGCACTCGCAATTCACAGCACGAGGCACTATCCAGAACGGTCAGACTATACTACAATAGTGAGAGTTACTTATGGATACGACGTTTCAAACATCATTTATTCCAAAAACTCCTGTCACAGAAAAAATCGGTCCCAAAAAAGGCGGAACGAGTTTATTTGTATTTCTCGCAACAATTATATTTTTTGCAGCACTTGCGGCAGCAATCGGTGTCTATTTCTACAAATCAATTCTGATCAATGAAGTAGCTAGTGCCCAAGAACAACTCGCACTCGCAGAAGCGGCGTTCGAGCCAACATTCATTAGCACCATCCAGGATCTCGACCGTCGTATCGAATCTGCTAATCTCATACTTGAGAATCATATAACCGTATCTCCTATTTTTGACGCACTCGAAGGGCTCACACTCAAATCAATTCGTTATACTAAATTCGCTTATGAATTTACTACTGATGGAAAAAAATCTGTGATTGTCCGGATGGGAGGAGAGTCTGATAGTTATCAATCAATCGCACTCCAGTCCGATCTCTATCAAGAAAATAAAAATATCCAGGATCCAGTCTTTTCAAATCTCAACCTTGATGACACGAGCGGAAAGATAAATTTTGACCTAGCATTTACTATCGACGCAAGTTACCTACTCTTTAGTGAAGAATTAGAACGGATGAAAGCTCTAGCGACACCAGAGAGTCCGACATTTGACGCACAGGGTAATCCCATAAATACCACTCCTCTAGATATGGGAAATATTCCTCCTAACAATTTACCGCAATAAGTATATGGGACGATTTATTTTTCCAATTATATTAGCCGGCCTCTCAGTTGCGAGCTTTTTAATGTTTACCAACCCAACGTATAAGGAAATTGCAGGATACAAGGCTCAAGCGGCGGCATACAATGAAGCATTGACCAATGCCAAAGAGTTACAGCAAGTTCGCGACCAGCTCTCAGATAAGTACAACACACTTCCCAAAGAAGATATTGATCGGCTTGAGAAACTTTTGCCTAATAATGTCGACAACATCAGACTTATTATTGAAATCGAACGAATTGCTTCAACCTACGGCATGGTGATCAAAAATGTAAAATATGATGTCTCTACGACAGCAGCAGCTTCAGCAGCACCTGCTGTTGAAGGTGCAGAAATGCAAGTACTTGATCAGAATAGAGACTTCGGGACATTTTCTCTATCATTCTCAACGGAAGGTAAGTATGATCATTTCCTGACATTCCTTAGTGATCTCGAACGCAGTCTCCGTATTGTGGATGTGAAATCAATTGCGTTTACATCGGCTGACACGAACAAATCCGGAGATCCAACAAGCTACAAATATGATATTGAAATTAACACGTATTGGCTCAGAAATTAAGCTATGAATACTGCAAAAAGCCTAGGCAAAAAATTAATTTTCATTGTACTTATTGTCGTTGTATTGGCAGTACTTTATACATTGTTTATCAAGCCAAAAGCAGGAAGCGATTCACCACTTGCTTCAACTGACGATGGTACCGAAGTGGCATTGAGCGAAGGTGATGCGGCAACCAATGAGGCATTTCTCGATACACTTCTGAATTTGCGTGGCATATCGTTAGATGAGACGATATTCACTTCAAATGAATTTGGAACACTCCAAGATTTTACGATTACATTGATTCAACCAGGAACACACGGCAGACCAAACCCTTTTGCACCTATTGGGTCTGATGACACATCGGTGTCAGTTGAGACAATTCTCACACTTCCTGCGGCTAACGTTAGTTCAAGCTCAGCGGTCTTTAACGGATCTCTGGTTTCAACACTTACTCCTACAGAACGTTGGTTTGAATGGGGGACAACAACCGCACCTGCAACGCGTACCCCTTCGATTTTTTCAGCGAGCGCATCGTTTACCACAACTCTCTCTGGCCTCAATCCGCTTTCAACCTATTATTACAAAGCTGCAGCAAAAGCGGGGGGTGTACTTTACTATGGTCCTGTCGTTTCCTTCAAGACACCCGTAGCCCCAGTCCAAAGTGGTACTCCTAATTAACTAACATACAATGATAAGCACAAGCTTCCTCAATGCACTTGTCGAAGAGAATGTTATTCGTCCCGAGCAAATCCCTGAACTTATTCGCATTGCAAAGGAAAAATATCAAGATGATCTAGACCAGGCACTCATTAAATCTGGCGCTATTGAGGAGCTTAAACTTCTCGAACTTAAGGGCCGTTACTACAATATACCAACGAGGCGCGTAGCGACTGAAGGTATTGCATTTAATGTATTTGAATATATTTCTGAGGATTCAGCTAGGCATTATGGTATTGTGCCGCTCGCGATAGAAGATAAAGTCCTCATTGTGGGAATTCTTGACCCAGAAAATGTATCCGCGATTGATGTACTGGAATTTATCAGTGCCAAATTTAAAATTCCTTTTAAAGTGTTTGTTATCAGTAAGGGAGATTTTGACAGAGTAGTTCAGTCTTACAAAGGCGCGACAAGTGATGTCTCAAAAGCAATTCTTAACTTGGAGAAAGGGGATTCATTGCCTATTGATCGACAGGCCCTTGATAATATTCCAGAACTAGAAGTCGCGACTGAGAAACAAACATCTGATAACAAAATTGTCGATGACGCGCCGATTGTTCGACTTGTCGACAATATGATTAACCTTGCTGTACAGGGTAATGCTTCTGATATTCATATTGAGAACCTGGGTACTAAAGTCCAAGTTCGCTTTCGAGTGGACGGTATATTACATCCTTCGTTGACGTATCCATTGAAAGCATTTCCAGGTATTGTCGCTCGCATTAAATATCTTGCCCAGCTTCAGCTTGACCAGAACCGCAAGCCTCAAGACGGAGGCTACACAGTAGTTATTGATGAAGGTGGTCCAACACAGCGTAAAATTGATTTACGTATCTCAACATTTCCTTCGGTATATGGAGAGAAGGTTGAAATGCGTATTCTCGACACTGATAAGGGAGTTAAAAAATTAGAAGAGATCGGTATGTCGGTAGAAAATCTCAAGCTTACACGAGAGGCCCTGACAAAACCTTACGGGCTCATTTTGATTACGGGTCCGACTGGTTCAGGTAAATCAACCACGCTCTACTCTATGTTAAATGAGGTTGACCGTATTCAGCAAAATGTGGTCTCGCTTGAAGATCCGGTGGAATATCACATCCCGAATGTTACTCAGTCACAAATTAAACCAGACATTGGCTATACATTTGCAACAGGACTAAGATCGATCCTTCGTCAGGACCCGAACGTTATCATGGTGGGTGAGATACGCGATAAAGAAACTGCAGAACTTGCAATTCAAGCTGCGCTGACGGGACACTTAGTGCTCTCAACACTTCACACGAATTCGGCAATTGGCGCAATCCCACGTTTGATTGATATGGGTATTGATCCATATCTTATTGCGCCTACGCTTATTCTCTCAATTGCCCAGCGTCTTGCACGTGTCGTCTGTGAAAGTTCGAAAAAGAAAGTCCCTATGTCAGATGCAGTAAAGGAAATTATTGATAAGCAATTCGCAGACTTACCAGAGGCTTATCGTAAGGCACTTCCGATTGGGAATGAAATGTATGAAGTAACACCTTCAAATGAGTGTCGAACAGGAACCAAAGGGCGTCTCGCCGTATTTGAAATGTTTAAAGTCGACGACGAAATTGAACATCTTATCCTTACTAATCCTGTGGAGCCAGAACTGTATAAATCACTTCGGGCCAAGGGTATGCTGACGATGAAAGAAGACGCACTTCTAAAGAGTCTTGTGGGTAAAGTCCCATTTCAGGAAGTTTATGCAGAGTTATAATATGATATAATTATTACTATGGAAGACGCAGCAAAAAAAATTCTTATTATTGATGATGACAGTTTCTTGCTCGATATGTATGGGCTCAAATTCAAGCAGTCCGGATTTGAAATTGAAACTGCCCTTGGTTCAACCATGGCCTATGACAAAATGAAGACTGGTTATGAGCCGGATATAATATTACTTGATCTCATTATGCCGATCATGGATGGCTTTGAACTCATGGAGAAAATGAATACTGAACAATTAGCACCTGCTGCGATGCGGATTGTCTTGTCAAACAGGGGACAAGAAGAAGATATTGCTCGAGCCAAAACATTAGGCGCTACTGGATTTATCATCAAAGCATCAAGTACTCCAGCAGAAGTTATTGAAAAAGTGAAAGAAATTATTGCTAATCATATATAAGAATCATGGACGCCAAACCACTTCTCCATACATTTATTGATACAGTAATCCGCGAGAATGGTTCTGATATCCATCTTTCTACTGGACGTTATCCTGCGATCAGAGTAGCAGGTCAACTTGTATTTTTAGTGAAAGACGCGATCCTCAAAGAAGAAGATATGATTGGTATGCTCACTGAGCTCGTAGGTCCAGAAAAAGTTAAAAAATTTATTGAGAAGAAAGAACTTGATTTTTCATACTCGTATAATAACAATACTGCTCGTCTGCGAGGGAATGCCTTTGTACATAAGGGCGTGACTGCGATTGCCCTACGATTGATCCCCCAGGTAAAAAGTCTTGAGGACCTTCACTTACCAGCGGTGTTGAAAAGTTTTGCCAATAAAAAGCAAGGGTTTTTCCTCATTGTCGGTCCAGTAGGGCAGGGCAAGTCTACGACGATGGCCTCTATGATTGAACTTATCAACGAGGAACGTACCGAACATATCGTGACGATTGAAGATCCAGTAGAGTATCTGTTTGAAGCTAAACGTGCAATCATCGACCAGCGAGAAGTAGGTATTGATACTGATGACTTTTCAACTGGACTTAAGTCAGTCTTTCGTGAAGACGTGAACGTCATCATGATTGGAGAAATGAGAAATCCCGAAACCATTGCAACTGCAGTTACTGCGGCCGAGACAGGTCACCTCGTTTTCTCTACACTGCATACCAATAATGCTTCGCAAACTATCGATCGTATTATCGACTCATTTGCTCCTGGACAGCAGGATCAAATCCGAATCCAGCTCGCGGGTTCATTGTTGGGTATATTTAGCCAACGTCTTATTCCGCGCATTACGGGTGGTCTCGTACCAGCATATGAATTGCTTATTAACAATAATGCGGTTGCCAACCTCATTCGAGAGAAACGTACCCATGAGATTGATGTTGTGATTGAAACCGGACAAGGTGAAGGTATGATTGATATGAACCGCTCACTCCTTGAACTTGTACGTAAAAATGAAATTACACTCGATAACGCATTCCTGTATTCATTTAACCCAAAATCGCTCGAACGACTTGTTTAGGTCAGTAAATAGATAATAGTAAATAGTAAATAGAATGATACACTAATAATGTTTACTTACCACTATTAACCACTACCTATTTACTATCTACTGATGTATGCAGTTTAGCTACAAAGCCATCACGAATACAGGAGAGCACAAAGACGGCATTGTGAATGCCGGTAGTCACGATTTGGCAGTTGCCGCACTTCAGCGCCGAGGACTGATTGTGGTGTCAGTACAGACTGAAAGTGAAAGCAAGCCTTTCTTTTCTCGATCCATCTTTAATCATGTACCCCAGAAAGATGTTGTGATCCTCTCTCGTCAAATCTCGACACTGTTTGAGGCGCAGGTTTCAGCCATGAAATCTTTTTCTCTTCTTGCAGCAGAGTCAGAGAATCCAATGCTCCGTACTGCGCTTACCGAAGTTGTCGATGATTTGCAGTCAGGTCTGACGATTTCAGCAGCGCTTGCTAAGCATCCTGATATTTTTACTAATTTCTACGTCAACATGATAAAAGCCGGCGAAGAGTCAGGTAAACTCTCGCAAACTTTTATCTATCTCGCCGACTACCTTGATCGTCAATATTCACTTGTTTCCAAAACCAGGAATGCCCTTATTTACCCAGTCTTTGTGGTCGTGACATTTTTTGCAGTGATGTCACTGATGTTTGTGTTCGTGATTCCAAAACTCTCAGCAATAATTGTTGATTCAGGTCAAGTAATTCCACTGTATACAAAAGTGGTGATTGGACTCTCCGACTTCTTCGTGCACTACGGTATATTCGTGCTCATTGCACTTGTGGTGTTTGGTATGTATATGTGGCGTCTTTCTAAGACCAAGAGTGGTCGGCAATATCTTGATTCGATAAAACTCTCTCTGCCTGGCTTCGGACTCCTCTTCCGCAAACTGTATCTTTCGCGCATTGCAGATAATTTAGAGACTATGATTACAGCAGGTATCTCTATCGTCCGTGCAATTGAGATTACTGCAGACGTGGTAGGTAATGAGGCCTATGCGGAAGTTATGCGTGATACAGAAGAAATGGTTAAAACCGGAAGCGCACTCTCTGATGGTTTTGGCCGACACGAGCTTATCCCACAGATTATGGTGCAAATGACTAAGGTTGGTGAGGAAACAGGTTCACTTGGCTCAATCTTGAAAACACTTGCCCATTTCTATAAGCGTGAAGTTGATGATGCAGTTGATACACTTGTGGGTCTCATCGAGCCAATTATGATCGTGGTACTCGGTGTGATGGTTGGCGTGCTTCTGACATCCGTACTCCTGCCAATTTACAATATTGCTTCTGGAATTGGTTAAAATCAATCG
The DNA here is from genome assembly GCA_964599225.1 of uncultured Candidatus Saccharibacteria bacterium. Classification (GTDB taxonomy): domain Bacteria; phylum Patescibacteriota; class Minisyncoccia; order Phycocordibacterales; family UBA9973; genus CAZRDO01. The sequence continues at coordinate 10,109 of CAZRDO010000004.1, forward strand.
TTTTCCACACCCCTCTTACTTTACCTGCGTCTATTGAGTAGCGAGTGCTATAATGAAACGCATAGCAAATTGGTCATTTGCTTTCGTACGAAAGTAATTATTAACAATCATTTATTAGCATGAGGGACGACGGTCCCTCGAACGTAGATATGAATAGACAAAAAGGTTTTACATTGATCGAACTCTTGGTCGTCATCGCCATTATCGGACTTCTTGCAGCTATTGTGCTCGCATCGCTTAATACAGCACGTGCCAAAGGTGCAAACGCTGCAGTGAAAGCCAATTTGGCAAACGCACGTGCGCAAGCAGAAATCTACTATGACACTCCAGCAAATTATGGAACAGTAACTACAAATAGTACCTCATGTTCTCTTGCAAGCACTGTCTTTGATCCTGCAGCTACCAACAGTATTAATCCAAATATTGTTGCTGCTGGTGTTGCTGGTAGTAGTACGCCTGCATGTGCCTATATTGGTGCTACTGGTGGTGGTACTGCCTGGGCAGCCACAACTGCACTCAAAACTCCCGAAGCTTCTAATACCTACTGGTGTGTTGACTCAACTGGGACTTCAAAAGGAACAGTTGGTGCGACAATTGGTTCAGGTGACGCAACCTGCTAATCCGCAAATTATAAATTGTACAAAAGCCACCTTACTGGTGGTTTTTTGTTTTTGGTATATACTTAACTGTATTAGCAGTCGTTATTTTAGAAGTATGAATATAAACAAACAAAAAGGTTTTACATTGATCGAACTCTTGGTCGTCATCGCCATTATCGGACTTCTTGCAGCTATTGTGCTCGCATCGCTTAATACAGCACGAAGTAAAGGCGCAAATGCTGCAGTGAAAGCAAATATGGCAAATGCACGTACTCAAGCAGAGGTATATTACGATACACCAAATAACTACGGTACTGTGACCACTTCGGCCGCAAGTAATGGTGGTGGTACAGCTGGAACTTGTATACTTGCGAATACTGTCTTCGATCCTTCTGTTGCTAATAGTATTAACCCAAATATTGTTGCTGCAGAGACAGCTGGAGGTGGGTCTACTACTACCAAGTGTGTGTACATATCTAATGGTACTGTTGGCACGGCCTGGGCAGTGGTTACTGCGCTTAAAACTCCTGAGGGATCAAACAACAACTGGTGTGTTGACTCGAGTGGAGCCTCAAAGGGAACTCCTGGCTTTGCTACGATTTCTTCCACAGACGCAACGTGTTAGTGATTCAAATTCTGTAAGTTAGTTAAAACAAAAGCCACTTAAAGTGGCTTTTGTTTTATGCTGTGGATAATTACTATATATTTTATTGTACAATTAAGATCTTAATAGATCTTCGCCAAACACATATGAATATAAACAAACAAAAAGGTTTTACATTGATCGAACTCTTGGTCGTCATCGCCATTATCGGACTTCTTGCAGCTATTGTGCTCGCATCGCTTAATACAGCACGTGCCAAAGGTGCTGATGCTGCGGTGAAAGGTAATATTTCAAGCATTCGCTCTCAAGCACAAATTGTATTTGAAAATAATGATGGTAATTTTCTTAACCTCTGTGACGATACTGTGGTTATTGATGCACTTGCTGCTGCGACAGCAGCTTCTGGTGGTACACCTGTCTGTTATGCAAATGATGCTGAATGGGTAGCCGCATCACCACTCAAGACTGATCCTACTCTATGGTGGTGTGATGATCATTCTGGTGCAGCGCTTGAAGTTCCTACTTCAACCAAAGATCTTTCATCACAGCCAGCCGATGGAGATATTGATTGTTATTAACACCTACGATTTTCTAATATGATACACATACACACTTCCCACGAAGTGTGTATGGCGGTATACTTATCCTAATGATATTTCTATCTTTTTTTCTTGTATTTGCATTTGGAACAATTATCGGGAGTTTCCTCAATGTCGTTATCTACCGATTTAATACCGGTCGTACTGTAGCAGGCCGTTCTGCCTGTCTCTCTTGTAGTGAGAGGCTTACTTGGCGAGAACTTGTGCCTCTCGTATCATTTCTTCTCCAGCGAGGAAAATGTGCGCATTGTAAATCAAAAATTTCAGTACAATATCCGCTCGTTGAATTTGCGACTGGTGTAGTGTTTCTTTTGGTGGCTCTGAAGTGGAGTGGACTTTTACCATTTGCATACGGTGAATTTATTCTTCACACGGTCTATGCGATGTACATGCTCTCGCTCCTCATTGTGATTGCGGTCTATGACATTCGTCATAAAATTATTCCAAATTCACTGGTCTATCTTTTTATTATTACTGGGTTTCTTGGAATCTTCTTCACGGTCACTGGTCCTGTGGTCCCAAGTATAGGGCAATTATTTTCTGGACTTATTATCGCTTCGCCATTTTGGTTACTCTGGAGTATTTCTCGGGGTAAACTTATGGGCTTTGGAGATGTAAAATTAATGATTGGTATTGGCTATTTTCTCGGGCTTACGACGGGAGCGCTTGCGGTACTCATTTCGTTTTGGATGGGCGCACTTTTTGCCATTGGACTATTGATTGTCCATCCAAAAAACTATTCAATGAAAACTGAGTTACCGTTTGGAGAATTTTTGGTACTTGGTACCATAGTTGCTTACATATTTAGTCCATATCTTCATATGTTGGTGGGATTTTGAGCCTAGGAGAACATTATTGCAATGAAAAAAATACTCAAACACATTTTATTATATTCAAGAATTCCATCGCTTAGATCTATTCATGATGACTCACGTGGTCTGACGTTTGTGGAAATGGTCGTTGTGATTGGTATTTTTGGGGTATTGGCGGGAGTGTCACTTTTTAGTTTTTCTCAATTTACCAACAATATAACGCTTCAGAATGTCGCTCAAGATGTGTCACTACGAATTGTCGAGGCGCAGCGTGGTGCAACCTCAGGCTACGTGAGCCAAATTGACTCTCTCTCAAGCAATGCCAACTATCGCCCGAGCTACGGTGTGTTTTTTAATATTTTAGGGGCTGGCCTTGATCAGTTTTCACTTTTTATTGATTTACCGATCTCAAATGACGGACGCTATGCGTATGAAGGACAGCCAACTCATGACTGTCCAAGTGGTGAGTGTCGATCAGTCACAAAATTCCAAAATGGGTATGGTATCAAAAAAATTTGTTTAAACCAGGGAACCATATGTCCGAGTAGCCCTATTACGAGAGCCTACGTGAGATTTGAACGACCATACCTAGATGCTAAGATTTATTACGTACTCTCGGGTGGTTCATCTTCAATAAATTACAGCGATATGGAAATTGAGCTCTATTCACCGAAGGGTCTTGCAAGCACCATTGTGGTACGTTCAACTGGTCAGGTTGAAGTAAAAGAGGGAACGATTGATCAAATTTTCTAAGTTCAAAAAATATGAATCCTATACTCAGACTACATAATCCTAAAAAAAATTCGGTCCCAACGGTAGGGGGATTTACGATCATTGAGCTCATGGTTTCAGTGGGACTCTTTACGATTGTGATGGTGTTGGGTATTGGCGCGGTACTCAATGCAAATCTTGTACATAAGAAAACTCAGTCACAATCAGCGGTACTGGATAATCTCAATTTCGCCATGGAAGATATGGCACGTAACATGCGCCTCGGGACTGGATTTCGTTGTCCGATTGATTCTATTACAAATTTTGATATTCCAAAGGATTGTCCAAATACTGCAAATAATTATTTTTCAGTGTCGTTCAAAGGAATGGATTATGTCACAACAGATCTGACCAAAAATCGAATTGTCTACCAATTTGCCAATCGAAACATTTCTCCTGCCAGTGATTTGGGTAAACTCATTACTTCACTAGGTCTTGATCCGTCGCTCATTGGTACCCTCAAGAAATCAATAGATGGCGGTACGACATTTCTCGACCTCACTCCTGAGACCGTCTACATCGATCTTGTTCGAAGTGGATTCAATGTCTACAACGCTGAAGTCGTCGGAGATGGAATCCAGCCGTACGTTGAAATACGAATCTCGGGTATTATCATTTATAAGAATCAGAAAACACCATTTGCACTTGAGACTCTCGTTTCACAAAGAGGTCTTGATGCAGTAGGACCGACCCTCTAGTGGCTTATATACAAAACATGAATTCCTATACATTACATATGAAATATCAGAACAGCGAGACATCTCCAAAGGGCCCACGATTTTCTGTTATAGGTCTTGTAAGAGGTAATTCTCGAGCATTCACACTTGTTGAGACGCTTATTGCCGTTTCAATTTTCTCCGCGGCCTTGGTCGCAATGGTTGTCGTAACCGCCGGAGGAGTCTCAAATGTGAGTTATGTCAAAAGTAAGCTCACAGCAACTTTTCTTGCTCAGGAAGCATTAGAAATTGTTCATAATGATCGTGATAGCAGTATCGTCTCTGGTAAAGAAGATTGGGCAGCATTTACTGCACGAATCAATCAGGAGTGTGGTGCTACATCTTCGGGATGCAATGTTGAGTTTGATCGTACTAATGCAAGTGCTCCAGTATTCACCTATAAGAAATGTACGGGTTGTAAGCCCTTGAAGATTTCAAATGCAGGGTTTTATGGATACAAAAATAACGACGCCCTCTCTCCTTACACAAGAACATTGAAGACTATTATTCAGCCGATTCCAGGAACTTCTGATACAGCATTCGGTCTCTCAGTCACTGTTGCATGGCTTCAAGGGTCAGCACAAAAATCTATTACTATTACCGAGGTGCTTATGAATTGGGTGCCTGAAGCGGTTACTGGTGGATTATAATACTTAGCCATAACTCATACTATGCACACACGAACACAAAAATCACTACATAATGAACAAGGTTTTGTGATGCTTTTTGCTGCACTTCTGACGAGTATTGTACTTGCTATTACGATCGGTGTGGCCAACGTCAGCTATAAGGAGCTCCTGCTTTCAAGTACTGCCCGAGATTCAGTCTATGCATTTTATGCTGCCGATACTGGTGCAGAATGTGCGCTCTATTTTGATTACAAAACCCAGCCTAGTGTATTTGCTATCACAGACGGAAGTCCAACAAGTTGTGCAGGAGTGACGCCGACTATGACGGGAGGTGGATTCGATGTATTTGGCGATTATCGAGAATTTTATTTTAATATAAACACAAAATACTGCTCACTCGTTCGAGTCTATAAAGACTATCAGGGTGATATTGATGGAGATGGTATTTCAGAGAGTCTTACCAAAATCGATTCGCGCGGCTACAACGTAGTTTGTACGAAAGCGCTCCCGGGTGTATTTGGCAGTGCAGGAATTGATACGCATCGAATAGAGCGATTGCTTGAAATTACCTATCCGAACACAGTTCCGGATGACGGAGATGGTGGATTAGAAGAGTAATCAAAGTAAGAAAGCTCAAACATATGCTAGCTAGTGCCGAGCTGATAGGCTATGGTATTCTTCTGATATGTCTCGTGACTTAGATTTGGTCAAAAAAAGAATAACAAAACTCAGAAGCGAGGTTGAACGCCACGCTCGTTCATATTATGTGGATGATAATCCGAAAGTGTCTGATGAAGTTTACGATTCTTTAGTCCGTGAACTTAAGACGCTTGAGAAAGAATATCCAGCATTTGCCGATCCAAATAGTGTGATATATCGAGTAGGAGGTACGGCGCTCGCAAAATTTGCGAAAATAAAACACAAAGTTCGCCAATGGTCGTACAATGATGCATTTACTGAAGAAGAAGTAATTGAATTTGATGCGAGAATAAAACGATTCTTGAAAGTAGAGTACGGAAAGGATATGGTGCCGACCTATGTTTGTGAATTAAAAATAGATGGGCTCAAGATTGTATTTGAATACCAAAAGGGGTTACTCAAAAATGCAGCGACTAGAGGAGATGGAGTGACAGGGGAAGAGGTCACGGAAAATGTCAAAACGATTCACTCGGTACCACTCAGACTTAATAAACCAATCGATTGTATTGTCGAGGGTGAAGTTTTCATGCCTATAACGGAATTTAATCGCATCAACCAAGAACAAAAAAAGAACGAGGGCCAACTCTATGCAAATCCACGCAACATCACTGCGGGCACAATTCGTCAGCTTGATCCAAAAATTGTTGCCAAGCGAAAACTCGCTTCATTTATATATGATATTGCCGAGATGACTACATTTCCAAAAACCCAGAGTGATGAACTGGGAGAACTCAAAGACTTAGGATTTCAGGTTAATCCACATTTTGCTGCAGCCTCATCAATTAACGAGGCGATTGTATTCTGGAAACATTGGCAGAGCGCAAAAGCCAAAGAAGATTATCTCATTGATGGGATAGTCATAAAAGTAAATGAGCGGGCCTATCAAGAGCGTTTAGGCTATACCGGCAAGGCACCACGATGGGGAATTGCGTTTAAGTTTCCGGCAGAACAAGTCACGACCACAGTAGAAGATATCCAAATTCAAATTGGCCGCACAGGTGCAATGACCCCGGTCGCACATCTGCGGCCAGTGCTTGTGTACGGTTCAATAGTCTCACGGGCAACACTTCACAATATTGACGAGATCGCCCGGCTCGATGTCAGAATTGGAGATACAGTAATATTACAAAAAGCCGGTGACGTGATTCCTGACATCGTCAAAGTGCTTACTGAGTTTCGTACGGGTAAGGAGAAAATATTTGAAATGCCCGAACTCTGTCCCGAATGTGACACAAGGCTCATTCGCAAAACCATAGGAATGAAAGGTAAAGATGGCGCGGCATTTTATTGTCCAAACAAAATTTGTCCTGCTAAAGATAGAAGGAGATTTTATCACTTCACCTCAAAACACGCACTCGATATTGAGCACCTCGGTCCCAAGAATCTTGATCTTCTACTCGACCAAGGACTCATTGTCCACTACGCCGATATCTTCACTCTCAAAAAAGGGGACCTCTTAGCTTTACCGCGATTTGCTGAGAAATCAGTTGATAATTTACTTAGCTCAATTGAGAAAGCCCGCGCAGTGTCACTTCCGCGCCTTTTGGCAGCACTTTCAATTCCGCAAGTGGGGGAAGAGACCGCAAGAGTACTCGCAAATTATGAATTGAGAATTGAAAATTATGAAAAAATTAAAAAGGAGGACTTAGAGAATATTGAAGGCATTGGTCCAATTGTCGCAGAATCAGTTATAGAGTGGTTTGGGGATGTGCATAATAAAAAAGTACTTAAAGATCTCCTGAAGCAGATAAAAGTTGAAAATCAAAAACCGAAAACTACAAGTAATAAACTAACGAATAAGACTTTTGTGTTGACGGGCTCACTTTCATCAATGTCACGTGATGAAGCGGGAGAGAAGATTCGTGATCGCGGAGGTAAAGTTGCAAGTTCTGTTTCAAAAAAGACTGATTATGTAGTAGCGGGTGAGAATCCCGGCTCAAAATATGATGAAGCTAAAAAACTAGGTATAAGAATATTAAATGAGCAAGAATTCAAAGGCCTCATTAAATAAATAGCACATTTTATATTAGAAATAGTCAAGTTCGCATAAAAAACTTTATTCTATATACTTCTTCTATGGAACTGAAAGATATAGATAAATTAGCCGAACTTGCTCGCCTAGAAATACCACAAGAAGAAAAAGAGAGTGTTTTACACGATCTTTCAGCGGTGCTTGCCTATGTTAGTGATATACAAAAAGTTGCAATTGCTGATGTTCATTCAGACTATGTACTTTTAAACATAGCCAGAGAAGATGAGCATTCAACTACGCGAGAATCATATACGGAAGTAATTGTGAAAGAAATGCCAGAGAGTAAGGATGGATTTTTGAAAGTAAAGAAAATACTATAGCATATTCCGCATGAATATTGATCTAAAAAATTTGACGATTGAAAAAGCTCATGAACATCTTACAAAAGGCGATTTTTCAGTTTGGGAATTAGTTAGCGTCTATCTTCTAAATATCAAACAGAAGAATCTAGAACTTAATATATATCTCGAAGTATTTGATGATCTCGAAGCACAGTCCGTGCGTGCACAGAGGATGTTTACTGATGGAAGCGCGACGCTCCTGACAGGTATTCCATTTGCGATGAAAGATAATATGCTGATCGAAGGGAAAAAGATGACATCCGGTTCAAAAATTCTCGGTGACTACAAGGCCGTCTATGATGGTACTGTTCCGAGGATTCTTAAATCAGTCGGAGCGATTCTTATCGGCCGAACAAATATGGATGAGTTTGCAATGGGAAGCTCAACTGAAAACTCAGCCTTTGGTGTAACCAAAAATCCTATTGATCCCACTCGTGTACCTGGCGGTTCGTCAGGCGGTTCTGCGGCAGCTGTGGCGGCAGAGACAGCTCTGGTCTCACTTGGCTCAGATACAGGCGGTTCAATTCGCCAACCAGCGGCATTCTGTGGACTAGTAGGACTAAAGACAACACACGACAGTATTTCTCGATATGGTCTAGTTTCTTTGGCTTCTTCACTCGACCAGATCGGCCCGATGACAAAGACGGTGCGGGATGCTGAGATTATATTTGACGCACTTGCCGTGTATGATCCAATGGACGGGACTTCAGCGACAAATGAACAACGAACTGTGAAGCAGGAGGTACGGAAGAAAATTGGCGTGCCCCGAAGTTTTCTCACCGTCGGAGGAATTGATGAAGAAGTGCTCGCGAATTTTGAAAAGAGTCTTGAGTATATGAAATCAGTGGGCTATGAAATAGTTGATATTGAACTACCACTCCTCCAATATTCGCTGCCAGTCTATTACGTAATTCAGCCAGCTGAAGCATCTTCAAATCTCTCTCGCTTTGATGGCATGCGTTACGGACTATCCCTGGAAGGAAAAGATCTTTTGGAAGTCTACAAAAAAACCAGAGGAGAGGGATTCGGCAAAGAGACTCGTCGTCGCATATTGCTTGGCACCTATGTGCTCTCACATGGTTACTATGATGCCTACTATCGTAAAGCAGTAAACGTGCGTGATCAAATTACGAGAGAACTTAGGGATATATTCAAAGAAGTTGATGTCATTGCCACACCAACGACTCCGACTCCAGCATTTAAAATTGGTGAGAAAGCTTCTGATCCAGTGGCAATGTATCTCTCGGACATTTTTACAGTGCCAGCCAATATTGCCGGTAATCCCGCGATTAGTATTCCGTCAGGTGTGACCAAAGAAGGTCTGCCGCTGGGGATTCAGTTTATGGGAGCACACTTTGCCGAGAAAACACTTTTCGAAATTGGGAAGGAATTTGAAAAGGGAGTAAAATAAAGATTATGGCAGACGAGAAGAAACCAGCAGGGGGAGGAGAGAGTGAACTCATAATTATCGGGGTGGCAATTGTGGCAGTGTTGATGTTGCCGATTCTCCTATCAGGAAAATATTTTGTACCGACCTATCTCAACATAGAGTTTTTCTTCTATCAGTTCTATGTCGTCATGCGAGCAATCTGGCAGTTTATTGTCGGTGGTAGTTGGGTACATCTTCTCGTCATCATCCTTTCAATTTTGGCAATACTTTTTATTGCACTTATTTTCTATGTTCGAATCCGCACTAAGCAAAAAGAAGAGCATTTCAATGATCTCTATCTTCGTCATACGCCGCCAACAGCCGGAATAAAGGGCAAAAATGCACGCTGGGCGCTCGTCAAAGAGCACATGGGAGCTGAGAACGAAAATGAGTGGAAACTCGGTATTATTGAAGCTGACAGTATTTTAGAAGAACTTCTGACTGATCTTGAGTATCCTGGACTCAATATTGGTGAGAAGTTAAAAGGTGCCACGGGAGCGCGGTTTAAATCCCTCAATAATGCATGGGAAGCTCACAAAGTCAGAAATCGGATTGCCCATGAGGGTTCGATGTTTACACTCACGAGACCTGAAGCACGTCGAGCAATACTTAACTATGAATTGGTTTTTAAAGAATTTGATTATATCTAAGTTGCATTTTATGGTTATTTAGGTTACTCTAGAGTCCTATCGCGGGGTAGAGAAGAGGTATCTCGCAAGGCTCATAACCTTGAGACATCCGTTCGATTCGGGTCCCCGCAACAACCAAATTTCTCATACTCGACTGGAGTACGTTTATTTGTTATTATAAATTCATGTACTAGTGTCATAATGCTATACATAGTTGTGTCTAAATTAAACCTAAAAATAAATGCACAAGAATTAAGGAGAAATGGCTATAGTCTAGGAGAAATCTGCGATGAACTCCACATCTCAAAAAGCACCGCAAGCCTATGGTGTAGTGGTATAATATTGTCAAAAAAGCAAGCAACCAGTCTGGCTAAAAGAGCACAAATTAAAAATTATAAAGGTGCATTACTCGGTGCTCTTACAAACAAAAGAAAATCAGAATCTATAAAATATTCTGAATCTATCAAAGCACAGGAATTTATCGGTAACCTCTCGAAGAGAGAAATTAATCTTATTGGTACTGCTCTTTATTGGGCTGAAGGTCATAAAACCGGCACGACGTTTGGAGTTGTTAACAGCGATAGTTTAGTTATATTACTTGTGATGAAATGGCTGGAGGATCAGTTTCATACTACGAAATCTGACTACTGTCCTAGATTATTTATAAATACGATATACAAAAACAGAGAAGGTGATATAAAACGATACTGGTCAAAACAGACAGGAATACCACTCATTCAATTTCGTAAGACCATTTTTCTGGAAAGCAAACTTAAAAAGTTTTTTAATACTTCTAAAACTTATACAGGTGTTATGCATTTACGTACAAAAGCAAGTTCAAAAACACTTTATCGGACTCTTGCACAAATTGAATGTATTAAATCCCAAATATTGAAAAATACCTAAAATATGATATTATTTCTTCAATTGCCGGTGTAGCTCAGGTAGTTAGAGCATCTCACTCATAAAGAGAAGGTCGCATGTGCAAGTCATGCCACCGGCACCATGACTACCTTTTTTTTGAATATTTGGTAGTATGTAAAACACTGTAGATTCTATATCTGCAGCGGTAGCTCAACTGGTTAGAGCACCCGCCTGTCACGCGGGAGGTTGCGGGTTCGAGTCCCGTTCGCTGCGCATTAAACAAACACCCATTCGTGGGTGTTTGTTTAATTTATACAGCAGCGAACGGGACTCGAAAGACGGAGCGCACAGAGCGAAGCGAAGTCTGACGTATTCGTCAGGCGTGAGGTGGAGTCGAGAGTACTTAGGCTTTTATGAACAGAGTGAAATAAAAGACTTAGTACTCGTGACCGAGTCCCGTTCTGATTAATTTAATTTAGTGCCCAGACCAACGTGAGTGACTGACGAGCATTGAGTCGAGGAAGAGACTCCCGTTCGCTGCTAAATGAAATATCACTTTCGCCACGACCCTATTAGAGAAGGTGTATAATTATAATATATGAATATACAAAAATTAATTTTGCTAAAATTGCGTTTTGTGATGGCTTTCATTTTTCTCTGGGCTTTCATTGATAAACTGTTCGGTCTTGGCTTTGCGACCACTGCTGAAAAATCGTGGCTCAATGGTGGTTCGCCAACGACTGGATTTTTGTCAGGAGGTGTCCAAGGTCCTTTTGCCGAGGTGTTTCATGGCTTAGCGGGTGTGGCAGTCGTAGATTGGTTGTTTATGCTCGGACTGCTCTTTATTGGACTTACTTTGCTTTTTAATAAATACGTTTATTGGGGTGCCCTAGCTGGTATAGTAATGATGTTGCTAATGTGGCTTGCTCTTCTTTTTCCCGTGAATAATCCACTTGTTGATGACCATATAGTGTATGCCCTTGTTCTTGCACTTTTGGCAATCAAAAGTAAAAGAGGAGAACTTTCTGTTGGTTAAATTCTAATCTTTCATGCAAATCTGGTGTATAAGTAGGGCACTATCTTCCTGAAAAGTATTTCTAATATTACCTAGCGATCCGCAAATTAAGCAAGCACCCATTCGTGGGTGTTTGTTTAATTTATACAGCAGCGAACGGGACTCGAAATCTGTCCCAAATGGCAAACTCATGCGTTACATTATTCATATAAATGTAATGTATGAAAACCAAGTATTATAATGAAAAAGATTGGAATGTCAGTGCGCGTGAGGCAATTAAGATTCAAGAAAATCTAAGAAATACAATCGCACTTATTCCGCTCTCTAAACCCATCAAAACCATTGCTGGTGTGGATGTCTCACTCAACCGTTTTGGCGAAGATCTCTACGCTGGAATTATTGTACTCGAGTATCCTTCGCTTATTCCTATTACCTACGCCACAAAAAAAGTGAAAGTAACATTTCCCTATATTCCAGGATTACTTTCATTCAGAGAAATTCCAGGACTTTTGCAGTGTTTTGAAAAACTCACTATTATCCCAGATCTCATAGTGGTCGACGGACAAGGAATTGCGCATCCACGACGACTCGGCATAGCTTCGCACTTAGGTGCCATTCTAAATATTCCGACAATTGGATGCGCGAAGTCACGGCTCACAGGGGTCTACCAAGAGCCACAAGAGACAGGTGGATCCACCATAATGTATGACTTGAAAACTCAAGAAGAAATTGGGAGAGCACTCAAATCAAAAAAGAGATCAAAACCACTCATAATCTCTCCTGGTAATTTAATTACGATAGATGAGTCACTTACGATCGTAAGGTCATGTCTTCGTGGCTACCGCTTACCTGAGCCAACTCGGCTTGCACATAGCTTAGTTAACAAATTTAGAAAAGGCGAATTATAAATGGCACGAAATACAGTCCTCTACGTTATGATAGATGTATGGACAACACATCCTCATGGCTAAATGGAATCGATAAGGAATTATTTCCAAAGCTAAGCAGCAACATAAAGACTGATGTGGTGATTATCGGTGGAGGTATCGCCGGGATTACGACTGCATACTTGCTGGCACACTCTGGCATGAAGGTCATTGTCATCGATAAAGAATCTCTACTTTCCAGTGTGACCGCATATACTACAGCTTTTCTTACTCGAATCATTGATACAGACACACAGGACCTACTTAGAGGTTTTGGCACTTTAGGAACTCGAACTATACTTGAAGCGGGCGAAAGGGCAATAGACTTCGTCGAAGAAACTGTCAAAAAAGAAAATATTGAATGTGAATTTGAACGGACATCTTATATTGAGTATGCAACAAGCAAGAAGGGTTATCAGAGATTGAAAGAAGATGCTCAAGTAAATAAGAAACTAGGATTTAAATCAATAGTTCATCCAAATAGTTTTTTATCATTTAATAACTTTGGTTCAGTTGAAATAGAGTACCAGGCAAAATTCCATCCACTAAAATATTTAGTGGGACTTCAAAATGCCTCTGTAAAGATGGGAGTGAAATTCTTTAATCACACAGAAGTAACTCGAGTGGAAGGTGGCGAGGAAGGGAAGTTAGTTGTTATCTACACCAAAGATTACGCTATAGAAGCTCAAAAAGTTGTGATTGCTACCCATAATCCATTTATGCAACCATTTTTCTATTTAGCAAAAAAGGGTATGTATAAATCCTATGTATATGAATTTGAAATCCAAAAAAATAGTATTCCCGTCGGAATGTATGCAGATGATCACAATCCGTATCATTATTTTAGAATCGATAGGGGTGAGAATGGAGACAGGATGATTGTTGGTGGAGAAGATCACCGCAGAGCAATTCCTATAAGTGAAAATAGGAATTTCCATGCGCTTCTCGATTACAGCAAAAAAATTCTTGGAACTATTCCATATACGATTAAGAGAAAATGGGCTGGTCCGATACTAGAGCCATCTGATGGGATACCGCTTATCGGAGAGTATTCAAAAAAATATCCAAACCGATTAGTTCTCTGTGCATTCTCAGGCAATGGTATGACCTGGGGAACCTATGGAGCCATGGTGCTTCGAGATCTCATTCTCGGAGAGACAGGGACAGTAGAGAATATGTTTGATCCGTCCCGTAAAATACCTACTACAATGCTTCTAAAAAAAGCCCGGGACTATACGGGTGAGTTTATCCATGGTGCGCTCAAAAACTTCTTCATTTCTAAGAGAAAAAGTTATCACAAAATGGATTAATATGCGTTATACTAAACAGATAGTTGTTCTTTATTTAGTGCTCTATAAATCGGTCGATTACTAACAGCTTTACATTACGCGCATATACAAAATGGCAAGTTCAATACCATTCCATGCAGATATTTTCTTTTTTATTTCTTCGATAGGATTCATTGCACTTCTTGTATTTTTGGTGATTATCTTTGTCTACATTGTGAGAATTCTTGGGATTGTACAGAGACTCGGCCAAAAGCTTGAAGATGAAATTGAAGCCGCACAAGAGAAGCTTACAAAATCGGAAGTTGAGCTAAAAGAAAATGGGATACGAGAGCTTTTTGCACTTCTTGCGTTAGGGATAGATTGGTATAAAAGACGACGTCAGAAAAAGAAACATTAACATTATTTACTAACCCAATTACATTATGGTTAAAAAATCAAATCACAAAGGATTAAAAGTTGGTCTCGCAGCAGCCGGAATTGCAGCTGCGGCAGCAGGAGCGTACTTCCTTTACGGAAGTAAGGATGCTGAGAAAAACAGAAAGAAAGTTAAAGGCTGGGCAATCAAAGCCAAAGGTGAAGCACTTGAACTCATAGAGAAAGCCGAACTTCTCGATGCTGCAACGTATCAAGGTATCATCGATAAAGTAATCACCAAAGCTGGTAGCTCTATGGAAGACCGTGAAGCACTTAAGAAAGAACTTCTTTCATATTGGAAAAAAATTAAGGACCATGTAGGCTCACCAAAAAGTGCAATGAAAAAAACAGCTGCAAAAGCCAAGAAAAAGATGTCGAGCGCAAAGAAAATGGCTAAAAAGATGGTAAAGAAATAACATACTTAAAATAATAAAAGGCCCACCATGGGCCTTTTATTATTTATACGTTACTGTGCTATATTCAGACAATGAATTATAAAGTTTTTTGCCTCGTTATTACTCTATCCATCCTTGTACCCGTTGGGAACCTTGGAGCCACTACGCTCTCCCTGTCTCCTGAGACGCTTAACTACTGGAGGGCTAATGGAGGATTTACAAGAGATCTTACACTTGGAAGTAGGGGATTTGATGTCAGCGTTCTTGAAAAATTTTTGAGTGCACAATTTCCTCTCACAAAAGTGTATGTGGATTCTCTCTATGGGAGGAGTACTATGACTGCTATCGCCCAATATCAAATTCGAGAGAAATTACCCCTGACAGGATATTTTTCAAAAGATACCCGCATGCGACTCCAAGCAGTACTTCTTGATGAATTGTGTAATACAGATAATGAGAGTACCTTAGAAAATTCACTTAGTCTGGCGCTTGGCAGAGACACGGGACTGCCAGATGGTTTTGCTCCAAAGATTCTCTCTGTCGTTCCTAATACTATTAAGACAAATGGTATTATCTGTCTTACCCCAGAAACACTTGAAGCATTTACACGTCTCTATACCGATGCGGCAGGAAGCGGCGTGGGCCTCTCAATTACCTCTGGCTATCGTCGTCCAGAAATCCAAGACTATTTGAAGAATCTTTATGTCTCAACACAGGGCGCTTCTGCGCTTGCCGGAATCGCAGATCCTGGTCACTCTGAACACCAACTTGGCACAGCTATGGATCTTGCCGTAGCTTCCCGTAAGTATGCTTCAACTGACGATTCATTTGGGATGACACCAGAGGCACTGTGGTTGACCCAAAATGCTTATAAGTACGGTTTCGTACTTTCATATCCAAAAGGGAAAGACCTTATCACGGGCTACAAATATGAACCATGGCACTGGCGTTATGTAGGTACTGAAATAGCAGAACTTGTTCGAGTGAGCGGTAAAACACCTATAGAAATACTCCAGGGAGAACAATAAGCATGCATGCTGTTACAAAAGAAATTGAAGATATAATCAAAAGCAATAATTTCTGGTACGAAACGTTTGTACATGAGCCGGCGCGTACCAGCAAGGAAGCTGCTCGGATTCGGCCTGACTACAATCTCTCACAAGGAACCAAAGCGCTTATTGTACGCGCGACAATATCTCGCCAGAAGCAATTTGTTATGGTCGTAGTACCAGGTAACCGTCAGTTTGATACAAAAAAACTCAAAGAAGTATTTTCCTTGAGTCATATTCGTTTTGCAACTTTGGAAGAAGTACTAGCTATTACGAATGGTATTGTGCCTGGAGGAGTACCGCCGTTTGGTAATTTATTTAAACTCCCTATCTACGCTGATGTGAATGTATTTAAAAACCAGAAAATAATTTTTAGCGCGGGCGATCAAAGCATTTCAATTGCCTTATACGCGAATGATTATAAAACATTAGTAGAGCCAAACATTGGAGATATTTCAGGTGCTCCTACGGAGTAAGTCGAGAGGGAAGTGCTTCCACATCAATTACAGTTGTGCGTGGTCCATTATCGATCCATCCCAAAAGACCTGCTATAGCGAGGAGAAGTACGATAACTATGCAGAAGATGAGTCGAAGTTTTTTTGACATAAATATGAATATGTTTCAATTCTAAATCGTGAGCTACTATGCTATAGTAGCACCCATGAAAGAGCTTCCGCAACATACGGTGAAGCAAAGGCTCTTATGTAATAACAGTTGCTATGGAAAATAAAAGTACAGCGAAGAAAGGATCCGAACACCCACTCTCCATTATTTTAAATGAAGCGGTCGCGATTTTCGTTGATCTTGGCTTTGAAGTGGCAACTGGCCCAGAGCTTGAAGACGAGGTACATAACTTCGACAAACTTAATTTCCCCAAAGATCACCCAGCGCGCGATATGCAAGATACCTTTTTCATCAAAGACAAACCAGGTTATGTATTGCGTACACATACATCAAACGTACAAACGAGGTATATGGAAGGCCTGGTCGAACGAGGCGGGAAACCACCATTTGCAATTGTCGTTCCAGGCAAAGTCTATCGTAATGAGGCAACTGATGCGACGCATGAGATGCAATTTCATCAGATTGAGGGCTTAGTAGTAGGAGAGGATATTTCGCTTGCCCATCTGAAGGGCACGCTCCTTGAATTCTTCAAACGTTTTCTTGGTCCTACTTCAGAAATTAGACTGCGTCCATCGTTTTTTCCATTCGTCGAACCAGGGGTTGAAATTGATGTGAAAGTTGGGGAGAAATGGATCGAAGTACTTGGTGCTGGTATGGTGCATCCCAATGTGCTCAAAAATTGTGGCATTGATCCAGAGGTCTACAAGGGCTTTGCATTCGGCATGGGCGCCGACCGATTCCTCGTCATGAAATATGGTCTCACTGACATTAGACTCTCTTATCAAGGAGATTTACGATTTAACCAATTTTAGTATGTGGCAATTACCTGAAAATATAAATAAAATCTTAAAAGAAATGTGGCGTTTGGACGAATGTCTTTCGAAAGGAGAAATGTTAAGCACTGATGATCAGGCATTTTTTAACACCAATCTTCAAGTTATTAAAGATTATTACGAAAAGCAGAATGCTTATTGGCAGAATAAGGAAGTACTTATATAAGTAGGTATGAAAATTTCTTACAACTGGCTCAAATGGTATCTTCCAGAACTTCCGAATGCGGACAAGCTTTCTGATATTTTTACTTTTCATGTATGCGAAGTTGATGGAGTAGAAATGCGTGAAGACGGAGACTCAATTTTTGATTTAAAAGTACTTCCTGATCGTGCCCACGATCTCCTCTCGCACCATGGTGTAGCCCTTGAGCTTGCTGGCCTACTCGGTCTTGCATACAAAGATCCTCGCCCACTTTACACAATTCCTAAAGCAGAGCCGACAACACTTACTGTTAAAGTTGAGTCAGATGGGTGCCGTCGCTATATGGCTCGAGTCGTGCGTAATGTCACCGTTGGTCCATCACCCGAGTGGCTTGTGGCGCGACTAGAATCAATCGGAGCACGAAGTATTAACAATGTAGTTGATGCTACTAATCTGACACTCTTTGATTGTGGTCAGCCGGTACATGTGTTCGATGCCGACAGGATTACGAATTTCGAGTTACAAGTTACAAATGCGAAAGCTGGAGAGAAAATAACCACACTCGATAACAAAGAGTACACACTTAGAGATAGTGATGTTGTCATTACTGATCGAGAAAGTAACTCGCTTGCACTCGCAGGTATCAAAGGCGGGAAGTTTGCCGAAGTGACCCAAGCAACAAAAAACATCATTATCGAAGTTGGAAATTTTGATGGGACGACAGTGCGAAAAACTGCCAAAAGACTCGGACTCTTTACCGATGCGCTCAAGCGATTTGAGAATGAGGTACCGCTTACCAGTGCTCCATTTGGCATGATGGAAGTCTCTTCATTGATCGCCCAAATGTCAGAAGGCGCAGCCTTTGAAGAAATTGTTGATATGGAGAAAGAGATCTACCAAGAGCGAAAAGTTTCATTCAGCCTCGATTACATTAATCAGATACTTGGCCTCACGCTCACGCCTGGCGATATTGAAGCAATATTGAAACGATACTGGTATGTCTATGAATACAATGGTGGTAACTTTATGGTAACTGTCCCATGTTCGAGACTCGATATTAGTGGACCGCATGATATGGCAGAAGAAATTGGTCGGGTGATTGGTTACGATAAAGTGATACCCATAGTACCGAAGATAGATTTTGTATCTAAAGTCAATGATACGCATTATAAAATTCTAGCTGTGAGAAAAAAACTTCTCGATGAGGGACATTCTGAAATCATGACATATGGATTTACTAATACAGGTGAGGTAGAAGTGTTAGCAAGCGCCAGTGATAAGAAGTTTTTGCGAAACAATCTCTCAAATGGTGTTCGAGACAGTATTACTCTTAATCAGAGCAATGGATCACTTCTTGGCGAGGATACGGTAAAGGTATTTGAGATCGGAACAGTATTTTCGAAGGGGAAAGAGGAGATTCATGTTGCGTACGGTGACAAAAAAGAAATTACAGAAACTTCACTTGAAGAATTTTTTGAAAAAAATAATATCGCAACTTCTGATTTCTATGGCGACCTTCTTCCACATTCTAATTCTCTTAATTCACCAGTACAGTTCAAAATGTGGTCACTCTACCCGTTCATTACTCGTGATATTGCACTCTGGGTGCCAAAAGAAATTTCAAGTGATGAAATAATTCTGACTCTAAAAAAATTCGGTGGACCTCTTTTAGCGCGCGAACCTCGTCTCGTAGACGAATACCACAAAGAAGACAAAGTCTCGTACGCATTCAGACTCGTGTTCCAGTCTGACGATCGAACACTCACAGATCTAGAGGTCAATGACATTATGTCTACTATCCAAATTGAGCTTGAAAAACAAGGCTTTTCTGTCCGCTAGTTTTCCAGTGTGCACTAGGAGAATTGGCTGATTTTTGCTATACTTAGGGAGTAAAAATAGTAGTATTTCCTTATGAACTATAAGGAATTTAATTTTTGTTATTGAGTGAGAGTTTTCGAATGCCCGAAGCCAAAGACAAGAAAAAAAGTTCATACGGAGCCAGTGATATCTCAGTCCTTGAGGGTCTTGAGCCTGTTCGCCGACGTCCGGGCATGTATATCGGAGGCACAGGCATTGAAGGTCTCCACTATTTGATTTGGGAAATTTTTGATAACTCACGCGATGAAGCGATGGCGGGTGAGGCAAATCGTATTGAGATTACGCTTCTACCAAATAATCGCGTGCGCATTGTCGACAATGGTCGCGGTATTCCAACTGATATTCATCCAAAAACCAAAGTCTCAGCACTTGAGACGGTCATGACAGTGCTCCATGCCGGTGGTAAGTTCGGAGGGGAGACCAGTGGCTACAAAGTCTCAGGTGGACTTCATGGTGTCGGTGCTTCTGTAGTCAATGCACTTTCCGTCTACACTCGTGCTGAAGTACATCGAGATGGTGGCGTGTTTATGCAAGAGTATTCTCGTGGTGCCACCAAGAGTAAGGTCAAAAAAATTGGCTCATCCAAACTCCACGGTACTATCATCACGTTCGAACCAGATAAAGAAATTTTCCAAACAACAACTGCGTTTGATTTGAACACCATCATCTCACGCATGCGCCAGCAGGCCTATCTCGTCAAAGCGCTCAAGATCGATATTCTTGATGCTCGCGAATACACCAAAGCAATCGATACCGAAGAGGTCTTCTATTTACGAGATACCGATATTGAAGTACCCTCAATGTCATTTTATTTCGAGGGCGGACTTGTCTCATTCATTCGCCACCAAAATGAGCATCACAAAGCAGTGAGCGAGAATATTTTTTATGTTGAGAAAGAACAGGATGAAGTTGGTATTGAGATTGCACTTCAGTATGTCGATGATGTTTCAGCACGACTCTTCTCATTTGCCAATAATATCTACACGCAAGAAGGTGGTACACACCTGGTAGGTTTCAAGATGGCACTCACACGCGTGCTCAATTCATATGCCAAGAAAAATAATTTTGTTAAAGAAGCTGACGGTTCCTTTACCGGAGATGATGTGCTCGAAGGTCTCTCAGCAGTCATTTCAGTAAAGCTCCGTGAAATTCAGTACGAAGGTCAGACCAAATCAAAACTCGGTTCTCCAGAAGCCCAAGGTGCAGTTGCAACTGTTTTCGGCCAAGCCTTTGAAGCCTATCTCGAAGAGAACCCTGATGATGCCAAAGCAATTATCAATAAAGTAATTATTGCTGTTCGCGCTCGCAAAGCAGCTAAAGCCGCCAAGGATTCAGTGCTCAGAAAGGGCGCACTTGAAGGCATGACGCTCCCTGGTAAACTTGCTGACTGTCAGACGAAGAGTGCCGAAGAATCAGAACTATTCATTGTGGAAGGAGACTCAGCTGGCGGTACTGCCAAAATGGGTCGCGATCGACGTACACAAGCGATTTTGCCACTTCGCGGTAAGATTCTCAACATCGAACGTGCACGACTTGATAAGATTATGCAATCAGAGCAAGTACGTAATCTCATTGTCGCGATGGGTACAGCTATTGGAGATGTCTTCGATATTTCACGACTTCGCTATCACAAAGTGATCATTGCAACTGATGCGGACGTAGATGGTGCACACATTCGCACTCTTATTTTGACATTGCTTTACCGTTACTTCCGACCACTCATTGATGGAGGATTTATTTATATTGCACAACCACCACTTTATAAAATAAAAAAGGGCAAGGTAGTCACCTACGCCTATTCAGAAGAAGAAAAATTACTCCAGACTGGCGTGCAGGATGAGGACCTGGATGAAATGCTCGCGAGGGCTGATGAAGAGAGTACTGAAGAAGAAGGCGCTGAAGAGACAGAGGAGACAACCTCAAAAACTAAAAGTACAAAAACACAAAAGGTGAACATCCAGCGCTACAAAGGTCTCGGAGAAATGAATGCTGATGAACTTTGGGAGACAACTATGGATCCAGCTCGTCGCGTGCTCAAGCAGATCACTATCGAGAGCGCAGAAGAAGCTGATCGGATATTTGATATGTTGATGGGCTCTGAAGTCCCTCCACGTAAATCTTTCATTCAAACGCATGCCAAAATGGCAGAGATTGATATATAGTGCTAGCGAATAGCGAGTAGAAAGAAGGGAATAGGGAGTAATAAAAATGGAGAATCTGGGTACAGATTCTCCATTGACATTTATAGTATTATTTGTTATAATTTGGCTAGATAAAAAACAAAAAATCTAACCAGGAAATGAAAAAACTCGCACATTTGCCACTGTGGCCAATTAAGCTACTTTTGGCACTCGGGTTTTTAGGAAACCTGGGTATACATAAAATTCCTTCCTATATTTCTCATTTGGATGATTCAACAGAACATAAATATGAGGAATACAATAGCTTACCAGCAATGGATCGATTGAAGCGTGACATGATTGTCATAGAACGTACTCATGAGAAACTTGTGATAGCAGAGACCAAAATCAAAAATGGCATTGGCTATACAATCCATGATTATTTTGAGGACTACGCCAATCTTACGCTTTATGCTGATTCACTTAGTACTCCACTTTCGATAATCGGAGATTTTGCAGTTTTACTACAATATCGTGATGATTGGATGAGGAAGAATCAGGTAAGCAAATTAGAGCTTGAGACTGCCCGCAATAAATTCTATGATCGTACGGATCCAGGATGGCGCGAGCGTAAAGCCAAAGGAGCAGAAGATTTTCCAACTTTGAGTGAGATAGTCCTTTTGATCTTAATGACACTTAAGTTGCAGTATTTGAAAAACCTGTTGCTTGCTCTCGTTCTCTTACTTATATGGAAATATGAGGGAAGAGAAAGGAAGGGATTAAATCTCAGGAGCCCACTCTCGTTTGTACTCAGCCTTATTATGTATCCAATTACCATTGGGTATGTATGGCGGATGAAGTGGAATGGGATTCTCAATGAAGCTGAGATCCGTTCACGACGTGAAAAGCTTTTCTCAGTGATTTCAAGTGATGAACTTGCGATTATTGAGAAATTGCGGAGTAAGTTATCACTTCGCGACTCAAGGCAGGAACTAGATCTCGCTGGTGCAATGCGTCGCTACTCGCTCATCACAGTCTTACTTGCGATGTGTATTATGACGTTCTTGCCCAAGCCATCTTCTGGTACAGAGGTAAGGAATAACGATGCGCGTGAGAGTATCTATGCGATGAAGTCAGATCAGCCAGTGCATCCTACCATCGATGTTTCAATAGCAAACTATTTGACGGCGGAGCACGTTGAAAGTTTCTCGTTTGGGATTTTGTTTAGGCGTTTAATTGTTTTTTTAAAAAATATTGTTCACTTTTTGTTACTAAAAGGAGTTCGAAGGGTTAATGACCCCATTCCGCTTAGTACGTTAGCTTTCAGAAATTTAAACTGATTACTAACGTAAAAAACAAAACAATGAAAATCATAAAAGTAATTTTTATTTACCTGTGTCTTTCGGGATTTGCATCCAAGGCGCAGATCACGTTCAAGATTGATTCAAATGTGAATGGAACAGTCTATGCGGGTATTCTTTCAGGTGTGAAATATCTGATCGATAGTACGAAGGTGGATAGGTTTATCACAGTACGTGCGGGAGCTCATGCTAAATGGCAAATTGCCAGGAAGTTCAAACTCTCATCATTTGCAGTTTTGGAGTTCGGAACTGACAAACCAATCGGACTGTATAGTTTCGCACTGACTTACTCACCGACGAACTGGCTCGCATTTACAGCAGGTCACACTCCACCACCGCTTCCACTTCTATTACGTCCATACCCACTTAATGGGAATTCGCAGTTTGAAACATGGACACAGCAACGAGTTCCTGGAGCAGCACCTTCAGCCTATTTCACAATAGGTAATAAAGGACCAAAGGTCTATGGTGGTGTGAGTTTACGGAACCAAACTGCAGAGTATGAAGTTGAGGTTGTGTATAGAGCTTTCACAGTTGGAGGCTATGTACGGGACTCGCTTTGGGGTGTGGCTGGACAAGTGTCAACAAAAGACGAGAAGTTCTTTCAGATAACCGTGTTTGATAATACTCATACGCTGGCGAACACTTCCGTAGTTAATCTGCATAAAGGTGAATACAGCCTTTACTGTGACATTGGTTACAATTTCTCGAAAGAGGAGTTACCTCGCTTAGAGGTAGGGGCTCTGAAGAACTTTAAGTCTAAGTATGTCTCTGGACTCTTTGGGCTTAGTTATCAAGTCGAAACGAGTTCAGCAAATGCATATTTATTTTTTCACTTATAAAACAAACGCGGGAAGTTTTCTTCCCGCGTTTTTTCTTTTCTAAATAAAAAATCGCCTTGATGGCGAATTAAACTTTTTCTTTTAGCGAGTCTAACATTCTTTGAATACTTATTTCATCTTCCGGAGATTGCTCGGGAAAATAATACAGAAGGTTACATACCGGACAATAATGATTGGCATATACATATGTACGAACACGAGTACGATGCTCTTCGAAACTTGCTGGGCCAATAACTTGGCTAGCTGGGGAGAGATTGTATGTTTCGTCGATCAACGTAAGGTTAATCTTTAATTTAGGGCGGCTATTTTCATGCTTGCCTTCTGTGCACTCCCGATCTGAATCAGTTGTCTTGTACATGAGATTTATTTTTCTAACCAAACACTACTCAATTATTGCTCTTGTGTCAAACATAAAAATGTGGTATGGTCATGACAGAAAATTATGCAATCATGACTCTTGAAAAAGTTTTTAATCAGATTTGTAGCGACAACGGTGGACATAAATATTCAGGATGGGTAAAAGTTGGCGAGGACCGTTTCTTTTCGTACGGTGTCCAGCTTTCAATTTCTGATGAATATGATGATAAACTCAGAATACTCGTATATTTTGTAAAAAACCTCTTTGGGCTACAGCATATCTTCTTTCAATTACGCGATAGTGATACCCAAAAGAAACCCATTTTTTTCTATGGGTCTGAGTATCAGAAATCTTTTTTTGAGATTTCACCTGATGAGGGTTTTTTTACTATTTTTGAAGGAAAAGAAGGATATATACTTTCTTTCCATATAGAATCGGACCAGATGACGAGTGGTATTGTTAGCAAAGAGAAATTTAGTAGAAAGGAGAGATTAGTAGCTTTTTGTGAGGGAATCATCCAAAAATACCAACTATTCACACCAATAGAAGTAGGAGTAAGAGAAGTACCGGTATAAATTTCCGGGCTTTTTATTTTAATCCATCAGAGAAAGTGAATGTAGCTTTATTTCATTTTGAATATTTTCGAGGAAGGTATCTATTTTCACCGCTTCGATTTTCTTACCCTCACGTGTCTCTATCGTAATGATATTTTCAGCCATTTCTCTATCGCCGACAACAATTATATACGGCACTTTCTCCTTTTTGGCTTCGCGGATTCGTTTGCCTAGTGTGTCGTTGCCATCATCGAGTTTGGCTCTGATTCCTGATTCAAAAAGATGAGTCGATATCGCTTTTGCATATCCAGCTTGTTTCTCACTGACCGGCAAAACTTTCACCTGAAGAGGTGAGAGCCATGTTGGGAATGCACCAGAGAAGTGCTCTATGAGAAAGGCCATAATGCGCTCAATTGCACCAATTGATGAGCGGTGCACCACAATTGGTTCTCGCTGCTTTCCTTCGTGGTCCGTGTACGCGAGTTCAAAGCGCTTTGGCATGACGAAATCGTATTGCACTGTGAAGGCGGTGTCATCTTTGCCTCGGACATTTTTCATCTGAACATCAATCTTGGGGCCATAAAACGCTGCTTCAGCTGGAGCTTCGACGAAGTGGGCTTTGCGGGCAACAAGTACTTCGCGGAGTTTTTGTTCTGCTTCGTCCCATGAGGCGTCATCTTTGAAATATTTTTTCTCATCGGTGCGATCACCAAGCGAGAGACGGTACCAAAAGTTTTTACCCATTTCGAGTCCAAATGTTTTGGCGATAAATTCAATCAGATCAAGTGCACCATTTACTTCATCAGCTGCTTGAGAACTATCCTTACAGACAATGTGCGCATCGGCGAGACAGAATCCACGAACACGGATGAGGCCAGAGAGTTCACCAGATTGCTCATAGCGATAGAGTTTGGCGAGTTCACCAATACGCATCGGAAGTTCTTTGTAACTGCGAGGTTTCGAAAGGTAAAGTTCGAAGTGGTGTGGACAGGTCATAGGACGAAGCATAAATTCATCTTCATCAATCACAATCGGTGCGTACATGGATTCTTTGTAATACGGGTAGTGGCCACTTTTGCGATACAGATCAAGTCGAGCAATATCAGGCGTATAGACGTGTAAATATCCTCGTCTCAGCTCTTCATCGACGATGAATCGTTCAAGTTCACGTCTAACCGTCGCACCTTTATCAGTCCATAGCGGTAGACCTTTACCAACCACATCAGAGAAAATAAACAAATCTAATTCCTTACCAAGTTTGCGATGGTCGCGTTTCTCAGCCTCTTCTTGCACTAGGATATATTCATCAAGTTTTTCTTTTGATTCGAATGCGAGTCCATAAATTCGCGTGAGCATTTTATTCTTCTCATCACCGCGCCAGTAGGCACCCGCCACGCGATCGAGTTTCCATGAGCCAGGCAGGATATCAGTATCTGGGTGCTCGACATGGCCACCACGACAGAGATCCACAAATGCTCCAGCAGTGTAGAACGTCAACTGATCACCTTTTTCAGAAAACTCATTAATGAGCTCCAATTTATATTTATTCCATGAAAACTCATTCTTAGCTTCGTCTTTGGTGACTTCGCGCTTACTGAAATCTTTCCAAGTTGCGAGTATTTCATTCATCTTCGCCTCAATGGTAGGGAAGTCCTTTTCAGAAACTGTCTCTGGTAGTTCGAAGTCTTGATAGAAGCCGTTATCAATTGCTGGTCCGATTGAGTTTTCGGCAGTCGGGTAGAGTGCGCGGACTGAAGCGGCCAAAAGATGGGCGAGCGTGTGACGGATATGATTGAGTTTTTCTTCGTGCATAAATTAGTGCTAGGTAAATAAAGTGTTTATAATTTTGGTCAAAAAAAGCCCCTTTCGGGGCGAATTCGGTACAACACCAAAGACGCCCCTTATCGGGTAGTCGCTGTTGTTGTGGTATTTGCGCTACTCATAGTGCGATTATCCCTCGTTTAGAGAAAATATGCAAATCAGAAAGTGCATATCTCGAGTGCTTTAAATTCAGATTTCCTTGATGCCGTTGACCATAATACTACGCTCGCCACCACGCTCAGTGATTTTTCCTTGCACGGCCACGCAAGCCTGGGGCTTCATCATGTCAAGATATTTCTGATACGTTTGAGGGAAGACCACTCCTTCGATTGAATGTGTAAAATCAGAAAATGTTAGGAAGCCCATCTTCTCATTTTTCTTCGTGAATACGGTCTTGATGTTATCAATCAGTGCACCAAAGGTGACCGTTTGTCCCACTGGTAATTCTGTGAGAATTCTCGAGACCGTCATACCATTTTTCTCTATTCGATCACGACAGCGATCAAGTGGATGTCCCGAGACATAAAGACCAAGTAATTCTTTCTCCCAGGCAAGCCTATCGACGGCACTCGCGGCTGGCGTCTCACGCATGCGAAGTGCCGAACCGATTCCTAGTGAATCACCGAAGAGTGAGGTAGTGCCAGAGAGTTTCTCAAATTCTTTTCTATACTCAATCATATCTTGCACATGCGCGAGTAGTTGTCCGCGCTCGCCCATATCATCCATGGCACCAGTTTGGATGAGTGCTTCAAGTGATTTCTTGTTGAGGTTTTTGTGCGTGACGCGTTCGAGGAATTGGCTGATAGATGTATAGGCACCATTGGTCTTCCGTTCATGGATGATTGCCTTGCCGATTTCCTCACCGAGGTTTTTGATACTCTTTAATCCGAATCTAATTTTGTTTGATACGATGCCGTCTTCTACTACGACCGTGAAATCAGAAAACGATTCATTGATTGATGGTGGCAAAATCACAAATCCCATACGCTTGGCTTCTTCAATTGTCTCAGCGACTGTTTCGAGATTATCAGATTCTGCCGTCATAATGGCACTCATGTACTCTGCGGGGTAATGAGCCTTGAGATATCCAGTACGATAGGCGAGAAGCGCATACACAGCAGCATGAGATTTATTAAATCCGTAGGCTGCAAATGTCTCGATTGTAGACCAAAGTTCGTGAGCTTTTTTCTCCGACAGATTATTGGCAACACAGCCAGTAATAAAGTGTTCTTTCTGGGCTGCCATTTCAGCGGGGATTTTCTTACCGATCGCTTTACGGAATTTATCAGATTCACCACGGGTGTAGCCCGCAATATCAGTCGCGATACGCATAGTGTCTTCTTGGTAGATGATGATACCGTACGTGGTTTTCAAAATTGCCTCCATGCGTGGATCGAGGTATTTCACTTTGGCGGGATTGTGCTTACAGGCAATGTAATCAGGAATAAATGCCATTGGGCCCGGACGATAGAGCGCGACCATAGCGATGAGATCTTCGAAGACTGATGGTTTCATTTCTTTGAGCCATTTTTTCATGCCAGAACTCGCGAATTGAAAGACACCGGTTGTTTCGCCACGACCGAAGAGTTCAAATGTTTTCGCATCATCGAGTGGAATTGTCTCGATATCAATATCGACGTTGTGAATCCTTTTGATACGATCAACTGCTTCTTTGAGAATCGTCAGGTTGCGGAGCCCCAGAAAATCAAACTTAGGTAAATTTACGATACCTTCGCCGCCGCCCGTGTACATGTCGTACTGCGTGATGATACGTTTCTCGTCTTTTGGATCAAACTGCACTGGCGAGAAATCATCAATTCTACCTGTTGGTGAAATCACCACGCCTGCCGCATGCACAGAGAGGTGGCGGACATTGCCTTCGATTTTCTTGGCCATGTCGATGATTTCATGGACATCACGTTCTTCGTCGTACATTCGTTTGAGCTCAGGCTCTATCTCAAGTGCGCGATCAAGCGTCATGGGGAATCCTTGTGAACCAAGTGGAATTGATTTTGAGATTTTATCTCCAATGGCATATGGATAGCCAAGCGCTCGTGCCACATCACGGACAGCGCCACGGGCCGCCATGGTGCCGAAGGTACCAATCTGCGCGACTGCGTGCTCACCGTATTTCTCACGTGCATAAGAAATGATTTCGTCCCGGCGATCATCAGCGAAGTCCATGTCGATATCGGGAAGTGATGGTCGGTCCGGATTGAGGAAGCGTTCGAAGAGCAAATTGTACGAGAGTGGATTGATATTGGTGATGCCGACAAGGTAGGCGACAAGTGAGCCAGCGGCCGATCCTCGAGTGTTGTAATAGATACCACGCTCCTTTGAAGCTCTGAGGAAGTCTGCCACACAGAGGAAGTAACTTGAATAACCCTTGCTACTAATTATTGAGAGTTCAAATTCAACGCGCTCAAGTATCTCTGGTGTCTCAGTAAGTTTACGGATAGGGATGCCGAGGAAAACTTCTTTGCGAAGCACTTCATCATGTGTGGTGCCTTCTGGAATAGGGAAAATAGGGAAGTACCAACTTTTCGTATCAATCTCAATATTGACCATGTCAGCAACGAGATTAGTGTTCTCGACTGCTTCTGGAATATCTTTGAAAATTTCTCGTGCATCCTCAGGACTTATGAGTGAGTAATCACCTGGGAATCCTTCCATGCCTTTACCTTCGATTCCTCCGCCAGTATTGATTGCCATCAGAGTGTTGTGAGCGTCTTTGTCATCTTTGTGAAGATAGTGCGAGTCGTAGGTGCCGACGATTGGTAGATCAAATTCTTCAGCCAGCACCTTAATATTTGTTTTCCATTCAAGTGCACCATCAATTTCAGGATGAGACATGATTTCGAGGAAATAATTCTCTTTGCCGAATATGTCGATGTACTCCCGGACGACCTCTCTCCCACGTACAAGATTGTTACTGCGAAGTGCTTTACCGAGTTCGCTTCCTGGACATCCTGAGAGGCAAATTAATCCTTCATGATATTGCTCCAGAAGCGCTTTATCCATGCGAGGCTTGTAGTAGAAGCCCTCGAGGTGTGCGATTGAAGTGAGCTTGATGAGATTTTTGTAGCCAGTGTTATTTTTCGCCAGAAGCGTGAGGTGATAACGCGCGCGATCTTGTTCGGGATCTTTGTCATGGCGTGTGCGTGGCGCAATGTAGGCTTCAACACCGATAATTGGTTTGATACCTTCTTTCTGACAGGCTTTATAGAAATCAATTGCACCATACATGACGCCGTGATCAGTCAGTGCGACTGCGCTCATGCCAAGTGCTTTGGCGCGGGCGACGAGGTCTTCAACTTTTGAGAGTCCATCAAGTAGGGAATAGTGGGAGTGAGTGTGGAGATGGACGAATGACATGAAAATAGTATAGCATAGCCAAATTTCCACAGATTGACATAATTATTTTCGAGTGTTAATCTGAATTTAGAAAAATGTAAACACATGACCTTAATAGCAGTTAATGCTTTCCAAGAACCAACTTTCTGGGAACGGAATGAGCACGTTTTTATAATCGCAGCTTGCTTAATAGGCCTTGCGATAATAATCACGGGCATCTTCTGGCTTAATGGAGTATTAAAAGATAGGAAAGGATATATCGCTAGGGAGAAAACTCTCATTTGGCTCTTAGTGACACTTGAAAGAGTTAATCCGACGCAAAAGGAAGAAGTTGAATCGGTTATCTCGAAAATTAGTTACCAAGATCTCGATAATGAGGGACGAGAAGAGGTATCAAAGGTATTCAAAACTTTCTATCTCAGGATTTTCAGAAGATTTCTGAAAGAACTCACTGAAAATCCGACGAAGATCGAAGATCTTTTCGAATTCAACTTCTCATATCTGCGTGAGCATCAGGAAGTGATTTATTTTGAGAACATTGAAATAATTTGGCAGACGTATATGAATGACACGCTTACTACCTATCCAGCTATGTCGGAGAAGTTGGTGAGTATGAGGTCGTTCCTTTCCTTTGAGAGACCTTTGAAATATTTCTGTGAACTTGTGTATAAGAGATGCTACACTGATTTTCAGGACTTAATGAAAAATGATGAAATCAAACTTGGATTTGATTCACTCTCGGCCCACAACATTCAGGTTTACTTGGAAAAAGTAAAAGAGATCGTTAAAAGACCACTTCTCACATACGATCTCAGAGAGAACCTGAAAAACGTTGCTAAGCCATCGGTAGAGATTTTCCTGACTCGGCTGAGTGTCATCGCCGAGCCTGGTATGTATAAGAGGGCACTTGAAACCAAGGATGACATACTTCACAAAGCTGTGGAGAGTTTCTTCATTGGTCCGCAAGATGTGTTCTAAATTATGGACCCTGTTTGGGTCCTTTTTATTTTCATAAAGCCTGGAATCTTTGACTTTAGTACTAAAAAGTGTTATTCTGTAATCAGAAAACTTTTAGATCCAATGATACAGCAAGTAATTTCCTTTTTTGGCGAACACTTTTTACTTTTAATGATTGTTTCAGCAGTTATCGAAGTTGTTGTTATTGTAGGTCTGGGAATTATGTTTTCCCAACTTCGCAGCCAGATCAAAAAACTTAAAAAAGAGAATTCTCGATTTGCCCACAGTGTTGATTTTTTAGTAAGAGCAAAGAGCTTCAACAACTTCTTAGTTTTGAAGAGTGAATATGAGAAACTCAAAGAAATTGGTGTAACTTTGCCGGATCAAGATTTTTGGAGAGAACAATTACATATTATTGCTGATCCTCTTCTTGTGCTTCAAATAGAAGGGTTGTGCCAAATGATAAGAGAGAAATCTTCTCTGCTTAAGCCACATGAAATGCTTGCATGGGTAAATCAAGTAGATGAAATTATTTTGGATGCAAGAGAGTACTCATCGCCCAATCAAGTACAACTTTTGAAGGAGAAATTTAAACCAGTGCTTAATGATCTGTTGCAAAACGTAATTTCTTATGGAGGTACTGCCTCAAGACACGTGAGTGAAATGCAAAAAATCAAAGATCGAATTTTTCCAGAATTGATATCATCTTATGGAAATTCTGGTGGAAATATTATTTGGGGATAACAGTACGGACCTTACAAAGGTCCTTTTTTATTTCCCAAACCAGCAAAACACAATTTTTGTTATACTTAATGGGTATGTTACGAACGCTCTATCAGAACCGCTTCCTCCGGGCAAGCAGTATCGTTTTTCTCGGCTCGGTCGTCGCCAATTTCCTCAATTACGTCTTCAACCTCTACATGGGCAGACTCTTGCCGCCCGATGTCTATGGCGAAATGGTGGCACTTTTCACCTTACTCCTGATTGTCAGTGTGCCGGCTTCGACAATCATATTAGTACTCTCCAAATATACTGCCGACTTCACCGCTGGTGCCACTGGCGGATCAATTGCACTTCTCTCAAGAGCAACCCGAACACCGATTCGTTATTTGAGTTTTCTCTCGCTTGTGCTCGCACTTCTCGCCTCCCCACTTATCGCCGCATTTCTCCATGTGCCACTTATCTCAGTAGTTATTTTCACAATTGTTATTCCGCTCTCACTACTGTCTGCACACACCAGTGGGCTTTTGCAGGGACTACAGCAATTCGGCACGCTCTCGATTATGAATATCGTGAATGCACTCTTTAAGTTCGGCCTCTCGGTACTTTTTGTTATCCTCGGCTTTTCACTCAACGGCGTCATTGGTGCACTTCTCATTGCAAGTGTCATCACGTACATATATATAGAGTGGCGACTCGCCCGAAGGATTGGTACCCACACAGTTGATGAGATTCGTCTTGATTGGCGAGATTTATTTCGTGGTACGCGTGGGTACGTTGGTCTGACATTTGTAGCAACTCTAGTGCTCGCAATTTTCGTCAATATCGACACACTACTTGCCAAACATTTCCTCTCACCGACACTTGCGGGGGAGTATGCAGCGCTCTCAATTCTCGGACGAGTTATCACCTATGGTTCGGCCGCAATTCTCACGGTACTTTTTCCAATGACCTCTGCTTCGTTTGCTGCACGTGATGGCAGGACAGGCAAACTACTCGCCACAGCTTTCGTGATTGTCGGTGCTGCCGGTGTAGTTCTGACCACGCTCTTTGGACTCTATCCGGAGAAAATTCTCTCAATGCTCTTTGGTGACCAATACCTGTCTGCAGCGCCATACTTAGTCTACTTTGGCCTTGCTATGGCATTCTCATCGCTTGCGACCGTGTTCGTCCAATATTTCCTTGCTACCAATCACAAAACCTTCGTATATCCGTTACTAGTACTGACCCTTTTGGAAATCGTTGGGATTATCGTATTCCATGCATCAATCCAATCAATTGTACTTGTCTCGCTATTGACAAGTGCCACTTTGTTTGTTATTCTAGGTATTATTTACTTTCTTCCGTCACGGCGATTCGCGCATGCATAAATTAATTTCACTTGTTGTCCCAATTCATAATGAAGTAGAAAACATACCCGCACTCTATGCGGCACTTTTGCGTGTCAGTGACTCAATTCCAAATTACTTATGGGAGTTTCTTTTCGTCGATGATGGTAGTACCGACAATAGTGTCTCGCTGATAAACACACTCGCGGCCAAAGATTCGAGAATCAACCTCATTGAATTTTCGAGAAACTTCGGCAAAGAACTAGCGACGACTGCTGGTATTCACGCCGCGACCGGTGACGCAGTACTGATGCTCGATGCTGACCTCCAACATCCGCCAGAGCTCATTCCAGAATTTATCAAGAAGTGGGAAGCAGGGGCTGAAGTGGTGATTGGCATTAGACTCTCTAATACTAGAGAGAGTCTCGTGAACCGTCTTGGCTCACGTCTCTACTACTCGATTTCGAATCTTATTTCTGAAACAGAAATTCTCTCGAAGGCGACCGACTTCAGACTGATGGATCGCAAAGTCGTCGATGAATTCAATAAATTCTCCGAACGCTCACGTATTACGCGTGGCCTTGTCGATTGGCTTGGCTTTCGTCGAGATACGGTTGAATTTGTTGCCGCGCCGCGCGCATTTGGCACGGCCCGATATGACTTTGCCAAACGCTGTGCGCTCGCGTTCTCAAGCTTTGTCTCCCACTCACTCTTTCCACTTCGACTCGCAGGCTATTTGGGAATTACCATTATCGCGATCTCGCTTCCGCTGGGAATCTTCATGTTCTTCTCGCGCTATATTTTCACAAATTTTTATAATTTCTCAGGTACGGCGATTCTCGCCACAATCCTCCTTTTCTTAATCGGTATTGTGCTAGCGTGCCTCGGACTCATTGCGCTCTATATTGCCAATATTCATACTGAAGTTGCCAATCGACCACTCTACGTTATTCGAAAACAAAAATAGTATGAAGATTTTGATGTTCAACTGGATGGATCTCGCAAATCCGAAAGCGGGCGGCGCTGAAGTCCTCACTGAAGGAATACTTGCTGAACTGGCACGAAAAGGTCATGAGGTGACATTGTTTTGCGATCATTTTCCTGGTGCCAAGAGGGAAGAGATGATTGATGGCTATCGCGTGATTCGTCGAGGCTATTACTGGAGTGTGCAATTACTTGCGCCATTTTTGTGGTTTTTCCGTTTCAAAAAAGAAAAGTATGATGTTGTGATAGATCAAATTCATAGCCTGCCATTTTTTACGGCTCTCTATGTCCCGAGGCGGGAACGTTTTGCATTCATTCATGAAGTTGCTAAGGATATTTGGTTTAAAATGTTTCCATTTCCTTTCTCATATATTGGCTATGTAACTGAATACCTTTTACTCCAGCTTTATCGCACCACAAGATTCATTACTGTCTCAGAATCCACGAAGCGAGATTTGATCGCCGTTGGAATTCCTGAGAAGAATATTTCCATAACCCCAGAAGCGATTATCATGCCTCCGGAAATGGTATTTGAGAAAAATCAACACCCAACACTTATTTTCGTCGGACGACTCGCACCAATGAAGCGCGTTGAGCATTTTCTAGAAACCGCAGCGCTCGTCAAAAAAGCATTTCCGAATCTTGAAACATGGATTGTGGGTGGCGGGGAGGAGGAATATGTCAAAAGCCTCAAGTCACAAGACCAAAAGCTTGCTGTAGGAGCAACATTCTTCGGTCGTCTTGAATGGGAGAAGAAATTTGAGCTTATGGGCCGGGCACATCTTCTGGTGAGCGCTTCCGTCAAAGAAGGCTACGGACTTGTTATACTAGAAGCGGGTACGATGGGTACTCCAAGTGTGACCTATAACGTCCACGGATTCCGTGATGCCATTATCGCTGGCAAAACAGGGCTTTTGAGCAAGGAGAATACTCCAGAGAGTTTGGCCGAGACTATTGTCGGTCTACTCAAAGATCGTGAAGTTTACGAGACACTGGCCAAGAATACCAAAGAACATAGTCTCAGATTCACATTTGAGAATGCAGCAAGAGAGTTTGAAAAAATTATTACAACTCGATCATAACCTTATCTATGGAAAACCAACCAACAATAGAATTAGATGCACCAACGTTTGAGGCAGAAATCATGCGGCTGTACAATGAGAAATTTAGCGCAACACCAGCAAGTGATGAGGATATGAAGCGTGCGATTAATTTCCAAGACATGGTCTCTCCCGCTGAACAGAGACAAAATAAAGTATTCATGGATGCGATTGCCAATTTTCTTACTTTTCCGACAATTACAGACAATTTTACTGATAACAAAGCTCGGATAATTTTTTTACAAAAGCTCAAGGCAGAGCCTGAGCTCCGAGAGTTTTATCAAACAAACAAACTAAAACGCGACAATATGAATTCTGTATTCATGGCGCTCAGTTTACTTTCAAACCAAGGCGAACTGACTGATCTGGAAGATGATAAATTGAATAAATTCTTTGAGAGTATCCAGACGTACAACGACTTGATGCCATTAGCTGAAAAGCTGGCCTACGTTGAAGAGGTGACGCAATTCTGCCGAGAATTTATCGACCGACTAACAGAAGAGTTTAAATCTTAATTTCGGCGTATATGGACGGATCACAAATCTCAAAGAAGCCTCTCGTCTCGTTTATAATTCCCACATATAATGCAGAGGAATATTTCGATCTCTGCTTACAGTCCATTCGCAATCAAAGCTATCTTCAAGATAGAATTGAGATTTTAGTTATTGACGGTGGTTCTACAGATAAAACTCTAGATATTGCACAAAAATATAGTGCTCAAATTCTCGTAAATGAAAAAAGAATTGCTGAATATGGTAAAAGCATAGGTATCAAAGCATCAAAAGGGGATTATTTTGTCTTATTTGATTCTGATAATGAACTTGTAGAGAAAGATTGGCTCGAAAAAATGGTTTTTGCAATTGAAGAAAGTAGAGATGTATTCGGTATCGAGAGCTCTTTCTCTCATGATAAAAATCTCACAAGTTTGGATCGATATTTTGCTCGAATGAGAATCGTTGACCCACTCGCGAAACTTTTGGCCTCAAGCCCAATAGCAAAAATAGAGAAAGAATATGCAACCATTTTAAAATTCGCATCGAATTCAGTTATTATCACTGGAGCAAATGGTTTTATTTGGAATAAAAAAATCGTCATGGAAACTCTGAACGTCTGGGATGGGAAATTCGAAGAAGCAAATTATGGGACTTATCTATTTAATGAACTAGGTTTGACCTACGGAGTCTCTAAGTCAACTTCAGTGCGACATTATTACTGCAAAGGCTTGAAAGATTTCATTGAGAAAAGAAAGAAAACTGGGGGAAAAATGAAAAAAAGACTCGCCACTAAGCAAGACAACGTGTGGTTCAAAAGAGTGAGTAAAAGCAAGCTCATCACCTCAGTTTTATATCAAATCACATTTATCGGCCCCTTAATCGAGGCAATCTATAGAAGTATTAAAGACAAGACATTAGATTGGTTATGGCATCCAGTAATATCATGGTTAACAGTTGTGGTCTATGCATATTCAAAAATTAAGAATAATAAATAAAATATTAATTTCAAAAAATTTTGCAAGATTACTCAAGTTTATAGGAGTAGTAGCAGTTTTTCTGATTTCTATAAGAGGGTTTTTCGGTAAATTATTAGCCTATGGAGACTTAAATCCATTTAGTAATGACTACTTACTATCATTAAGTAAATTCATTTACCTATGGAATACAGATTCCTATGGTTTTTTCGAATTTAAAGGGTTGTATTTCTTGATAAGATCTTTTTTTGAATTTATTTCATTTAATAATGCCTTAATTGCACAGAATTTATTTTTTATTATTTTTTTCCTAATAGCATACTGTAGTTTCTATTATTTCTTAAAGAGTTTAAAAATTAATCCAGTAGTATGTTACCTGTTCTCCTTTTTCTACGTTTTTAATCCAGTTACTGCTGCTGAGCTTTCAAATGGTGCTTTAGGTATTCTGATAATTTATTCTGTAATTCCTTTACTATACTTATTTTTAATTAAAATCATTTACGACTTTAGTGCAAGAATAGGAATATTTTTTGCATTGGTAGTAACAATTATATTACTGAATTTGCAAACTGCTTTTTGGATAATGCTAGGTTTTTTGATTTTTCTACCTTGCCTACACTTTTTTTATAAAAAGATTAAGACTAATGATTTGTTTAGAATACTAACCTGGTTTATCGTCGGCGTATTATTGAACTTTTTTTCCTTTGAAGTTTTACGCGCAACTGTTGAAAATTTTGGGAATGTATCGTATTTAAGTACATTTGATCATACATATAGCCAAGCATATATCCATAACCTAATTAGATTCACAGGAAATGCAGGGTCATCACAGCCACAACTAGGATATTTTGAGATAAATATAAGAAATCTTCTTGCGTTTAGTTTTTTTGGAGTAATCATAGCTTTCTTTTATTACGAATCTAAAAATTTAAAAACTTTCCTGTACTCAATTCTTATTGCATGTTCCATAAGTCTCTTTGCTTCGATAATTTTCATGAATGCAATAAGAATTGGCTCTTTAGATCATTTAATTTCAATAAAAAATTTGATTATTGTATCAGCAAGAAATCCACAGAAACTACTTTATTTCTTTGTTTTCTGCTATTTGCTAATATTTTCCATTTCAACAAATAGTATCTATACTAAGGTTAAGGAAAAAAGGGGGATAGTATTTGGAATTCTTTTTTTAACCATCATTGTAATTATTTTTGGGACACAAAATCAACATTTCGGTGGTGGCAAATTCGGACTAGATATAACGAGAGGAGACAATAACTATTTTGTGGAAGCAAAATATGAGAATCTTTCAAGGATTTTGGGTAATCTCGATGAAGAAGCACAAGTTGCTTATCTGCCATTTGATAGACATATACAACAAAAACTATTTTGGGAAGATAAGATTTTAAAGAATAAGTTTGCTGGAGGACAAGTTGGAAAATTTAGTAATACCTTGCCCGTTACTAATTTTTATAATGGACTTTGTTACGATCAACTAAACTTGACTAAAAGTCTAGAAATATTGGGCATAAATTATGTAATTTTAGATAAAAATCCAATCTCCCACCAGTCTCATGGACTCACAGATTGTACCCCAGAATTATTCTATGAAACACCATATGTTTGGGGTATGTATGCGTATTTTGATTCAGCTTTTAGTAGCTTCAGTACGTACTATGAAGACAGTGATTTCAAAATAATTGAAATTAATGCAAATCCAAAAGCTAATATATACAGTCTAACGAAAATTGAAAATCTAATCGTAGAAAATAACACATTTCCTTTTGATTTTATAAATGGAAATAAATATGTAAGTGACTTTACTATTAACATAGATAAAAATTTACCAACAAATGATACAAATGTTATTTTTGATGACCTAAAAATTGAAGATATAAAAATTGGTGTAGGTATAAGTAAGATCATCAAGATAGACGATATAGACTTTGAGAAGTCTGATTATATTTTGACTAAAAAAGGAAGAGGTAACTCAATAAAAATCAATAATGAGAGCCCGATACTAGAATCTAGTGCGGGAGGATATAGTAAATATAAGACAAAACTAAGTAAAGAAAATGTATTTACTTATAGAAATGATGAATTCAGCTTTAACAACCTATTTGAGAATAATTCATTTGAATCTGGATTGTGGAAAAATAAAGTTTACGATTGTGATGCATTTGATGACAATCCAATTCTTAATAGTAAGCTATCAGCAGTAGCAGTTGATGGACTGGCTTCCTTACAGCTTGAGGCCACTAATCATGTTGCTTGTACCTATCAAACTCTATCTATTGCTAAAGATAAGAAGTATTTATTTAACTTTAGTTACCAAAGCGATAATGCCGCTGAAGCAGGCTATTATATTAAGTTTAATGATACTGAAGAAACATATATATCTGAAAGATTAGTAATTACAGATAATACTTGGCATTCTTTTTCTAAGGTTATCAACATACCAAATGATTCAACGGAGTTATCCGTATATGTTTATTCGTATTCACAAAATCAGACTGAAAATATAATTACACGTTATGATAATTTTCATCTCATCGAGTTACCAGACGATATCTACGATTACTGGATTTCCCGTAATGAAAAAGTTGAATTTAGTAACCCTGAAATCGTAACTATTATACGAAGTAACCCATCAAAGAAAGTAGTTAAGATTCAAGGTGCTTCTACACCGTTCTATCTTGTAATGAGAGAATCCTATCATCCAGAATGGAAAATGATAATAAATAGTGTGAAACCAGGAAAAGTAAATTCCTTCCTTCCATTGATAAAAAAAGACCAAAGCATAAACGAAAGTCATTTTGAATTCAAAGGATATTTAAATGGATGGTTTATTGATATTGATAAAATTTGTAAGGAGAGCAGTGTATGTATTCAAAATTCTGATAATACCTATGATTTTGATTTAGTTATAGAATTCTGGCCACAGCGCTGGTTCTATTTAGGGCTTCTGATTTCTGGAGGTACACTTCTCGGATGCGTAGGGTATTTAGCATATGATTGGCAGAAACGCCGGAAACTTATTACTACCAAAACTGATACCCATGAAAATAACTGACTATTTCTTAACCCCTAAAGATATTCGGGAATTCCGAAAGATGATCACTCGCCGTGATCTTATTGGATATGCTTTAGTATTAGCGATACTTGTGCTTTTCAGTAAGCTGCTTAATTTCGAAGGGGGAGTGTTTCTCACATTTATATTCTTACTTTTCTACTGGCGTATTGATTCACGTTTCTCAATCAAGTGTGCGATTGTCTGTCTCGTTGCTGTACCAATATTCCTTATTATTTCCAAACACTCATTTACTGTGAACGAAAATTGGGCAGAGCGAGTTGCCGTCTGGGCATTCTACTTCCTCTCAATCGGAGTCATCAAACAAATTTGGGAATATATGAGAGAGTCGAAAGCTAAAACTGAAAAATAAAAATAATGACACGGTATAACCTAAAAAAATATCTTCCATATCTCATATACCTCGCGGTGATGCTCGCAGTCATGTTGCCGCTTTTTGGACAGGGTTATGTATTTCTCCTCGACATGGTCTTCCCGCCAGATTTAAGCCTGCCATTTGTCATCAATGACATAATTCCGACCAATTACCCACTTCGCGCTATTCTCTACGGCTTCGGACTGATTCTCGGTGCACCACTTACCGTCAAATTATTGCTCTCTTTAGTGCTCCTTTTGCCGGGAGTTGCCATGTATCGACTTGCCCGCAAACACATGACCACAGAGCTTGCAATGCTCTCTGGCCTTATCTACATGGCCAATCCTTGGGTCTATGAGCGCTTCTTCTCTGGGCAATGGCTCGTCATGGCAGGCTATGGATTCCTGCCCATTTTCATCTCATATATTGAACGGGTACTTGCAAGTCCCACACGTCGCCATGTCGCCAAGCTCACGATTGTCGTCGCACTCTATCCGATCATTTCACTTCACTTTGCCTATGTAGCATTTCTCTTCGGATCTGCGTACGTGATCGGTTGGCTTTGGAAACATCGAGCGCGCATCACACATAGTATGTGGATGGATACAGTGAAGATTGTACTCGTGATGATCGTCGTCGCACTCGTCGCTAATAGCTACTGGCTCTACGGCGCACTCGCGAAGAAAGAATCAACATACCAGCAAATTGTGGAGATGGATTTCCGCGCATTTGAAACACAATCTGATTCCAAACTCGGTGTCTATCCAAACGTACTCGGACTCTATGGCTTCTGGAGCTCTGATGAAGTTTTGCCCAAAGATGAGAACAAGCTTTGGTGGATTGTGCCACTTATGTTCCTCGGACTCTCTGTCTATGGATTCTCATATAGTCTGCGGAAGCGCAATGTGCTCGCGATGGTGCTCGGTGTGATGTTTATACCTGTCGTGGTGATCACTGTTGGCTACGGAAGTACTTTCTCGACATATGTCGTAGATTTCTTGCTCAATGTGTTGCCGGGATTCAAGGGTTTGCGCGAGACAGAAAAATTGGGTGGGTTAATCGCCTTTGCCTACGCGATCTTGGTGCCGCTCGGGGTCTCATATATGAACAGAAAATATTTTGGAGACTCACTTCGCAATCTCCAAATCGCTTGTGTGTGTATCGCGTGTCTCACGCTCCTCTCCGTACACTCGATGTTTTGGGGCTACAAAGGTGCGATTACACCAAGCGAGTATCCAGCTGATTGGTACCACGCGCGTAGTTATCTCGAATCACATCCGGACAGCGAGGCACTGCTCTTGCCTTGGCACAATTACCTCGCTATTTCATTTGCAGACTATCGCCGTATTGTGAATCCTGCCATAAGCTTCTTCGGCATCCCGGTCATTTCAAGTACGACCACTGGCAATGCCTATCTCGATAGTACGCGAGTAAGCTACTGGGACAAATTCGTGACGCTCGTGGTGCAAGGTGCCACTCCACTTCCAGAGGCACTCGAGACGCTCCGTGAGAATAGCGTGACGCACATTATCATTCTCAAAGAAGCTGATTGGCAGAAATACGCGAGAATAGCGCCAAGCGATGAGCTCGCGGTTGTATTCGATACACCGACACTCACGCTCTACGAAATTAAATAGGGAAGTATAAAGAGAAAAGTAAAAAGCCCCAGTGATGGGGCTTTTTACCAAAAGTTTTACTTTGAACGATTAGAGAAGTGTGATCACTTCTGCATCGTACTCAGTACCTGTATCTGTACCTGTAACCTTAACTTGGTCACCTGCACTGAGTTCAGGAAGAGTTGTTCCAACAAATTCTGTTGCAGGAGTGATTGTAAGTACTACCTCTGTTCCTCCGACTGAAACAGTCAAGAGATTCTCAGATGTAGATACTACAAGTGCCTTGCTAAGTGAGACTGGAGTTGGACCGACTCCGTATCCTGCACCACTAGCAATTTCGCGGATGCGAAGTGCGTAGTTCATGTCGCCAACTTTCTGATCAACGAGCTGGATAGTATCACCAGCTGAAAGATCTTCGAGTCCTGTAAGTCCACTACCGAAGTATGTGTTTTCAGTCACGTAGACTGTTACCATACCAGTTGCAGCACCTTGGAATACAAATGATCCTGCTTCAGTATTGATCGATGAGATCATACCTGTTGCATTGATCTTTGATCCCTGACTTACCAATTGCGCTGAGGCGATTGTTGAGTAAGTCATGAATGATGCGCCGATTGCGAACGCGACGAACAAGAGTGTGCCGATTGCCTTAGTCTTGAAGTTTGTCTTATTCATAGTTTTTAAATATGGCTTATTACTAGTAATCGTATTGCTTTTACTGACAAAGCCAGTAAGACAATAATAAACCGTCTAAGCGGTTATGTCAAGCAAAATCGCTTCGACCTCTAAACATAACGAGAGTCATCAGAATTTGTGATACAAAATTTTGTTTAGCGATAGAAGGCTGTATAAGTCAATAAAATGTAGATTATTTTTGGTTATACTTCTTATATGAAGTATATGATTGGCATCGACGAAGCAGGTAGAGGTCCGATCGCGGGACCGGTTTCAGTCGCGGCATTTATATCGAAAATTGAAAGCCAAAAGTTAAAAGTCAGAGGACTCACACTTAAAGATTCTAAAAAGTTGTCGGCCAAACAGCGC
>CAZRDO010000004.1:52477-58485 GCA_964599225.1 uncultured Candidatus Saccharibacteria bacterium
CTGGTTTGCACAAATCAAGAAATGGCAGAGAGAAGGGAAGTGTGATTTCGCGGTGACACTTGTCTCCGCGAAAATGATTGATCGGATCGGTATTTCAAATGCAATTAAAAAAGCTCTTAATTCCTCCCTCTACAAACTACAACCCTGCCTACCGGCAGGCAGGCTATTTCACTCTCACTTTATTTTTCTCGATGGTTCTCTCCATGCACCAAAAGAATTCAAAAACCAGAAAACTATCATCAAAGGCGATGAGAAAATTCCCGTTATCTCGCTTGCCTCAATTTGCGCCAAAGTCACTCGAGACAAGCATATGGTGAAGATGAGCAAAAAGTTTCCGAAGTACGACTTTGAACTCCATAAAGGCTATGGCACGAGAGGACACTATCAGAAAATTAAAATGCACGGGCTTTCGCCAGTGCATCGAAGGAGTTTTTTGAAAATTAGTAATTAATTTAAGTAATCAAATTTAAAACGTAGTGCACTTCGCACTACGTTTTTGTTTTTACTCTATCTGTTATGGCTTTCAAAAAAATTGCATGTAGCATACAGCTAAACCAAATATCGTTGAGCCGATTGAAATACCTAAGATTACTCTGGTTTTTTGTTGGAAGTTTCCTTTACTTAAAATACCTCCTAAAAAAATCATTGCGACAACCATTAGTACAAACCATGCAGGATTTGAATGATAAAAAATGTTACCTGCCAGGAGCACAATTAGTGATCCTAAAAGACCTGTTTTGAATTCTCTCATTTTGAATTATTTTAACTTTACTAACTATACTATATATTTCTAGTATAGTCAAGTATTACAGTAGAGCGCTCAAATTAATTTTCTACATAATTGCCATTTCTCTAAAAATCCGTATACTACAAGACATGGTAATTCGAATGAGACATACGCGTGCCCATACAGCTAACCGCCGTAGCCATCACGCTCTGAAAGCTACAAACATGAGTCTTTGTGCCCACTGTGGTGCCAAGAAGCTTCCGCATACCGCTTGTCGTGACTGTGGTTACTACCGAGGACGCAAAGTCGTTGATATCGTTGCCAAGACTGAAAAGAAACAGGGCAAGAAGAAAGCGAAATCAAAGAGTAAGTAATACTCACCAAGCTCGCACGTTCCCAAATTTAAAAATAATTTTGTACTTTAAACTCACAACCAAAAAAATGTTCTTTCACACCATGAAAATCTCAATGCTAAAAATTGTACGATTCAAGAGAGTACGCGAAATGTTCGCGTATCACGCACTCGCGATTTTAGTACTTGCGACTTTCATTCTTAAATAAACCATGGCAAACCGACACCTCTCACGTTCACTTGTACTTCAGACACTCTTTGAGTGGGATTTCAATGGGAACCATAATGAAGCGGTCAACAAAATCCTCGAGCGTAATGTTGCAGAATTTGGTC
The DNA here is from genome assembly GCA_964599225.1 of uncultured Candidatus Saccharibacteria bacterium. GTDB lineage: Bacteria > Patescibacteriota > Minisyncoccia > Phycocordibacterales > UBA9973 > CAZRDO01. The sequence continues at coordinate 53,890 of CAZRDO010000004.1, forward strand.
CAGGCCTCGAAGATGATGCCTTCATCAAGACACTCACCCAAGCAGTAGTCACGAAGCACACGATCATCGACGATATCATTCGTAAAGCCGCGCCAGAGTGGCCGATTGAGAAGATTGCGGTACCTGATCGCAATGTGTTGCGTATTGGTCTCGCTGAGCTTCTCTTTGGTGATCGCACACAAGTGCCACCAAAAGTTGCTATCAATGAAGCTATTGAACTTGCCAAAGCTTTTGGCGGTGAGAATTCAAGTCGCTTCGTCAACGGTGTGCTCGGCGCAGTCTACAAAGAGCTTGGCGAACCAGGCAAAGACGAGACCTCGAAGAAAAAACCAAAATTCGACGAGCCAATTGATCCGGCCAAATTACCGCTTGAGCAATCAGCTGGCGCAATCGTGTATGCCGTGCGCGATGGTGTGACCTATCTCGCTATGGTGCATGATGTCTTCGGCTACTGGAGTCTTGCCAAAGGTAGGTTGCAGCCAGGTGAGTCAGTAGAGGATTGTGTAGCACGCAAAGTCAAAGCCGAGCTCGGACTTATCGGGGAGCTCATGGGAGCCGCTGGTGAGAACGAGTATATTGCAAATAATCCAGAAACAGGTAAGTATAGGAAGCGTGTGACCTACATGCTCATGAAGAGTGAGTACCATGAGCTCACACCAGACACCTCAAAGGGTCTCGACGGTGCAGAATGGTTCTCACTCGAAGAGATTCCAGAGCTCAAGATTTACGACGATATTCTACCAATCCTCACCAAAGGTATTGAACGAATCGTCACGATTAAAAATTAGTAACTGCATCAAGTATCGTGTATCGCGTATTAAACAGCCACTTGCGCTGCTTCATACTTGATACGTTATACGTGGTGCCTATCACGATGATTGATTTTTCTATTTTTGAAAAGATAAGTGGAGTGTATTTTAAGAACAAAGATCTACTTCAAGAAGCATTTGTCCACCGCTCATATATAAACGAAAATCCACGGCTCGGTCTCTCACACAATGAGCGACTTGAGTTCTTGGGTGACGCGGTGCTCGAGCTTGCGGTGACTGATCACTTATTCCGCACCTATCCACTTGAAGATGAGGGAGCGCTCACTGCCTATAGAGCAGCACTGGTGAATGCCAATACGATTGCAACTGTCGCTGAGCGACTGACCATGAATGACTACCTACTTCTCTCACGCGGGGAAGCCAAAGATATGGGAAAGGCACGACAATATATTCTCGCCAACACATTTGAAGCTTTTGTTGGAGCAGTCTACATGGATCAAGGTTATGATGCAGCGGAGAAATTTATTCGCGCGAGTCTCTTCGGTCTACTCCACGATATTATTGAGCAAAAACTCTGGCGTGATGCGAAATCTCTGGTACAGGAGCGTGCCCAAGAACATCTCTCTGTCACACCTTCATACCGAGTGGTAACTGAAGCTGGACCTGATCACGACAAGCAATTCACTGTTGGAATTTATTTCGGCCAAGATTTGATCGCGAAAGGGAATGGCAAGAGCAAACAAGAAGCTGAACAATCCGCCGCACTCGCCGCACTTGAGAAGAAGAAGTGGAATGATTAATTTGTTTAAATTTTATTAAATTTTTTGTAGATAAAATAAAAAAATCGCTTCAGGGTTGCTGAAGCAATTTTGCGAAGAGATATAGGGTCATTTTGTCATTTGAGATATGTCAGGACACCGTTTACCATTTCTGGATTTTTGATTTTGCCAGCAAAAATGAGTCTGCAGATGTCCTTCTTCGTTGTTTCTATATGCTTGCCGCATCCCATCTCATTCATATTCTTCGGTGGGAGAATGGCTACCACATATGTGTCCTGTTCACCAATGGATGGATTTAGAAACCATTTCTGTCTTCCTTCTTTGATATCCTGAGCCAAAATTTTACACTGCTCATCAAAAGTCAGCTCGTTCCAGGATTTCTTTTTTGTTGGCTCCCGATCAATGACTAAAAATAAAATTCCAACAATAGCGAGGAATGTAGTAAAAGCCATCGAATTGGACTGTTGCTCGCTAGTCATTGTCTCATCTGTGAGCACGATGACGAGGGTAATGGCAAAGGTCAAAAAAAGGACTATTGCCATGAATGTTAGGGGACTCATTTTCAGGAGTTTCATAAGTTTTAGTTTTTTCTAACTTACATATTAGCATACTAATACCTATATTGTCAACTATTTAATACTCCTAAGGTTTAACGTTTTATGTTAAAATCTAAAGCTAAATGACTCTCAAATCCATCGAGCTCACTGGCTTTAAATCCTTCGCCAAAAAGACGCGATTGGATTTTTCGTCTCCAGTGGTATCCATTGTGGGTCCTAACGGCTCGGGTAAATCAAATATTGTCGAGGCAATTCGCTTCGTGCTCGGAGAACAGTCGATGAAGTCACTTCGTGGTAAGGGTGGAGGAGATCTCGTCTTTAAAGGTTCTAAATCACTCGGAGCGAGTTCACGTGCCATTATAAAAATCACCTTTGATAACTCAAAGCGACTCTTCTCATTTGCCGGCCGTGATGATGCGCCTGAAGTGAGCTTCGATGAAGTCGTGATTAGTCGTGAGATTGAGAAAGATGGTGGTAGCACCTATCGAATCAATGATACAGAAGTGCGGCTCAAAGATGTTATTGAACTTCTCTCCTCGGTGCATATCGGAGCCTCCGGTCACCACATCATTTCTCAAGGTGAGGCAGATCGCATTCTCTCAGCTAACAGTCGCGATCGTCGAGCGATGATTGAAGACGCACTTGGGCTGAAAATTTTCCAATATAAAATCCGTGAAGCCGAACGCAAACTTGAACACACCAAAGAGAATATGAAAGAAGTCTCGGCACTTAGACGTGAACTTGCACCACATCTGTCATTTCTCAAGAAGCAAGTTGAGAAAATCGAGAAAGCCGAGAGTCTCCGTGCGGAGCTTCATGAGCTCTATATAAAATATTTTGCGACGGAATCATACTATCTCAAAAATGAGCGTGAGCGGCTCACAAAATCTCGTCGTGATCTCGAATCAGAGATTGAAGAGAAGAAAAAGAAACTTGAAGCCCTGGAAGCCACGCGTAGTGGCGCTAGTGCACCAGAATCAAACAATCTCTCATCGTTGAAGGATTCACTTGCTGCACTCTCAAGTAAACGTGACGCACTCTCACGAGCACTCGGTCGTGTCGAAGGTGCGCTCGAGGCACTCACTAATGTGCAAGGGAGTACTGGTGAAACAAAAACACTTGCACTCGAGAGAGTCGAGCCGCTTATTGAAAGTATTTCGCGCGAGATTGAGAGCCTACTTATGGGAGAGAGTGATGTTTCAGTACTTCGTGCGTCACTCGCCAAAATCAGAGCTTCACTCATGGCCTCATGGAATGCACTCAAATCACCGACAACTGAGCCAAAGGTAGACAACAGAGGTCTTGTAGAAACTCAAGAAGCTGAACGTGCACGGATCAAAGGTGAACTTGAGGCAATTGCCGAAGAAGAACGTGTCATCAATGAGACAATCAATCGCGAGACCAAATATCTCGCCAATGCTGAAGCACGAATTCGAGAAGAAGAACGCGGATACTATAGTGCACTCTCCGAGAAAAACACCAAAGAAGCAGAACTTGGAAGCCTCACGCTTCGTGAAGAGGCACTTGCAGTCCGTGCACTTGATTTTGAGAACGCACAAAAAGAAGCCAATGCACTGATTGGTCCCGATGTACTTCGTTATGTGGTAGAAGAGAATGAACTCTCGCTTGATGAGCGCAGGGATCTCTTACGTGCACTTGAACGCAACAAAATCAAACTCGAAGATATTGGTGGGGGAGGCAATGATGTGCTGAAAGAATTTGAAGACACCCAAACACGTGAAGAATTTCTAGCCAAAGAATACACCGACCTCGATACCGCCGTGAAATCACTCGAGGTACTGATCAATGAACTCAAAGATACACTCGAAACTGAATTCAAAAAGGGTGTCGAGAAGATTAATGAAGTATTTACCAATTTCTTCGCACTGATGTTCGGCGGTGGGCACGCGACGCTCTCAGTCGTGGTAGAGAATAAACGTATACGTGGAGCGAGCGATGAAGATGAAATTGAAACCCTCGTTGATGAAGAAGTACCGCTTGAGAAGGGAATTGAAATCAACGTCTCACTTCCACATAAGAAAGTCCGTGATCTCGCGATGCTCTCAGGTGGTGAGCGTTCACTTACTTCCATTGCACTTCTCTTCGCGATGAGTCAGGTTAATCCACCGCCATTTCTCGTGCTCGATGAGACTGACGCGGCGCTCGATGAGGCCAACTCGCGCCGCTATGGTGACATGTTAGAGAATCTTGCCAAGTATTCTCAGCTCATCGTGGTGACTCACAATCGTGAGACCATGTCGCGTGCCAATATCCTCTACGGTGTGACGGTAGGCGCCGATGGCTCATCCAAACTCCTCTCAATCAAATTCGACGAAGCAGTCAAAATCGCAAAATAGTCTTGTTGACAGGGTAACCCTTTTCTGGATAATGAGTCCAGAAAATCTCTTATAATGTTACCTGACTATCTGAGTATCGAAAGGATTAAAGAATTCGAAGTCATATTTAAAGGAATTCCTGATCGAGTGAGTT
>CAZRDO010000004.1:58495-83531 GCA_964599225.1 uncultured Candidatus Saccharibacteria bacterium
GAGTGAGTTATGAATCAGGTAAATTCTATGCTGGCATAAAATTTGTTTCGAATCTCCCAAAAAGTGAGCTTGAGAAGTTAGTTGCCCAATATGAAGAAATCAGCTTTTGCATAAGCGAGACTTCTGGTGTGTCATCACTGGTTCATGATGGGGAATTTTATTTTCTGTTCATATTTGAGTGTGAGAGTGAAAGTGTAGATTTTGTCCTTAAAGATAGAGATAATCTCATACATCTACCCGGACCATTTCGTATTAGTAAAGGGAATTATCATATAATAGGTTTAGTGATTCCATATATCCTTGATGAAGAGACTATTGTGGTTAATCTGGTCAAAGAAGAAGTACGGTGCTATGTAGTTATTGAGAAACTCTTTGATCCCGTTTTTGAAGTAATAGATGCTCCCTGAGGGAGCTTTTTTATTGGGGAAGAGGTGAAATTCAAAGGATTTTATGTCTATTGACAAGATAGGCATATTAGTGTTATAATATATTCAGTAAATACCTTTACAACTTTTTTCACCCAATTCAAAAGCCCCAGAGCTATGAAACAAACCATGTTTATTGCTGTCATTTTGACAGTCATGATTTCCTTTACTGCGTGCAAAACGCAGAAAAGTCTTTCCAAACAGAAACAGTTTGATATGCCAATTTACGCCGTTGACACCTCTTACCAAAACGCTTCAACAGAAATGCTTACCGCCATATTAGCGGAAGAAAAAAAGAGCAATGGAAAAGTAAAAAACAATTGGTATCCAATTCCAAAATCCCAAACTCTGCCGGGTGAACTTGTTGAAGAAAAAAATGTCATGCCTGGTCTTATTATTTTCAATTTTTACGACTACCGCGTGATGCCTGATCAGGATGCTTATGTGCCACCACCGCCATATTCAGATTATAATGAGTACGATCGGTTTGGAACAAGTTTGTCTTCTATCGACAAATCCTGGCTTTGGTTAATTCCGATAATTGCAGCAATAGCTTTTCTCTGGCTGGCTATAGGAAAAAATAGGCATAGTCCAGTTGTGGACGTACCATCTTTTACAAACATGATAACAGCCCTTCAGCCTGGAGGTGGTAAGTTTAACTATCAACAAAATGGGATAACCATTAATGTTGAAGTTAATATGGTACCAAAGGAGGAAGTGAAAAAAGTGCCTGACACAAAAGCCTAGCAGTCGCTCGGCAAGTCAGAAAAAGTACAGCCCCGCAATTTTATTGCGGGGCTGAATTATTTATGGGACAAGTGGAGCGACAGATTCAATTTGATACTTGCTATTGAGATGACTCTCGTAGAGTGTATATTCTTTTCGCACGTTCTCTTCGACTGTCACTAGCACATTAAGTCCTTTCATCGTATTTTCTGAAAACGACTGATCGAAAACATAGTTACCAAGCGAGTAGATAATAAGGCCGTTTTTATATTCTTCAACATCTTCGGCAACATGCGGGTGATGGCCCGCGAGAAGATCAGCGCCAGCATCAATCACTTTGTGTGCGATTGCTTCTTGGTGTGCATTGTGGAGAGTTTTATATTCTTCACCCCAGTGAATTGAGACGATAAGGTAATCGACGAGAGATTTTGCATGAGTAATGCTTTCAGTAAATTCATCATCGTTCACGAGAAGAATGCCGGATCTATCTTCCGTCGCAGCAAGCCAGATTGGTCCGACATCAGAGAAGCCCAAGAAGCCAATTTTCATACCAGCTTTCTCTATTATCACCGGAGTCTGTGCGAGTGTTTTAGTCTCACCGGCACCGGTGTAGAGAATACCAGCTTCGGTAAGTCGTGCGCGCGTGTCATCAAACGCGAGCTTGGTCCAATCACCGACGTGATTATTGGCAAATGAGACAATATCAAACCCCGCAGACTTGAGCGCCGGAATGACGAGAGGATTCATACGAAAAGAAAATTTACTCCCGACATCGTGTCCGAGATCTGAGACGGCACCCTCGAGATTTCCAAATGTAATATCGGCATCAGCGAGGTATGATGCATTTTCAAAGATTTTGGAATAGTCGCCAGCGAAGTTTTTATTAACTGAAGTCTCAACACCGCGAGTCATCATGATATCACCGACGAAGAGTAATGAGACAGATTTTTTCTCTGGTGCAAAGAGGGTTTTCACACTACCTCCATTTTCAACATTCTGTACAAACTCGTTTTGCCATGGGAAATAAAAGCCTAGAACTAGAGCGATGACTAAAACTCCAGAGAGCAGATAAGGTAGATATGGAGCTTTCATTACATGAGTGCGTAATCAATAGTCATAGAATTAAGATCGGCTCGCATGACTTTGATGCGGACGCGATCGCCAATGCGAAATGTTTTCTTGGTTTTCTGTCCGCGGACTTCCATGTGTCGCTCGTCGTAGACGAAGAAATCGTTGCCGAGATCACGTAAACGGATGAGTCCTTCACAGTGCGATTCTTTCTCTTCCACGAAGACACCCCAATCAGTCACACCAGAGATAGTGCCATCGAAGACTTTGCCGATGCGGGAAGACATGTACTCGACTTGTTTGTATTTGATTGATGCACGCTCAGCTTCGGCGGCGTCTTTCTCACGTGAGGAACTGTGTGAAGAGATTTTCTCATACTGTTGCCACCATTCTTTGGCGACGGAATTACCCTCGAGATACATTTGGAGTAAACGATGGACGATGGTATCAGGGTAACGGCGGATCGGGGAGGTGAAGTGAGTGTAGAATTTAAAGGCCAGTCCATAGTGACCAATGTTCTGTGTTGAGTATACGGCTTTGGCCATCGAGCGAATAATCGCAGTCTGGACAGTGCCTTGCTCAGGTTGACCTTCGAGACTCTCAACTAATTTTGAAAGCACACGTGAGGGGATGCGACCATCTTTGAGCTCGAGCGAGTGGCCGAGTTTTCTCAAGAAAAGTTGCAAGTCTTGCATACGATCCTTGTCAGGCAAATCGTGGATGCGGTAAATGAAAACGTTGGCATTTTTCTTAGATTTATCAGCAATAAATTTCGCCACGTATTTGTTAGCAAGGAGCATGAATTCCTCGATTAATTTATTGGTATCCTGGCGAGCTTTGACGAAGACAGATACTGGCACACCATTTTCGTCGAGTTTGAATTTGATTTCATCTTGATCAAGAGAGAGCGCGCCTTCGTTGAAGCGGCCTTGGGTGAGCTTTTTGGCAAGTGAATTGAGAAGCGCGAGTTCATCGTGATAAGGACCAGCGCCTTTGTTGAGAACCTCTTGGGCTTCTTCGTAACTGAAGCGTTTATCAGAGTGAATAATGGTGCGTCCATACCACTCGCTTTTGACTACTGCGTTTTTATCAATCACAAAGACTGCACTCATCGTGAGGCGATCGACATTGGGCTTCAAACTACAGAGATCATTGGAGAGAACTTCAGGAAGCATGGGAATACAACGATCGACAAGGTAGACCGAAGTCGCGCGATTGTAGGCTTCGGCATCAAGTGCTGTGCCCGGACGAACATAGTAGGAGACGTCAGCGATATGGATACCAATTTCATAGTCACCATCGTCGAGCATCTTGACCGAGAGCGCATCGTCGAAATCTTTGGCATCAACTGGGTCAATAGTGAATGTGGTCGTACCACGGAAGTCGCGGCGGTCTTTGAAGTCGTCATCTGTGATACCGTGGAGTTGAATTTCTTCTGCTTCACTGAGGACCGGGGTAGGGAAGTCTTCACTAAAACCTTTCTCAAGTGCGAAGCCTTCCATTTCTCCCTTGCTTTCTCGAGGCATCCCGAGAACTTTTTTGACTACGCCAAATGGCGGCTTGGCTGGATCGGGCCATGATGTGAGCTCAACGAAAACAAGATTACCAACCTGTGCGCCTGCGAGATTTTCCTTTTCGATAATAATTTTGTGATACATTTTCTGATCGCGTGGTATGAGGGCAAAGATGCCACTTACTTCTTCAATAGTGCCAGTGAAGCCGTGTTTGGAGCGGGTGATAATGTCAATGACTTTGCCAGTAGGATTCTCAGTTCCTTTGCGAGAGATGACTTCGACGCTCACGGTATCGCCTTGGAGTGCAGTGGCGAGGTCTTCTTTGGCCACTTCAATTGTCTCAGTGATTTTCCTAGATTTAGGATCACGGATACGCACAAAACCTCCACCTCTGCTTGAGATGGAGATACTTCCTGTGAGAGTTTGGTCTATAGGTGTAGTAGATTCTAAATGTTCGGACGTATTTTGCTGGGATGATGAGTCAGAATCAGCTTTCTTATTTCGGATATTCATCTGGCTAGATTAACACGGGAGTGAGTAAAAACAAAAATAACGCTTCAATTGAAGCGTTATTTTTGTTTTTACTATCTTTTATCTTCAAGTTCTCGATTTTCTACCTTTTCCTTCATTTCCTCTTCTGTTAAGAAGTTAGCTGTCTCGCCAAACGGTAGCGATTCATGAACATTTGACGCAGCTGTGGTATTAAATTTTGATTTAATAGCATTGCGTGTTTCAGTCCAAGCCTTAGCTTCTTCGCGGGTAATTTGTTGTCCTTTAAATAAATCTGGTCGGATCTCTGCTCCAGGATGCTCAACGAGTTCTTCATTTGAAGCGTCATCTCCTTCTATAGGAGCATTCATTTCTTGTGTGTTTCCCATATGCGTTAGGTTAAATGGCTAATCTTGACAATAAGTATATTGACATGTATATTATAGCAAGAAAAAAAGCAAAACACAATGGATTTGATCAAACTTTTGCAAGAAAAGGAAATTTCTGCGAGTTTGAGACAATCTCTCCTCGCACTCCGGATAGTTATTATTCACTCGTCTGTCGAATTAGATCCAGACGAAATAAAGAAAATCAAAGTCGAGACCGAAAGGCTTGTCGATGGTAATATCACTGCACCAATTACGTTTGCCATTAATATTGGAGGTGGTTCTCTAGGGCTAGGTTCTGCACTTGCGAGTTTTATCTCAACCATTCCAAACACTATTGGCATCTGTGGGCCTTACGTCGGATCACTTGGCACCATACTTTTTACTGCATGTGCCAGGAAGATTGTGTCGAAGGAATCGAAACTTTTTTTTCATCCGAACTGTAAGCGAATTCCAGTGTACCCGGATTCAGAGTGGTTGGATGTGAGAAAAGAGTTCCTTGAGGCCAGAAAATTACTCCAGGTAGATGAGCCGATGCTGTACAAACTTATTAATGAAGTTAGTCATAATAGGATTTCCCTTATTGATGCTCGTTCTATATGCAGGAAGCGGTCGCTTTTTAGTGGTCAGCAAATTATTGATTATGAGTTGGCGGACGAGCTCGTTGAAGCCTATCCAATTGGAATTAATCCGGAATAGCTTAAGGCTACCGGATTTTTTATTTGACCAAACTCCTTATTCCTGCTACTATCTTATCTACCTATGTTAAAGATTCGCCTACAAAGAACCGGCCGCAAAAATATCGCGCAATTTCGCGTGGTGCTGACTGATTCCAAAAATGCAGCCAAAAGTGGTAAATTTCTTGAAATTCTCGGCTCATACAATCCTCACGCTGGTACATTTGAAGTCAAAGCTGACCGCGTGAAGCACTGGCTCTCTGTCGGTGCTCAGCCATCAGATACTATTCACAATTTCCTAGTCCACAATAAGCTCGTAGAAGGCAAGAAACGCAATGTCCTCTCGAAGAAAGCTCCAACCAAGAAACGAAAAGAAACGAAGGCAAGTAAATAGTAAGATGAAGAAGTAAGAAAAATCCACGTGAGTGGATTTTTCCTTTGACCCGCCAGATGGGAAGCAGTACAATAGTAGAAGCAGGCTTACTGGTCGTTCGTCTGCAACGCTATTATGAAAAGTAAGATGAAGTATTCACAATGGATAACGATAAAGCATTTCTAGAATATGTAGTGAAGGCATTAGTGGACAATCCAAACGATGTCAAAATCGATCGCACGGTAGATGAAATGGGCGTTCTCATTACGCTCTCAGTGCACAAAGATGACATGGGTAAGATCATTGGCCGCATGGGTAACACTGCCAAGGCTATCCGCACGCTTCTTCGTGTGATTGGTATGAAGAACAATGCTCGCGTCAATCTCAAAATCAACGAACCAGAAGGTGGCTCAAATTCAGGTACCGGTATGAATGGAGGAGGAATGGGATCACACACAGTAGACCAGGCAATGGAAGACCTCAAAGGAATCTAGAAGTTAGTCTATAGTGTCTAGTACTTAGTCTATAGAAAAGTGAGTCAAAAGCCGTCCTTTTGGACGGCTTTTGTAATTAGTTTAAACAATTGACATTTGGCGATTTTCAATCTAATCTCGAATTAGAAAAATCCAGATCATGTTTCTAAATAGAATTTTTATGCCGCTATACCTGCGGTGTTTAAGAGATGTGACGTTTATAAAGGGAAAAACTGTCACGAATGGAAAAACGAGAGTTCATTACATCCCGAATAAATCGATTGTCCTTATCCATACACTACTCATCAATGAGCTAGGAAAATTTAAGATTCCTTTGCCGAGTGCGACAGGATGGGAAAAAGGATCATCGGTAAGAAAAAACCTTTTACGACATGTAAATGGGGATTATTTGTTCCATACATTTTGGTATAAGGTTGATATTTCTCACGCGTACGAACATGTTAGTCCAGAAGGGCTAGCATTAATCTTGCATGAATTGTATTCAGGTGTGCCACCGGCAGAAATTAAATCTTACTTGAAAAGCTTTTTCTTCTTACCAGGTAAGACTAAACATGTGGTTACAGAAAACACTGGAGGATTGGTCGAAGGATTCCCGGCATCACCGAAGCTCTTCAATCTTTATGCTGAATTTATGATAGATACAAATTTGCGTGAGTATTGTGGGAAGAGCGCAATTACTTATTCACGTTTAGGTGATGACCTGCTTTTTTCGTCTGATGTACCCATCGGCAAACAGAAGAAAAAACAGATTCAGGATATTATCGCGCTTGGATTTCTACCTATAAATTTCAAGAAGACGAAACCATTCAACTTACTTAAGCTAGGTGAGGATGGGTATGTTGTGAACGGGGTAGGAATTCGTAATCGTAATAATCAAGCGGAATTCTTTTATCCTCGGGACAGGCTGTCACGTCTTGAAGTAATGTTACATTCGGCCTTGCAAGGTGCTTGGATGAATGCAAATGTCATTGAAGGATACATGGGACGTTTTAGAGAATCCACTTTCGGCGTTCGATATGCACATAGCCGGAGAACTAAAAGGGAAGAAAGACTGGTGCAGATGTATCGGAAATATAAGAATAGATTGAGATTATTTTCTTATATGGAGAGTGACGGAAGTCACTGCAATGACAAAAAGTTTAAAAAACTTCACCAAATATTTTTTTGGTATTGTTCAAAGCTCAAACATAAAGGAGATATCGAAGTTTTTGCTATGATCGAAGACTTCATTCAGTCCACCCGAACACAACGAAAAGCTACCGTATAAATCGAGTAGCTTTTTTATTTGAAATGTAATAGTATGACTTTGGAATTTTATTGCTGTTTGTAGTTTCTAGGCCTTTCTTTGGGGGCGCGGCGTAATGGCCTAGGAACGAAAAATAAGCTATTCTTTTGCAAAGGATTTCTTTTGCGAATGGTGCTCGAAGAAATTCGGTGTATCAAAAAATGTTGGAGAGCGTTGCGACGAGAAACCCGCAAAGTTAATTTCTCATTTCGTTGAATCGAGAGGAGTAATTAAAATGAAGTGCGTCCAACAGACATTTTGCGCATAGGTACTGCCGTGTTAGATGCGAATCTAACTCATGAAAATGGGCCCCCGCCCTATGTTGCCCTAAAGCAAAAACTTTTGCATCCATCTGGATGCTTTTTGTTTTCACATTTGCATTTTTTACTATAACCTATACTCTAAATTAAATGACTTTTCACATCATCACTATTTTCCCAGAGAGCTTCGATTCATATCTCCATGAATCGATTCTTGGTCGTGCAATCAAGGAGAAGAAAATAAAAATTAATTTCTATAATCTTCGCCAGTATGTGAAAGGGAAGTATAGAAAAGTCTGGCCGGATGGCAATGTGAGCGCACAAGTTGATGAGCGGCCATTTGGCGGCGGGCCAGGTATGGTGCTTATGGCAGAGCCTGTTTTGAGAGCCACAGAAGCCGCTCTTAAAAAAATTAAGAAAAGCAAATCAAAAGTTTTGGTGGTGAATTTTGTGCCGAGTGGCAAAAAGCTCACAACTGAGTATGTGAAAAAAATCGCACGGACTTATACTGATGTGATTTTGATCTGCGGGAGATATGAGGGAATAGATGCACGAGTAGATAAAATTCTAAAAACTGCTCAGATTTCAATAGGGGACTTTGTCGTGACAGGCGGAGAATTGCCAGCCATGATCATGATTGATACACTCGCGCGACAAATTCCTGGTGTACTCGGGAAATTTGAATCACTTGAAGAAGAACGCGTTTCAGCAAGTGAAATCTATACCAGACCTGAAGTTTTGAAATATAAAAGCAAAAACTACAACGTGCCAAAGGTGCTTCTCTCAGGTAACCACAAAGATATTGAACAATGGAAGAGAATTGCGAAAGCTAAGTGAGAGTGGTAGTCTCAGAGTAGAAAAACATTCTCTATGGAGGCACGTAACGACCCGGGTCTCTTGAGGGCCCTTGTCACATTAGGTGATGTGACAGAAGGAAAATTAAGTAAACATGAATATTGGCGGATCGCACAGGCACTCGAATTTTTAATAGAGCACGAGGAGTATGATCCTGGAAATCACTCAAAGAAGATTAAGACTTTTATGAATGGGAAGAGTTTCATCGAAGCGTTCTTTGAGTATTTACTGAAAGATAAACGGCGAAGCTATATATTAGTGCATCTTGTGAATAGCAATGTTCAATTAATGGAGGCCTTCATTAGAATATTTAAAATGAGCAAGTGGTATGAAGAGCTTCATTGCCACAGGTATGATTGGCGCTTTGGAAATAAATGCGCAAGGGGAGTATTTGATCTATATATTCTTACCTCACCAATCTATGCGGCTTCTTTTGCGGTCAGGAGATATAAAAGCTATAAAGAAAGGAGAGCAGTGAATGATTTGGATTATGGTCAGGTATTTAGATTGCCTATGCTTAAATCGGAGAGTCAGCTATATGAGCAATTTCTAATTCGACGATTGTTTGAAATTGCCAATAAGTTTGAGACTGTACGCTATGGGGATTCACGCATTTTCGTGGGGGTATACAATGTGCTTTCATTGAATGGCAAAAAGTATTTTCTCGAAAAACTTAAGCGCTTTTATGCCATGAGTGGAGGAGATAACATTTATTATGATGGAGGAACTCAGCTTGATCTCGCACTCCACATTAGAGGACGAATTGGGTTTCAAAAAATTCACTTAAATGAGAGATTGCCGTGGTAATACACCACGGTTTTTATATGGTTAGTAGCCATTGACTTTGTTACGTATTTGTGATACAATATACTCAGCAAAAAAGCCCTTTAAAAACAATGTCAGATAAGAAAACAACTACACTGAATCCGTTTTCAGTATTTAAGGCTATTGGCTCAGCCATAGCCGGATTACTAATGTATGTAGTTCGGTATTTCTCACATTCTTATACTGCAGTTAGAGACAGTTGGAATGATGGGAAAAATATGCGTACTGAAATAGAAAGTTCTATCCGATCATTTGGAATAGATCCAGCACAGAACTGGCCCACTCCTACTGCACGAATATTGGCAGTAATTGGTTCAAGTTTCATGCTCATTGGCCGTCTATTTCTCGGATTATTCCGAGCACTTTCAAAATAAGATTTTAAAGACAGGGTAACGGAACCCTGTCTTTTTTGATTTTTATATGGAATTCCATTATTTGACAGCACTTGGAATTACTATAATATCAGCTTTAGAAAAATTGACTCTATGTTTCTTGAAACACCCGATCTAAAACCAAAAGCAGGTATGGGTGGTAACCATACATTAAGTCTCTATACCAACGTAGAAGAATTTGAGACAAAAAATTACAAGAAATGGAATTTTGAATCCTACTCTCTTGAAATGGTGTGCCCAGAAGTGCATTTAGTTCTATTTCCCATCGCACTTTATCAGGGACGGAATCAGTATGATTGGTTCTTCAAAGATGAATACCACGTCAAAAAACTTTTTCCTAAGCAAAAGCGGATTCTTGAGTACAGAGATAAATTACAAAAGTTCTCGCCTGAGATTCCAATACCAAAAGAGATTTTTGAACTCTGTGGTCTCTTCGGAAAAGTTTCAGAAGAGATTGAGCAGAAAATTCATGATTTTATTATCTATGAATCAAGATGTTTGTATCGAGATCCACTTAAGCCAAAAGGAGGCACATTTACACCAGCAGAAATAGTAGCCATGCTTCTCTTTGGATACAATGAATTATTAAATAAGTACCTATCAATCAGGAATTTATTTGAAATTCTGAAGAATAATGGTGAGACCGTTGAAAAAAATAAGTTGTATTTTTCAAAAATTGGGAGGTATCTTCTCAACGGCAGACCAGATCAGCATTGGTATCGTGATAATTTAGAGGATCTTCACGATCTTATGCCATTCCAGAAGCTAATGGAAGTAAATCCTAAGGCAACAGTCAATGCATTCGTGAACATCCTTGCTGCGACATCAATGAATTCAGAGATAAGGACGAATGTACTGCTTGCAGTCAGGGTCTTTCGAGTATGGTGCGACGGGGAGAAGAAGTATGAATTCCATGACAAGAAAAGAAATGAAATCATACCCACCCGTTATAACCGCCTGATGCCTATGATGATCCAACAGTTGGAGATATTTGAGGCAACTGGTGACCTTGGTGGACGAAAAATTAGAAACTTTAAAAACGCAATGCTCGGAGATTTTGCCGCAATCGTTTGTGATATATGGATCATGCGGGCTTTTAACATTGATATGCAGTATCGATTCAAAGATACCGATCGCAAGAAAAGTAGAGGCGCCCCGCCTATGGTTTATGATTCAATTGAAAGGTATTTACAAGCATTTGGAAAATTTGCAGAACTTGAGCCACGTGAGGCCTGTGCAATGATTTGGGCAGGTGTCAGACAGGGTGCAAATGGCCGTCGAGGATACACACGGTATCGACCATATCTTGCGGCACATGTGCATAGGATTTATGGCAAGGATCTTTTCGGTGATGGAGTAAAAATAAAACAAGTTCTTTAAATTTAGGTTTCAAATACATGCTCCCAGGGCATGTATTTTATTTTTTTCGACGAGTCGTTGACTTAAAAATATAGACATGGTTGAATCAACGCAGAAAAACTTTTATATGAGCACAGCTACTGCAACTTTTCGGAAAAAAAGAATCCGCGTTAGTAAAACTAATCAGGCTCTTTATAAGCCGGTTCCGGTTCAAATGCCAATTCGTTGGGCAAGATTAGACCACGTAATAATTTTGCCACAAATGAGAACATTCTTTGATGTAAGTAAAATTCATGATCTCGCTCAAAATTTCGCTAAAGTGGGGATACTCCATTCGCCCACGGTCATCATGCTTTCCCGGAAAAGAATTTTTGAATACATTAACTTTGTAGAGAAATTCTGGGGGAAGAAAATAAGTTCAAAGATACGGGATGAGCTTGCAAAAACACGTCTCCCATATTATACAGCGCTTATTGCTGGGGAGCGCCGTACTCTAGCTCTAAAGTTACTTTGGGAAAAAGGATGTGATGAGTGCCAGAAGCAAGCAATGGAACAGGGTAGAGTATTAGTTTCTGGTGAGTGCCCAAAACTTCATTTCCACAGTAGTAAAGAGAAGGAAAAAATGTTTCGGGTCCAAGTTGTACCTAAAAATGTTCCTTTTGAACAGTGTATGGATATTCAGCTTAGTGAAAATATTCATGATCGTCCAACATTACATGAGGAGGCATATGCACTTTCGCTTTACTACGATTTTTTTCGACGACTGGCTTCAAAAAAAGGCCGAAAGTATTCTTTAGAGCAGTTTGCTCAGGAACAAAAAAAGTCAGTAGATTCAGTACGCAATGCAATTTGGTATTGCGAGTTACCCTCTGCCATCCGTATTCTTGTTGAAAAGCAAAAAGTACTTACATATTCAGCATCAGTGGAACTTCATCGTTTGCACAAAGATGGATTGAATACGCAAGAATTACTTGGATGGGCGACTCAAATTAAGGAAGGCAAATGGACCACGCAGATCATAAGGCAGCGGGTACAAGAACACTTCAATAGCAAAAAAAGGAAGGGAAATGGAGAGCAATTTCTTTTTGCGATGGAAACAGTAGAAGCGCCTCCTCTCCCAAAAATCATCACTCGCAGGGTTTCGTATAAAACTCAACGGGCAGCAAAAGATTGGGAGAAGTACTTTCGGGAGTTCCTAACTGTCCTCAAATTCTATGAGACAAGCGCAGCACCTGAAACACCCATCTCACTTGGCGAAGACATCAAACTATTTGGTAAGATAGTTGAACTCTCACAGGAAATACTACTTCGTGTAGGTAAGGTTCTCACGAGGAGTGACGAGAAGGTCTTGCGTATACAAGTTGCAAAACTCGTGAAAACGTACGAAATTCGTACAGGAATACCCGCAGCTGTTTAGTCTGTGGGTTTTTATATGGTTGACAAGTAGTATGTTATAAGTATACTTAGCTTAATTGAATACGATTGAGTTATGAGGGGGACTTCAATTGCATTAATCGCGCACAATTGAGTACACAATTTAATACAATTTAAAAACCTTTAACGAGGAGGGCATTTTTGTCTCCCTCTACCTTTGTTGTCTATTATGCACACGAAAACTCTACGCCCGAAGAAGTATTTCGCAAAGTACAAGAAGCCACTGGTCGATTTTCCAAACCTATTGGATGCCCAACTTGCCTCATTTAAGTGGCTGGTCAAAGAAGGTATCGGAGAAGTCTTCAAAGAATTTTCTCCAATCGTCGATTACTCGGGCAAGAAGTTCGAGCTTCACTTTGATTCATTTTCCCTCGGTGAACCAAAGCATGATGAGCACTATGCCAAACAAAATGACCGTAACTTTGAGGCTCCACTAAAGGCGCGTGTCAAACTCATCAATAAACAAAGCGGTGCAGAAAAAGAACAAGAGATTTTCCTTGTTGACCTACCTATGATGACCTCACACGGCACCTTCATCATCAATGGTGTTGAGCGTGTTATCGTGCCTCAACTTGCGCGTTCTGCCGGAGCATTTTTTACAGACCTTGAAGTGCGTGGCAAGAGACTCTTTGGTGCCAAGATTATTCCAGCACGCGGTGTCTGGATCGAAATTGAGACTGAAATAGACGGCAGTCTCTATGTTCGTATCGACAAGAAACGAAAGTTCCCAGTTACCTCACTCCTTCGTGTCTTTGGTCTAGCGACTGACAAGGAAATTTTAGAGGCGTTTTCGACTGAGGAGCAGAAAAAAATTATTGCACTATGTCTCGAGAAAGACGCTGCTAAAGAGCCACTTCCGGCCTATGTCGAGATTTACAAGCGCCTTCGTGATGGTGACCTTGCCACTGCCGAGAATGCTCGAGAATTTATTGATTCACTTTTTTCAAAAACTCGCTACGATATTTCATCGGTGGGTCGCTTTCGCATGAATCAGCAATTCGGCCGAGGTACTGATCCAAAGGACCTCATCGATCGTACGCTTTCGAAAGACGACCTCGTCTCGATTGTCTCTCACGTCATCGGACTTAATCACTCTGACAATCCTGAAATCGAAGATATCGATCACCTCGGACGCCGACGCGTGAAGTATGTCGGAGAACTTCTCCAAGCTCGCATTCGAGTCGGTATGACCCAGATCAAACGCAATGTGCAAGATCGCATGTCGACTATCGATGCCTCACAAGCGGCGCCAATTCAAATCATCAATCAACGCCCACTACAAGTTCGCGTCAAAGAATTTTTCACACAAAACCAACTTTCACAATTTATGCGTCAGGACAATGTGCTTGATGAAGTAGAACATCTCCGTACACTCTCAGCACTTGGTCCAGGCGGACTCTCACGTGAACGTGCCGGTCCAGAAGTACGCGACGTGCACACCTCTCATTACGGCCGCGTCTGTCCGATCAACACGCCTGAAGGTCCAAACATCGGTCTCATTCTTCACCTTTCTATTTACGCTCGGGTGAATGAATTCGGCATTATTGAAACGCCTTATATAAAGGTTAAAGATGGCAAAATCACTCACGAAGTGGTCTATTTAAATGCGCTCGAAGAAGAAAAATACGTCATTGCTCATGGTGGTACCAACTATGATGACAAGGGTATGATTGAATCAGAAATCGTGGAAGCACGTGTGCAGACTAAGCCAGGACTTATTCCACGAAGCAAAGTTGATTTCATTGATGTGGCTCCTCACCAAGCTTTTTCAGTTGCTACCTCAATGATTCCGTTTCTTGAACGAGACGACGCGAACCGAGCACTCATGGGTTCCAACATGCAACGCCAGGCAGTACCATGTGTACTTCCTGAAGCTCCTTACGTTTCAACTGGAATTGAGAGCTTCGCGCCTCGCCATTCGGGACGTCTTATTCATGCGCTCGCCGATGGTACTGTCAGTAAAGCAGATGCAAGTATGATCGCAGTGAAAGACACCAAAGGCAAAGAAGAAGCCTATCCACTTGTGAATTTCTCACGTACCAACCACTTTACTGCCTTTCATCAGCGTCCAACAGTGACTGTAGGAGATACCGTCAAGAAGGGTGACCTTTTGGCTGATACCTCAACAAGTGATGGCGGACAAATTGCACTCGGACAGAATATTTTTGTCGCGTTTATGTCATGGGGTGGAAACAACTACGAAGACGCGATTATCGTATCAGAGAAACTTGTTAAGAAATCAAAATTTACTTCTATTTATATTGAAGAATTTGTCTGTATCGTACGCGATACCAAACTCGGACCGGAAGTTACCACACGCGATATTCCAAACGTTGGTGAAGTCAAACTTAAGGATCTCGATGAAGAAGGCATTATCCGTATTGGTGCCGAAGTTCGAGAAAACGACATTCTAGTTGGTAAAATTACACCAAAAGGTGAAACTGAGCTTACGCCCGAAGAACGCCTTCTCCGTTCAATCTTCGCTGAGAAAGCACGTGATGTGAAAGACACGTCACTTCGCATGGTGCATGGCAAACGTGGACGCATTATCGGCGTGAAAGTTTTCTCACGTGAAGCCGGTCACCAACTTGAATCAGGTATTATCAAAAAAGTTATTGTTGAAGTTGCGCAGCTCAGAAATATCTCTGTCGGTGACAAACTCGCTGGCCGTCACGGTAACAAAGGTGTCATCTCGGTCGTGCTTCCAGAAGAAGACATGCCGTACACTAAAGATGGCACTCCAATCGATATCGTGCTCACTCCACTTGGTGTGCCATCACGTATGAACCTAGGACAGATTCTCGAAATGCACCTTGGACTTGCCGCACAAAATCTTGGTTACCAAGCAGTCGTCCCGCCATTTTGTGGAGCGAACGATATTGAAATTAAAGAAGATCTCGTCAAAGCAGGATTGCCGGCTGATGGTTGTGTGACGCTCTACGATGGACGCACTGGAGAGGCCTTTGATCAGAAAGTAGCGATTGGTGTGATGTACATGCTGAAACTTCACCATATGGTTGAAGACAAGATTCACATGCGTTCAATTGGACCGTACTCACTTATTACTCAGCAGCCACTTGGCGGTAAAGCACAAGGAGGAGGACAGCGATTCGGAGAAATGGAGGTCTGGGCGCTTGAAGGATATGGTGCTGCGTACATGCTTCGTGAAATGTTGACGGTTAAATCAGACGACATTCTTGGACGCTCACAAACATTTGATGCAATTATTAAAGGCGAGAAAATGAGAACCCCGAATGCGCCAGCATCATTTTCAGTCATGTTGAATTATTTACGAGGTCTTGGACTCGATGTCGAACTTAAAAAAGATAACGCACCAAAAGAGTAAATCATATGAAAACAATTGATACTACAGATTTTGATTATCTTTCGCTTAAGCTTGCATCGCCTGATCGTATTCGTGATTGGTCATTCGGCGAAGTTACGAAACCTGAGACGATTAATTATCGTACCGGTAGAAGTGAGCGTGGTGGACTTTTTGACGAGCGAATTTTCGGTCCAGAAAAAGACTATGAATGTTACTGCGGTAAATATCGTCGCATTCGCTACAAAGGAATAATCTGTGAGAAGTGTGGCGTTGAAGTTACCAAGGCTATTGTCCGACGAGAACGCATGGGTCACATTGAACTTGCGAGTCCCGTCTCGCATGTCTGGTTCCTCCGCGGGTCACCGTCACGCATGAGTATCTTGCTCAATATCCCACTCGCGCAACTTGAACGTGTGGTCTACTTTGCAGGCTATATTGTCACGAGAGTAAACGATGCTGAAAAATCCAAGATCGAAAAGGGAATTGAAAGTGAGTACAAAACCAAATCAAAAGCTACAACGGATGAAACAACACTGACAAAGCTTAAGGAGCTCCTCCTCTCGACTCGTAAAGAAATCACTGGCTTGGTACCAGGTCTTGTACTCTCAGAAGCCGAATTTCATAATTATTCAGTCAAATATGTGACGTGTTTCGAAGCAGCAATCGGTGCAGAAGCGATTTACTCGATTCTCAAAAATCTAAATCTCGAAACGCTTAAGAAAGAACTTGATGAGCGTCTTGAAGGTGCCACAGGTGCAGACAAAGAAAAAACTCAGAAGCGTCTCTCACTTGTTCGTTCGATGATTCACTCAGGTATTAAGGCAGAGTGGATGTTCCTGACGACTGTACCAGTGATTCCACCAGCACTTCGCCCGATGGTGGCTCTTGAAGGTGGACGTCATGCGACAAGTGACCTCAATGACCTCTATCGTCGCGTCATCAACCGTAATAATCGTCTCCGAAAACTCAAAGAGATTGGTGCACCAGATGTGATTTTGCGAAATGAAAAAAGAATTCTGCAGGAGGCTGTTGATGCGCTTATTGATAACTCAATTGCACGTCAGAAAGATTCTCAGGCAGTCAATCAGACTCAAAAACGTGCGCTCAAATCCCTCTCTGATAACCTCAAATCAAAACAAGGTCTCTTCCGTCAGAACTTGCTCGGAAAGCGTGTCGACTACTCTGGACGTTCAGTTATTGTGATTGGTCCAAAACTTGGTCTCGATCAATGCGGACTCCCGAAGCACATGGCCCTCGAACTTTTCCGTCCGTTTGTCATTTCAAAATTGATCAAACAAGAACTTGCCTTTAATATTCGCGGTGCTAATCGTTTGATTGAAGAAGGTTTGCCAGAAGTTTGGGCGATCCTTGAAGAAGTCATTCAAGGTAAGAATGTCCTCCTCAACCGTGCTCCAACGCTTCACCGTCTTGGTATCCAAGCCTTTCACCCAGTTCTTATCGAAGGCAATGCCATCCAGCTTCACCCTCTTGTCTGTACCGCTTTCAACGCTGACTTCGATGGTGACATGATGGGTGTCTATGTACCGCTCTCAGATGAAGCTCAGCATGAAGCTCAATCTCGCATGGCAGCTACTGGCAACCTCTTGAAACCAGCCAATGGTGATCCAATTGTGAATCCATCAAACGATATCGTGCTCGGAATTTACTGGCTCACTCGTGTCTCCGATGAAGAGAATAAAGATATGAAAATCTTTGAGAGTCCAAACGCTGCAATTACTGCATATGACTTTGACTCAATTGGACTTCGCACAAAAATTAAAGTGTTAGGTAGTGAGAAAGCTAAATATGCGCAGTACAAGGAGCAAGTATTCGAAACATCAGTTGGACGTATTCTTTTCAACTCAGTCTTGCCAGCAGATTTTCCTTTCGTCAACGATGAAATTACCAAGAAAAAGCTCTCTGGTATTGTTGATGACCTGATTGCCCATTACGGATTTGAACGAACCTGGCCAATTCTCGACTCGATCAAAAACTTCGGTTTCTACTACGCTATGAAATCAGGTACGACCTTCGGTATTGATAGTGTGGCGGTTCCTGAAGGAAAGGCGGAAATTGTCAAAGCAGCACGTGCTGAAGAGGCTCAGGTGATTGAAGAATTTAATGATGGACTTCTCTCAGAAGAAGAGCGCTACCAGAAAGTGATTGAAATTTGGGAAGGAGTCAAAATTCAAATCGAAGATATCGTGAAGAAATCTCTCAAGAACCTGACTTCAGTGCATGATATGGTATTCCCTGGTGCGCGCGGATCGATTGGACAGCTCGCACAAATGGTAGGTATGAAGGGTCTAATCATCAACACTGCTGGAAATATTCTTGATTTCCCAATTGTTCCTTCTTACAAAGAAGGTCTTTCACCACTTGAATACTTCACGACGACTCACGGTGCCCGAAAGGGTCTCGCTGACACCGCGCTTAAAACTGCTGAAGCGGGATATTTGACTCGTAAGCTCGTGGTGGTGTCGCAAGATGTCATGGTGACTGAAGCTGATTGTGGAACCAAAGAAGGGAAGATTATGACCAAAGATAATATTTCCGGAATTGAAATTCCACTCTCGAAAAATATTCGAAGTCGCGTTCTTGCTGCTGATCTCAAGACACCTGAGAAGACTTACAAACGCGGCACCTTGGTGACGAAAGTTTTGGCTCGTGAAATCGAGGCAACAGGCGTAACAGAAGTACTCGCGCGTACACCACTTCTCTGTAAACTTCCATACGGTGTCTGTCAGCAATGTTATGGACTCGATCTTGCTCGTGATAGACTTGTTGATATTGGTGAAGCTGTTGGTGTGGTTGCTGCTCAAGCAATTGGAGAGCCAGGTACCCAGCTCACACTTCGTACATTCCACTCTGGAGGTGTGGCTGGAGCCGACATTACGCAGGGTCTTCCTCGTGTCGTCGAAATATTTGAACGCCGCATTCCTAAAAACCCTGCAGTTATTGCACATGCAGATGGCACCGTACTTTCAGTTGAGCAAGTCGATAAGGATAAAGTAATTAAGGTTCTCGGTGAAGCCAAGGCTAAAGGTGGAGCAGAAGTTGAATACGTGACTCCACCGTATCGTGTACCAATTGTGAAAGCAGGGGATTCAATTGTGAAAGGTCAAATTCTTACTGATGGTTCGGCTGATCTCTCAGAACTCTTCAAATATGCCGGTACTGAAGCAACAGAAGAATATGTGATTCAGGAAATTCTCAAAGTGTATGAGCTTCAGGGTGCTTCAATTTCACGTAAGCATATTGAAATTATTGTGCGCCAAATGTTTTCGAAGCGTATGGTAAAAGACGCGGGGGACACTACCTTTACAGCAGGTGACATTATTGAAACCAGTGAACTTGCCGACGAAAATGAGCAGGTTCGTAAAAATGGAGGTGATGAAGCAAAAGCTGAAGTGACCTTACTTGGTATTACGAATGTCTCACTCTCTGCACGAAGCTTCTTGGCAGCTGCATCATTCCAAAACACTAACAAAGTTTTGATTGACACTGCAATTAGAGGTGGATTCGATCCACTACGAGGATTGATGGAAAATGTTATTGTTGGACGATTGATTCCCGCTGGAACTGGCTACGATGCACGACAAGAAGCGGCGAAGACACTCTCACAAAAGGAGGCAGACACTGACGAGAAAGAATAATAAGTAATCGTGTGGAGCGCGTGAAATATGAACTCCGTCACAGAACAAATTAAAGAACGCCTCTCGATTGTGGATGTCATCTCGACGTACACAAAACTCGAGAAAACAGGTGCGTCGTATAAGGCTCGCTGTCCATTTCATAATGAAAGGACGCCGTCTTTCTTCGTCTCGCCAGTGCGTCAGAGTTATATATGCTTTGGCTGTAATGCAAAAGGAGATATCTTCACCTTTATTGAGGAGATTGAAGGACTTCCGTTTAAGGAAGTCCTCGTGATGCTTGCAGAGCGTGCAGGAGTGACACTACCGACGAAAGGCAACTCTGATACGAGTACTGATGACTCAATCTTTAGAGTCTTAGAAGCTGCGACAGAGTTTTATCAAGAAGAATTAAAAAAAGCTCCGAAAGCACTCGAGTATTTGAAAGAGCGTGGCCTTACTCCCGAATCAATAGCGCTCTGGCGTATTGGCTATGCGGGTAGTGAATGGAGTTCTTGTCTTAAGTATCTTAAGGACAAAGGCTTTAGTTCGACAATCATTAGTAATGCAGGACTTTCGAGTGAAAATGAGCGAGGCATTCGTGATCGATTCCATGAGAGAATTATGTTTCCACTTATGAATCCTAATGGTAAGGTTGCTGGATTCTCTGGCAGGCTTGTTCCTTGGATTAAGTCAGATCTTGCTCCCAAGTATCTCAATTCACCAGAGACACCAGTGTTCCATAAGTCTTCATTCTTATATGGATATCATCGTGCACGGAAGGAAATTGCAAAGTCAGGGATTGCAATTGTTGTTGAAGGTCAATTTGATTTAATTATGGCTCACCAAAGTGGGTCAGAGAATACTGTTGCTGGATCAGGCACTGCCTTTACACCTGACCATGCTCGCATGCTCGCTCGATCAGCTGAAAAAATTATTTTTGTCATGGATGCAGATCTCGCTGGTATAAAAGCAAGTGAACGTGCTGTCGGGCTTGTCGAAGGACTTGATGTGAGAATTGCTGCGCTTCCTCGGGGCACTGATCCTGCGGAGTGCATTAGAAGCACACCAGAAATTTGGAATGAAACCCTAAAGAACGCACACCATGTCATTGATTTTGTACTTAATAATATTATAAATTCTACGATTGACCCTCGGGAGCGAATACGGGAAGTACACGCCAGACTCTATCCATATTTACATGAACTCAAAACGGATATGGAAAGGGAATACTTTATTAAGCGTATTGCACTCGCGCTCTCACTCACAGAAAAAAGTGTTCGTGACGACCTCGTGACCTATATCAAGAATACTGATCCTGGACCAAAGATAGCAGAAGGAGTGGAGGTTAGAGCAGTAAAAGTACCCAAAACATTCAAAGATGAAGTAGTCGGAACACTCGCTGGAATTGTGCTTTGGCAAGGGAAAGAAGATACGCCAATTGTTGACATTACGAGGATTAAAGATAAGATGAACGAGATTAGAGGTCAGACGTTTGAAACCATTACCAAATTAATGGGAGAGAATGAAAGAGAAAAATATTCCTATAAAGTAGAATTAGAACTTTCGAAGTCGAGTGATCCTGAAGCATACGTGACTGAGCTACTACTTTCTTATGAAAAAATTATCTTAGAGGAGTTGCTTTCTGAAGCTCTCACGCAATTGAGAAGTAAAGAAACTACCAACCATGATGACGAAGTCATACGATTATTAAAACAATGTGATATGCTATCCCGGCGAATTCAGGAAATTAAAAGTACTCGTTTAAATGTAGAATAAAACTATGCCAAGTAAAAAAACAAAAAAGCCAAAGAAGATCATTCGCCGCGCAAAACCAAAGAAAGAAGTAAAAAAAGTTGCTAAGAAAAAAGCAATAAAAAATATTTTTGCGTCCAAAGATAAACCAAAAGAGAAAAAAGGTAAAGTTGATTGGGAGAAATCAGCTATAGAACTTGTAGAGGGAGGTCGGAAACGTGGATTTGTGACCTATGATGAGATTCTAAAGCGTTTTCCAAATATTGAGCAGAATGTGATTTTCTTGTCTGATTTGTATGATCGTCTACAAGGCGCTGGTATTGATGTTCTTGAAGGAGGGAACTTGCTTGATGTTGAAAGTACGGGTAAAGAAAGTGAGTATCATGTGGTTAGGGAGCCTGGTGCGTACGATTCGATTCAGATATACCTTAAGGAAATTGGTCAGTACCCACTTCTGACAGCTGCTGAAGAGCGACAACTTGCTCAACGAATTGTCGCAGGTGATTTAGAAGCAAAAAACCTTTTGGCTCGAGCGAACCTCCGTTTGGTTGTCTCAATTGCCAAAAAGTACGATAAACGAAGTGCAGATCTGACACTTCTTGATTTGATTCAAGAAGGTAATATTGGGCTCTTTAAGGCAGTTGAGAAGTTTGACTGGACTAAGGGGTTTAAGTTTTCTACCTACGCCACTTGGTGGATTCGACAGTCGATCACACGAGCACTGGCAGACCAATCACGTACAATCAGAATTCCAGTGCACATGGTTGAGACGATTTCAAAATATAAGCAAATTCTTCGTCGTCTCTCACAAGACTTGGGTCGTGAGCCACTCGCTGAAGAAGTTGCGACAGAAATGGGTATTGATGTTGAGAAAGTGCATACCATTGAACAGATTATGCAAGAAACCACTTCGCTCGAAAAACCTATTGCTGGTTCTGATGATGATGACAAATCGACACTCGGTGAATTTATTGCTGACGATAAGATTTTGCGTCCTGATCAGGAATCTTCACGTCGTATTCTATCAGATCAGATTCGAGATGTGCTCGATGAGCTCTCACCAAAAGAACGCAAGATACTTGAGCTTCGCTACGGCCTCTCAGATGGAGTTCAGCACACCCTCGAAGAAGTGGGACATGAATTCGGTGTCACACGCGAGCGAATTCGACAGATTGAAGCAAAAGTGCACGAGAAGCTTCGTAACAATCCACGAATTTCACGCTTCAAAAATTATTTTGATTAACCTATATAAAAAACCGCACTATGCGGTTTTTTATATATTATATCAATTCAATTTTCTTATATTTCGATCCTTCTTTAATATACAGTGACGAACCATCTGTTCTCATTTCGGGCTTGTCTCCCGTGTAAAGAAGGGCTTCATTCACTATACCGCGTGGGTCAATTTCTCTGACGATTATTTTATCAGGGTAGGCGAGTAGTACTACATCATTCCTGCCTGGGTAAAAAAGAAAGTCGGTAATCTCTCTTGCATCATCAAGGATGGTGATTTCACTATTGCATTGATGTTGTATACGTGTACAAAACATTTGTGGGATAAGATCAAATGTCGTGGTCCAGTAGGCCTTGAGCGCATTCCCATCTTTTGCGAGTGCAATATTTCGATCAAATAGATAGGGCACAGGTACTGCAAAAAAACCTTCTGCAAGGGGCAGAATATCTTCATGCATAATTTCGCCTGACTTAAACAAAGAATGTACAACTGAATATTCGTGATTAACTCCAGCTGTGTTAGGAATAGTTTTTGGAATTACTGTAAAGACGGGATCCAGTGGAATAATAAACGGCGCGATATCTAATACTCTTTGATTCTCGACGAGAACAGTTTTCTGCCAAGTTGTGTAATTCTCTCGAGCATAGGTGAGTGTGTACTCCTTTGGAATGAGGCTCTGGATGAAGACATCATGGTTAAAAAGCGACAGTTCACTCGTGGATGAACCATCAATTTTCAAGACCCCGTGAAGAATTGTTGCGTGAGTAAAAATTCCTCCAGTTTCAACTACTACATTCTCTTTGCTCATTCGATAACCATTGGCATAGAGCAATAAAAAAGGCACCATGGTCATACCTATGACCGTGAGAAGCCAAAGTAACAGAGTTCGTTTTTTTAGTGAGAGTGGTTGCATAGATTAGTTATGTGTGACTGCGATGTTTTGGGGTTACCCAAAAGCCCAAGTATTTCCCAAACATCAATCGAGTCTGCGCTTCAAGGCTAGGAAAGGCTCCAAAAATCATGATAGTAATTGGCGCCAAAACCCATTGTACTGCCATAACATATACAGTCCAGCGTTTTACATGAGAGGGCCGTTTGGGTAGTAATTTAAAGGATATACAGGAAGAAACGATTAATCCCAACATCGCAATAGTCATCAAATCTTGGGTGATGATTGGTAAATTGAATGATAGCAGAGTTTGGTTGAATGCGTAACCCCCGATAGAGAGTGGTAACCAGCCCAAAAGTGATATGAAAATAGCGTTTGTTGAAGCAGACCAGAATCCTTCAATCTGAATAAATGCAATGCGTACTTTCTTAAAAAAAGGAATATGATGGTTTTTTGAGAAATGAAAGAGAATATAGGGAATATTTTCGACCCCCCACATCCAACGGCGGTGTTGCTTATAAATGTTTTTCAATGTTTTCCAATACGAAGATGCAAAGTTTGCATCCATCGATACTGGGTATGAAATTGGCGTGACCGTATAATCGCCATCATATTTCATAAATGCGTTCCAGAAAATTCTTGAATCTTCAGACACCATGTTGCGTTGCCAGTATCCAATCTCGTAAAGAGTTTTGAACGAGAGAGCATGGGATGAAAATGTTACTAGACGCTCAGGTCGTTCTTGTTCGATCATCTGCCAATACGTACCAGAAAGTGCTGCAACTCTGGAGAGTGCAGTTGTGTCCCAAATATTATTGTTATAAAAGGGAATTGGTTGGTATGAAGTTCGGAATGGGCGCGAAGATGTTAGAAAATGCCAAGAGAGACACGAGAAATAGTGTGGGTAGGCAATCGTATCAATATCAAATGCCGAGACGATGACATCTTCGTAAGGGATAGTATTTTGGTTGAGCACATCGGTACGCACTTTCTCTGCAGCGTATGAAATATTGGCACCTTTACCGGCCTGTTCGCCGGCGATATGATCTGGGTGGGTTGTCACAAGAAAATGGCCAAAGACATCTCGGTAGCGCTCCTCCATCATATGTGCAATCTTCTGTGCGCTTCTACCTGCACGCTCTTCCACTGCGAGTACGACTACGAGGCGTTTTTTGTTGTAGAGAGAATTTGCGAGTGCCTCGATACTGGCGTTGACGACAGACTCTTGTTCATTGTAGAAGGGAAGAAGTACCACATGGTAGAGATTTTCATGCTTGAGATTTTCGAGGCGAAGTCCCCAATCAATTTTCTGATAGTGTTGCAATCGACGATAATTATGGACAAGATGAATTGAAAGATAAATTGTTTTGAGCAACCAGTAAGTATCAAATATAATTATAAAAATTGCAGCCACGAGTGGTGCATAAAAAGATAGTGCCACGGTTCCTAACAGTGTTAGCCAGGCAAATGCCCCAGGCAATATCTCAAACGCACGGTAAAGCATGCGGTTACGGCCTTCTAAATCACTTGCACGTCCGACGTGTAAGTAGGGAATATCTCGGGGCTCTGTCATCGTGAGCCGCTTCTCGGACTTGAACCGAGGACCTTCACTTTACAAAAGTGTTGCTCTACCAACTGA
>CAZRDO010000005.1:0-4072 GCA_964599225.1 uncultured Candidatus Saccharibacteria bacterium
ACTTGAACCGAGGACCTTCACTTTACAAAAGTGTTGCTCTACCAACTGAGCTAAAGCGGCATATAACTTCTCTTTTATATCAAATATTACTCAATTGCGCCATATGCTTTAGAATCAATGCTTTGAACAACGTCCTTTGTACGCGTGACTCTTTTTCTAGGTTTTCGGGTTGGCACAAGTGGAGTTTCAATACTAACTTGTTCAATAACTGGCTCTGCCACTTTACTTATAGTCGATTCCCCGCGCACGACTTCCTGGTGTGCTTTTATTTCTTTAATAAAGTCTGAGGCTTCAACTTCGCTATAGTGTTTGGCAAGAATTCTTTCGCCAAAAAGGTAGCTCAGATGCGGAAATCTTTTTCGAAGCGACTGATTCACCTTATGAACAATGCGTATCCATGTTCGTATTAAGGCCACAATCGATTGGTGGATCATTCCACGAAATGCTCGCATACCTCGGCGCCAAAGCGTATGGATAAGCATGTAGAGCCAGCGTTCATGATGTGGACCAGACTGAACACTTATATTTTCTACATTTACCAGTTTTCTCCCTTCCAATAAAGAAAACTAACAATTGCGATGACTGTAAATATGTAAAGAATAATAAGAGTGAGTATCATATGCTCTGGCAGTATACCAGTTGTATATTAGAGCGAGATGCGAGTTTGAGAGATAATAGAAGCACTTCCATCGGCAAGGATTTTTGCAATTGTGCGTTCTCCATCTTTCACAAACGGCTGCTCAAGGAGTGTTAATTCACGGAAGTACGCATCAATTTTACCTTGCATCATCTTCTCTTTGATCTCAGCAGGCTTATCTGAAGCCTCTACTTCTGCGGTAAAGATACCGCGCACTTTCTCAATCATTTCTGGTGCAATATCTTCTTTGCTCGTGTATTCAGGCTTCATGGCGGCAACATGCATAGCGATATCACGTGCGAGTGTTGGAGAGCCGCCCTTGAGTGATACAATCACAGCGTTTTTGCCATTGTGGTTGTATGAGCCAAGCGTCTCTCCTGTGACGATCTGTATGTCACCAAGCTCAATATTTTCACCAATCTTTTGAATGAGAGAATCAATTTTCTCTTTAGCATTTGCCTGCACAGCCTCAGCACCTTCGGTGAGGGCCATCTCTGAGAGTTCTTTGGCAAGTGCTACGAAGTCATCATTTTTTGATACGAAATCAGTCTCACAACGAACTACGACACTTGCGATTTTACCATTTCCTTCGGCGAGTACCACGAGTCCATCCTTGGCTTCACGATCACTTTTTTTGGCAGCAATATCAGAAGATTTTTTCTTCAAAATCATGAGAGCTTTTTCCATATCGCCTTCTGATTCCTCGAGCGCTTTTTTGCACTGCATGATTGATACGCCTGTTTGGTCTCGTAATGCTTTGACTTGTTCGGTAGTAATCATAATGATTGTAAATGTGTAGAGAAGTTAGTGTAAATAAATATTTAGAGGACTGATTTGATCTCATTCATGAAGAATGAAATACTTGAAGTCGACGCGTCGTTGGCAACTACAGGATAATTGATTGGACGAATATCACAGTCAGTATTGGCAAGTGCCACAACTGGGACACCCATCTTCATTGCTTCGGCAACGGCGATATGCTCTTTCTTCGGATCAATGACAATCATTATATCAGGAGTTTTCTTTAGTGACACGATACCAGAGAAATTTCCTTCCATATCAGCGACTTCACGATCAATCATGAGACGCTCTTTCTTAGTATACATATCAAGTTCGCCTTTTATTTTCTTCTCACGGAGATCAACAAGCTTGGCAATGCGGCGCTTTACTTCGGAGTAGTTGGTGAGTGCGCCACCGATCCAGCGATTGGTGACATACGGCATCGAGAGTGCTTCAGCGGTGTCTTTGATAAGTGCACGGGCTTCAGGCTTGGTGCCGACGAATAATATGACTGCGCCTTCTGGACGAGCCTTGAGAAATTCTTGTACTTTTGCTATCTGCTCGGCAGTCTTGGCGAGGTCAATAATATCTG
Source organism: uncultured Candidatus Saccharibacteria bacterium (assembly GCA_964599225.1). GTDB lineage: Bacteria > Patescibacteriota > Minisyncoccia > Phycocordibacterales > UBA9973 > CAZRDO01. The sequence goes on from CAZRDO010000005.1 coordinate 2,010, forward strand.
CTTTATTTTTTGTTCCGAAGATACACTTCGCAACAGAAGCATGACGACGACTTTTGGAGTAGCCATAGTGGGCTCCTGCCTTAAAAAGTCCATCGGTCAATTGAGTTTGATCGTTCATTTTGAATCTGTGGTTAATTAATGTCCATTTCGAGTGGACGCTCCGTTTTTTGGCATTCCAGCCTTGCCCGATCCAATCTCTGGAGGTAGGGCACAAGAAACCTTAGAAAATAAAAGGCTACACGCTTGCGCGTCGCCCGAGAAGGCTCCCCACGGAACCCTATTACTATAGCGTATATTTTGAGAAAATGGAAGTGATTGACACTTTACAAAATTATGCTAATACTAATCACAGAAAAATCAACAACATGCAATACTTATTGATGATCATGTACATTATTGTCGCGTTACTTCTATCAATTCCATATTGGTATTTAGCAGGCGGGGCACCCTTAGGGGAAGGTGATAATCCTCTCGGATTTTTGATCGGCATGGCGCTTCCATTTATTGTAGTATCTCTTTATGTCATAAAAGGAATATCAAGAGAAGCTTTCTGGATTGGAGTGATTTGGTTGATTTTACCAATACTATGCAACTTTATTTCAATTCTGGTTGCAAGAGTAGGATTTGAAAATACTTCTGTGATAATTTTCAATTTTAGGTACACCAGCCTAATATTTATTCCAACCACTGCGATATTTGTATTAGGAATTATTAAATTAATTGAGAACGTGATAAGAAAGTTTCGACTGGTTTTATTTGTATGATGGATGAATTCTACCCCTTCTGCGAAGGGGTTTTTATTTGTAAAATCAATGTATTTAAGCTACTATGAGCCTATCTATGGGGGAGAAAAGTGCAGAAAATGCCAAAAACGATGAGAAGAAAATCACGCCAAGAAGCGTTGATTATTCCCAGTGGTATGGGGATGTCATTTACGCCGCAGGTCTTGCTGAACACGCGCCTGTTAAAGGCTGTATGATCATCAAACCAAATGGCTACGCCATTTGGGAACTGACACAGAAAATCCTCGATGAGAAATTTAAAGCCACCGGCGTCGAGAACGCCTATTTCCCACTCCTTATTCCAGAGAAATTACTAAAACGAGAAGAAGCGCATGTCGAAGGATTTGCGCCAGAAGTCGCAGTTGTGACCCATGCTGGTGGCAAGAAGCTCGATGAACCACTTGTCGTACGTCCGACATCTGAGACAATCATGTACGAAGTATTTTCAAGTTGGATTCATTCCTATCGTGACCTGCCACTCCTCATCAATCAATGGGCCAACGTTGTGCGCTGGGAACTTCGCACACGATTATTTCTTCGTACGACAGAATTTCTTTGGCAAGAAGGGCACACGGTCCATGCGACTAATCCCGAAGCTGACACTTGTGCGCGTGAGATGTTAGAAATTTATCGAGACTTTGCCGAGAACTATATGGCGATTACAGTCACGCTCGGTACAAAAAGTGAATCAGAAAAATTCGCTGGTGCGTTACACACCTACACCGTTGAAGCAATGATGCAAGATGGCAAAGCACTTCAGTTTGCGACCAGTCATAACCTCGGTGACAACTTTGCCAAGGTTTTTAATGTCCAATACCTCGATGAGAACAACACCATGCAGTATGGTCACCAAACAAGCTGGGGACTCTCCACTCGCACAATTGGGGGACTCATTATGGGCCATTCTGATGACAAAGGCTTAGTGCTTCCACCAAAGATCGCACCAACCCAGGTGGTAATTATCACCATCATTCCAAAAGCTGATGATCGTGAAGTTGTGCTTGCCGAAGCTAAGAAAATGTTTGACGAACTTACGAGAGAAGGCGTACGAGTCAAAATTGATAGCCGAGAAAACCTCCGCCCCGGTGAGAAGTTTTATGAATGGGAAAAGCGAGGTATACCAATCCGTATTGAGCTTGGTCCCAAAGATGTTGCAAGTGGTGCCTTTGTAATTGCACGTCGCGATCAGGAAGAAAAACAAACTGCTAAAATCACGGAAGTCGTTTCAAAAATTAAAGCAGAACTTGAAGGCGGCATTATTGAAGAATTAATTGAAGACAT
>CAZRDO010000005.1:4082-14651 GCA_964599225.1 uncultured Candidatus Saccharibacteria bacterium
CTTGAGAGTATGCAGGCTGAACTTCTCTCCAACACAAAAAATCGTTTAGTTCAAAGAACAAAGAATGTTGATTTATGGAATGAGTTTGTTAAAGAAATCGAAGAAGGAAATTTTGTCCTTGCGCATTGGGATGGTCTGCCAGAGACTGAGAAACTCATCAAAGATGAAACAGGTGCAACCATACGATGTATTCCGTTTGATTCGGTCGAAGAGGATGGTGTGTGTATTAAAACTGGATCACCATCAATCCGCCGTGTGCTTTTTGCCAAAGCCTACTAGTCCATGCTCAAAAAATTCTACGAATTATTTTCAAACGACATCGGTATTGATCTCGGTACCGCAAATACACTCGTGTATCTCAAGGGTCATGGCATTGTAATCAACGAACCATCAGTTGTGGCACTCAATCAGAAGACCGGACAAATTGTCGCAGTCGGATCAAGTGCACGGGAAATGCTTGGTCGTACGCCAGGACACATACGTGCGGTGCGGCCGATCGTTGATGGGGTTATTTCAGATTTCGAAGTAACCGAAGAAATGCTCGCGTATTTAATTAGTAAAGCTGAGAAAATTTCAAAAAAACTGCTTCGCCCTCGTGTTGTCATAGGTGTACCTTCAGGCATTACCAATGTCGAGACACGGGCAGTCTATGATGCTGCCAAATCCGCGGGAGCACGTGAGGTGTTTATTATTGAAGAGCCAATGGCAGCAGCAATTGGCATTCGTTTGCCAGTGCGTGACGCGCTCGGTTCGATGGTGATTGATATCGGAGGCGGTACCACTGATGTGGCAGTGATTGCTCTCGGTGGTATTGTCCGCTCAAAAAATTTAAAAATTGCAGGGGATAGACTTAATGCTGATATTGCACTCTACCTCAAAGATGAGTTTAAATTATTAATTGGTGAGAAGACCGCAGAAGGATTAAAGATGGCGCTTGCGTCAGTCTCGCAAGGCGAATATATGGAAATCCAAGTTCGTGGGAGGGATCTTGTTACAGGATTACCTCGAGAAGTAATAATCACTGATTCAGACGTACGTGAAGCAATTATGCCGTCTATTTATGAACTCGTTGATGGGGTGAAAGAAGTACTTGAGACCACGCCACCAGAAATTATTGCTGACGTGATGCGACAAGGTATGGTGCTCTCAGGTGGAGGTGCGCTACTCCGCGGTCTTGATGTTATGCTTGAGCACGCACTTAAAATTCCTATTTTTATTGCTGAAGATCCACTTTCGGCAGTGGCGCGGGGAACTGGTGTGGTGCTCGATGATCTTGACTCGTATCGTGAACAATTAATTGCAGTGAATACCAATGAATCACTCTTCCGTTAAGCGTCGAGGTAAATCAACGACGTTCTATCTCGCCATTGCATCTTTTGTTGTGATTATTTTTTTGATTATCTATTTTGGACTACCTAAATTTGTTTCAGGTTTTGCAGTCGGGATCGCACGACCCTTCTGGTTTGTCGGTGATGCTATTGGGTCACGTTTTAACGATCTCTCCCTCCATTTCGAATCAAAGCGTTCATTGGTAAGAGAGAACGAAGAGTTAGAGAACACAATTGCCACTCTCGAGTTCAATGGTTTAGAGAACCAGGTTTTGAAAGATGAAATTAAAAATATCAAAGGACTTATTGATTCTCAGACAGTGCTCTCAAATTTTCATACCGTCCGTGTACTGGCACATCCTCCGACGTCGCTTTACGGGACACTTCTTATTGGTTATGGAGAAAAAGATGGAGCGCATAATGGTGCACGAGTTTTTTCAAATGATAACGCACTACTCGGTGAGATTGTGGAAGTATATGCATCAACATCGAAAGTAATGCTCTACTGTGCGCCAGGTGTTACTCATAATGGGCAGTTACTTGATCCGGCCATTGAAGCCACACTGACTGGCCGAGGTGGTGGTAATTTCGTAATCGAACTTCCACGCGACACTTTTGTGAAAGAAGGTACTCCAGTTGTTGTGCCAGGCACTCCGACAGCAATTATTGGAGTGGTCGGCAAAATTATTTCTGATCCCAGAGATCCACTCGAGCAAGTTCTCGTGACTACACCGGTAAATATATTTGAACTCTCGTGGGTGATTGTTGAGTAAGTATTTTTCCATACCCAGCGTGTTCACCATCAACCAAAAACTTAATAATACTTTAGCGAGGGCAGGAACGCTTACTACAGCACATGGCGAAATCAAAACGCCGGCATTTGTCACTGTGGGCACAAAGGGAACAGTAAAAGCGCTCACACCAGAAGAAATACTATCAACTGGTGCACAAGTAGTTTTAGCAAATACCTATCATTTGTATTTACAACCCGGTGATGAGCTGGTGAGAGGCAGTGGTGGATTAGGAAAATTCATGAATTGGAAAGGACCGACGATGACTGATTCCGGTGGCTTCCAAGTGTTCTCACTAGGGGCAGCGTTTGGTAAAGAACTTTCGAAAATTACTAAAGCACAGGATGTGTCGCTCCAAATTCCAGAACGTTCAAGTGCAGATGAAGGCGTGCCACGACTCGCGACAATTGGTGAAGATGGAGTTTCTTTCCGTTCACACCTCGACGGCTCACTTCACTACATTACGCCAGAGAAATCGATAGAAATTCAGCACAATATTGGTGCAGACATTATTTTTGCATTCGATGAATGTACTTCGCCTACAGAATCAGTTGCCTACCAAGAAGAAGCTTTGTTACGAACACATAGTTGGGCCCGGAGATCGCTTACTCGGCATCTACAGTTAAAAACTACACAGGCGAATGTTGCAGGCCCCGCACTTTTTGGTATTGTCCAAGGCGGTAGAGATGAGAGACTGCGCAAAAAATCTGCAGAAATAATCGGAGCGATGGATTTTGATGGATTTGGCATTGGTGGTTCATTTGCCAAAGAAGATATGAATACCGCAGTCAAATGGGTAAATGAAATCCTGCCTGAAGAGAAGCCGCGACATCTACTTGGCATAGGAGAACCAGAAGATTTATTTATGGGAGTCGAGAATGGTGTTGATCTGTTTGATTGCGTGGCACCGACACGAAATGCCAGAAATGGCACACTCTACAGTAAGTTTGGCAAACTCAATATGATGAATGCGCAATTCGTCAGTGATTTTACTCCGATTGAAGAAGGCTGCGGTTGCTATACATGTTCGAACTATACACGCGCATATGTCTCCCATCTTTTCCGGGCCAAAGAAATGCTGGCAGCAACACTCGGAACTATTCACAATCTCTATTTTATAGTCCATCTCGTGGATCAAATGCGTGAAAGAATAATTGATGGGACTTTCTTGGACTTTAAAGAATCATTTTTGAATACATATAAAAATAAATAGTATATTTCCTGGTAAGAGAACCCGTGGTAGTCTAAGGAGTATCAATGTCAAAAGGTAATTTCAAACTCAAAAGTGATTGGGCTCCAGCCGGCGATCAGCCAGAAGCTATCAAACAACTCATGGCGGGACTCAACAAAGGTCTTCGCATGCAGACGCTCCTCGGTGCGACTGGTACCGGTAAGACTTTTACCATGGCTAATATCATTTCGAAAGTTGATAAGCCTACACTTATAATTGCCCATAACAAAACCCTGGCGGCCCAGCTTGCCCAAGAATTCCGAGAGTTTTTCCCAGAGAATGCCGTGCACTATTTCGTCTCCTATTACGATTTCTATCAGCCAGAAGCCTACATGCCGGTCACTGATACCTATATTGAGAAAGATGCTCAGATTAACAAAGAAATTGATCGACTTCGCCATGCCTCTACTCAAGCGCTTCTCACTCGTAAAGACGTTATTATCGTCGCTTCAGTGTCATGCATTTATGGTCTCGGTTCACCGGAAGAATACCAAAAGGTAAATCTCAAACTCACGCTTGGCATGCCTATGAATCGTACAGATCTGATGAAATCTCTTATCTCAATTTATTTCAAACGTACCACTGCTGATCTTACGCCGGGGACCTTTCGCTCGATCGGCACTCGAGTTGAAATTATGCCAGTGTCAGAGACAGTGATGTATCAGATCGAGACACTTGGTGGGTCTGTCAGTCGTATTGCTCGCATCGACGCAGTATCATCCAAACATCTCCGTGACGAAGAAAGTCTCTTTGTATTCCCAGCCAAACATTTCGTAGCCGGAGGTGACCAAACAGTCCGTGCAATCGAATCAATCAAAGCTGAACTAGAAGCACAGTTAACTTACTTTGATGCTGAAGGAAAATTACTCGAGGCAGAACGTATTAGGCGAAGAACCACGTATGACTTGGCGATGATCAAAGAAGTTGGCTACTGTTCAGGAATTGAGAACTACTCACGTCATCTCTCAGGCAAAGCACCAGGGGAGCCTCCAGAGACCCTCCTCTCATACTTCCCGCATAATGCAGATGGTAGCCCAGACTTTCTAACTATCATTGATGAATCTCATGTGACCATTCCGCAACTCGGTGGTATGTATGCGGGCGATGCAAGTCGCAAGAACACGCTCGTGGAATTCGGTTTCAGATTACCGAGTGCCAAGGATAATCGTCCGCTAAAATTTGACGAATTTCTGCCACGAATTGGTCAGATGATTTTCACCAGTGCAACGCCTGGCAAATATGAACATGCAAATTCGGAGCAGGTTGTTGAACAGATTATCCGTCCGACTGGACTTATTGATCCGCATATTGAACTCCGTCCCATACAAGAGAAAGCAAGTTATCCAGGACAGATTCAAGATTTCATTATTGAAGCTGTCAGAGTAATTAAAGGAGGTGGTCGTGTGCTTGCGACGACACTGACCAAGAAGATGGCGGAAGATTTGGCGGCATATCTGAAAGACAAGAAAGTGAAGGCTGAATATCTTCACTCAGAAGTCAAAACAATTGATCGTATCAAAATTTTGACTTCATTCCGTAGAGGTGAATTCGATTGTCTGGTGGGAGTTAACCTCTTGCGTGAAGGACTCGATCTGCCTGAGGTAGAATTTATTGGCATTCTTGATGCCGACAAAGAAGGCTTCCTTCGAAGTGAAACGTCGCTTGTTCAAACTATCGGTCGTGCAGCGCGAAATGTCAAAGGTCATGTGATTCTTTATGCTGACCAAATGACGGGCTCAATGGAGCGCGCAATTGGAGAGACTAACCGTCGACGTGAGAAGCAGCTCGAATACAACAAAGCGCACGGCATTACTCCAAAGACTATCAGTAAGAAAATTCATGATATTACCGATGAGCTCACCAGTGAACACGACAAAGCGGTAGCGGCTAATATTGCCATTGATAGGGAAGTTTTCAAGCAAAACCCAGAGAAACTCATTAAATTAAAAGAGAAAGAAATGAAAGAGGCGGTCAAAGCACTTGATTTTGAAACAGCTGCCATCATTCGAGATGAGGTGAAAGCTTTAAAAGCAAAACAGGCTAAAAAATAAAAACTGCCAATTAGGTTTTGGCAGGTGGTTCATGTTTAGGTATTGTAGTCGGAAAAGATATTTTCTGATAGCTTCCATCAGCACATAAAATTGCATTTACATGTAGGCCGAAATTTTCGGCACACTCGGCGCACCAGAAATGGTCTGTGGTGTACTCTATGTCTTTCTGATATGTTGAGGGTAAACATACTATTGAAGACACAGCTTTTCCTTCTCCACAGAGGTCGCAGAGAAATTTCTTTGATAGTTGGCTCCTGAGGATTCCTAATAGTATTAGGATCCCAATCAGGCAGATAGCCATGACTAGATACTTTGCTTCCATGGCATAAAATTTTCTTTATGTACTATACCGCTGTTACTTAGAATGTAAAGAAAGCGAAAGTATGGTATATTGTAATCAATCAAATAAAGACAAACACCCCCTAGGAATTATGGCGGGTGACATTAAATTGATATGAAAAAACCAGAAACCGACAAAATCATAGTCAAAGGTGCACGTACCCACAATCTCAAAAACATCCACGTGGAAATGCCACGGAATAAAATGGTGGCAATCACGGGCATGTCAGGTTCGGGCAAAAGTTCGCTTGCGTTCGATACGATTTTTGCTGAAGGTCAGCGTCGTTATGTGGAGTCACTCTCGGCCTATGCGCGACAATTTCTCAATCAAATGCCGAAGCCTGATGTCGATGAGATTACGGGGCTATCACCGGCAATTTCTATTGACCAGAAATCTCGCTCAAACAATCCGCGTTCAACAGTTGCGACCATTACCGAAATATACGACTATCTTCGTGTGCTCTATGCTCGTATTGGGCATCCACACTGCCCACTTTGCGGAGATGAAATTAAAAAGCTCACCACTGAAGAGATTAACGCCTTTGTGTTAGAGAAAGTTCAAGATCAATCCAAGGGAACCAAAGGCAAGAAAGAACTCATGGGTGTCGAGTGGAATGAAATGCCTGTGCGCATATTTGCACCGGTAGTTCGTGGTCGCAAAGGGGAGCATTATCAGCTTCTCTATGATTTGCTCGGTAAAGGTTTCTCAGTTATCCGCGTTGATGGCGTGCTGAAAAATCTCAGAGATCGGATTGAACTTACTAAGCACAAAGCTCATGTGTTAGATGTATTGGTTGATGAAATTATTCTCCATGAGTTTAACACTGACAAGAGTGGTTCGCAGATGCGACTCTCTGAGGCAGTGGAACGAGCACTCCTTGAAGGTGACGGACTCGTCAAAATTCAATTTGGTGACGGTGGTGAAGAAGCAATTCTCTCCGCACGTTTTGCCTGTCCACGCGATGGATTTTCATTCCCTGAAATTGAGCCAAGACTTTTCTCATTTAATTCACCATACGGCGCCTGTCCAGAATGTAATGGGCTTGGTACGAAATATTTTGGCGGCAATGAGCCCTGTGATGTCTGCCATGGTGCCCGTCTTCGCCCCGAAGCACTCAGCGTGTTCCTCAGGGGTTCTTCGACGACGAAGGAAAAAGCTCACGGTCTCAACATAGTCGAGATTGCAAATCTCTCAATTGAGCAAGCGACAGAATTCTTCATGGACATCACACTCTCCGCTCAAGAGAAGGAAATTGCCAAAGTAGTGATCAAAGAAATCGAAGCGCGACTTGGCTTCATGATGGATGTCGGACTCGATTATCTCTCACTCGATCGTAAGGCCAATACACTCTCTGGCGGAGAAGCTCAGCGCATCAGACTTGCATCGCAACTTGGTTCGCGCCTGGTTGGTGCGCTCTATGTGCTCGATGAGCCGACAATTGGACTTCATCAGCGCGACAATGAGCGATTGATCAAAACTCTGCTTAACCTCCGTGATCTCGGTAACACTATACTCGTAGTTGAACACGATGAAGATACAATCTTTGCTGCTGATTACATTGTTGACATAGGGCCAAAGGCAGGAATCCATGGTGGGGAAGTTATCGTCGCCGATTGGCTCGAACCGCTTCTCTCTGCCAAGAAAAACACGAGTGGCTCGCGCACGCTCGGGTATCTACGCGGGGAAGAAAAAATCCCTGTGCCAGAGAAACGAAGAGAGAGCGATAAAGGTTCGATCAAAATCGCTGGCGGAAAAGTATTTAATATCAAAAATCTTACTGCTGAAGTACCACTTGGGAAACTTGTGGCCATCACTGGTGTGTCGGGTTCTGGTAAAAGCTCATTCATGTATGAAATTCTCTACAAGAATCTACAATCACGACTTGAACGCAAATTTCGCACTGCTGAGACGTATAATGCAGCTACTTTTACCGGAAGTGAATATCTCTCTCGTGCAATTTTAATTGATCAGTCACCGATTGGGCGCACACCTCGTTCCAACCTTGCGACCTACACTGGAGCGTTTACATTTATTCGGGAACTTTTTGCAGAAACTGAGGACGCACGACTCCGTGGCTGGAAAGCCAATCGATTTTCTTTCAACGTACCTGGAGCCCGCGGTGGTGGACGTTGTGAAGCTTGCGAAGGAAATGGCGAGATAGCAGTTGAAATGCATTTCTTGCCGACGGTCTACGTGACCTGTGATGTCTGTAATGGAAAGCGTTTTGATAAAGAAACACTGACCGTAAAATATAAAAAGAAAAATATTTACGATGTCCTTCAGATGACTGTTGAGGAAGCAATTATATTCTTTGAAGATATTCCACAAATTTATGATCGCTTGCGCACGCTGATGGATGTGGGACTCAATTATCTAGCACTCGGTCAATCTGCGACCACTCTCTCTGGCGGTGAAGCTCAGCGGGTGAAGATCTCAAGTGAGCTTTATAGACGGCATTTGGAGAAAACAATATATCTCTTGGACGAGCCAACAGTAGGGCTCCACTACGATGATGTGGCTAAGCTCCTTGAAGTTCTCAACCAACTTGTTGGTAAGGGTAATTCAGTAGTACTGATTGAACACAATCTTGATATCGTCAAATCAGCTGATTATATTCTCGACTTTGGTCCCGAAGGTGGTGTTGGCGGAGGAGAACTTGTCGCCAAAGGTACGCCGGAAGAAGTTGCGAATAATTCAAAATCTTTTACTGGGAAGTACCTAAAGAAAGTATTAAGGAAGTAATTTTAAAAACTAATTCTTGTCACAGAGAAAGGCTTAACTAAAATTTCGCTCACGAGAGTATTAGTTGGATTAGTATGAATAATTGGACTGAAGGCACCATCGTGTCCTTTTGTACCATAGGTCGAGGAGAGACTCGGACCGTAGAGAGTTTCGAGAGTAACGGTTTTTGATGAATCAAAAATTGGTGTGGTGCCAGATGTGATCTCTGAAAGTGGAATTGAGAAACCACTGCGATTGATAATTACAAATATATAATCGTTTTTTCCCTTAAAGCCGTAGAGCTTCGCATCGTCATTTGGGACATGAGAAGGAAAGATGGGTGAGAGTGCCAGAAGTGAATGTGCACCATCGTATATACCGCGGAGCATCGCGTATGCTTGAGCACTTGAGCGTGCAACAAGACCACCTTCAGTCTCTACATGACCTACATCATCTCCGCCAAGATAATTACTAACAAAATTACGTAAACCATTCGCACCTCCAAAGTTCATGAATGTCGCGCCTCGAACAATTCCATTTTTGAGTGCAGTATATTCACTGAGTATAAGCAGGTAGTCAGCCGAATGAAGCGCTTGGAGCATAGTGTTTCCAAATGTAGTGTCAGCATCTGCGCCAGTGTTTTCTGTTGCGAGATTCCATTGCCCAATCCATATCGATTTATTTGGGAACGTATTCCTCAATTCATCTAGGTTACTCGGGACTGTCGAATCAATAAATTTCTTTGACATTGCATTCATACAAGCGAATCTCGCATCTACACTTCCGCTACAGCCAGTGTCTTCTGGTCTCAGCCAGTCGTAGGCTAGGACACCATCATAAAATGTTTCCTTTCTAAGTGCTTCGTTCCACTCGACGAGGCGTTTACCGGTTTTTTCTGGTGGGGCCGGTTGAAGATATATTGGAATTTCTGGATGGGATGACCTGATTGCAAGCGCGATCGGTTTGACCCGTCTGATATAGTCTTCAACAGTCGGGAAGATGTCGCTATATCCACCGATGTGAATCTCAGTTCCTATCCGGACGCCGACGATATTGATATCTTTGGCCCGGATGTCATTGAGTAAAGCTAGATTTTCATTAATCGCGATCTCGATGCTCTCTTCATCGAAACGATCTTTGCCTGGTGCAATCTGTGACATTATATTGAGTGAAATAAATGCATCAGTGTTCGTTGCTGAGACGAGTGAGACAAAGCGGTCATAAAAACGGAAAGAATACTTATCGGTCCACGTGATTTCAGTAGTTTTGTTTGGAGAAGCACCGTCGCGCATCACCTCGTCCTCGTCTACTCCCAAGCCTGTGCCTTGCCAGTGCCAATAATTAGCCGTCGTGCCCGGCACAAATTGAATCACATTTACTCCAGCATCAGTTACTGTGTTATGAAAAGCTGAAGTAGTGGTGTCAGCAAATGCGAATACACTATCCGCAGTGACACCTACAATTGTTTTAGGGATTACGGTACCAGTACTGTGGTAAACCAAGGCTTCAGATATCTCACTCGGAGTAATGGCAATATCTTCTGGTGGCAACACAGTGCCTGGAGAAGTAATGATTTCATTTAAGGAAGGGATTAGAGGCTTTTTCTCGGGAAAGATATTTTCAGTGCTCTGAAGTGGCGAGGGAGTAAAGGCAAATTGTTCTGGCTCTGATTTCGCAAAATACGCGACCACTGCAATCACACCCACAATAAAAGCGGTGATAATTGCCGAGCGAATGATTGTCTGTAGAGTACTTCTCATATATGGGTAACGTACCATAGTATATCCTCTGAAGGCTAGTCATGACGAGTGGGCAGATGAAAATCAAAAAGCTCCCAGAAGGAGCTTTTTGATTACAGATGCGCTTAGTATCCGCCGCGTCCGCCTCGATCACCGCCGCCGTAGCCACCGCCACGATTGCCGCCACGATCTCCACCACCGCCAAAACTTCGGCGAGGTGCGCCTTCTTCACGAGGGCGAGCTTCAGACACGCGAATGCTGCGACCATCAAGCTCAGTATTGTCGAGCTCACTGATTGCACGCTTTGCATCCTCGTCGTTTGCCATTTCCACAAAGCCGAATCCGCGTGAGCGGCCGGTCATTTTGTC
>CAZRDO010000005.1:14661-67574 GCA_964599225.1 uncultured Candidatus Saccharibacteria bacterium
CGACTGAGGCGCTTGTAACTTCACCAATTGTGGCGAAGTAGTTTCGGAGACTGTCATCAGTAGAACTGTATGAGAGTGATCCGATATAAAGTTTCATTGCCATTTGTCTTCTTTTCTCAATTGAGATATATAATTCGACCGTATTTTGCGGAGAGCCTACGGCCGACCTCAAATACATTGAGGGAAGTGTAGCACATAATAGAGGAAAAGTAAACCCGCTCACTTTCCCACAACTATAATATATAAGGTATCAACTACCGCGAAGGGCTATTTTCTTGAAATAGCTAAAATTGGCATGGAAAGTGTTTGGGAGAAGGTGAACATTAAACTGTGGAAAAGAAAAAAGCCGAAGGTTATTCGGCGGTTTGTGGATTTTTTCGTATAGCTATAATCAAATTTATTTTGGCTTCCAGTGCTGCTCCTTCTGAGTCCATTTTTATAGTAGAAGCTGAGGAATTTCCTCTAGACTTCAAGAAATCTACCAAAGAATTAATTATCTTATCAGGCTCTGTACTAGATCCGTAGATCATTATGTCGGAGTCTGAATCATAAAGACGAACTTTGGCATTTCGTATTTCAATAGACTTATCAGTACTCTCCAGATTCGTAATCATCTTTATGTTATTAAAGAAGAGAACATATATTACTATTACGAACACTGGGGTTAGAAAACCTAATGCGTATGAGTAATACGAAAATTTCTGACTTTTTTCCATTTTTTATTTTTTCTATTTCTGATACTACAGCTGGGAGGTGAAAAGTCAAGATTTAAAAAAGAAAAAGCCGAAGGTTATTCGGCATCTTTTAATATGAGTTTTGCAGTAGCTTTCCACGATGAGCGGAGGCTTCCACCTATTGATCTGAATTCCTTTCCAGGCTCGGCATAATGGAAAACAAGAAGAATCCCGTTTGCTTTGAATAATTCTACTAACTCCTCTGAGTATTGCTCAAAATGGTTTGGAATTGTCAGGTCCGGTATTAGGTTTTCTTCTCTGCCTGCCAATAAGTCTTTGTAGCAACGTGTAAGGTATGAAAAAAGGTTTGCGATATCACCTGTTAATTTACCATAGTGTGTAGTAGCTATTAAGGCTTGCCGCCTCCTCAAGACACTAATCCACTGTGTTATTTTTTGAGGATCAGTGACTCTTTGTAAGTCAAAAAAATTAATTGGGTTCACAGTCGCGTCTTTGATTGTCTCTTTGGTCATTCATTTCGATTTTCTAAAATTTATGTTACATTTCTTATATGAAAAGTCAAGACCTCGAACAATTCAAACTCCCTGACACGTCTGGGGTCTATTTCTTTCGTGAAGGAGAAAAGATTCTCTATATTGGCAAAGCGACGTCGCTTCGCTCTCGAGTACGTTCCTATTTTGCCGGCGACCTCATTCATACGCGCGGACCTGGGATTGTTGATATGGTATTTAAATCAGGAAAGGTTACATTTGAAGAAACTGACTCTGTGCTTGAGGCACTTATCCTCGAAGCTAATCTCATCAAGAAATTTAAGCCTCACTACAATGTCAAAGAAAAAGATGACAAGAGTTGGAATTATGTTTGTCTTACTAAGGAAACATTTCCAAAAGTTATTATCGAACGACAAAAAAACATTGATTTTGAGCTTCTACGAACTACCAACTACCAACTACAAACTGTCTTCGGTCCGTACACTGAAGGAAGTTCACTACGAGAAGCATTGAAAATTATTCGCAGGATTTTCCCTTATATCGATCCAGCTTCTGCCAAACGTGATAACTATGAATTTTATCGTCAGCTTGGATTGGCCCCTGATGTGACACGAGATGAGGCACAAGAGGCCTATCGCAAAAACATTACTAATATCAAACGATTTTTCTCTGGCAAGAAGAAAGAAATTCTACGCGAGCTAGAGCGTGATATGAAAGATGCAGCGAAAGCCGAAGAATTTGAACGAGCGGCCAAAATCAGGAATCAAATTTTTGCCCTAACCCATATTAATGATGTCGCGCTACTGAAGCGTGATCACGAAGTCAATCATGAACCATATTACAGCGCAAACGACGAGGGAGGATTTCGAATTGAAGCATATGACGTTGCACACACCGGCGGGCAGAATACTGTGGGTGTGATGGTGGTGCTCGAAAATGGCGAACCGAACAAGAAAGAGTATCGGACATTTACTATTCGTCAACCAAAGGGAGGGTCAGACACAGACGCACTTGCTGAGCTTGTCGGACGAAGACTTCGCCATGTCGAGTGGGGACTACCTGATCTCGTCGTGACCGATGGTGGTGAGGGTCAGAAGAGAGTTGCCGAGCGAATGCTGAAGGGCTACCAATTAGAAATTCCCGTGGTGTCGGTGGTCAAAGATTCAGCCCACAAGCCCAAAGATATTTTGGGAGATAAAAATATAGGCACAACTCATAAAGATGCAATTTTGCTTGCCAACTCTGAAGCGCATAGATTTTCCCTTAGACTTCACAAAGCCAAAAGAGGGAAGTCGTTCTTGGGAAAATAAAAATGCCCGTGTTGGGGGCATCATTGTATTTTGGTGGTAAGAATCTTTACTGGCATTTTACCTTGGTGAATTATTTTCTCATTTAGTAGATATGCAATATCTCCGCATACGCCACAGGCATACTCAAGTTCCAAATAATTTGCAGCATCCGCCACTTTTTTTATTGCCGAACGAATCGCACATGCTTCAATTGGTGTAAAATAGATTGTTCCACCTAACCATACATTTCTTTGTATGAGGTAATAATCGATATTTTCTAACGCTCCTGGAAAAGTTTTTCTGATACTTTCAACATCAAAAAATCCATCTGAGCGTCTTCCGTCTGTGTACCTCTCTTTCCAGGCACTGATTGTCCACAAAAGATCATGGACAATCAATATCTTCATTTCTTTGGTCATCTGAGTGTATTTTCTACGATTAATCTAAAGTATTGTTTTATGTATGTCAATGATATCAAGGACTTACTTTCAACTTTAGACTTTCTACTTTATACTTCTAGTATGTTACGAGTCGGTGTCGCACGGGGAGGACCAGGAAATGAATATGAAGCTTCACTAATCCATGGCGAAGCGGTTCTTCGTGCACTCGCTGACATGCGAGATGAGTTTGAACCAGTCGATATTCTCGTTGATCGCGAGGGGACATGGCATGTGCGTGGTATGCCTGTGACGATTGATACATTTGCACCACGTGTCGATATCGTCTGGAATGCACTGCATGGCGAATATGGAGAGAATGGTGAGCTTGCACAAATTCTCGATGAGCGAGGCATTCCACATACGAGCGCACCGTCGCTGACAAGTCGCACGGCACTCAATAAAGCGGTGTTCAGAAAGTATGCAGAAAAAAATGGTATGAAAGTACCCGACGCAGTTTCAATTGACGAAGGTGAAGCCCGTGATGCTGAAGAACTCGTCCGAGAAATTCATTCACATATTGCACCCCCATGGGTCGTCAAATATACCAAGGGTGGTCACTCAGTCGGTGCGGCACTTGCACGCTCAGTTCCAGAATTAGAACTTGCGATTGAGAGTGCACTCCAAGTCGATGAACCATTCATTGTCGAGCAGTATCTCTACGGGAGAGAAATTATCGGTGGCGTACTCAAAGATTTTCGTGGCCAAACTCATTACCCACTTATGCCTATGGAAGCCAAGAAGAAGGGAATTCTCGAACACACATCTCGTATGGCCGGCGAAGTGCCACTTATATTGCTTGAGAAGCATGAAGAAGAGAAAGCTCAAATTGCCCAGTTTTTCCGTGATCTCGATAAGGAGCTTCCTCTTGGCTTCACGACAACAGGAGATTTCATCAGAACTCCGCGAGGACTTTACTTGATCGAAATTGATGCTCAGCCATCAGTTTTTGAGCATTCACCAATCGTCCATTCACTAGCGCATGTCGGTGCGACGATTCATGACTATGTGAGGGGTGGCATAGAGTTTGCAAAAGCTAAGACAAAGAATAGATAATTCTAGGTACATATACTATGGAAAATAAGCCAACCCAAGAAAATCAGGAGCAAACTGAATTACTAAAAAAGTTTGATGCAAGTTTTAGGAATTTCAAAAGAAGTTTCACCATATTTGAATTAGATAGGAAACCTGAAGTTGAGAGACTTTTCCATGAAGTAAAAGAATCAAATAGCACTATTTTAAATCATAGTGGAACTGAACTTAGTCTTGAGATAACTCCAGTCAGGGCTCCTCTCAAAGAATTCCTAGAGAAGAGTGAACCTTGGTGTGCTGAATTAGTTATAAGTATTAATGACATTGGGAAATTAACTCGCTTTATACAAGCAATTGATCCTAAAGGAGATTCTAGAGTCAAGGAAATAGCTTTGCGTTTTTTCAAGGCATTAGATGTATTTAGTCAAAGAGAAAGTGCTGAAAATCCTGGGGAGTCAGTTTTTGAATTTCTTGCATTTTATGAAGATCTAGCGAAAGCTTTTGAGTATTTAGGCTTTGTAAGAGCAGGCCAATGGATAGGCTTTTGCGGAGAATCGATTAAATATGGGTACTATAAAGAATTTCTTGATCTATATAATTCTAATCTTAAAGATATATTTACCTATGAGCCTTCTGATCATCAAGAGGATGATACATTTGAAACAAACATGAAAGACGTCGGGCTTTATGGTGCGTGGAAAACTGAAAAGCTTTATTATCTAGACAATTCAATTGATGAGTTTGAGTCCTTTTCAAATAATGAAAATGCAGTAAAAGGTATAATGTTTCCCAGAATGGTTGTGCAATATATTATTTTAATTAAGCAGTGGACCAAGACTATCTCAAAATTTAAAGAGAACCCAGAAGCAGAAAATGTTTTCGCAGATATAAAAAGTTTTATAGATAGATATTCAGGCATTCTTGAAAAATTATTAGAGAATGAGGTAATGGAAAAAGATCTTCATCAACTAATTAAACAATCGCTTTTAAAACTAGAGGTGATCAAAAAGTCGATTTGAACATTCGGAATAGGTACTTTTTTGAGTACCAAACGAATTTTGCAAAAAAACTAAAATGCTGTAGTATAGTGAATTACGAATGACAAGTTACGAATTATGAAGTAAATTAAGTAGTGAAACTCATAATTTGTAATTGATAATTCGCAATTAAAATCTGGGCCCTTAGCTTAGTTGGTAGAGCGCCTCATTTGCAATGAGGAGGTCATCGGTTCGAATCCGATAGGGTCCACAAAAGCCTTATAAAATAAGGATAAAATAGAAATGAGGTGGTTTAAATGACCACCTCATGTGCTAACATGGTCACTCTCTGGTTAATAAGGTGGTCATGACCTATCAATCAAAATGAGAAGTTAAGTAAAAATATTTATGCTAAGATAGGCTCATTTATGAAGGAGCTTTACTTAAACGAAGCGGATGGAAGAAAACCCAAGAAGCTTACAGATCTAAAACTTAAGAATCCTGAACGTCTCTACCGAGACTTCACTCAAAGAATACAAAGTCTCCTTTCAATAGATAAGGGTGAATTTTTAGGATTTGCTCAGAATGCAACAACTAACCTCCTCTATATAGTTCTACCAATTTTAAAGAAGAAGAAGAATTATAAGATATACATGAGTGCCCATGAGATAAAATGGTACAAAAAGCTTTTTGATGCAGGTAGATTGCCAATAGAAAATACTACTTTCCCAAACTATGTTAAACAAAGCCCCATTTCATTTGTTAAAAAAAGAGTTACTCTCTTTGATCCTGAAGCATTTGTAAAGAATCCACGAAAAGTACTTAGCACATTAGAACCTGCCATAATTATTCTTAGTCATGTTTCTAGAATGACAGGAGAAATATTTGCTACTCAAAAATTGTATAAGCAAATTAAATCCATAAATAAAAATAATATTATTGTGATAGATGGTGCACAGGCAATAGGGGCTCTCTCCTGCAGACCCAGCAGATTATCCGATGTCTATATCGGAGTGACCTCAAAGTTTATTGGGGCAGAACCTCATATTGGGTTCTGTTGGGTGAATAGAGTACTCGTTAAAGAGTATGCATTTAAGGAATGGAATATCGAACCAAAAAAGTTTTTTAGAGAAATTTACTCCACACTTGAAGTCTTAAAGAAGAGACGATCTTGGAAGAGAACAATTAAGGAAGTAAGAACTTCCTTTGATAAAAAATTACAGCACTATAGCATCCCTCATTTAAAGGTAAAGAACCAAGTGCCATATATTGCCTTGATTCCGATTCAAAAAAGATTGTTAGCAAAGAAACTTCAGGGATTAAAGAAGAAAGGGATTATCATATCTAGTAATACTAAATGGAGTATAAAAGAGCCGAGAGTACCAGCATTGAGAGTTTCTTTAACTCCAGTACTTTCAAATAAAGAAATAGAGTATTTTTCAAAAACTGTTTCTGAAATATAAAAAAAGGGCTCCTTACGGAACCCCATTTATTCAGATGCATTTATGCATTTTGTACTTTCAATTTTTCAAACCCACGTTCCAGTTCCTCTAACTCTACCAGAGAGGGAAGTGTAACACCTGTCAATGTGTACTTTTCAGACGCTTCACCAAATAGTCTCACCATCAACGGTAAGTATGGACTTGTCCGCTCTGTTCCCCAATCAATATAATCGAATGAAGATACATTAAAGAGTGGATGTTGTGTCGCCCAGTTTACACTTACCACAACAGGATTTCCATGGACATCCTGCCATTCTTTGAGTAGTGCAAACTGGTGTAGTCGATCCCTCTGGCTTTCACCTAAGCCCCAAAGTGTTGATACCCCGTACTTGATTCCATTTCCGGACAAGAACCTGACTGCTTCGATATTTCTATCCATCCAACCAAGGTTTTTATGGGTATTCTTACTCATTAGAGTCGCAACTGATTCGTTGACTGTTTCCATGCCGGTGTAAATGTATACAAGGCCAACCTTAGACAGACGAATAATGCTTTGCTGAATCGCGGGAGTGAGAACATTATCAATCGTGAACTGTCCGCCAAATACAATATCAAGTGGCTTTTGTTCCAGGAGTTCTGCCAGGTCATTGAGTAATTCAGGTTTGCCAGTAAGAAGAATCGAATCCTCAACAAAGGCACTCATAGAATTACCGTATACACATGCATCACGAAGTTGATTGTACAATCGCTCTGCTGGATTGCCAGAGAAGGCAACTTTACCATTGATTGCATTTCGTTCTGAACAGAATGAACAGTTCATCACACAACCTTTGCCCATGTCACTATAGACGTGCGCTGTTTTTTCTCTGCCAAAGATTTCGAATCGTGTAGTTACTCCAAACAGGCTCACTGGCGATGGTAGGGAAGCATAATCAAGCTGGATTTTCTCACTTACCTTTGACTCAATAGCATTGTTTTCAATCCACGAAAGAATAAAATTCCCGCGCAGGCTGTTAAAAGTGGAAGCATATTCAGAAAAAGGTTTAACTGTAGTACCAGAAAGAATATCGTTGCCAATACTCTCACCGATTGCTCTCACTACTTCTTCTCCATCTCCTGATACAACCAAATCAAATACTTTAGGTATACGACCTTGTTGCATGAGGAGTACTGATGATCCAACATGATGAACCACTGCATTTTCCTTCAGATAGATAGTCTCATTCACATGCTTACCACCCAACACAATGAATACTTCGTCACCGAACTTTTCTTTCGCAACTTTTGCAAGTTGGATTGCTCCGGGGAAAGAAAGTGTCATTGTACCAATGAAAAGTACCTGTGGCCTTACTTCGTCCAACTTCTGAACAAAATACTCCATGTCTTCATCCTGATAATTCAGAAGAAAAACAGAATCAGAAAGTAGCTCTCTGTCAGACCAATTTGAAGCAGCCCATGCACCTTTTTTCAAAAGTGCATCTTGTGCTCCTAGTCGTACTGCATTTTGCAGGCTGAACGGTGTTCGGCTTCCAAGACTGTAGATCTTAGTATTACCTGCAGAAGAGACGAAGAATGGTGCTGAGACTGCCATAATACGTAAATCGTAATCTTCATGTCGTTTTTTATTCCGCAACGCTCCTAAGGGGAAAACAGAAAGGCGTTCTTCCCGTAGGAATTCTTTTGCATGAAAATCAAATCTTACTTTTTTGGTTGGTGTCATTGGATGAGCTGGTATAGGACCGCCATACTCTGGCATGCCACCAATAATAACTTCATCCACTCCAGTGAATGTAATTTTGCCTTCACTTATACTTCCTCGTTCACCTGTCTCAGGAACATGATACGTATAGAAACCGAATAGTCCTCCATGCGTATCAATTGTGAAAACTTTTTCGGTCCTGAAGCTGAAATTGGTTATCAATAACAGCAACATGAATGCAACTATTCCGATACCTTGTATCGTACTCATTGCTTTGCGGGGGTATTGAGATTTTTTCACTCTTTAGTTTGTGGGTTTTGTTTACAAATATCTAGTCATGATTATGCCATGTATGTAGGCATCTTGTCAAACAGAAAATTTCCTCCGAAAAGGTTTTAGGTCAAAGGTGCAATACAAGTGATCAGTTTTAATTCAAACACTATAACATTGCATATTTGCAAGTTCTGTTGATAAGAGTAGAATCATTCCGACAGTTTTCTAACACAAATGCTTGAGAACCTAAGATCCAGGATTGAATTCATAGAATGAGGAGATCAACAGTGCTAGCAGTGCATAGAATATAAAAATCTGTCTGGTCGAGCTCTTTAACAATTCAATACAATTTAGTATGAAAAAGAAGTCAGACTGGCATTCAAGTAAAAGTCCTGTATATCACAACAACAAAGAATGCAATACAGGAAATAATATTGAGAACGAAAACTGCAAGCATGGTTCTGGCGGCCGTCGCCTCTGCAGAGAGTGTAAACGTTTAGCAAAAGGCTAATAGTTTATTTGAAAAGCTACTGTTTTAAGCGGTAGCTTTTCTGTTTTAATGCTATTATTAACATTGTCGGTTAGTTTATTAATTTAATTAACTCGATCTCAGTGTTTCTTTTCCAACCAAAATAGGTAATGAGGGGACTATCTAACATCCACTCATACCAATGCCCCAATTCCAATTTCACCTTTACATACCAACGTATTTTAGTGTTTTCTTCTCAGTTTCATTCTTTGCAATGAGGAGGTCATCGGTTCGAATCCGATAGGGTCCACACGTGTGTGATATATCACACAATAAAAAAGCCTTGATTTATAAGGTTAAATCTAGAGTACTCGGTTCAAATCGCCGTAGGTTTCATACTTTATGTTATAAATAACTAACCCCTCTTAAATTAAGCGGGGTATTGGCAACCCCCGTGTAAGTGAAAATAATATTATGAAGTGCCGAATTTTTATAGACACAAACCCAATATGGGAGGATAAAGGTCCTTTCAGTACTCTTTTTAATTCTTCGTTTTCCGATCTATCCGAATTTCTTAGTAAACATTCTGTAAAAAATACCTCAATTTGCTTACCTAAAATTGTAATAAGAGAACGCATTCAACATAAAAAAGAGTTAATGGATTCAGCTATTGGATACATAAATGAAAGAATAAAATCTCTTCAAGAGGCAGGCCATACAGAAACTGAAATTGAATCAAAATTGGATTATATAGAAAAACTTCAAGAATTTGCCGAAGATTTTTGCAAAAAAAATAAAATAGAAATCATTCCACAACCATCTGTTTCTGTTGAAGAATTAACAGATTTGGTAGTTAATAAGAAAAAACCATTTAATGACCATGGCTCTGGTTTCAAAGATACTTTGATCTACCTTTCAATGGTTCAAGATGTAGAGAAGAATAAAGGTGATACTTACATCCTCTGTACTAATAACCATAAACAATTTGACCAAGAAATAATTGATGATTTTAAAATACGTACAGGAAAAGAGCTGATTATTATCCCAGACCTTGTATCAGTTCAACAAAAACTCGATGAAATTATTCCAATTGGTTTACATTTAGAAAAACGGAATATTGAAGTTAAGAATTTTGTGGAAAGTAAGCTCGGAGACTTAATGAAAGAAATCAATACAACTCAGTTTTCTGTGAATAATAGTCGTTTATGGAGAACATCTCCGCAGGACCGGTTTTTTTGGAATCCAACAGATTTATCGGCAACCGATATGGATAGTTCAGAAATAGTAGGTTACAATTTTTACGATATCAATTTTTCAAGTATTGAAGAAATAGCAAAAGATAATATTCAGGTGCAGCTAAGTCTTGTAACAGAAATTGTTTATAAAGATAATAAAATTGATGACGATCTAAGTATCTTCTCCCGACAAGTAAGTCTAAGGACTTCACCTTTTTTGCGTAGCTCCCCAGGAATGATTGGATATCAACCATCAAAAAAAGAATTCAATTTTTTACTCGACTGTGATCTTAATGCAAAAATTATTTTGATAAGGAGGATGAACCAAGGATTTGCTTACTAGTTGTTAGTAAAAGTAAGAAAAACACTGAAAGAACTAAGAGTGTATTTCTCGTTTAAGATTTAAAAACAATGACAGGTATAGTTCCTCAGGTCTCTTGTTATAGATAACAGAAAGCTTCAACAAGTTCACCATATGCGGATACATTCGACCATGCTCCCACTTTGATATGCGATCATGGCTCTCTAATCCTAGCTTCTCTGCGACTTCTACTTGTGAGAGACCACAGGCTATACGAGCTTCTTTTAAACTATTTGGTATTGTCTTCATATACCTAGAGTGTATGTAATATGGGAAGGGAAGATAAGCCAGGAGAATTTGATAGAAATAGAAAAATCCTTAAGAAAAATAAAAACCCATCGTGAATGACGGGTCCTGTTGTGAGCTGCAAATTATTCAACCGGAATCTTTCTCCTTGTGGAGCAACATTCGGAATCATCCGAGCAACATTCCACAGTTATAGTTTCTGTGGTGGATCCTGGATAATCTGATTCAAAATATTTTGGTCCGAGATCCGAGAGCTGAGATGTTTTGCTTTCCTGCTTGTCTTCAGATGACGCAAAAGGTTGGTGGTGTAGCATCTTGCCATAGATCATCTGGCAGTGTTCTTCATATAGGCGAGTATGCAAAATGTGTTGGTGCCATACTTCATCAACGTCCTTTGTTGGACAGACACCTTGTTCCTCCACAGATACAATATAGAGGTACTGCCGGTATCTTTTAATTGCGTTTGTCGTACGTTCATCTGACCAGTTGAATTTTGCTTTCATCCTCTCTTCAAGGAAGCCAAAATCAATAGAACATATTTTTTCGTAAAGCGGGCTTACTAGTGTGTTCATTAGAATCAATTTTCTTGGTTTACTATATATTGTTTTATAGAAATGTCAACTTTTTATTTTAAGGTATATATTGAAAGTGGGAAATAAAAAAAGAGGCTACCTGAACGATACCTCTCGCATACTCTATTGTTGTTTTACAAATCTACCTCAAAAACCTTGTATTGATACTCTCGTAAACAAAGTGTTTCAAGCTCCGGCCTAAAGTTATCCAATTTGCCTTTATACTCTATTGAGTAATGGGGGATTAATTTGATGGGAAGAAAGCCTAACCCCTCAAACGAGTTACTGGCACTCGGACTGTAAAACGCAGATGTGAATACATTTGCTCCAGCTGATTCTCCGGCCACAATTTTCCCTTTCACCATTTCCTTGAGGTTTGGGAATCTCTGCAACACTTCAAGTAATTTCAGTGTCTTACCACCCTGGAAGTAAATGACGTCGGCTAAATGTAATTGTTCAATGAAAAAACCCTCTTGAGCCACATTACAATAGATTTCCCTTTGCCATTTGTATCTATTGAACTCCTGCATAACTTTTTGCGTACTCGCAACCACACGCCCAACTTCTTTTGCGAAAGGAACAATTAGGATTTCCGCTTCTTCAGGGACTTTTTTTAATATTTCCCTGTAAAAATCACTATTGTCCTCATTTGTATTTCCAGGAGTGAATCCTCCATGTAAGATAAACTTTGTTATCATTTTGTAGTGGTTTCTAATAGAAAATTTATCACGGAATTTAATAAAAGTCAAACGCAGAGTTTGACTCATCTAAATAAATATTGTAGAGTGATTTATAGAAAACCTCCACAATGGAAAAACTTCAAATTCTCGAACGCATTTTGCCTGGCTATACCGAACGGTATCTCAAGGCCGAATACGGTCTTGATGAGATGCCATTACTGGATGCCATAACAAATAACTATGAAGCAAAGCTTCAGACTGTTGATATGTCTGGAATCTATCTCATTGCCTGTCAGCACATGTTGGAACCTCAATTACGAATGTTTAAAAAACTCATCGCACTTGGATTTCCTGCACAACACATTTTCATTTTGCCAAAAATATATTCTGTGGATGAAGATGAATATATCATCGAACAGCTTGAGCAATTAGGATGTAACATCTTCAGGGAAGCACTTAATTTCCCTCTGAATCAATCATTTGATTCATTCCATGAAGCGCAGTGTAAAAATGTTTTACGTTTTGTTCTGGAGAGATTACTACATGCTGAGAAATTGCTATTGCTTGATGATGGTGGAATGCTGATTAAAACTTTGTTTGCAAACAGACTTTTTGTAAAGTTGTTTAAAGATAAAGTCTTTGCCACTGAGCAGACTGCATCAGGAAAGAATGCTCATTTGAAGCGTCAGCAGCCGTTCCTCATTGATAGTGTCGCCAGTTCGTTTGAAAAGCTTCAAATCGAAACAGACTATATTATACGTCTTTGTTCTCTACGAATAGGTGAGCATTTCAAAGCCTATAAGATAACAACAAAGGCAAAGGTGCTCATCAAAGGTTTGGGACCCATCGGTGCTACCTTATTCAGTAATTTACTGGGACAAGGATACGATTGTGTTGGATACGACAAAAAGCGAGGAAAACCTACACACGCATTAGATGAGTTTGATGTCATTATTGCTGCAACAGGGGATAGTATCGTAACTACAAAGAATCTATCCAAGTTAAAGCGAGGATGTCATCTCATTAGTGTTTCTTCAAGCGATAGGGAATTTCCGGCAGCATATTTACGTAGGACGGCAACTACTGGTTCACGGGTACATGATGTGTTCTGGAATGCAGAGTACGATCTGTATCTCGTCAATGGCGGATTTCCAATCACATTCTATGGAAACAGAACTGAATGCTATCCACTTGAGATGGATGTGACGATGATGAAACTCCTCGAGTCAATTATGAATCATATACTTGGTCAAAGAAATGTTGAAACTTCAGTTAACTATCTCTATGCGGATAAGATGCTTTATGGTGGTGCAAAGTGGGCGTATATCTGGTTTATTGTAGTCGGAAGTCTTTGCTGCATTAAGTTGTGGTTATATGGCTGGCCAACTCCAGAATCAGATATAGGAGTACTCGGCTGGACGGGGCTTTTGATTACTATTAGTCCGCTTATATGGGGAGTATATATTGTAAGGATATTTAAAAAGTTGGAGAGATTATAGGAAGGGGAGTCTAAACTCCTCTTTTTTATTTTCTATTTGCAAGAAGATGTTATCTGAAATGGAAGTTCTTTCTTCTTATCTGGAACACTAGTTTATAAATTGACATAATGACTATATGTGCTATTGTATGCTTAGTCTTTTTGATCAAAAACAATAAAACCCACTGTATATGAAGTTTAAGAAACTTTTTAAGCCTGAGCATTTCTGTATCCTGAGTTCTGGGTATTTTAAAATGGTTATGGAGACTGCTTCCCTTTGGTCATACTTTGCCTATGACAGTACTTCAGCAAAACCAGCATGGTACAAGAAAAATATATTCACAAAAGAACAAGGATATATTATGACCGGATTTAAAATGGACTGGTCAGTAACTGCCGCTTCTACTGGAGATGTTATGTTTGATATGTTTGAGAGTGCGCCCATTCAGACACTGTTTGTGCCTGAAGTACTATTTCACCAGATCAATAACATTAAGTCGCAGGGATGTAAGGTGCTTGCACATGCATATGGTACTGCCAAAATCATGCATCCAGAATACCGGGTTGTTCCAATGTTTTGTCTTATGGTCTCTGAATTCATCAAAGAGCTCAGTGACAAGGAGCTGCGTGATGTAGCGTCAATTGATGCAATGATAAGTGGTGAAAGCTAAAAATTAATTAAGTTCGGGGGGGGGTAGTATGCTTTCCGGCTTTTTTATTTCTCATCCCACACATTTTTCCTCATAAACCACAGATCATCCTCAATATATAAATAGAAAACCGCCAGCAAATGGAGGTTTTCCATCCGGCTAGCGGTTAAATTTTGTTTATCTTGTTTCTCCTATAAGCATCCCTTCGCGAGTCTTTGTCGAGTACAACGGGGCCTCAATGGTCACCTGCTTTCTTATTTGGTAAGCCTGTAAAGTTGGACCACCACCCATTTCTTTCTCGTTTTCAATCATATTTTTTATTCCACAGAAGTCGAGTTTTTTTGAAGAGTAAACTCCAGGTTTCTTAATTTCTGGCAGCTCCATAAAAAAACTTTGCCAAAGGAATTTTTCATCTGTTTTTAGGGTTAAATTCCACAGATTACCACTCCCATTTCCATCCTGGATTGAATTTACAATGGCAGAAATATATCTTTTTACACCGTAGCATTCCACCTCTAAGAGGATCAGTCTATTTTCGACTGTGAGACGTAAGGCATCAAATAGCTCTTCTCTTGAAGGGCCATTCGTAATTGTGAGGGCTGTTTTCATCGTACGATGATTTTGTTTTAAAGAACTTTTCTTTATACATTTTACAGAGGATAAAGATTACTCTGGAGCCATGAGGCGATCTTTCCGTACAGAAAGAACTGTGTATATGATAGCATATTTATTATGATAAGTCAAGCACAAAGACCATTATAAAATAAGGTTATTCTGTAATATTGTCCCACGGAGATTTAACCAGAAATGGAAATTCATCCTCCTTATCCTTCTTCTTTCTATTTTTTATAATCTCACTAAGTCTCCCATATATTCCCTCGACTCATTTTCTGCTATACTAATCCCAAATATTAGTCCTATGGATAAAGAACAGAAACTCACGATTGGAGTCATTGTTGGAGCGGCAATTATTGTCGTGTTTGGAATTTTTGCAACCTATAGTATTGGTAATCGAATCAATACTCATGAGCGTGAAACATTGCGTATCCGTGCTGAAAATACCGCTCTTGCAATTCCGGCTTCTCTCGTCGAGGCTCTCTCTGGTGACGAAAGTGATTTAGCTAAGTTTGAATACCAAAGCCTGAAATCGCTCATGGTAGATCTCAAAGCCATCAACCCTGATGCGCGTTTCTTCTATATTATGGGCCGTACTACTGATCCAGGAACTTCGCTTCCAAGCAACAAACTTTTCTTCTATGTTGACTCTGAGCCAATTGATTCAGATGATTATTCACCGCCTGGCCAAATTTACGATGACACACGACCGGAAGATATTACGCAATATGAATCAGGTAAGAGCTCCACAGATGGACCATATAAAGATAGTTGGGGAGAATGGGTTTCAGCGTATGCACCAATTGTAAATGAAAGTGGAGAGACGATCGCGATTGTGGGGATTGATGTTAGCGCGCACTATTGGCAGAGTCGTATATTGGAAGCTCGTATTATTGTTGGGCTCATCACACTCCTCCTTTTTGGATTTTTCTTATTCCTTATCCTCTACCTCAATCGAGTCGCCGGCCAAATGCAGAATCTGTCAGCCCGCACAACGACGCTTACACGCGAGAGTGATGCTTCAAATCAAGCCGCAACACTTGCTTCAATCGGTAAATGGTCACTCAATCATCACTCAAGTGAGCTCGTCTTTGACGAACGTGCTGTGGCAATGCTCGGGCTCAAAGATACCAGTATTATGTGGGATGGTCTGGAGACTCTCATGAATGAGAAATCCAAAGAACGATTTGTTCGCGCATGGAATGATGTCGTCAAAAATCACCATGAGAAATTTAATACACTAATCGAAATGACTAGTGTAAGTGGAGATATAAAAGATATGCTAATGATTGGTACGGCACGCTTTACTCCAAATGGAGAGCTAGAACAATTCAGAGGTACGATTCAGGATGTCAGCGAAGCACTTAAAGATGCGAATATATGATCAATACCAATAGCCGAATTACATATTTTGCTGAAACAGATTACCGAAACACCCGTACGAAGTTCGGTATCAAAGCTATTGATCGGACGAAACACATGTATGTGATTGGAAAGTCAGGTATGGGTAAATCAACCCTACTTGAAAATATGGCCATTCAAGATATTGAAAATGGCGAAGGATTAGCAATTCTTGACCCACACGGAAGTTTTGCAGAGAAAATGCTCGACTATATCCCAGAGCATCGAATTAAAGACGTGATTTATTTCGCGCCGTTTGATGTTGAGTACCCAGTCTCGTTTAATGTCATGGAAGACGTAGGAATCGATAAGAGACACTTGGTCGCCTCAGGACTTATGAGTGCGTTTAAGAAAATCTGGGTGGATGCGTGGAGCGCGCGTATGGAGTACATTCTCAATAATATTCTTCTCGCACTTCTCGCGTATCCTGATTCAACACTCTTGGGTGTGAATCGTATGCTTGCTGACAAAGACTACCGCAAGCAAGTCGTGGATCACCTCACTGACCCATCAGTGAAATCGTTTTGGGTTGAGGAATTTGCAAAATATAACGAGCGTTACATGCAAGAAGCTGGAGCAGCAATTCAGAACAAAGTCGGTCAATTTACTGCCAATCCGATCATTAGAAATATTGTGGGTCAATCGAAGTCATCATTTGATATTCGTGAAGTTATGGATAATCGCAAGATTTTCATCGCGAATCTCTCCAAAGGAAGAATTGG
This sequence comes from uncultured Candidatus Saccharibacteria bacterium, assembly GCA_964599225.1. Lineage (GTDB taxonomy): Bacteria > Patescibacteriota > Minisyncoccia > Phycocordibacterales > UBA9973 > CAZRDO01. Next base: position 31,425 of record CAZRDO010000005.1, read on the forward strand.
TGAACAAAATGCGAATCTGCTCGGAGGTATGCTCCTGACCAAAATTTATCTTGGTGCCATGAGTCGCGCTGAAGTGCGCGAGCGTGACATGGCCGAGCTTCCAAATTTCTATCTCTATGTCGACGAATTTCAATCATTTGCCAACGAATCGTTTGCCGATATTCTTTCAGAAGCGCGCAAATATAAACTCAATCTCCTTATTGCACACCAATATATTGAGCAAATGCCCGATGAAGTACGAGCAGCAGTGTTTGGTAACGTTGGTACGATGGTGATTTTCAGAGTGGGCTCGTATGACGCTGAAATTTTTGAAAAAGAATACGCGCCGAATTTTACGCGCGATGATATTGTGAACCTCGGTAAAACTCAAATTTATTTGCGATTGATGATTGATAGTGTTGGCTCGAAGCCGTTTTCAGCAGTGACACTAGCACCTTTCCCAAGACCAGAAATTTCATATCGAGAAGACATTATCAAATACTCACGCGAGCATAATGCGCACGGCAGAGAAACTGTGGAAGGGGACATCCAATCCTGGCATGCTCCAATTGAGAGACCTCGAAGTACAGGATTTGCCAAGGCTGACGAAAGTGGTGGCGCCAAGGACAAAGCACCTACTTCGTATGATCGTCCAGGGGTTCCTAGTCGTGCACCGTATGTGAATAAACCAGCATTTCGCGAAGCACCGAGAGCTCCAGAGCCACTTAATCAACCTGTTGCACAGGATACTGGTGAGAAACCTCCAGCAACTAATTTCAGCTCGAAGATTCGTGATGCAGTAAAAGCCTACACTCCAACCTCGCCCGCAAGTGCACCACAGAGAGCCCCTGTTAGTCCACCACAGACTCCCTATAACAATAGACCACCAGTAGTTTCAAGAGTTCATGGGCCTTCACCGCTTCTTAAAGATGCGCTTCGTTCGATTACGGAGAGTAAGTCGGAACATAGAGAGCCAGTGCTTCCAAAAAAAGATATCCCAGTAGCCCCTTTGCCTGAGAGAACAGTACTTCCGCCACGAGTAGCGAGCCCGCTTCCTAAAGCAAATCCCACAAAGGACCCTAGTGCAGAAAAAGTCTTCGCGCTCAAGGCAGCGCTTGAGAAAGCAGGTCTTGGCACCAAAACCCCTCATATAGAAAAGCCGGCAGTTGCGAAAGTGGAATCTCCAGTTGCGCCTAATCCACAAATACCTAATAATACTGAGAAAGTAGTCGAAAAGACTGAAACAGTATCTCCTAGTACATCGACTCGCGAAGTACCTGAGGATATTCTGAAAAAAATATTAGAATAATTAATTTTCTATGAACACTATATCAAAAATTGCACTTACAATAGTTGCAGTATTTTTGTCGTTAGCGGGTCATGCAGAGGCGAGTGTTTCAATCTCGGAAATTATGTATGATCTCTCGGGAACTGATACAGATCGGGAATGGGTAGAACTTCATAATGATAGTGGGTCTACTGTGGAGCTTGATGGATGGAAATTTAATGACGGTTCAAATCATGTGCTGAATGCCCCGCCGGCAAATGGGGGACAAGGCTCACTTGAGATTAGCGGTGGTGGATATATTATTCTCGCCGGTAATGCTTCGACATTTCTCGATGATCATCCCGGTTTTAGTGGCACCGTAATTGATACAGTCATGAGTCTCAACAATACCAGTGACACACTCGCACTTTATAACGGATCAGGGACCTTAGAGGATTCTTTCACGTATTCACTTGATGACGGCGCCGCTGGCGATGGCAACTCGCTCCAGCTCACAGGTTCTTCGTGGCAAGCAGGCGCTCCGACACCTGGCGAAGAAAATGACGTGTCGAACTCCGCAACTGATGACGATGATGGCACTACCACTACGACTGGTGCAGATGATGAGGCTGAAATAGCTGATTTTGTTGAGCCAGAGTTTAAGGCTGAAATTTTATCAAAAGTGATTGTACCGGCCGGTGTGCCAGTTTCATTTAGACCATTAGTACTCGGTAGTAGTAATGAAGAGATTAACACAGGTCTCTTTCTTTGGAATCTTGGTGATGGAACTTCGTATGCCCTTACTGATGTTGCTGAATTTTTCCATACATATAAAACCCCAGGAGAATATGTGATTGTGCTTGAATATCGCCACAAGAAAACTCAAGGCATGCCCGACGATACTGATACATTAGTATTGAAAGTGTTTGATCCAAAAATCACCATTACTAACTTTAGTGCTGATGGAACGATTTCAATTTCGAATGGTTCAGCTTATGACATTGATCTCTCAGGCTGGTCACTGGTACTCGAAGGATTCAAATTTATATTGCCGAAGAACAGCTTCATACTTGCCGGCAAAACATTTGGACTTTCACCCGAGCAGAGTAGTCTTCCACGCAATCTAGCGAGAGGCGAAATTCTGTATCTCTATTTTCCTGACGACCACATTGCCACTACATACGGACAGGTCGTACCACCACCGGTACCATATCTAAGTACTACAAATAAAGTCTCCGTAACCCAAGCTTTCCCAGAAATAAACACCACTCAAATTTCTCCCGAGAATGATAGTCTCGCTTTTACGACTTCTCCAATGCTTAGTGCAAGCGCGCTTGGCGCCACAACATCAAATGATGAGACTAAATCAAAGACATTTCTCTATGTCGTCATGCTTTTAGGAGTTCTATGTATTGCTATTGGTAGTGTGATGTATATTAGAAATACTGGATCCATACAAACAAAAGATTCCGAGCTTACAGCACTTGGCTACAGTATTCGCGAAGAAGAATAAATTATTTTGTATTGATGGTCACCGAGAGAACTACAGAACCCGAAGAAGGAATCGTGATGGTTTCAGGAAGATCGTCAGTGGTATCAGTGCCATTTTTCACGAGGTCTAGTACATAGGTGCCGGGTTTGAGTGTGGCAGAAAATACACCATTTTCAGTGACTTTGATTTGAGCAATGATTTCAGATTTATCTTCTGTATAGACCAAGAGACTTCTAGTGAAAGAATTATCTACATCTAACGTACACACAGTCGTAAGACATGGCTTGTTTAGATAGATTGTCCCTTTAAGTGACGAGGTGCTTTTGACGGCGGTTTCTTTTAAGAGTGGTATAGAAGTGATCTTTTCGGTTATATTTGAAACGGCAATTGGCTCACCCAAATTTTCTGGGAGAGTCATAGAGCTTATTGAAGTTTCAGGTGTAGGGAGAGTATTTGTGGCTATGGACTCATCGATGATAAGAGATTCTTCGGTGACTGGAGTAGCTTCCACGGCTACTTCAGAAATAATTTCATTTGTTGATTCGTCTTCAATTTCTGCTGTACTTAGAGATAGAGGTTTTTCAGGACTCGTTGAATCAATTATTTTAATCTTTTCAAGTGTTTCAGCTTGCTGGAGTTGCATCTGCTCAACCTCACGAGCAACAATAACATCAAGGCTTATAGCTAGTACTGGATCTGTTTCATCAACTGTTGCTTGTTCGCTGGTTGAGACTGGAGTTGTTTCGAGAGGATCCTGTGTATCTATAGAAATAATGAGGGGTACAGTGTCAGTTAGTACAGAATCAATCGTCGTGCCATCGATTGTTGCAACGGACTCGTCAGGGACAGGTATTACTGCACTTGCTTCTTTGAAGGAGACAAGTGTAGGTAAGAGATCTTGTGTCACAGCGAGTACGGTTTCCTCATTGCCACTTTCCTGAAGTGAATCAATAGTGCTATTGAGTTCTAGGGCTTGATCAACAAATGCCTTCTGGACGATTTTAGTATTATCCGGTGTAAATTTACCTGTGGCTTTCAGTGTTGTTGCTTCTTCAAGACGAGTTTTGATGCGAGCCTTCTGGACTTCAACCTTTTTTTCAACAGTTCCCGCAAAGCTTACTGCCAATTCTTCGTTGACACTGACTTTAACTGGATAAAGCAAATCGCCTGGTAATGCTCGTGAAGCGGCGAAAGACAGGGAGCCCCCACTACCAAGTATTACGGCAAGAATTAAAAGGAATGCAAGAGCGCGTGATCCTTGATGTATGCTCAGAAATAGGTAAGGGCTTTTGGTTACGTATGGAGAATGTCGAGGTGAGCGACCTAGTTGCATATATCCGACAAGTGCACCACGAATACGATTGCGTTCACTCGCTGACATTTTGATAGTATTTAAAATTTTTATTTTCTTATCGAGTTCCATATATTATTGGGATTCATAGAGTAGTCGTAATTTTTCGAGCGCACGGTGAATGCGGACTGAGGTTGCGTTTTCTGTTTCTTTTAAAATTCGAGCAATTTCTTTGACTGACAGGTCTTCGACAAAACGAAGTGTTAGAACTTCTTTGTACTCATCACTTAATTGATGCATGAGTGAGAGGATTTCTCCGAATTCTCGTTCAACTTCTTTTTCTTCAATTTCATTTGATCCGCGATCGTACCCTGTTTCCATCATCGTATCGAGAGACACATTCGTTCGTTCTTTTTTTCGATACTCATCAATAATGAGGTTCTTGGCAACATGAAATATAAATGCTCGGAGATTCTTGATCGTATGACCCTCCTTCATATATTCCCAGGCCCGTAGAAAAGTCTCTTGAGTGAGATCGAGCGCTCGTTCACGATTTCCGATCTTTAGATAGCAAAATCTGAAAACCGCGTCATTTTCGGCGTCGTAGCACTCAAGAAACGCATCTTGGGGTGCCCTGTCGTTTTCTAAAGGGTTCATAAGATTAGACGTTTGGAGATGGTTATTCTTACACTTCGTAAAGTCATCAAAACGAGCCTCAGTATAACGTTTTTTTGGTTTCTCGGCAAAAAAATAAAGCAATAATTTCAACAATTTGATACAATATGAGCATGGAAGCTACAAAAAAGAAAGTACTCATTATTGGTGGGGGATTTGCCGGAATTGAAGCAGCACGTACGCTTGCCAAAAAACTTCCAGTCGAGCACGACATCACACTTATTTCAGACAAGTCATATTTTGAATACTATCCAGCGCTCTACCGTATTGTTACTGGTGCTTCTCCAATTGAAGCCTGTGTACCGCTTGTCGATATGATCCCAAAGCGTGTAACTCTCAAAACAGAGAAGGTCACATCAATCAATCTCTCACACAACACGATCTCTACCGACCAGTTATTCCATGCGTATGATTATTTAGTCATTGCGCTCGGAAGTGTCAGTGCCTATTTTGAACTGCCAGGACTCGAATCACTTTCACTAGGCTTTCGTTCAACCAACGAAGCATTGAGATTGAAAGCGCATCTCGAAGAATTATTCAGAAAGCATGAGCATCCTTCAGTCAATGAACTCGTGTCGCATTTTCATATCATTATCGCCGGTGGTGGACCTTCTGGAGTTGAAGTCGCCGGCGATCTTTCTGCGTATCTTCATACGCTTGCGCACACATATGGAGTTGATCCGTCATTTATTACTATTGATCTTATCGAAGCTGGTTCACGTGTGCTTGCGACATTTCCTCCAGATGTTTCGGAGCGAGTACTTGCCAAATTACGCACACTCAAAGTAAATATTTTTCTCAATCGAAGATTGATGCGAGAAGATATCGAAGGTGTCTATCTCAAAGACATGTCACTCCAATCCAAAACTGTAATCTGGACTGCAGGTACTGCGACGAATCCGCTGGTGGTACATACTGAGGGGTTCACGCTTGATGCGAGGAAGCGTGTCAGTGTTGATGAATATATGCATGCAGTTGGGCATAATAATGTCTTTGTGACCGGGGACGCGGCTAGTACGCCATATAGTGGTCTCGCACAAACCGCGATCTATGACGGGGCGTACGTGGGAAATGTAATTGCAAAAAAGATCTCTGGTGGACAGGCTCACGTATACAAACCCAAACAAACTGGTTACTCATTACCCGTTGGTGATAATTGGGGGGTATTTACAATGGGAAATTTCAGACTCTACGGCAGGCTTGCGTATGAACTTCGTCATCTTATTGATTTCGATTATTTTTTCAAACGACTTTCATTCAAAAAATTGCTCACGCTCTACATTGCCGGCTGGAAATATCGACGAGTTTCTAAGTCTTGACACCCTGCAGTTAATAGGTTATATTCTTACTAGAAAAACCCTAGTAATGATAAGATCAAATTCAACTTTTGCGGGAATACCACATGTCATTTGTGAATTGATTGTGGAATTATACAAAAAGCAAAGAATGATTCCGGGACAGGATTTCCAGGTAAATTCAAATGATTCACCGCGCAATTACAACTTTATTTTTTTAGACAAGAAACACAGAAGTGAAGTGGTAACAGTTGCACGGCAGCGGGCAAGAATGGCACAAAAAATGATGAAGGAAACTTATCCTGTTGTGACCCTCAACCACAACAGTGCCGTACTCACGGTCACGATCAGGTACAAAGCCCTGAGTGCACATTATGAGTCGCTCCTCACTGGATCGCTGGCTACTGAGCTTGAAAAAGTTCAGCGCAAAATGAGAAACAAATAGTGGGCCCAAAAGCCCATTTTTTATTTTTCATCTTTTATTTTCTTGATCACTTTTGGAATTTTTTTGAAGTCTTCAAGTAGTGTTTCTCGCATGCCGCCGTTGTAGAGTGCCGCAGCTGGGTGATAGAGAGGGAAGAAGTATTCAGTATCGATATGTTTAAATTTTTTGTGAATGAGTTTGCCATGAGCTGCTGAGATTTTCAGTTCTGGGAAAAAGTCATTGAGCGAATGTCGTCCGAGAAAGACGATAACTTTGGGTTTAATGAAATTGAGCTCTTCATAGAGCCAGGGTGCACACGCACTTTTTTCATCTGCCTCTGGATCACGATTCTCGGGTGGACGGTATTTGACGATGTTAGTAATGTAAATATCCTCGCGCTTCATATTGATTGCGCTAAGCATTTCAGCGAGAAATTTCCCGGCAGCGCCGACAAAGGGGATACCTTGCTGGTCTTCAGATTTACCTGGCGCTTCACCGATAAAAACAATTGGAGAATCAGGATTGCCATTTCCTGGTACCGGCTGGGTTGCTGTGTTCTTGAGTTCACAAGCGCACTCAACAAACCATTTTTCGTGAATTTTTCTTAAGTCATTAATACGATTCATCATTTGATTATATCGCTTTTTTTGATACAATGCCTCTATGGGAATCAAAAAATTCATAATGAAAAAGGCACTTCAGATGAAAGGCGTTTCAGCTGATCAGGCAGAGCAGATTGCTGCTGAAATGGAGCAAAATCCAGAACTTGCTGAGAGTATGAAGAAGCTTGAAGGGAATAAGGAAGTGATGGCCCTCTTCAAAAAGATTCAAGCTGAAATCGAAGTCAAAAAGAAAGGCGGCATGGATTCAACCATGGCGACATTCAGTGTTATGTCAAAATACAAAAAAGAAATTCAAGTATATCAGGAAGAACTTGCACCATTGATGGGGCTTTTCACCAAACGCTAATATGAAATTATCTATCGGAATCGTTGGTCTCCCAAATGTCGGGAAGTCGACACTTTTTAACGCACTCACCAAAAAGGGTGTTCCAGCTGAGAACTATCCATTTTGTACGATTGATCCGTCGGTTGGTATTGTTGGCGTGCCAGATGAGCGCGTCGCGAAGCTCGCCGAGTTTTCTAAATCAGTGAAAGTCATCCCGGCTGCAATTGAATTCGTCGATATTGCTGGTCTTGTGGCAGGAGCATCAAAGGGTGAAGGACTTGGCAATCAGTTCCTTGCCAATATTCGTGAGACCGATGCCATCTTAGAAATCATCAGAATATTTCCAATCAAAGAAGAGAGTGGTAAAGAAATTCTTCATGTCTATGGAGAAATCGATCCACTTCGTGATATCAAAGTTATCAACTACGAACTCATACTTGCTGATATTGAAACTATCACCAAGCGCATAAGTAATATTTCACGTGAGGTTAAGAAAGGTGAAAAAGAGTATGTGATTGAACAAGTCGCGCTCGAGAAAGCTATGTCAGCACTTCTGAGCGAGCAGATGGTACATACAGTGAACTTCGATGAGAAAGAATTACCAAAGATTAAGCAATTGAGCTTGCTCACTATAAAACCAATTCTCTACGGACTCAACAAACGGGCGGGTTCAAAAAATCTTGATGAAACTAATCCTGAATTATTCGCAAAGCTTACTGACTATATCGTCTCGACAGGCGCGGGCTTTGTAGTGCTCGATGCCAAGATTGAAGATGAGTTGAAAGAATTTGAAGGACTTGAAAAGAGTGAAATGCGCAAAGAATTCGGCAGTTCAGATGATGGAGTAAATAACCTAGTAAAAGAAGCATACACATTACTTGGGCTTGAAACCTATTTCACCACAGGTGAGGATGAGACGCGAGCTTGGACGATCGCGAAAGGGAGTAGCGCGCCCGTCGCCGGTATGGCAATTCACACTGATTTTAAGGATAAGTTCATTAGAGCTGAAGTGATTAATTGGCAAGATCTTTTGGATGCCGGCTCGTATGCCAATGCACGAGCGAAGGGTCTCGTGAGGACCGAAGGTAAGGAATATATCGTCAAAGATGGGGATGTCATTGAGTTTAAAATCTAATGAACCATTTCCAAAAAATATTGGAGTTTGAGAAACTGCTTCGAAAGTTCAATCAAGTTCAGAGAGATCTTGAGGCAATTGATAGTAGTAAGAGATTCGATAATGATGTCGAACATTCCTATAGAGTAGCTATGCTTTGTTGGATGGTGATAGATGAGTACAAACTGAAGCTTGATATCAATAAAGTTATTAAGTATGCCCTTATCCATGATCTGGTAGAAGTCTATGCTGGAGATATGTCTATGTATAAGGACTATAGCCAGAAGGATAAGGAAAAGAGAGAACATCAGGCACTACTGAAACTCAAGAAGAACTTTCCTAAACTAAGATCGATATGGAATTTGATTGGAATATATGAGAAAAGAAAGGATGAAGAATCGAAGTTTGTGTATGTGATAGAGAAATTAGAACCGATCCTGTGTTGTCTCTTATCTGAGAAGGACCATTATATAAAAAGAGGAGTAACCCTTGAGAATCTAATTGAAAGAAAGCAGAGGAAAATAAAATCTATTGATACTTTTGCTCAGAATTTTACAAAGGAGATATTGGATCATTTGAAGAAAAACAAAAATAAATTTTTTAAATGAAATAAAAAACGAGGTTGTATCCTCGTCATTCTTCGTGGTAGAGAAATATTTTGTTCATGAACTGAGAATCGTAACGATTCTCAAACTGTGCCGTTGGGTTATCAGAAAGAAGAAATTTCTCGATGTCAGGTACTTCTTCTACTATATAATAAGCAAAATGATCCACATCTTGTCGTGTCACCATAACATGTGGCCCTTCCATGAAATGAGCCCGACTAGAACGGAGACCACTTTTCATACCAATAATCTCCCGTTTTGGTTTAAATACTATAGTCATAGTATGAAGTACGCTTTTGCCATCTTCCCAGTATTGAATGGAACCGCTGACCTCTTCGCCTCTATTGAGAGCTTTAATTTCATTTTTAGTAAGCCCAATCTTATAATCCATGTTCTTACAATCAAATAATCCTTTCATGAGTCTGACTTTTCTATCTCGAATTTAACATATCCCATTGAGATGGGAAATAGCCGTATAAACCGTAAATAAAAACACACACGCTATGGGCGGTGTGCAGGAAGAAGTTTTTTGGCCTTTGCGTGAGACGAAGAGAGATCCCTTCGTCCTAATAGCGCTTCAGAATAATTGCCTACCAAAAACTTTTCCAGGTGAGTATCTCTCCGGTAAGAAATAAGGCCATCTGAAATAGTCAGCTTCTTGTCGCTGGACAAACTTTCCTCTACGAATTTTCTGGAGAGATAATAGGTATATACTTCCTTCTCCTTATTATTTAAGAAGGCAATATCGAAATACGTAGGTTCAGATTGGTCTTCTTTTATCTCAAGCGAGATTTTGTTTTCAATCAGAAACTCGCTATGGGATTTAGTAACAAGTTCGCATGTAATTGTCTTACCTGCACGAAGTTTCTGAATCTCACTTTTGGTGAGATAGAAAGTGAGATCACCTTCGTTAGGAGAATAAAGTGCAAAAAGCATAAGTCTATGATTTTCTGAAAGTACTTTAGCACAAAACTGGGCTACTGTGTATCGCCTTGTGCAAATGAATTTTTGGCTTTATCACGAATCGATTTGAACTGAGATTGTAGTGCTTCGAGTTCCGCATCGGAAAGATCTTCGAGATCGAGTAATTGATTACGTGCCGAGCGTACTGCACGGATAAGTTCATCGAGCTTCAGGTGTACTGCTTTGGCATCACGGTTTTGCATATTCTGAATAAGAAAGACCATGAGGAAGGTGACTATGGTTGTGCCCGTATTGATCACTAGCTGCCAGGTATCAGAGAAATCAAAAAGCGGTCCCGTGACAAGCCAGGCGACCACCACGAGGAGTGCAAGAATGAACGCATATGGTGAGCCGACTTTTTCACCAACGTCTTTTGAGATGTGATGAAATTGTTCGTGTAATGTCATAGGAGATTTAACCCCGTTACTATTTTTTGATGATTCCATATATAGTGAAATTGTACCATCAGCCTACCGCAAAGTACACGACAAAAGTGTGTAAACATGGTATAAACTACAGATATGGAACCAACTATACAACCAATTCAAACGCCAAAAAAACATACTGCAAGAATCGTTAAATGGGTGACCATGTTTGCGATGGTCGTAGTACTTAATCTATTTTTTAACTACACAATTAATCTCCTTTACCACGCACCCGAGTACAACAATTTTTGTCCAAGTGAACTCTATAACAAAGCCTACATCGACAAAGATGCATGTCTCTCTGATGGCGGGCAATGGACTGAGACCGTAAATCCACCTGATTTTAATGGCAACACAAAAGTGGCAACTCCTGTTACTCCTTCAATTACCGGCTACTGCAACCCAACATTCACCTGTCAGAAAGACTATGATGAGACGCAAAAAGTGTACAATCGAAATGTTTTTGTAATCCTCTTTGTACTTGGGGTACTCTCAATAGTTCTTGGTGCGTTCACTACAAACATTCAAGTGATTTCCCTCGGACTTTCCTTTGGTGGCATACTCTCGATCATCATTGGATCTATCCGTTATTGGAGCAATATGCAAGACTGGCTCCGAGTCATCGTGCTGGCACTCGCACTTATAGTGCTGATCTGGATTGGGGTAAAAAAATTAAAAGAATAAGTCTAATCTTGAGTACGGAATGCTTAGCCACTAGTGCTACAAAGGGAACTATCGCATGGATTACGATCATAAAAAAATTGAAAAAAAATGGCAGGAGGAATGGGAGCGAGAAGGAATCTATAAAACAGAGGAAGATTCTACCAAGCCTAAATGTTATGTGCTCGATATGTTTCCCTATCCCTCCGGTGAAGGGCTTCATGTTGGCCATCCGCGAGGATATCTCGCCAGTGATGTCTATAGTCGCATGAAGCGCATGCAAGGGTTTAATGTACTTCATCCAATGGGTTGGGATGGATTTGGTTTGCCTGCCGAAAACTTTGCTATAAAACATAAACTTCATCCGCGCATTGCAGTCGAGAAAAACATCGCTCGATTCAAACAACAACTCTCGATGATGGGCCCAAATTATGACTGGTCACGAGAAATTAATACGACCGATCCAGCGTTTTATAAATGGACTCAATGGATTTTTTTGAAAATGTACGAGAGAGGGCTTGCGTACGAATCTAATGAACCGATCAATTGGTGTCCAGGATGTCAAACAGGACTTGCTAATGAAGATGTTGAGGGTGATGGTGTTTGTGAACGATGTGGATCAAAAGTAGAGAAGAAACCAATGCGTCAGTGGGTGCTTAAAATTACTGCATACGCGGATCGAATGCTCAGCGGTCTCGATCAATTAACCGCCTGGCCCGCCGGTGTCAAAGAAGCCCAGCGCAATTGGATTGGTAGAAGTGAAGGAGCTGAAATAGATTTTAGTTTGAAGGTGAGGGGTAAGAGCATAGAGGACGAAGTAAAAGTATTTACTACTCGGGCAGATACATTGTTTGGAGCTACATATCTTGTCCTCGCACCTGAGCATCCATTAATTGAAAAGCTGCTACCCGAGATTGAAAATAGTAGGGAAGTAGAAGCGTATGCGAAGACTGTCAAAAATAAGTCTGCTCTTGATCGTGAGCAGACAAAAGAAAAAACGGGTGTAGAGCTCAAAGGAGTTAAGGCTATCAATCCTGCAAATAACGAAGAAATTTCAATTTGGATTGCTGACTACGCAGTCGCGAATTACGGCACTGGTGCACTTATGGCAGTCCCTGCGCATGATGAGCGTGATTTTCAATTTGCAAAAAAATATGACTTACCGATCAAATATGTTATTGAACCGCTAGACCGTAATACAGGTCCCGGCGATGATGCGTACCGCTTTGGCGTTGAAGAAATTGAACGACAGAATGTGGTGTGTATAATTCAACATCCGACGGAGGATAAATTTCTTTGCGCAGTATGGAAGCAAGTTAATTGGCATGGATTTGTTACGGGGGGTATTGAGATAGGGCACACTCCAGAAGAAACGGCACGCCATGAAGTGCTGGAGGAGACCGGGTATCAAAATATCAAAAGCGTAAAGGTTTTTGATGAATCTTCGCATGGACTTTTTTATCATGTAGTTAAAAAACATAACCGACTTGCACATTATCGGATTGTCCATATCAAGCTTCTAGATCTCGAACAGAGAGAGACAAGTGAAGAGGAGAAAGCGATCGCTGATTTCGTCTGGATAGAAGGCGATAAGGTTCATGAATTTCTCACGAGAGAAGATATGCGGTATCCATGGCGCTACTTTAAAAATGCCGGTGATACATGTGTCACAGAGCTTGGTATTCTAAAAAATTCAGGGAAGTTTAGTGGCATGAAAAGCGAAGGAGCTAAACAGAAGATTACAGAGTTTATAGAAGGTAAAATTACTAGTACTTATCGAATCAAGGACTGGGTATTCTCACGACAGCGTTATTGGGGTGAACCAATTCCAATCATACATTGTGATAAGTGTGGGGTAGTTCCAGTTCCAGAAAAAGATTTACCGGTGCTGTTACCAGACGTAGAGCATTATGAACCTACAGGTACCGGGGAGAGTCCGCTTGCTGGAATAGAGGAATGGATTAATGTTACATGTCCACATTGTGGCGGACCTGGGAAGCGTGAAGCAAATACGATGCCACAGTGGGCAGGTTCTTCTTGGTACTATCTACGCTTTATAGACCCAAACAATACAGAGGCACTCATTGATAAAAATAAAGAAAAAAATTGGATGCCTGTTGATGTCTATGTCGGCGCAGATCATGCAACGCGCCATCTTATTTACGCGAGATTTTGGCATAAGTTTCTTTATGACATTGGTGTAGTAACAACTGAAGAACCTTTTCCACGACTTGAATTTCTAGGATATATTTTGGCTGAGGATGGCAGAAAAATGAGTAAACGATGGGGAAACATTATTAACCCTGATGATGTGATAGATAAGTTCGGTGCTGATGCATTTCGAGTGTATGAAATGTTCATTGGTCCATTTGAAAATGCGGTCCCATGGAGTACTGATGGTCTGGTGGGTACCCGACGCTTCATAGAAAAAGTATGGCGTCTAAGATCCAAAGTCAGTGATACTGAGAGTGAAGCAGATCTTCAGCGTGTACTTCATAAAACAATTAAAAAAGTGCGAGATGATATTGAATCATTTAAATTCAATACTGCAGTTTCGGCTATGATGATCTTTGTTAATGAAGCAGAGCAAGCACAGAGTATCAATGTTCACGATTATAAAATTTTCCTTCAAATCCTCGCACCCTTTGCGCCACATATGACAGAAGAACTCTGGCGTACGCTTGCAGAAAAAGAAAGTATTCATGAATCAAAGTGGCCAGCAGCCGATGTTGCGCTTCTTACAGAAACTGAAATTAATCTTGGAGTGCAAATTAATGGTAAAACAAGGGGCAGTATTACAGTCAGTCCAACAGCAACAGAAGATGAAGTAATTCTCCATGCAAAAAACAATGGTGACGTCGCTCGCTATCTCACGGGTGAACCAAAGCGAATTGTGTATGTGCCAGGCAAAATTCTCAACATAGTGCTATAAGTTTACAAACATACTATACTGTAGATACGTAACACATCGTCTATTCATGAAGAAGTCATATACATTTGATAGGATTTCCTACACAATTATTCTTGTAACGTTCAGTATTCTGCCTTTCTTTGTTATTCCATATTTAGGTATTCCAGCAACTGTTTCAAAACTTTTCATTCTTTTCATTGGCATCACACTCGCGTTTCTCTCATGGCTTCTAGCTCGCTTATTTGAGGGTACGCTACGTTTCCCTCGATCGAGTCTTATGCTCGGCTTTTTGGTTTTACTTGGTATCTCGTGTGTCTCAGGTTTACTTTCTCCCTCAATCAGAGTCTCATTTATTGGAAATGGATTTTCTATTGATACAGTTCTTTCACTTACTCTCTTAACAGTTGCACTTTTTCTTGTAAGTGCACTTGTTACTAAGGAGCGTCTCATTAGATGGTATTCGTTGCTTATCAGTGCGAGTTTATTTATATTTCTCTATCAACTTGGAGCTATGTTCCTGCCCAATGTCTTTGCAAAGGGTATTCTCGAGGGCTCCTTTGGGAGTCTTTTCGGAAGTGGAACTGAGCTTTCAATTATGTCAGGCGCTATAGCAATTCTATGTACGGTCGTGTTTGAGCAAGTGACCCTTAATCGTCTATTAAAATGTATCGTTGGAGTAACCTTTGTACTTGCTATATTCTTCCTGATAGTAACCAATATACATATTGTTTGGGGGATTGTTGGAATGACGGCGTTTATGTTCTTCGTATACATGGCAATTTCGAAGCGAGAACAAAATTCCAGCAGCTCTACCCAGACAAAAAAACTTCCTGACTCCAAAGAAACCCGTTTCCCTTTAGTCGCATTTTTGCTCGTAACCATTACGGCACTCTTTTTCTTCGGTAATAGTTTAATTGGAGGGACACTCTCACGTCTTCTTAATGTAAATTATGTGGATGTGCGACCAAGTCTCTCAACTACAGTAAGTGTTGCTCAAAAAGAATTAACCCAACATCCAATTTTTGGCGCAGGACCAAATCGTTTCTCAGAATCATGGGTAAAGTATCATCCACTTGATACTTTTAAAACTTCGTACTGGAATAGTAATTTTACAAACGGTGTTTCAAAATTTGCGACTATTACTGTGACACTTGGTCTCTTGGGATTTTGTGGACTGCTCTACATTCTCTATGCTTATATTTTTACAATCGTAAAATCTTTTCGAATACTTAGCCATGAAAAGAAAATTTCTTTTCACTTTCTCTCGGTCTTATTGCTATCAATCTACTTCCTGCTCACAGTCATACTCTTTGTTCCTTCGGTGGTGAGCTATGCACTCTTTTTCTTTTGTCTTGGTCTCTTAATACATTTTTCAAGACAAAAAGGGGATGAGATTGAAATTACATTTCTCAAAGATCCCAGATTGAGTGTTTTCTCTATTATAGGCATTTCATTGTTTATTTTACTTAGTGTTGCAAGTTTATTTTTGATTATTGGAAGATTTAGTGGAGTGCTATTTTATGCACGTGGTGTAGAGACCTATGCTGCAACTGGATCAAGCCCACACGCTGAGTCACTTTTTGTTAAAGCACTTGCATTAAACGGTAATGATGAATTGGCTCGATCACTCACTTCATTTTATATGACTACATTGCTTAATTCGCTTGCTACTGAGAAGAATCCAGAAGAAAGTGGTCTTTCGAATCAAGGATATCTCACAGCAGCCTTTGAGGCAGCAGAACAGGCACTTGCATATGATCAAACTAACTATCTTAATTGGCTAAATATAGCAAATCTCTATGCGCATATTGCACCAGCTGGTGTGGAAGGTGCAAATGAGAGTGCTGAGAAAGCATTCGAAACCGCACTTATGTATGCGCCAAAACATCCAAGTATTTACTTTGCACGAGCAGGTTTAGCACAGTCATTAGATGATACTGAAAAGGCAGAAGAAGACCTAAAACAAGCTCTTAGTATAAAGCCAAATTACATCAGTGCATTATTATCCCTTGCTGATCTCTATAATACTACGAACAATATATCAAATGCGATTAAAGAAGCCACGCTTGCAGTGCAATATGCTCCATTTAATGTGGCTGCACACTATACACTCGGTGCATTGTACTATCAAAACAAATCGTATAATGATGCGATAAGAATATTGGAAGAGGCTTTGATTCTAAGTCCGCAAGATCCAAATATTAGATACATACTTGCTCTTGCATATCGAGACGCAGGAGATAAAACGAAAGCCCAAAGTCTCCTAGATGTTTTGCTTGAAGAGAATCCAGGGAACCCAATGCTTTTAGGTTCCTTGGATGAAATTACGACACCTCCTATTGTAGTGCCAACTGAAGAGGATATGGATATAACTGAATGATCGTTCTATGGTAAAACGAATTCTCTCACTCTTCAACAAAGAGTTTAATGACGTCAACGAAGCGGCGCTCCTTCTGGCACTTTTCTCATTTCTCTCTCAATTCCTTGGATTATTCCGGGACCGAACATTTACGAGTATCATTGGTCCTTCACAAACGCTTGATATTTATTACGCAGCGTTTCGTATTCCAGACCTTCTCTATGTTTCTGTTGCATCGCTTGCTTCTGTCACTGTTATTTTGCCGTTTCTTGTTGAGTACTTAAAAGGTGAAGGAGGCCATGCAAAAGCTAAGAAATTTCTTGATGCAATCTTTACCGTTATTTCTGGTGCGCTAGTCATCATAAGTGTGATACTTTTTATTGCAATGCCGCTCTTTGCGAAAATAATTGTACCAGGGTTTACTGAAGGCGCACGGGATTTATTTATTCAGACCTCGAGAATTATGCTTCTCTCACCAATCGTTTTTGGTGTCTCAAACTTACTTGGTTCAGTAACCCAGTTATTCAAGAAATTTTTTATTTATGCACTCTGTCCAGTCTTTTACAATATTGGCATTTTAGTGGGCGTACTCTTTCTCTATCCAAGCTTGGGACTTACCGGACTTGCAATCGGTGTTATTTTCGGATGTGTGCTACATCTACTTGTGCAATTACCAACTATAATCCGTCATGGTTTTTTGCCAAGATTTACCTGGCAGATTCCATTCAAAGAATTAAAGAAAGTCTCACTACTCTCTGTTCCGCGCACGCTTGCCTTAGCATTTTCTAATATTACTATGCTCATACTTGTGGCATTAATGAGTAAGCTTGGTGAAGGGGCAGTGTCAGTCTTCACGCTCTCATATAATCTCCAGACTATTCCTACTATGATTGTGGGTATTTCGTATTCAGTAGCTTCATTTCCAATCCTCGTCACACTTTTTGGTCATGAGCAGAAATCATATTTCATAAATCATGTGGTGGGCGCAACCAGGAATATCATCTTTTGGTCACTTCCGATCATGAGTCTTTTTATCATTTTGCGTGCTCATATTGTTCGAGTAGCCTTTGGCTCGGGTGCATTTACCTGGAATGATACCCGTCTCGTCGCTGCAGCACTCGCGCTCTTTGCAATCTCAGTGCTCGCACAGAGTCTTATTCATCTTTTTGTTCGGGCATTCTACGCGGGAGGCAATACCAAGGTTCCACTTATCGTTAATGCCTTTTCATCAGTACTCACTATTGTGTTAGCGCTTATCCTTACACACACCTACACAGTACATCCTGAACTTCGCTTCTTTACCGAAAGCCTGCTCCGTGTCGACGAAGCGCTTGGCACAAGTATCCTTATGATTCCACTTGCATACTCAGTAGGTATGATTGTAAACGTAATTCTACTTTTCTTTATTTTTGGTCGGAAGTTCCCTGCAGTCTACCAGCGAGTACTTGGTAAATCGTTCTTTCAAGTATTTTCAACATCTTTTTTCATGGGTGTCGCAACGTATGTCATGTTGCAGTTTCTCTCTCCATATTTCAATCAAGACCATTTACTGGGAGTCTTTTTCCAAGGGTTTCTCTCAGGACTTGTAGGAATTGGTATTGGAATCCTTATGTTTATCTCATTTAAAAATCAGGAATTTATTGAACTTCGGGCGACACTCTCACGCAAGTTCTGGAAGACTAAGACAGTGATTCAGGAACAACAAGATCTTTAATTAGGGAATAGTGAATAGGGGTAAGGGAATAGTGAAAAGAAAACTATAAATTATATTGATAAATAAGGATTTTCTGGTAGTATGGAACTACTTTATGGATTTAAAGCACATCAGAAATTTCTCAATAATTGCCCACATTGACCACGGCAAGTCTACGCTCGCTGATCGGATGCTTGAGGTCACAGGGACGATCGAGAAGCGCAATATGAAGGCCCAAGTGCTCGATAGCATGGATCTTGAACGTGAACGGGGAATTACTATTAAAATGACTCCTGTCCGAATGGACTACCAACAACACGCTACCAACTACCAACTGAATCTAATTGATACTCCAGGCCATATTGATTTCTCATACGAAGTCTCACGAGCACTCAAAGCAGTTGAAGGCTCAATTTTACTTGTGGACTCAACACAAGGAGTGCAGGCTCAAACGCTCACTGTGCTTGAGATGGCTAAAAAAAGTAATCTTATCATCATCCCGGTACTCTCAAAAATTGATTCTCCATTGGCACGAGTCGATGAAACGCGTGAAGAAATTGCTAAGCTTCTTAATATTTCAGAGACTGAAGTAATTTTAGTTTCAGGCAAGACTGGTGAAGGGGTACCTGCACTCTTGAGTCAAATTGTAGAGAGAATTCCACCGCCGAGCGCCCGTGGTGAAGGTCTTCAGGCACTTGTTTTCGATTACAAATATTCTGATCACAAAGGCATCGTACTCTATGTCCGAATTATGGAAGGTACGGTAATGCGACGCGATATGTTAAAGCTCAAAGCAGCCGGTGAGACATTTGGTGCAATTGACGTCGGGATCTTTATGCCAGAAGAAACCTCTCGTGAGTCACTTGGTGCAGGCGAGATTGGCTATATTGTCACCGGAATTAAAAAGCCGGGCGTTATGTCGGTCGGTGATACGCTCGTCGGAGCGAAGTCTGATCTTCCGGCACTCCTTGGCTATGAGCGGCCACGACCTGTCGTCTGGGCATCTATTTATCCAGAAAGCCAGGATGAATTTGATGCACTTAGGGCTGCACTGATGCGACTGCGACTCTCTGATTCGGCCTTCTCATTTGAAGAAGAATCTTCTGGAGCGCTTGGGCGGGGATTTCGAGTTGGGTTTCTTGGTATGCTTCATCTTGAAATCATTACGGAGCGTGCCCGTCGTGAATTTCACTTATCGTTGGTGATTACGACGCCATCAATTACGTACTACGTAAAGCAAAAGGGTGGCAAAGAAATAATTGTCTACTCGCCACACCTCTTTCCAAACGACGGTGAGATTGTAAGTGTTGAAGAGCCGTGGGTAATGATTACGATCATCATCCCTCATACCTATACCGGCATACTCATGCCACTACTTTACGCACATGAAGGTGAAGTGTTGGAAACCGATAATTTCGGACATGACAGGGCATCAATTCGAATTGAAATGCCACTTCGCGAAATGATGAGAAACTTTTTTGATGAATTAAAAAGTGTCACTTCAGGCTATGCTTCAATTTCATATGAGATTCTTGATAAGCGTCCTGCTGAAGTAACACGTCTCGATATTTACGTTGCCAATGAAATAGTCCCAGCATTCTCACGGGTAGTCTCCAAGCGTCGTGTGCTTGAAGAAGGCGAGAAGTCAGTCGAGAAACTTCACTCAGTACTGCCGCGTCAGCAATTTGAAACCAAAATCCAAGCCTATGTGAATGGTAGGATTATCTCTTCCCAAACAGTCAAAGCCTTTCGCAAAGACGTGCTCATGCATGGGAGTAAAATGGTGGGAGGAGGAGACGTTAGTCGTAAGAAAAAGCTTCTTGAAAAGCAGAAGCGAGGTAAGAAACGTATGAAAGACCAGAGTACGGTCAATATTCCGCACGAAGTTTTTCTAAAAATGATGAAAAGCGGAGATTAGGGCGAAAAAAGATTACTTTGCTTATTGAAGCTGAAATACCGGAGTGTAGAGAAGGACCATACTGATGATCACGAGAATTGAGACAATGGCGAAAAATATACGAAAACGTTTCTGGTTTTTTGGGTGGAAAAGCATGTTAGAATACTAGCATATATGGCTACGTACGAAAAGAAAGGCACCCCTCGATCATTTTGGTACACCCCGCTGGGAGTACTCGGTGTCTTTGTGCTCATGATTATTCTCGCTCAGGCTGCCTACGGTATGTATCGCAAAGATCGAGAAGCTGTCTATGCTAAAAATCTCTCTGAAGAAAAATATCAAGAACTTACAATAAAAAAGCAGGAATTAAGCAAAGAACTTGCCAAATTGGATACTGAGGAGGGGATTGATCAGGCAGTGCGGGATCGATTTGATGTTGCACGAGAGGGTGAGGGGGTGGTGGTAATTGTTGATGATTCGAGTGAAGAGAAACTTGATAAAGAAAATATGCTCGGCTCAACCTCGAAATTCATAGGTTTTTTTAAACATTTATTTGACGGTAAAGAGTGAATATTCTGCGGGATTGGTTAAGTGGTACCTGCCCGCCATGGCCTTGGCAGGCGGGGAATGCGTGTCCCGATAGCAAAGTAAGAACTTGCTACGGGATAAACTTCCCAGCATACTTAGACTCAAGCGGGATTGGTTTAGTGGCAGGACACGACCTTCCCAAGGTTGAAGCACGAGTTCGATTCTCGTATCCCGCACCATGTGTTATTAGTACCACAATCAATTAACATTGATTTATAAGGATTAAATTGTCATAAAAAAGTTCGATTCCAGTAATGTTGCCGGACACAGTGCGAGGTATCCCAAAAAAAGTAAACCTTGATCTATAAAGTAGAGCACCTCCATTATTGTAATCAAATAAATTCTCATAGTATGTCTAAATTTAAAATTACAGCAGAAAATGTAAAAGCAGGTATGGAAAAATCAATAAAAAATGCTGAGGATATTTTTGAGGAGGGAATGCTCTTAAAAGAGAATGGTAGAATCTCGAGAGCTTTTTATCTTTTCCACATGGCAAACGAAGAATGTGCTAAAGCATCAAATCTTGGTTATATTTTTTCCCGTTCTGCTTATGAGGATATATCTAGAATAATTAATTCTAAGGAATTAAATTCATTTCTAACTTCTCATGATCATAAAAATAGTATGGTTGCACAGTTAGAAGATTTTTCAGAAGCTGAGCGTAAGGCATTGAAAAATCCAAACTATGATGGACTTATAGAAGCATACATAAAAACCACTCAAAAACCATATATTAAAAAAATTAACCAGTTAAAAAATGCTTCCATTTATGTAGGAATATTCAATGGTAAGTTTAAAGCTCCAAATGAGATAATTACAGAAGAAATAATGAATAACGAAATGGAGAAATCAAAAAAATATATTCATATGACAAAATTCACTATTAATTTCCAGAAACAAATAGTGGAAAAAAGTTAAAACCTACTCAAGAAATAAAAAAGTTCATGTAATATCATGAACTCTGCCACTGTATTCTTTATTAACTTTCAATAGTAACAGGAATTTCTGGTAGTATCTTTTCGAGTAATTTTTTCGTCTCTTCATGATTTGCAGCTCCATACCTTAAGCTCCTTTCGGTGAGGACAAAGCCTTTTTCGCGGCTGTAAAAATACAAGTTCCCACCACCAGCAGGTTTTGCATTAAACCTCTCCAAAAAAATTTTATACTTTTCAAAGAGAGCTGTGTGGTCTTTGCACAGGGAGTCCGCGATAAAGAATTTACCCTTATTGCTTTCAAAGAAGAGATACTTTGCTCCAAAAGGGCGAATCGGCGGATCACTTGGATCTTCGTAGTCAAAAGTTATTATTCTACTTAATTCCATATTTGCTTAGTTTTGCTAGTATATCTTATACTATATACCAACTGAGTTGTCAAATTAAAGTGGCCCACTTGTCATAAAAGGTAATTTCGTTTAGACCCGAATTAACTTAGCCAAATTCACCATATGTGGATACATATGCCCATGCTCCCACTTTGATATCCGATCATGACTTTCTAACCCTAGTCTCTCTGCAACTTCTACTTGAGAGAGACCACATGCGATACGAGCTTCTTTTAAACTATTTGGTATTGTCTTCATATAGATGAAGTGTAGGTAATATCGGAAGGGAAGATAAGCCAGGAGAAATTGCTATTTGAGGCAAAGCCAAATAAAAAACCACCGTGCAAACAGTGGTGTATTCTTTAAGTATTTCTGTATTACCTACTTGCTCTTCATAGCACTTGGCAGATGGCCCAAGAAATCATGCGTCCACTCAGCATCAAACCAATATAACATTGAGAGATAGAGTGACTCCACCAACTCAGCAGCATATTTATTTTCCAGGACACCCGTGCGGTTGGCTGCTTCAAGAATCCCTGCCATTTCTTCTATAAAATGCTCTACGCTATCAAGAAACGTTGGTACTATGGGCGTAGTCATTTGTTGGATGGGGATTAATTCTATCATTTCCTCATCAGTTGGGACCTTGAATTCTGAAACCTGTTCAAGTGTGAATCCAGCTGAGTGCGAAAGGGAAACAATGTTGATGACCATCTTCAGTAATGCTGTCTTCGTTCTTGAAGCCCCACCCCAAAGATGTTGATTTGGTGTGGCAAGGTAGTTTAGCTCACCAAGCTTTTGCTTTTCATAGGGCATACCACCAATCTTCTTAAATGATTTAAGGATGTGGAGTAGTCCATGATTGAGTTTGAACCTCAGTGCCTGGCTTGGAGAAAGAGTCTTAAGATCCGGATAATTTTCTCCACTGAAAACGTATCTCTCATTTACGTATGCGTATGTTGCATTGAAATCTGATATCATTGCGCTATTGTTTTTCTAAGCATGATACTACACTGATTTCATAGAATGTCAATTAGGACAGCTCCACTTATATACAGGTAGAGTTTTTTTATTTCTCATTCCATATGTTTGCCAGAAATAGAAAATCATTTTATTGATAATTGACAAAGCCAAAAAGAGTATTATACTCTTTAAAGAATTCCAAAAACCAAAAAACTTACTCATCATGAAAAACATTTTTTCTGCCCAAAATGCATGGCCTTTGTTTGCCATGCTAGTCATTGGATCAATATGTGTATTACACGGTCAATCTCATGAATTTAAAAAAACGCAGGCATTTAGTGAAGACCTTTTTTATTACCCACTTGTCGAAACAATCGAACAGGCTGGAGAACATAAAGGTGCGCAGGTGTCACTGAGAACCGAAGCAGGTGCTGAGATCATTTATTTAGGAGCCTGGAATCTCAAGGAATGTGAGGAGTGTTTGAACAACAATCTCACTGTTCCTACAGATGATAAAGGCTATCCGGAATATGCGCTTCAGAACATCTCCAAACCCCACATTTCATACGAAGAATTCATTATGCGTATGGTACAAAGCAATGCGCAAAATGAAGGTGAAGATCTTTTGGGTCACAGGTGGCGCTGGTATGTACCAGGAGAAAACCAGATAGTTTGGGATCTCTATGAATGCAGTGATGGCACATGCTATCTCACCTTCAAAGATGTCGATGGGGAAGTATACCAGCAGAAATTAAAGTATGGAGCCTGAACACAGGAACTATACTAAGCTTACGCTCATTTGATGAGCGTTTTTTATTTCTCATCCCACACATTTTTTCTCATAAACCACAAGTCATCCTCTATTTCCTCTTTATCCTTATTCTTTAAAATCTCACGGAGCCTCACCAGGTCAACCTGCACATTGTGCCAAAATTCCACATCAATTGCTGAAGGAGTAGTCTCTGAATCGGTTGGTATAGCAGTAGGGTTTGAAGAATTTGCCAGATCTGGGGTGTTCGTAATTTTGTTCTCTAGGTGCACAAGTTTTATTTATTTTGAAAATGGATTGACACGTGTGATATACTAAAAAATATGAAACCAGTCACTATATACAGCACTCCATCTTGCCACTTTTGTAAATTGGCGAAGGAGTTTTTCAAAGAAAATAACATTAACTACACTGAGTTTGATGTAGCAAGTAATATCGAGAAAAGACAAGAGATGGTCAATCTCTCTGGTCAACTGGGCGTTCCAGTGATTAGAATTGAAGACGAAGTCATGGTGGGATTCAATCGTCCTATGGTTTCCCAACTTCTTGGAATTAGCGGCTAGATCTAAGATGAAGATTGCTTGGAAAGATATAATTGTTCATTTGGTATCTAACTGAATTTAAGATCGGACTCTAGTATCGATCTGTTGATTGTGATATGGTTCCATGTTAATATCTCTATATGAGAGGTGTTAGAACAGACTTAGACATAATTAGAAAAATCAAATACTTACGCAAAAATGGCAATAGTGTTTTGGAAATTTCACAACAAGTTTCTAGGAGCAAATCAATTGTCTCAAAATATATTCAAGGTGTTTCTATACCACTCAAATATCAGTCAGTACTCGACGCGAAACAAGGTGGGAGTAAGATACGATCATTAAAGGCATGGGATCAATCGAATAAAGATGCATTAGAAATCATTGGGATGCTCTCTAGGAGGGACAGAATTCTAATTCTAGCCGCTTTGTACTGGGGGGAGGGTACAAAAAGTGAATTAAATATAATAAATAGTGATCCACTTCTACTTCGCGTATTTATTCTATGCCTTTCCGAAATCGGCGTTGACTCTAGAGATATAAAAGTAACATTAAGAATTTTTCAGGATATTTCAAAAGAACAAGCTATTGACTACTGGTCAAAAGTTCTAGTTTTGCCGAAGGGGCAGATTTTAAATGTTAATGTTTTAGAAGGTAAGAAAAAAGGTAAGCTTAAATATGGAATGTGTAGAATAAGAATTGCAAAAGGTTCGAAATACTTTAAACTCATCATGTCTCTAATTAAAGGTATTAAAACATCATTTTTGCTGCCGTAGTTCAACGGATAGAATAGCTCACTCCTAACGAGCTGATGTAGGTTCAATTCCTGCCGGTGGCACATTTGTGAATAGGAGTGTATTAAATATTTTAGCGAGTAAATAAAAAATCCTCAAAAATCAGAGGATTCTTAACTTCGCTTTAATCTTCTTCTCTGTAAGATAATTAAAATAAGTGTTACTGAGACTGCTAACCACAGGTAAAGCGGTTGTGAAAACGATATGTACATTCTTTCTTTAGAAAGAAATAATTCTTGGGTGGTAATGATGTGGGTGCTAGCAATAAGCGCAGATCCCCATCGTAAGAACCAAGGAACTATAGCTTCAGTGAAAGGATCTTTCCAGATTTTCATCCAGTATTCCCAAACACCAATAACATGTATTGCTCGTAACAGAATCAATGAAACTATTGTTGCACACAACAAACTTTCCTCATATTCAACTACCTTAAAAGGAATCCAGAGAATCATGATTATCAATGCCAGACCAAGTAGTTGCTTCTCTCTTTTCACCCAGCCACCAGGATTTTTGAGAAGGACATAGCTTGCAATGAATAAGTTACCAAGTGTAAATGATCCAAGAGAAATTGTTGCAGTATCCCATCCATTAAAGAATAAGTTAATGACAAAGCTAAATGCAATTATCACAAACCAAATGATCCAGGAAACACGGGGGACTTTTACCTTACCTTTTACGATTAAGATAAATTGAAGAAGATTTGCTGCAATTGCGAGAATTGCCACAAGTAAATCTATCATTATGTAGTATTTCTATGTACACAATGTCATTTTATTTCAAATATGTCAAATAACACTGGTTCATCTATTTATTGAAGTTTCTATTATGAATGCTACAATTTATTTGACCTACTACTCACTACTTACTAATAACTACTCACTAATTCACATGCCTCCAGACGTTCAATCAACTCTCGAAGAGCTTATGAAGCTCACACGTGACAATAACTCGATGCTCCACAAGATGCGCCGTGGCGCACGCAATGCGCAGATGATGCGTGGTGTCTACTGGCTTCTTATTATTGGTGTCAGTGTTGCAGGGTATTACACGATCAAGCCGTATATTGAAAAAGTTCAGTCCCTCTACACTGAAGGTCAGAGTGCTATTGAGAATGTCAAAGATTTCGGAAGTAATCTTCCAAAATTTGGACAATAGACAGTATTTTTGGTGCCGAGAACCAGGTTCGAACTGGTGACCCCTCGCTCTTCAGGCGAATGCTCTACCAACTGAGCTATCTCGGCGTAAAACTAATATACCTGATTTGGCATTTTTTTCAAAGAAGCAAAAAACTCCCGGTCTTGGGAGTTTTCACTTTTGAAGCTATTAGATAGATTTAACTTTAATTGTTGATTTCTTACCCTTATCAAGTTTTGGAAGCTTAATCATGAGAAGCCCATGACTCTCAATTGCTTCTGCGCCTTCTGGTTCGACTTCTTGTGGGAGTAAAATTGTGCGAGTGAAGGCTCCCCAGTAGAGCTCTCGAGTGAAGTAGTCGTTCTCACTGATCATCTTAGAGCGATCACGCTTACCTTTGATGGTGATCATGTCGCGGGCGATACTAATTTGAATTTCTTCTGGTCTGACGCCTGCAACCATAGTTTCAATAATAATTTCATTTACTGTTTGATAGACATCAACGGTGAGCTGGCCTTCAGATTCTTCTTCATGCCACTCAGCTTCTTCTTTGACTCGTGTGCCATTACTACCTGTCATAGTGGTCATTTGTCGAGAGTTCTCCTTACCTGTTTCTTCAAAGAAATCATCATCCATGCGGATGCCTCCTGTCAGGCGTTCGAAAAATGATCTTTTTTTGTTGAGTTGCATTGTTATAAGTTATGAAATAATAGGTTGTACAGTTTTTTTCTCGTCAATAATTTGACTCATACGTCGCAATTTTTCAAATAGTAGTAATACTACAACGGTTACTGCCCAAATGATTGCGAAGACTGAGAAAAAGTTTCCGCCATTGTCCTTAATTATAAAAAAGTTAAAGACACTATGCAAGGCCGTGCCGATAAGCAATCCAAAGATTGTGGCGATGAACAGTACTCCTTTCTTTTGTCCAAACGCAAGTCCTAGCATGATACCGACAATTCCAGTGGCCACTGAGTGGAGGAGTGTGGAACCCATGAACCGTAAATTTCCAGTGAGAAGTCCCGCGATGGTATCTTGGACAAGTACAGGATGAATTAGATAGAGACTATTTTCAAGTGCTGCAAATCCAAGTGCACCAGTAATACAGTAAATAGGGAAGTCGATTGGCTCATCGAGTTGTCCTGTACGCATAGCGATAATAAATACTGCAAGAAATTTAAGAACTTCTTCTGAAAACGCCCAGAGAATCACTAAATAATCACCTTGAAGCGGTAGTGTCGCAATCCATTGTTGGACAGGTAGGACGAAAATCACCGCAAACATTCCAGCGAGGAACGTGAGAAAGAGAAGTCCACGTGGTTCTGGCCATTCACGATCTTCACGAAGCCAAAAAAGAAGCCAGATAAGAGAAGGAATCACGCCGATGCCGAGCGCGATAAGGAGAGTAGTAGGATTGATTGAAGAGGAAAAGATAGAATTAATTTCTAGATTCTGCATGTCTTGGCCATGATTCTACCATAAGTAAGCCTTTTTTACCTGGCAATAATCCCCATAACTCTTCGGTAACAAATGGCATGAAGGGATGAAGTGCGGTGAGGGAAGTCTTGAGGAGGATGAAAAGCAACGCTGAACGAGAATTCTTTGTAACCGCGTCGTCACTATTGAGAATTAGTTTACTTTCTTCAATAATTTTGTCAGCAAATGTACTCCAGACATAGTGATAGAGTTTCTCCGAGGCAAGGTAAAATCGATATGCTTCCAAATCAGCAGTCACATCTGCGATAATTGTCTTAAGTTCATTGAAGTGAGCAATATCTGATGCTTCGGTTATATCAGATTCAGCGTAAAATTTGTTGCCAGTGTTACCCAGTACAAAGCGCGTAATATTCCAGAGTTTGTTGGCAAAATGCTTGTAGCCTTTGATTTTATCTTTTGAAAGTGCCAGATCAGTTCCAGGCGTATTACCGACAATAAGTCCCATTCGTAGTGCATCAGCCCCAAAAGTATCTGCAAGTTCAATAGGGCTTATGACATTTCCTTTGGATTTACTCATCTTCTGATTCTTTTCGTCATTAACCATTCCATTAAGGTATACATTATGAAACGCAATTTCATTCTTCAGATAGAGTGCAAAAATCACCATACGCGGTATCCACTTAAAAATAAGATCAGAGCCCGTTTCCATAACTGAAGTTGGATGATAAATATCGATATCTTTTGAATTTGGGTAACCAAGAGCAAGTAATGTCCACTGCCCTGAAGAAAACCAGGTATCAAACGTATCAGTATCTTTATGCAAAGTTCCTCCACATGTACAAGTTGTCAGCATGTCTTCGAGATCTGAGTAGCCTTTTTTACATACATCACAAATTTTGGCTGGAATTGGAATTCCCCAAACGATTTGCCTGGAAATATTCCAATCTATAGTATTTTCCATCCAATATCTGAATATTTTTTCGTAGTTATCTGGATAGAATTTAATTTTTCCGCTGTTTACTGCCTCGAGTGCACGTGCGGCAAGAGGCGCCATTTTGACGAACCACTGGTCTTTGATTTGCGGTTCAATTGGAGTTGCACATTTATAGCAGACTTTCACATTATGAATATATTTTTCATCAACTTTAACAAGTAGGCCCTTCTCTTTGAGCTTTTCAACGATAAGTGGTCTGGCCTTTGAAATATGAATACCTGTAAATTCTCCAGCGATAGGGAGGAGTTTGCCTTTCCAATCAATTATTTGCTCCTTTTGAAGATTGTGGCGGAGTGCAATATCAAAATCAGTTTGATCATGCCATGGCGTAATTGTCATCACGCCAGTTCCAAATTCCATATCTATTGATTCATCTTTGACCACAGTTGCAACTATGGGTCCATTAATCCACTCAAGTTCAAAGGTTTGTCCGTGGGTATACTCTTTGTACCGCTCATCATTTGGATGCATGACGACATACTTATCACCAAATTTCGTTTCAGGACGAGAAGTGCCAATAACGAAGGGGCCAAATTGTAAATAATAAAAAGACTCTGACTTTTCTTGAAATTCAGTTTCAAGATCAGATAGAGAGGTTTGGTGCTTAGGACACCAGTTAACTATTCGGTCACCTCTATATATAAGATCGTCTCTAAACATTTTATCGAACGTCTGCTGAACAACTTTTACAATTTCAGGATCAAGTGTAAACTTTTCTCTTGACCAGTCACATGATGCACCAAGTCTACGAACATCACTTTCCATAAACTGCTTACTTTCCATTGTAAATTTGTAAATTTCTTTATAGAGATCCTCAGAAGACATTTCAAAACGAGAGCGCCCTTCTTTTTCAAGTTTCCTTTCATACACAATTTGTGTTTCAAACCCAGCGTGGTCTGCTCCTGGTACCCAGAGAGCTTTGTAGCCTTTCATTCGACTATAGCGAGTCATTATGTCTTGGAGAGTAATGACGAGTCCATGTCCAGCATGAAGCCTGCCGTTCGCATTCGGTGGCGGCATTATTATCGTGAAAGGTTCAGTTCGTTCTCCAGGTAAATTATCAGGATTAAAAAAACCACTCTCTTCCCAAAGCTTATAGATGCGAGATTCAGTTTCGGTTGGGTCGTATGGTTTGAGGAGTTTGGCTGGAATATTTGTTTCGTCAGTCATTGTTGAAATGTAGCATCTTATAGGTATTTTCTCAACAAACTATTGCAATTATATATTATTGTGTTATAGTGATTTTAGAAAATTTAATTTTATGAAAGAAAGGGAACTACTTACATTGAATGCTAGAGTAGATATGTTTATAAATGATGTATCAGACGCAGCACTTCAATCGTGTCCTGAAGGAGTCTCTAACCTTTTTGTGCTCACACTCGGTACGTTAAATGTTTATGCAGAAGTCAGAAATGCTGGGTTAGAGTGTAAGTTTGAAGATAGAAAACCAATATCTATTAATCCCATATCGAAATGGGGAATCATACAAAAACAGCCATTAATTTATCGTACTAAAACAGTACGGCACCGTATTTATGTGGGAGGAAACGGATCGTTTGAGATTTATTTTAGGGAGTATGATTATAACCAGTCTCAATTAATTTTAACAAAACCAGGTCTAGACGGACGACGGCTCGAACAACTTTTTCGGCACCAAGCCGTGAGCGCATAATTGCGCTTTTTTATTTTATAAAAAACGGCTCAGATGAGCCGTTTTACATTTATATTTTCACTTATCAAAGTACTTCTTCCCGAGCGGAAGCCATTTTTCACGGAAAACCGAGAGAATGATTTGATCGTAGTATGTTCCATTCCGGAAATAATGATCTTTCAATCGTGCTTCCTCAACATAGCCACACTTTTTACTGTACGCGTAGCTCCGTTCATTGAATGCAATAACTCTCGAAGAGATTTTCCGGAGATTCAAGGTATTGAATGCCCAGTCCAGTAATGCCATCTTGGCATCTGAGCCGTATCCTTTCCCCCAGTATAATTTCTCACCAATGAGTGCGCCAGTAAGGGCGGTGCCGTGAATTGGGAGGATACGGTGTAGACCCATTGTGCCAATCAATTTTGAAGTTTTGGTATCCACAATGCCTAAAGTGAAATCATTTTCCTTTTTCAATTTTTCTTCAATCCATCTTTCTTCTGCTAATTCTGAGATTGGGTATGAGCCTTTCATAAAGACACGCACCTCTGGATCATTGATCCATTTAGTAAGAAGGGGAGCATCTCCTTTTTCAATTGGACGCAGGATTGTCTTCTTGCCTCTTAGAAATACAATTTGATTTTTCATTTTTTGTTTTGGTTTTAGTGAAATAAATTTTTATGAATTCTATGTAAAGAACAAAGACCGCTTCATTCCGAAGCGGTCTTTGATTTCTCTTATTTTTGTATTAATTGTTTTGAGTTGGAAGAGAAAGCAAAAATCGCCCCGGAAGAGTATTCCAGAATAGTGAGGCGATATTCATGTGTCCGTATTGCTTTCGCATAAATATATTAAAGCAATATTTGCGAGTTTGTCAATATATACAGTGTGTGGTAGGTTGAATATAGAAAATTTAAAATAAAATGAGAATAAAAGAGTCTTTGCTGTTTAGTCTACAAGGCTATGTAACAGGCGCCTTCTTTGGAGGCAAAAATTGGATTTACCCTCTACAGTTTAGTCCAGAGGCAAATCGCATTAGGGGTGGTATTCCGGTATGTTTTCCTTTCGGAGGGAATACACGGGATGTAGATGGGATGTATGGGCTCGGGCACATACTTGAGAGGCATGGTCCGTTTAGGCACACGCCTGCTGAGGTTAGAGAAAATGAAGAGTTAAAAATAACCTTTAAACAAAGTTATAACTTTACTACAGAGCATATCAGTAAACGTATTATTGGTATCTCTCAGGAATACAGGATCCTTAGGGATGGATTTGAACAGAATATTCAAATCTCTTTTGATTCAAATCCTTACATAAAGAAGTTCCCATGCAATCTTGGTCTTCATCCTTACTTTTGGTGCAAAAATGGTAACATTGGCGCTAAAGTAGTAGTGGATCAAGCAATTTATGAAGTTGTAGCGGCTACTACCATCAAGCCTCTACGTGGAAATGGTTCAGACACTCATGTCTGCGACATAGACCGAGAATTACAATCAGTGACAATCCTTATTCCCGGTAATGGGACAGTAACCATGCAAATTAGTGGCTTTAGTCAATTGTTGATATGGACTGATTCCGAGAATTACCTTTGCGTGGAGCCAGTAGAGACCCACTGGAAGCATTTTAATTCTGAGAAAGGATCTTTTATTGAAAAAGGAGAACTAAAGAAATATTCATGCTGGTATGTATTTCAACCGGAATAATTATGTACCAAGACTGAGATTTCCATCCGCTTTAATAGCGGATTTTTTATTTTTACTTGTATTTTTGCGGAGTGATGCGAAATAACCCGCAATACCAATCATTATTGAGTTATCAGTGGAAAGTTCACGAGTTGGGAAGTGTATAGGAATATTTAATTCAGAAGAATAAACCGTGAGAGTATTTCGTAAATGCGTATTTGCAGCAACACCGCCGCCAACAAGTATTGCGTAAGCTTTATATTCTTTGGCGGCGCGCATTGTTTTACTGACAAGCACCTCCACAACCGCGTCCTCGAATCTACAAGCGATTTCAGATTTCATCTTTTTGTTTAGTGTACCTCTGTCACGGATATGATAGAGCACGGCGGTTTTGAGTCCTGAGAACGAGAAGTCGTAGTCTTTGGACGCAATCATTGGCCGAGGAAATGTCACTTTATTTTTATGTTTTGATTCTCGGTATTCATGGGCGAGCTTGGATATCTCTGGTCCGCCAGGATAGGGAAGCTTGAGCATACGCGCAACTTTATCAAATGCTTCGCCAGCAGCATCATCGCGTGTTTGCCCAAGTAACATATATGTACCCCAGTCTTTTACAAGCACGAGTTCAGTGTGTCCACCGGAGACGAGCAATGAAAGCATTGGAAACGCATAGTCTCTCACACTTAATTTAAAGTTCACTTTCTTTTCTGGAACTAGAAAAGAAAGAATATGTCCCTCCATATGATTCACAGGGACAATGGGGATATCCCAGACATATGAGAGTGCTTGGGCGAAGTTAATACCAACCCAAAGCGCAGGCTCGAGGCCTGGGCCCGAAGTGACGGCAATCATATCGATATCTGGTTTTTTGATTGTTTGGATAAATTCAATAAATGTCTCTGCAAGTCCAACTTCGTGTTCGAGCAGTTTTTTGATTTTAGTATTTCGCTTGATGGATACTTTCAATCTTTCTTTATCTACTTTTAACTTAGTGAGACAGTTTGCTTCTTTCAACACGGATTCAAGTAGTGGCAAAATATTTTTCACATGCTCACGTTTGGCCATCATAGGAAAGACACCACCATATTGGGCGTGCAGCGCAACTTGGGATGCAATAGTATTGCCCAGGATAGTAAATGAAACATCTTTTTTGTTTTTTTCCACACTAAGAATCGAGAGTGCCGTTTCATCACAGGATGTTTCAATTGCTAAAATTTTCATACTCTGACCCTAACATAAATTGACTAATTTATCAAAAGTGTTATGGTAATGATAGAAAAAAATAAGATATGAGAATAATTTTCGTTACTGGCCAAGCTGGCTCAGGAAAAGACACGCTATGCCACAATTTCAAAAAATGGGCAGATGAGTTCAATAAAAACGTCACCATCATTTGGAATGGGGATTTAGTCAGGGAATACTCAAAAACTGACACTTATTTTGGTAAGCTTGTAAAAATGAATAATGAGCAGGGTAAACTTGCTCCTGGATTTATCATGGACATGCTGGTTGGTCAAGAGCTTATATCCATGAAGGACGAGCCAGATAAAATTATCGTTTGGAATGGGTCTCCTCGCACAAAGGAAGACGAGGTAACTCTATCTAAATTAATGGAGTACATGGAGATTACAGGAGAAATCATAGTGCTTCAAGTTAATGAAGCTGAATGCCTCAGGCGTGTAAATAGACGACAAGAAGAACAGAATAGGCCTGAGTTGCTGAATAAGGATTCCATAAAGGAGAAGTTTGGCTGGTACAAAACTATCACAAGCGTCGTTCTTCGTAGGCTTTCAAAAAATATTTTTTTTAAAATCTATAGAATAAATGCAAAGAAGGGTGAAAATGAAATCTTTGAAACTGTCCTACAGAAGCTTTGCCTAAAGTAAGTTAATTCCGTATTTTAAATACGGTTTTTTTATTTGACTTTGACACAATAAATGTTATTCTGTTTTTAGAAAACCACTAAATCATGACCTACTTAAGTTCAGGAGCAAATATTGGTATTGATCCACTAAACTCTAAATTTTTTGGACAGCAAAAAAATAAAGAAGAATATAAAGGTGCAATCATTTTACTTATCGGCCCATCTGGGGCTGGTAAAAATACCTTTTTAAGACGTCTGGTCGATGAAATACAAGATATAGAATATGGCATAAGTACGACATCCCGGGAGCCGGAGAACAGAGATGGTCATATGGAGATGAATGGTGTCCACTATTACTTCAATCCAAAGATGTTTGAGGACAAAAGTCGCTTCATCGAGGTGAATTCTTATGCAGGGAATTATTATGGGGTTACCCTCGAGGAAATAAAAAGGATTTTTTGTAATCATCACCATTTCATATCTGATATAGATGTGAACGGCGCAAAAAACTTTCTTATCCATCCTGAGCTCGGTGAGAGGGTTCACACGATATTTATTGACCTTGGGTCAGTTGAAATTATGCGGAAAAGGATTTTGGATCGTAAGCCAAATATTGACCCACATGATCTCGAAAAGAGACTACAAGAATATGAAAATGAAATCCTTCAAATTGATTGGTTTCATGTGGTCGTTCCAAATCAAGTTGAAGGGGATTTAGAAACCCCTTATCAGGCTATCAAATTAGAAATCGAGAAATTTCTCGCGAATCTTCCAAAGTAACTGGGAGATTTTTTATTTATGGATTCTCAATAATGAGATAATTGCAATTAATCCCCACATCGTCTGGAGCGCTAGTGCTGGCCAAGCATGTTGGAAGAAGACATTTACTCCAACTCCAAACGCACCAAAGATATTCAATAATTGATATGTAGTACTGTTTGCTTTAATTTTTCGAGATGAGACGAGGAAATATGCAAGAAGAACTAGAAACGATCCAATCCAGCCAATGATTTCAGGGAGAAAATTCATAACTATAATCGTAACATATATTTATTTGCGGTGTACTCGGGTATGGTACCCCACACTCCAAGCCTTATAAGGCTATTCTAGCACATTTCCGATTGTGAAAATAAGGTTTGTGGGTCGGGGGTCTAAGTTTTGTAAATGCTACAAATGAGACACAGAAAGGGCTTCCTAGGCACTGTCTCATTTACAGCTAAAACTTCATGACAGTCATACGCTCAAGCTTGGTACCAGCTTCTGGTAAAGCCTCCCTTCGCTCCATATCGAAGATGAACCGTACGAACAGGTACACAAAGTCGAATGCCATAAACTCTCTCCCTTGCTCGTCCTTGAGCGGATAATAGCTGACTCGTGGGTTTTCTGATTTTTCATTACTACCCATGAGTATATAACCACTGAAATCCTTTTTACCGAGGATTATATCTCGCACCTCATCAAACCGTGGTGACAGGACAAAATCTCGTCCGTGATCAAGGCACACTAATTCATATCCAATCTTATACAAAGACCTCGCAAGAAGTTTTAATCGTTTCGCATCCATTTTTCTTGTACCACGAAAATCTAGTTTGAAACCCGTATCACTTTGATCTCGTACATGCTTCATGGTTTGAAGATGTATTTGGATGTGATCCTTGTCAGGGTTTTCTATTTTTAGATTCGGGAAATTAGCGACAGGGACTTTCCCTGATTTGCTTTCAATGCCATTCATGGTTCTCATGAATTTAATTCCCTCAAAATCAAGAAGCTCTGCATCAAGTTTTGATAATGTCTCGTTATTACAAGTATCACAAACAAATCCTTTATCTAAAATCTTCTCTTTATTACCAAGTGACTCAGGAAAAATATGCTCAACACTATTGAATGAGTTGGTTGTGCTTTTACAAAAGATACATTCTTGAATCGTTCCCATACGTACATTATATCTCGTATTTAAGGTAAAATATGCATATGAAGCGTAAGAAGCCAAAATTCATATCTCCATTTAAAGACAAAGAACATGAGGAGTCATGTAAATTTATTGACATACGAAGAATGAATATGGTTTCTGATCGTAACTCAAAAGTTGAGCTTGCCGAAACGGTATACACTGGCGGATATCGAAAGGTTGAATTGAAAGAAACAATCTACATCAAAAAAGGTAACGGTCAAAAACTTGGTGAATTACTTTACCTGCGACCCTACGACCAGATGCGTATAAAAAAGTTAATTGATTTTGTGGTGTACATCAACAAGGATGGTGAAATGTTCCTAACGAGAAAAGATTACGCAAAAGAACCTCTCGATTTCACACCTGACCAACGAGCAATCATTAGATTATTCTATGAGAGAAAAAATGTAACACTTGAAGATGCGGTTGAGATTTTAGGGACTTACAAAAACACAGAGTCGCTGAGAG
>CAZRDO010000006.1:0-55453 GCA_964599225.1 uncultured Candidatus Saccharibacteria bacterium
AGAACACGTCCTTGCCAAGGATGAGACGGGAGTCCGATTCTCCCTGCCCGCACAGTAAATTTCTTAGTATATTATGTTTTGAAACTACGTCCTTTTGAAAAAGATAGTAATTACAGTAAAAGTCAGATTTTCAAGTAAACTGTGGAAAACTCTGTGTATGATGTTTATAAAGGACACAAGTTAATGAAAACTGAAATGATAAAAGTAGAATGTGAAATTCAAATAATAACCTTATTATGTATAGTTATTTTATGAAGGACAGCATTAAATAACGGACTTGGTGACCTATAAATAGGATATATGTTTCACGTGAAACATATTTGTAAATTTAGATAAAAATGCCAAAAATTTTCACTTCTAAAACTCAAAAAAGAGGAGAGATTGGAGAGGAAATTGCAGTACTTTATTTGAAAAATAAAGGCTACAAAATCTTAGATCGCAACTACACACGAAAATGGGGAGAGATCGATATTATCGCTCTAAAAAATAGCGAGGTTCATTTCATAGAAGTTAAAGCAGTTATCATTAAGGACAAAAGGACAGGTAGCGACCATATCCAGCCTGAAGATAATATGCATCCAGCTAAACTTCTCAAGCTACAGAGAACAGTTGAGACGTATTTGATTGAGAAAAAAGCATATGATAAAAAATGGACTATTGATTTGCTTTGCGTCGCCTATAACCCCGACCAGATGATTGCCGACGTCAAAATGTATTTTAGTATCGTATAAGCTTTTTCCTTTTGACAAGCTGTGTTAGTATCTTGATACACAAGGATTTTTCGATGATCTATCTGGTTGGGGTGTAGTATATCGGTAGTCCTAAAAGGTTGCGATTTCCAACCACAGAGTACTGTGAGGAAATCGGGGATATACATGCTTTGAAGCTAAGTATAGTAAATGAATTGAGAATGTTCTTTTTGTCGGGGCGTAGTATATCGGTAGTATACATGCTTTGGGAGCATGGGAGCCGGGTTCGATTCCCGGCGCCCCGACAAAGAGCGCATTTACATAATCACATTAATAATTTATTTGGCATTCAGTTTTTATGAAAGGTTTTCTCAACTTTATTCGCGAGCAGGGGATAGTAGGACTTGCAGTTGGGTTTATTCTAGGTGGCGCAGTATCCAAAACAGTTTCTTCGCTAGTCGATAATGTCATCAATCCACTAATCGGACTTTTCTTAGGTAAAGTAAACTTGGCAGATAAAGCTCTGCTGATAGGGGAGGCAAGTCTCAAATGGGGCGCATTTCTCACGACCGTTATAGATTTCCTCGTGGTAGCTCTTGTCGTGTACTTTGGAGTCAAAGCACTTGGACTCGATAAGCTTGATAAGAAAAAAGAATAAATTATAAGGTAACTTTCGGGCTGTAGTACACCGGTAGTATTCACGACGCGCCCGTTAGAAATCGGAGTGTAGTATAGTGGTAGTATTCACGATTCGGGTTCGTGGGACGGGAGTTCGATTCTCCCCACTCCGACAATATTTCTACTCGGGTGAAGGTTCGTGAGAACCGAGTTCAATTCTCGGTAGCCCGACAAAAGCTCTTGTGTCAGTTGTAATAAATCAGTAGTATAGGAAGGTATCGCGGGATTAGTTAAATGGTATAACTCTAGTTTTCCAAACTAGTGTCGGGGGTTCGATTCCCCCATCCCGCACAAAACAAAATCCGCATGTTAATCATGCGGATTTTGTTTTCCCTGAACTAGAACACTTAATTATTTAAGTTCTCTAAACAGAGGCCGAAGAATTCTTCGGCACATTTCTTATCTCACTAAAAATCAATCTCACTCTGTGCCTGTGCGACTTGGTCGCTTTTTCCCATTACGTACTAGCTCTGGTGTGAAGTAGGCACTCCACGTGGCTAGATTTTGACGTATCTCGGGACAGTAAGTCCTTTGCGAAGTAATTCAAACAGATTGACCCGAGAAATCCTGTTTGATTGTAAAGACAGCTCATTCCGATAAGAATTA
Source organism: uncultured Candidatus Saccharibacteria bacterium (assembly GCA_964599225.1). GTDB lineage: Bacteria > Patescibacteriota > Minisyncoccia > Phycocordibacterales > UBA9973 > CAZRDO01. The sequence continues at coordinate 1,974 of CAZRDO010000006.1, forward strand.
TCGAAACTTCTTTGTGTTTTTAACGCCAAGGTCCCTTTACCGACCGTGCAACTCTTTTTCAAGAGATTCTTAGTCCAGGTTTAATTTTATCCGCCAATCAGTATCAAAGAGATATGGTGGATAAAATGTTCCTCGGGATTTTTTTCCGTGGGATCTAAGCATCAGAATCCAGCGGACTCTTTCTGCCTCAGCTTTAGCCGATGTATTAGCCTTCAGCATCCCCCAGAATTTATTCTGGTAATCAGCCCAGAGATAGTCGTATACTTTTTCTGCTGCCTGTCCCTGTACTTCAATGGTGAGCGAAGTCTCTCCGTAATTAGCCCATCCAATACTATGGATAAAAGTAATTTGGGTTGCCTTTCTTTCACAACAAAAATTGACGGCTAATTGCAACTCATCAAATTGTTTGCGAATTGCTGGTGTACCAGGCTCAGTGCAAGTTGCACTAAATCCTGAAAATGAGCATGTAGGTGTCCCTACCTTGATCTTAAATTTCATTTTTCCTCCTTTTGTTTTTAGTGAGTTTATCAAAGAACTGGTTATATTGTATCATGTTATATGTCAAATGTCAATTATAGATAAAGTCTTTGTAAATAAGGGTTTTTAGAGCTAAGACAAGAAAAAAGTCCGAATTAACGGACTCGAGAAGAGGTAGAAAGTCACTTCTACGAAATGTATGCAATTTGGTTTCGATTTTTACCGTGAAGAATATTCTTTGCCAAGAATTCACCACGGCAAATAGGGATTTAAATATTTTATGGTCAAACCCATGGCACGGCAATTGGTTAATTCCACGTGTTCCGTTTTCAATATATTCGGCACTTTCAATATAAAGTAAAATCCTGGTGTCTCCCGGTGTATGTGAGCTTGCGAGTCGCCATTCCTTTTTTCTCATCTCATTTTCGTGAGGAACCAGGTGGCCCCTACTCACCATGTTGTCCGAACCGATCTTTGGCGGATTATCGCGATGAAGCGGGATAAGGTATTCGGTACCACGGGCACTTGTGAGTACAATACCTCTCTTCATATTTTTTGACATCGAGATTTTTATTTTCGGGTGCAGTTTTGCGTCTTTCGATAGGGTCATGAGTATCATTCTCTAAGTTTTTCTATTCTAATAGTCGATGTTTAAAGAAGGGAAGTCAAGTATTACTAAATGAGATTTTATGTATTGAAGTTATTCGACTATACTACGTGTATGAAAAAATATTTTACATTACTTATTATTTTGCTCGTAGCCGGTGTTGGGGCGTGGTATTTCAGTTCACACACGCCTGATGAAGCCGAAGTCACAGATTCCCAGGATTCCACACTGGTTACCTATGCGTGTAACGAAGACAAAGCTATCTCGGCCCAGTATGTAAATACTGATGCAGTAGAGAGTAATGCGGGCGGGCCTCCCATACCTACAGGAAGTGTAATGCTTGAGCTCAGTGATGGTCGAACAATGACATTAGTGCAGACTATTTCTGCTGACGGCGTCCGGTATGCAAATTCTGACGAGTCATTTGTTTTCTGGAGTAAAGGAAATGGAGCGCTTGTGCTTGAGAATAATGAAGAGAAAAGTTACATAGGTTGTATAAAAATTGCATCAGAGCCAGAAGGTCAGAATCTTCGTGAAGTCTATTCAAATAGTGAAATTGGTTTCTCACTTCGCTATCCAGTAGGCTATAGCATTGATCCGTTATACGAGTACCAGCTTAGGCCAGAAGAAACAATTAAAGGTGTGAAATTCACGATTCCGCTAAGTATGAGTGAGCCTACGAATCTCTCAAGTGATACGTACCTCAGTGTTGAGAATATATATCAGAGCGAAAGTTGTACTGCAGATCTCTTTCTCGACGGTACTCATGAGATAAAGGAGGTGGCAGAAAATGGAATTACGTATTCCGTTACAACTACATCAGATGCTGGTGCGGGGAATCGCTATGAAGAAACAGTGTATGTACTACCTGGTACAAATCCTTGTGTCGGTATTCGCTACTTCGTGCACTACAGTGTATTTGAAAACTACGAACCTGGCACCATAGAGGAATTTGATAAAGAAGCATTACTTGCCGAGTTTGATGCAATTCGTGACACACTGGTTATAAATCAGTAAGAGATCGGCATTGATAAATAAAAAATCTTGAATAGTTTTCAAGATTTTGAATCATAGTATTTCAATGTGATCACCCACATTGATTGTTCCGTCAGAGAGAATTTCCGCTCTCAATCCACCGCGAGATGTAAATGCTTCCTCGAATCCTTTCTTTTTAGAAAGCGTTGAAGGTCTTTGGCATGGGGTACAGTGCTCTATGCCAAACATTTCGACTACTCCAACTTTAAATTTTTTACCAACCAAATCGTTGAGGTTAACTCCTCTAGTGAGGATATTCCTCCGAGTCTCTTCCGGAAGAAATGGATCACTCAATCCAACATTTGCCTCATTTATTGCTTCTTTGGCAATTAGGCTGACTTGCCGGATTGTGATTCGCTTAGACTTAGAGTAGGCACCTTTATTAGTAGAATAGCGGTCACCTTCTAATCCAAGTCCCTTAATTGCAAGGACACTTTCTAGATTGACCATAGGCAATCCCATGTCTTCACAAACAAATATTTTCAGGACGTTTCCCATACATAGATGTTTTCTTGGCCTATTATGCATAAAATCACACCCTAATCAAAGCTCAAGCAATATTAAGCATCTTTGCAGTACTCACTTGAAAAATGTAATACGATGGATTTGAATAATAACCACTGTTACAATTAGCGCTATCAATCGTTTAATACTATATGGCACGCTGGAATAAAATATTAAGTCGAGGGAATGTCGTTGATCGAAGAGGATCTTCAATGGGACTCGGGGGACTCGGTCTTGGTGGTGTGGCGATTGTCGTCGCGTTCACGCTTTTGACCGGTGGAAATGTTTCTGATCTTTTACCACTACTCAATCAAGTAGAGCTTCCAACTGAAAATTCCTCAGATTTTGAAGGAGCGGATTCATATGAAGTCTTTGCTTCTACTGTATTAGGTTCAAATAATGATCTTTGGAGTGCCGCATTTGCAAAGAACTATGAAACCTATATTCCACCGACTCTAGTCTTATTCAGAAACGCAACAGAGTCGGGGTGTGGCCTAGCAACATCTGATGTGGGGCCACACTATTGTCCAATTGATCAGACGATCTATCTCGATGAAACTTTTTTCGATGAACTACAAAGTCGTTTTGGCGCAGAAGGCGGAGATGTGGCTGAAGCCTATGTGATAGGACATGAAGTCGGTCACCACGTGCAGAATCTTTTAGGAACTCTCGATGAAGTAGACAATCAGACTACAAAAAGTAATGAGAACGAACTCTCAGTAAAACTCGAACTCCAAGCTGATTGTTATGCAGGACTTTGGGCATATTCAATAAAAAACCAAGGCGTCTTTTTACCAGGTGAAATCAAAGAAGCGCTTGATGCGGCAGCTGCAGTTGGTGACGATCGCATTCAAGAAGCGACTACCGGTAGGGTACGACCTGAGACATTTACTCACGGCTCGTCGAGTGAACGTGTTTCGTGGTTTACAGTGGGATACGATACCGGAGAATTCTCTGCCTGTAATACGTTTGGCACATAAACTAAAACACCTGCTCGAGCAGGTGTTTTAGTTACATATGTAGATGTGAGATTTACTTTACAGCATCCTTAAGTGCTTTGGCAGCGCGGAATTTTGGTACGCGTGTCGCAGCGACCTTTACTGCTTCGCCAGTCTTTGGATTTCGTGCCATACGTGCTGCGCGGGCGCGTACAGTGAAGATACCAAGACCTGCAATTGAAACTTCATCGCCACGCTTAAGCGTGCTCATGATTGCCTCAATAATAGAGTCCATAACCTCTTCGGCCTGAACTTTCGTACCACCGAGTTTCTGGTGGATCATGTCTACGAGTGCTTGCTTGTTCATAGAAACATTTCTGTGCCAACCCAAGGGGGAATTTGGCGTTACCTTATAAACTCATGAGTGTATAAGCCGCAGAGCTATGAAATGAGCTCAACTGTAGCTTATAGGGTAAGTATAGCAAGAGCCAAAAAGCTCGCAAGCCTTATAAAATCAGGCAAAAAGATTGACTTTAAGTGGCAGTTTTGTACAATCAGACGTTAGAAAAACAATTGTACTCATGTCAGAAACTCAACAAGGACATTTTGCCGATATTCTCAAACAAAAAAATTACCTTATCATTCACCATAATGATAAAGAAAAGTATTTAGATGATTTTTTTGAAGTTTTGAACGCAATCTGGGATTTGAAATTTAAGGGAGTAAATCCTTTGATTGCTAATGAACTCCAAAGGCTTAATATAAAAGTCCATTACAAGTCACCGGAAAAAATCAAACTTATTTTTGATAGTATCCTTGCAAATAATCGTATCCATAGGGGTATATGGCCCCTCGCCACAGTTTCGATGGCTTCCGGGACTTTTACTGCAAACGAGCAGTATATAAAAGAAGCAGTATTTCCACTGCTCCACCTCAATACATGTAAAGAGAGAGGTGAGTTTTCCGGTGAGATTATATATTGGGGTAATGAAACTAAAGAACATAAGCATAAATATCTTCGTATATTCACATCAGAACACAAATCGTATAAGAATAAGCTCGAAAAAGGTCTTACAGAAGTTGCTGGAAGACTTAAGCAGAAAGAACCAATAGTCCTTGCCAGCGCATAATGCCTGGTTTTTTTATTTTCTCCACAATTCCCATGATTTGACAATCTAGGTGGATTCTATAAAGTAGCTATAGAAAATATCTAACTATGCAACAAACTTCAAGAGTACCTGCCACATTCTGTGAAATTGTACTACACATATTCTTGCAGAATAATTTCAAAATGTTCGCTGTTACCAAATATGGCGACATGAGGTTAAGGGAGGACTTGCTTAGAATGTTCGACAAAGAAACCAATTTCTTTGTAGTTAGCGAACTAAGAGAGACGCATATCTTTTATTTGCTATGGTTTTTTCCAATACCCATCTCAACCATTCGTTACTTTAAGAGGGCCCAACTGGTTATTGATGAGCAACTAAAGGTTGCCCGTCTTGATGTCTATGATATGAATTTCGGAAACGAAATCCGTAGAAAAAATTTGCATACCTTGCTCCCAGGCAACATGCTAAATTTAAATTTTCAGAAAGTGGATAGTGCTGTAGCATACAACCCGGCCCCATTTTATTATGATGAGCACTCAACTGTTACGTATAATCCTCTCACCTGATTAATCAATAGATTTTTATCCTGCTTGAAACGCAGGATTTTTTATTTTTATAACAATTCAAATCTAATTCGGTAGCGAATTCCACATTATTTCAAATAATTGTTTATGCATTTCTATAATTGACTTATTTTCGAGACTCACTGCAGAGACAGGTTCATCGAAGCTGAAAATAGTGACCTTTTGAGGAATAATTATGACATCGACGGCAAGTTCTGAACCTTTTGGAAGAATCCTGATTTCATGATTAAACTGTTGTGCAAATTTTTGCATATGGCGTGCTTGCTCGGTGTCAGTGACAATGAGTCGGGCCTTGGTAATCTTTTTTACGCGTTTGTTAAAGAAATTTTCGAAATATGATCGATCCATATCAAAAAACTTCTGCATATCGCCGATAACAAGGTAATAATCATTTGGACGCATTGGTTCGAGTATTGTATCGTAAATAGTTTTTATTGAGCCAAGGCCTTCATAATATCGAAGAGCACTCTCTTTGCCTTTCAAGTTATAGAGTGCGGTGAATTGGGGGAGTACTCTCTGCAAGGCATTTTTTCGCGTATCTAAAATCGATTCCAATTTATCAGGATGTTCGGCGACATAAAGCTGTTTCAATCCGGCTAGTTCAATATGTAAAAGCCCCTTTCTCTTGAGTGCTTCAATAACAGAATAAACCGTTGTTCGTCGGAGCTCTGAAGCTTTTGAGATGTTTACTACAGTCGTGGGGCCTAATGAAAGGCTTGCTAAATAGACAGAAGCTTCATTCTCGGTGAGGCCCAAATCCTTCAATATTTGTTCTAATTGTTCGTTTTTTGCCATAAATGTCAAAGTAAAAAGACAACATAATTATCATATAGAATAAAGATAATATAGTCAAATAGTGACATATGTCCGACAAATGTGACAGATATTGACATTTGTAATATAATATTGTTAGAAAATTAATTGTTCATCAAAAAACCGAATCACCATGAAAATCATAATGTTTGTCATTGCCATTCTTGCAGCACATACGGTAGTTGCACAAGACACTCTCAACCCTAAGAAATTGTTTCAAAAAGTATCAGGGGGAGCAATTTTCGCCGAAAGTGCGAGTACCTCATTCTCAAAAGAACAAAAACCGTTCACTATTGGACAGAATCTGCTTGCGAATGTGTTGGTTATTACACCGAAAACATTCCATAACTTTTTCTATAGTTTCGGGGGGAATAATATTGCAACACTTAATGGCTACTTTCTACCTCGTGGGTGGGATACATACGTCATCTATGCTAAGAGTTTGGATTCAGATGGAAATTATCTGGGACTCGGTATAGAGAAGATGGTGAAAGTACATGAAGGAGTGAACATTTTTCTGTTTACAGAGGTCGGCACAGGTTTTGCAGGAAAGATGTCAGTAACCTTCGGTCTTCTTCTTTCCGCACAGTGCAAGATTTGGGCGAGGAAATGATTTTACACCGGGTTCATTTGGAAATATGAACCCGGTATTTATTTGTTCGAATATTAAACTTAAAAATCATGAAAGAAATATTTCTAATGATTGCCCCATATAGTACATTGTTTTTCCTCACAACATTTCTACCAGAAATCATCAGAAATTTGAGGAAGAAAATATATGCAAGCGGCACACTACTCTCTTGGATATTACGTCTGATAATCTGTGTGATATTTGGTATCTACAGCCTAATGATTAAGGAAGATGTTGTAGGCATTGTTCATGTTATTGCGGCCATACTCATAATGATAATTATTTTCCAATGGTTTTGGTATAAGCATGCGAAGTAAAATGTACATTGAATCATAGCCAAAATAAAAAATCCCTAAGTTTTGTCTTAGGGATTTTTCTTTGTTCTATTATGGTAGATACCTATCTCGCGTACTCAATCACTCTATTCTCTCGGATCACCATGACTTTAATTTCACCAGGATATTTGAGTTCACGTTCAATCTTCAGTGCGATTTCACGAGCGAGTTCCTTGGCTTCAATGTCAGTTGTTTTCTCTGGAGTGACAAACACACGAACTTCACGGCCGGCCGATAGGGCATAGGTTTTCTCAACTGAAGCAAAGCTTGTCACGAGTGCTTCGAGATCGGCGAGACGTTTCAAATAGTTCTCAACAGTGTCGCGACGTGCACCAGGACGGCCACCTGAGATGGCATCAGCAGTTTGGACGATGATTGACTCAATCGTCTCATAAGGATACTCATTGTGATGACTCTTCATGGCAGTGATGACTCGAGGGTCGGCACCAAATTTCTGAAGAATTCTGATACCAATATCAACATGTGTACCCTGTACCTCGTGGTCGAGAGCCTTGCCGATGTCATGGACGAGTGCGCCTGCTTTGGCCACGTAGACATCCCCACCGAGCTCTTCGGCAAGCATACTGGCAATATGTGCCATCTCGATTGAGTGCTGGAGCACGTTCTGACCGTAGCTTGTGCGGAAGTAGAGGCGGCCGAGGATAGCAATGATGCGGGGATCAAAGTTGAAGATTCCGCACTCATAGACTGCTTGTTCACCTTTTTCTTTGATAATTTTGTTGATTTCAGCTTTGGCTTTCTCAACTTCTTCTTCAATCTTGGCTGGCTGAATACGGCCATCGAGAATGAGATTCTCAAGTGCAACGCGTGCAGTCTGACGACGTACTGGGTCAAACGATGAGATGATGATGGTGCCAGGTGTATCGTCGACGATGAGTTCAACGCCGGCTGCGCGTTCAAAGGCCCGGATATTGCGACCTTCTTTTCCAATAATCTTACCTTTGATTTCGTCATTTGGAATTGGTACTGACGTCGTCATGTATTCTGAAGCAGTCGAAGAGGCGAGCCGTTGAATTGTGGTCGCAAGAATATCTTTGGCGCGACGTTCGAGCTTGTCCTCGGTAGCAGTTTCAAGTTTCTGCATGCGTACAAGCAAATCCTCCTCGTATTGTTTCTCAAGATCAAGCACGAGAGAAGCCCGGGCTTCTTCACGCGTGAGGTGAGCGATTTTTTCAAGTGACGTTTCGCGTTCAAGCACGAGGGCATCAGCACGCTCTTTGATTCTCCTAATCTCCTCTGCTTGGAGTTTCAAATTTTCGACTTCCTTATCAATTTCAGTCTGACGTGCATCGAGGAGTTCTTCTTTTTTAATTAAGCGTTCCTCTGTACGCTTGAAGTCCTCAGTTTTCGCACGTTCAAGATTGCGCAGTTCGACATCTTTCTCCTCGGCTTTTTTCTTGGCTCCTTCGATGACACTCTGGGCTTCTTCTTTGGCACCCACGAGCATTTGTTTGATATCAATTTCGATTGAACGACGCTTACCGAGCGCAATGAAAAGTCGGGCATAATAGCCGACGACCGCTCCGATGCCTAGCGCGGCGAGCGTGACAATCAGTACAAATAATATTCGCATAAGCAATAATGTTGCTTACTCGATTCCCAAAAAAAGACAAAACTACGAACGGAATATTCGCAAAATCATTCTAAAGTTCCTAAGTGAAAAGTTGAAGTTTTGTAGGCTCATGAAAAACGAGTAATCAGCGGATGAATTTTTAATAGTCGATAGGTTGAGAATAGCAAATGGGCCAATCCTTGTCGAGGGACGTTCGTATTCAATTCCTTGGCCTATGTCAGAACAGCGGCCAAGGAATTGAATATTCGCTTAGGTAGAAATGAGCACCCATACTTTGGTTGAAGTTTGATTCATTGACAAGTTAATATAGTAGTGTTAGATTCAGATTAGAAAAACTTCAAATAATGCTAAAGAATGTCTTTTTATTACTGATTACATCAATCAGTTCAGTTTCTGTTTTTGCCCAAACGAGCAAACAAACACAGAAGTTGCTGAAAAAGAATTTCAGTCAGATTGATACGTTTTCACTCACATCATGCACAAGATTTGAGGATGGATTTGAAACAGCAGAATCATTTAACCAATTTATGGACACCAATGGGTTATATGCTGACGGTGAATATTATTACGAATTAAGGAATCGTGCGACAACAACGGACACTCCCTTTTTCGGATATCAGAACATATTGTTAATGAAAGCCAAGAAAAGAAATGTTGCCGCCTGGCTTGAGACAATGCAAGTAATGGGAGTACATCAGCCAAATGTATATCAATTATATCTTTTTTGGATATGTAAGCGTGATTCCTTGTTGGGTAGGTATGGCCCGTACCTCAGGGAGACTTTCTTAATTAGAAAACCTACCACTTTTGATCCTGGCTATAAACATCTGACATCAAAGCAGTGGGACTCATCATATCGATGGGACGATCTATTCATAAATTGTCCAAAAGGAGATTGCTATGATTCATTTTTCGGATATTGGATTGATGATGGAAACGATCGACGCCATTGGTATATGTTTTGGGAGAAAAAGTACCAGAAAGCAAGCAAATATACACCACATTTTGTTGTTGTTCTGCAGTAATTAAAACCCCTGATTTATTCAGGGATTTTTTATTTTCTTTCAGCTCCCACCTTAAACCTTTCGGCTAGTTTTTGGCTTTCGAGATCACGTCATCAATGAGTCCATATTTCTTGGCTTCATCGGCTTCCATGATGTTGTCGCGATCGGTGTCTTTGTCGACCTTGTCGACTTTTTGTCCCGTATGTTTGGCGAGAAGTTCATTAATTTTCTTTTTCCATTTGAGAATTTCGCGGGCATGAATTTCGACATCTGAAGCCTGGCCTGATGCACCACCGAGCACTTGGTGAATGAGAATGCGAGAGTTTGGAAGAGCGAAGCGCTTATTTTTAGCGCCACCAGCAAGGAGTACTGCGCCCATTGAGGCAGCCATACCGACACAGAGTGTGCTGACATCTGGTTTGATGTACTGCATGGTGTCATAAATTGCCATACCAGCGGTAACTGAACCACCTGGAGAATTGATGTAGAGCTGAATATCTTTCTTTGGATCTTCATTGGCGAGGAATATGAGTTGGGCAATGACAAGATTGGCTGTGTAGTCGTTGATTTCATCGTTGAGGAAAATGATGCGATCACGAAGAAGGCGAGAAAAAATATCATAGGCGCGTTCGCCGAATTGGGATTTTTCGATGACTGTGGGGATTAACATAGAAATTAGTAAATAGTTAGCTTGCCCGACTGAAGGACGAACTCAGTCATTCGGGTGGGTAGTAAATAGTAAATAGAGTTTAGAGTGACAGGACGGCTACTTACTCGAGCAGAGTATAGCAGAAAAGCGAAAGGTTGATAACGCGTCACACGAAAGACTGTAACACGTTATACTTAGCATGGTCTTCGTCGGGCCTTATTAATAAAAAATCTATCTTACTTAATATGAATTTAAAATCATTTACGATCCCACTCCTAGGCCTCGCACTCTTTGCTTCATCAGCAGTCGTCGCTTTTGCAGCCACACCTATGGATGCTCTTGGCCGAATGGATGAACTCAATACTCGAATTAACACAATCGAACAGCGTTTCATGCATGTTCGTGATTTACTTGCGAACCGCAAGATGGATGTTTCTGCTATCAATGCTGAAATCCAAGTAGTCGAACAAAAGAAAGCACAAGTTATGACTGATCTCGAAGCATTTCGTACACTCTATAACGCTGACCCAACAGGTTACCAGCAAAGTGCAACCAAGCGTGCAGCTCTTGAGACTGCTGCAGCGAAAGTAAAGACAAGTCTACAAGCATACATTACTGAACTCAAGACACTCCGGGATGTGATTTCACGAGTCCTTGAAGCAAACGGATTCAATAAATAATTCTGACCACGTTGGATGAGTTATTATTAAATAACATATTGATATTATGCGACAAGGAGAAAAAGGAATTTTGATTGGAGTACTTGCGGTAGTACTCATTGTGGTTATCATTCTGGTTACACGGAATTCTGGTACTTCCATGATGACTACTGAATATAATGATGCAAGTGGTTCGCTTGATGGGACCTCGGCAGATGGAATTGATACTAGTTTCAGTGGTACAACTACTGGTACGACAACAGGTGGAACCTCTGATGCAGAAATTCTTAGTGAATTTGGTGCAGCAGGAGCTTCGCTTGATGGAACAAATACAGACGCTATTAGTACAGATTACTAAAGCCAAACTACAATATAAAAACACGCGAAAATCGCGTGTTTTTATATTGTAGTCATAATTTATGAAGAGAGTGTCTCGATAAATTCAAGGACTTTATTGCGAGTGAGTACTTGCCGGATGTATGCGCCAAGTGAAATGAGATCAGCTTCGGGGTATGCTGTACGCGCATGTTCGAGCTCTTTCTCCATCGCCTCTTTATCGGGCTCGATGCCTTCAGTTTTAGCAATGGTCTCGAGGATGAGTTCAAGTTTTGCTCTTTTTTCGGCATCATTTCTGAGATCATTTCGCATGTCTTCCTCAGTCTTCTTTACATTTTCAAGATACTTAGGAAAAGTGAGTCCCATAGCTTCCATGTCATGTTTCATGCGTGCAAGCATTGATTCGATTTCATAGCCGACTAATACTTCAGGGACTTCAATCGTAAATGAAGCGATAAGGGTGTCCAGAAGTGCGAGACGTTTACGTTCCTGATTCTTGTATTTCTTCTCAGCAGCTAAATTGTCTTTGAGCTTAGCTTTGAATTCATCAACAGTTTTGAAATTACCGAGGGTTGCGACGAATGCGTCATCAACGAGCGGAAGGTTTTCATTTGTGAGTTCAGGATGATCGTGATGATCATGTGGTGCTGTGGCACTTGCGTCATCATGCTCGTGGAGTTTCTGGTGTGCTCGATATTTTCTAATATCAAGCAATGCCTCATCTATTTCCATATCAGTCACTGCTTCCGCAAGCGCTTCAAATTTCACAGATTGCAATCGAGCTTTGTAGTCTCCGAGTTCAATCTTTGGGAGTGTTGCAACCTTTATCTTAAATTCTAGCGGGTTACTTCGAGCAAGCTTTGTGATCATGATTTCTGGCTTGCCGATTGCGTCAATTTTGTGTTCAGTAATAATGTTCGGATATAGATCACGAAGCGCAATCTCTGCCGCACGTTCAAGTAATGTGTCAGCCCCAAGATGAGCTTTGGCCACGTCTTCTGGGACCTTGCCCTTACGAAATCCAGGGAGTTCAAGTGTGGTAAGTAATTCAGTAAGTGCGGTCTGCTCATATGCACCAAACACCTCCCAAGCCAGACTACCTTCTATCTCAAGTTCGCCTTTTGGTAATGTTGTTATTTTTATATGTTCCATGACGGACATCCTAACAGTACTCAGCCATAGAGTCAAAAAATCCCGACATATGTCGGGATTTTTCAAGTAAAAGTTTAAGTATTACTGAACGTTTGAAGTACTGTCGAAGTCTACACTATTGAGATCTGACTCGATACCTGAAAGGTCGTCTGACGAAGAATCGAGCTCGGCTGAGATGTCACTATCACTTCCACCTTCCATGTCAGTAGTTGCGGTGCCGTTCGTATTTGTTGGGGCAACCACAGTGCTACTTTTTTGACTCAGTACAAGTGCAATGATAATGATAAGAATAATAACGACTGCGATAATGATTCCTCCTTTACCTTTCTTTTCTGGCATAGTGTTCATTGAAGGATTTGTGTTGTTCATTGGTTCCATAGTATATGTGGTGTTTTAAATTTTAATAAATAATATCTAATGAATGCTTTCGTTTAACGTAGCGGAAGTTGTACTTTGTGATTGAACCCCCACTGCATCTTTAATTGATTGTACCACATTCATAAGTGTGGCACGAGTGTCGGTAAGCGCATTGCGAGCTTCGAGAGCAAGTGCCTGAACAGATTCCTTAGTCGCACTAGAGTCTTTGAACAGTACTTGAATCTCTGAGACTTTCTCCTTGGCAGTGGCAAAAGAGCTATTGGCTTCACTCATGAGCGCATCAATCTCTGCGGTATCTTCTCCGGCATTTTCTATTTTATTAATGCGTGAAGAGAGACGCGTCATAATATTTTCTAAATTATGTAGTCCCACTTCAAAATTCTTACTAACACGTTCTCGAACTACTGTGCGGTCTTCCGTTTGGAGAGAAGTAGTGTGTTTGGTGAAAGGGGTAAGAAGAGATCCTTCACGACCTTCTTTGTGTGAGGAAAAGAAGTCTCGTACTCCATGCTTGTTTCTCTCTATCTCTGGCATGTCGCGTCGGATTACGTCGTGCACTCCAATTGGTGCAATATCACTTCCGCTCTGAGTTTCTATGGTAGTTTCAGAATCACTCTCGAGAACAGTGCTCTCTTCGAGAGTTGTACTAGTTCCAACATTTTTCTCAGCATGCGCTACAAAGAGAGGTGAAGCAAAAGCGAGAAATCCGATGCATAGTAAAAAAGTAGATAATTTCATTGTTTAGTATTATTTTTCTAATAAAGATCCACAGGGATCAGACCATAGAAGTATAACAGAAAAGAGGTCTTGGAAGACCTCTTTTTGTGGAAATTCTAGAAACGTATTCTAGCTATTCAAATTTGGAAGCGTATTCACGAGTATAGCGATCTGCACACTCTCGAATTGTCTTCATGGCCTCATCTTTGTCAAAAAATCCAAGAGGCTTACACGTCCCTGGCTTCTTGAGGTCTTTATAGTGTTCAAAATAGTGCTCTATTTCCTTGAGTGCGTGCTCGCCAAGATCGGCAAGACTTTTGATATGATCTGAACGCTTATCATCGGAAAGTACTGCAATTATTTTGTCGTCACGCTCTCCGCCGTCTTCAAATTTCATGACACCAATGATTCGAGCTTCTACGAGAGAGCCTGGTACGAGCACTTCAGTTACGCGAGGGAAAATAATGTCGAGCAAATCATTATCTGCATCCCATGTTTGTGGAATTGCACCATATGCGACTGGGTAGTCGAGCGATGAGTAGCCGACGCGATCAAGCTTAAGCGTGCCACTTTCAGTGATGAATTCATATTTATTGATTGATCCGGCGTTGATTTCCATGAGCGCATTGGCAATGCCTTTTTCTTCATCAACAAAAGGAGGAAGCACATGCAAGAGATTGAGCATGTACTTTGAAGGTTTGTGATTTATGTTAGCCATACGAATTAGTAAATAGTTAATAGTAAATAGAACTATTCTTTGGGTTCGTTTTCGGAAGTTTCTGTTTTAGGCTCAGTAACCTCTTCGGTTATTTCGATAGTTTCGGGAGCAGCTTCTTCCACGGCGTCACTAGTCTCGACAGTCTCACCGTCACTTGAAGCAAATTCTTCACCTTTAACGCCTTTGATATCAATGCGCCAGCCCGTGAGCTTGGCAGCCAGACGAACATTTTGTCCACCTTTTCCAATTGCGAGAGAGAGTTGGTCAGCGTTCACTTCAACTGAGGCTTTGTGTTCGCGCTCATCAATTTCAATCGAGATTACTTCGGCAGGTGAGAGAGAGTTGGCAACAAATTCTTTGACATCGTCACTCCAAGGAATGATATCGATTTTTTCTCCAGCGAGTTCACCCATGACTGCACCGACACGCACACCGCGTCCGCCAACACATGAACCAACGGGATCAATATGTTCGTCAGTTGAGTAGACAGCAATTTTTGAACGAGAACCTGGTTCACGAGCGATTGATTTAATGACCACCACACCGCTGGCGACTTCTGGAGATTCAAATCCAAAGAGAGCTTCAATAAATTTTGGATGAGTGCGAGAGAGGCGAAGCATAACACCACGAGCAGTTTCTTCGACAGAATAGAGGTAGGCACGGACACGCTCCCCTCGTCGGTATTCTTCACCCGGAATTTGTTCTTCAGGACTAATCATGCCAACCGTACGATGGAAATCAATATAGACAGTGCCACGATCAATTTTCTGAACGACACCAGAAATTACTTCGCCTTCTTTGGTGCCGAATTCATCAAGGATACTTGAGCGTTCTGCTTCACGAATGCGCTGGATTACAACTTGCTTGGCAGTTTGTGCAGCGATACGGCCAAAGTCTTCTTGGTTTTCGAGTGGGAAGATAAGTTCTTCATCAAGCTCAGCATCAGCTTTTATTTTCTGTGCATCAACTTGCATGATGTGCTTCTCAGGATTAAATCTGACGCGTTCATCACTCTCTTCATGTACATCTTCGGTATCTTCGGCTACGATTCGAACCGTTGAATCATCAACAACTATTTTGACTTGATAAAATTCAGTGGCACCTGTATCAGTATTGAAGGTTGCACGAATAATTTGATCGCGCTTCCCGTATTCTTTTTTATACGCTGCCGCAAGGGCAAATTCGATTGCTTCGATTATTTTCTGTTTTGGTATTCGGCGCTCCTCTTCGAGTTCGTCGAGGGCAGCTTTGAGGGCTTTGAGGTCTAGTAACATATTAAGTTGTGTTTATTTTAAATAAAAAGTCGGGCGTTACCGACCGACAGAGACACTGATACTATAGCAAAATTGACAAATCGAGTCAATTTAGAGAAAGAAAAAACCCAGGACTCGATAGCCTGGGTAAATTAGGGGCGAAGGAGCTCAATGTTGAACAATGAAAACCTTGTTTAGAACTGCGCCATCAAATGATACACGAGCGAAGTACTGACCCGCTGGAAACTTAGTTTCGATGAGAGAGTTTGTGACTCCTTCAGAAACGATTTTACCCAACAAGTCGTAAATCACTACATGTCCATTTGCCGGACCTTTGATCTCAATGTGATCATTGGCAGGATTTGGGAACAGATTTATTTCAAAGCTACCTGAACTCGGCTCATTTGTACCAGTAAACTCTGGTATGTCAGTCCCAAAGACAATGATCTGTGTAAACGGAGATGGTTCAGTTTGTGTTAGAAATCCAGACACAACTGTCCATTTTCCGTTCACTTCTGTCTCGATGGCATATCCTATTCCGGAGGAATAAGAAGCGAAAGGATCCATCCAGGTATCTCCATCATACTGAGCAACGAGTGGGCCAACCTCAACATTATCGATGCCAAAAAACATACCGGTAACATAAAGATTTTCACCATGAACGCTCATCTGGTCTACTCCAGGACAATCATCACCGTGAGTGAAGCTTGTCCAGTTCTCCGAAGTCGGAGAAAGGGTGACCAGTTCGGTATGAACACCATTGTCAGGGATAGTGGCGACTCCACCTAGAAGCATTAATTTCCCATTATACCAATCCAAGTCGGTCATGTAGAAGAGCTTCGTCACGTAACCCATATTCATCTCTGTTTTTTCACCCAATGTTCCATCAGCGGCAATTTTGTAAAGCCTCGACTCATAGTTCATAAATGATGTGCCTGTACGTTCGTTTACATAGAACGAGCCATCCATTGACGTATGGTTGAAACTTACGCATTGTGCGATGTGTCCAGAGTCTGCTTGAAACCAATTGGTTGCATTGGACTCATTCATGATCAAAGTGCCTTCATCAGTTGAGATCACAATTTTGTTAAAAATCGTATCAACGTCGTTTATCTTTGACGTTATCCCAAAATATGAATCTGGAATCCAATCGGATGAAGGTGAGCCTAGATCATATGTGTAAAGGTATGGAGCCTTCTGAACCGACGCGAATAAAATATTTTCGATCCAGGGGACAAAAAACAGATTATTGATAGTGTCGGGTAAGCCACTACCTAGTGAGAAAACCTCACCAGTAGCAATATTTGTTCCAGCGACATGAGGATACGGTGAATCAAATTCACCACCTACAATTACAGTGTCACCTTTAAAAATCACAAGAGAGGTTACTCTCTTGTTGGCCTGAAGGGTGATGGTTTTTGTCTTTTGGGCAATTGCCAGAAAAGAAAAAACCAACAAAAAAATGCTTAAAAATACAAGGTTTTTCATGTTCTGTCAATTTTTCTGAGTTCATTATACCACTTTGCCATTTCTTTACAAGGGTTTTCCACAGATCTGGAAAAATGGAATTAGGCAATGTTTTTCAATACAGAGTATAATGAGTAGCAATATATATGATTGAAAATAACTCTACTAATACTACAGTCTATTCTAAGGCGCACTCCAGTAATGGAAAAAAGATTTTGGTCGTGATACTTCTTCTTATCATTCTCGGGGCGATAGTGTATTTCCTTAAAACTCCAAAAGAGAATGAACTTTCAGAAGAAGAGAAGATGAGAATACTTGAAGAGCTCTCAACTCAACATACTGGTCCTGATCTAACAAACGAAGAAAAACAGATAATCCTTGAAAATATCGGAACGCAATCAACAGGCCCTTCGCTTACTGAGGAAGAGAAAATTGAGATACTAAATAATTTAGATAATTCAAAATAAACATGAATAGAAAGCAAAAGTTGCTCATTGGGTCTACAGCACTTTTTCTCATGAGTGCATTTTCACTGTTTTTCATCCACACGGTAATACTAAAGGCCGATACCTCTTCGAATAAGGTCACTGGCTATGCGTGGGCAGGTGATACTATTGGTTATATTTTTATGAACTGTTTGAGTCAAACATATGATGACGGTACCTTAGAGGGCGGAGGTGGTGAAACAGGTTTCAATACTAAAATTCAAAAGAAGTTTGCTTTCCGTAATCTATTCGTCAACATTGCGCATGCTGATAGTGCGATGTGTACACATAGTAATTACGGAGTTTCGGTAAATATGACTACGTTTGAACTCTCTGGTTTTGCTTGGGCACCTCATGTTGGCTGGGTTCAATTTGGTGGCCTCTCAGGATTTCCTACGACTGGTGAAGCGACAACAAACGCAAATGCAAAATTCGTACTTCAATCTGACGGCAACTACAAACTTACTGGCTGGGCAAAAGTGCTCTCAGGCGATCAAGTAAATGATGGTTGGGATGGCTGGATAAGTTTCGATGGAGAAGTTAAACCAGGAACCCAGGAAGAAAATCCTGGCTCAGAGAAATCAACTGGCGGAGACAGAACATTTAACTTTAATCCATTTAGTGCCAAAAAAGTATTTGCAAAAGAGGCAACTTACCAGATTATTATTGATGTGTATGGGAAAGTGGATCCCTCTGGTAATGGTAGTCGCTATGGATGGGCAGGAGGACAGCAAGGAGATGTTATTGGCTGGGTAGATTTTTCACAAGTAGTTTTCCCTCAGATGCCAAGTGGTCCAATTATTACACTGACTGCTACACCAAGTTCAGTTGCATATAGCACCACTGCACCAAAAGTGAAGCTTTCTTGGATTGGTCAAAATGGCACATTCACGACTTGTAAACCACTTGATGGAGTGAATACTTCAGATGCTTCAAAAGTCAGTAACTGGCCTACTCTTACGCTCCCAGTATTTGATATGAGCAATCAAAATAATAATTCTAAGGCAGGTGTAACTGTGCCCGGAATTCCTGGTACAACCGTGCAGTATAATATCGAATGTCTCGATACGATCTCCGGTACATGGACCCAGGCAATTCAAACAGCACTTGTGACGATTACAGGACCAAGTGATTCATTTACACTTGCGCCGTCCTGTATCACTGAAGCAAATGTCGCGCTCGGTAATAACGAAGTGACACTGAACTGGAGTTCATCAGGAACTTCAAGTTGTTCGATCACTAACTACAGTGGAAGTGTCAGCGCGCCTGGGTCTGGATCGGGAACCCAGGATGTTACACAAAGTACTACCTTTACACTCAAATGTACGGGTAATAGTGGAGAAGCGCTTACGCCAATAAGTCATACGGTCAGTGTGGCACCGCTTTGTACATCAGCTGGCACTCCTACCATCCCAATTATCAAAGAACATTAATAGTAATTGCATCGGATTGATTCCCGCGCTAAACTGTACTTATCAATTAACAAACAACGTATGATTTCAAGAGACATGATACAAAAAATAAAAGGCATCTTACTAGGACTTATTTTAGTGCTGGGAATTTCAGTTGCAGTGGCGAGTTGGAATCCGCCATCTGGAACTCCGTCGGCGGCAAACAATGAACAGGCCCCTGTTAACGTTGGCTCTGTAACACAAGATAAGAACGGAACCCTCGGAGTAACACATATTAGTGGTTGGGATACGGCTCGTTTTTACGGTGATGTTTATCTTGGCAACACGATGGAGTCACAAGGGCCAGTCTCATACTCTCCAGTAATAATTGCAAGCTTAAGTAATGCTGGATCAGGAGTTTTTGATGACGATAAACCGGTGTGTGCAGATGCAGAAGGCGTATTAAAAATATGTGGCTCAATCGTCCCTCCACCACAAACACCAACCGTAAATCTTACAGTTGATCAGCCAACAGTTACTACATCTGAAGTCACTTCAATATCACAAAGTGTAGAACTCGCCTGGACAACGAACGATCTCGTGGGCGCAACCTGTACAGGTACACAGAATAATGGAGCTTCAGGATTTACTACGAATCCTTCATATGCCGGTGGTACCGATAGTGCGACTGTGGAGAAATTTGGAATCACAACATTTACTATCACTTGTACGCCAACCTCTGGTTCACCGGTTAGTGATACTGCTACAGTTACTGCAACAGGCTTGAAGACTTTTGTTTCTGGTACTTCAACCTTTACTCCAAGTAGTTCAGAATTTAATAGTGGCACTTCGTATACTGTACAAGCTGTAGGAGGTGGCGGAGGTGGAGTGACATATGGTGGAGTAACAGGAGATTATGAAGGTACTAATGGTGGTAGTGGTACACAAACAACAGTTACGTACAATAGCTCGACAATTCTTACAGCAGCCCCTGGTGGCGGAGCGTCATTCACCACTTCGAGTGCGCCAACAGTAGGTGGGCTTGTTGCAAAAAATGGTACAGCTGGTGCTGGATCGACAGGCACAGCTCCTCTCTATAGTTTCGGAACCTACTTAAGTAATCAAACCTGTGGTAGTGGAGGTCCTACAACTGTTATGTATGGTGCAGGAGGCTCATCAGGCTGTAACTACAACACTAATAAAAAAGGTGGTGCAGGAGGCTCACAAACCACAACCTCAGTATGGGCAACAGGTCTTGGCTACACGTTCTCCTTTGGTTCTGGTGGTACCGGTCCAAACAATACTACTGGTGGTGGCCAAGCACAAAATGGAGGAAACGGAGCAGTTCGATTCATCTGGTAATCATCAAATAGAAAATAAAAATCACTCCCTAAGGAGTGATTTTTATTTTCACACAGTGTAAATGTTTTTCTCTGGTATACTTAGTGGAAAGAAATGCAAATTAAAAAAGATCAATTAAAAAAATTCATTATTGAGTCAAGTCTTGTTGCGAAAAAAGATATTGATGAAGCGGAAGCGCTCGCGATCCAAAAAGGAACAGACATCGGAGACGAGTTAGTAGGGCTTGGTAAGCTCAAACATAGTGATCTCAAACGCATCCAAGCCTATGTAGTAGGTATTCCCTTCATCTCACTTATTGGTGAGAAAATTGATCCGAGCATTCTCTCGCTTATTCCAGAACCAATTGCCAGGAACTATAATATTATTGCGTATAAAAAACACGGCGATGAACTTGAGGCGGCCATGCTTGATTTTGATGATTTGCCACGACTAGATTTTATTCGGAAAAAAGTTGGTTTAAAAATTCTTCCGCGCCTTACTGACACTGCTTCAATTAAAGTCGGACTCGCTCAATATAAACAGAGTCTCAAAGCTGATTTTGATGCGATTCTACAGAAAGAAACCGAGTCACTGAAAACTATCGCTGAGGCAGCAGGTGATGAACCTAAGACTGAAAAGGAATTGAAGGAAATGGCTGAGGATATTCCAGTCGTTAAGATTGTTGATACGCTTATATCTCACGCAATTTTACAAAACGCTTCCGATATTCACATTGAACCACAAGAAGAATCACTCGTTGTGCGCTATCGCATTGACGGCATCCTTCATGACGCGATGATTCTGCCCAAAGAAACGTCAGCTGGAATTATTGCCCGCATCAAAGTCCTCTCAAATCTCAAACTCGATGAGAAGCGTCTGCCGCAAGATGGTCGCTTCAAAATCAACAATGAAGAACAGCGTGTTTCATTTCGTGTTTCGACACTGCCGACCTACTATGGTGAGAAAACTGTGATTAGAATTCTTAGAGAAAATGCCAAGGGTTATTCTCTTGAGGGTCTTGGATTCCATGGCGATGGTCTTGAGCGTATTCATGATTCACTCAAATTAAAAACTGGCATGATTCTCGCAACAGGTCCAACTGGTTCTGGTAAAACGACGACGCTCTACACTGTGCTTGATATTTTAAATACACCAGACGTAAATATTTCGACTGTTGAAGATCCAATTGAATATCAGATGCCACGAATCAATCAAACACAAGTGAAATCTGAGATTGGACTGACATTTGCTAATGGTCTTCGTACACTTTTGCGTCAAGACCCTGACATCATCATGGTTGGTGAGATTCGAGACGAGGAAACTGTTGACCTAGCTATTAATGCCTCTCTCACTGGACACCTTGTGCTCTCAACGATCCATACTAATTCTGCGGCTGGAGCAATTCCACGCATGATGGATATGGGTGCAGAAGCATTTCTCATTATTTCAACAATTAGAACTATTATTGCGCAACGTCTCGTGCGCAAACTCTGTCATGCACGAGAACAATATACGATGGAAGAAGCAGAATTTAATGCACTCGCAAAAATTGCTGATATGGATCATGTGCTCGATGCACTGAAGGCAGAAAAAATAGTTGAGAAAAATGCGACGTGGAAAACCATACCGTTTTATAAACCAATACCAGGAGAGGATTGCGAAGATGGATATAGTGGGCGAATTGGTATTCACGAAGTACTCACAGTTTCAAGCACCATCAAGGAACTCATCCTGAAAGGCTCAAGTGAAGATGTGATTGCAGCCCAAGCACGAAAAGAAGGAATGCTTACGATGGTCGAAGATGGTATTTTCCAGGCCGCACAAGGACTTACAACAACAGCTGAAGTTCTGAGAGTTGTTTCAGAATAGTCCATCCCCATAATGTAATGTTATAAATATGCAATTTACATACACTGCTACAAATAAGGTTGGCGAGAAGACAAAAGGAGCTATTGAGGCGTCGGATCGATTTGATGCAGCACATCAATTGCGTGCACAAGGATTGGTGCCGAGTACACTTACCGAACATCGTACAAAAAATAAAGAAGTAAACATACCACTACTGTCTCCGCTCCTCAACCACATTGGACTTCAAGAGAAAATTGTTTTTACCAGAAACCTTGCCGGCATGCTGACTGCTGGTCTCCCGCTCTCTCGAGCGCTCGGCGTACTGGAAAGGCAAACCCGTAATGTAATTTTCAAAAAAGTACTCAAGTCAATCGAAGATTCAATCAACAGTGGCGGTACGCTTTCGGACGGACTTTCGCTTCATAAAGAACATTTCTCCACATTATTTGTATCTATGGTCCGCGCTGGTGAAGAGTCGGGGACGCTCGCGAAGTCACTTTTAGAAGTGGGGCGGAATATTGAGAAAATTTATTCACTTCGCAGAAAAGTGAAAGGCGCGATGACGTACCCACTGATTATCGTCTTTGCAATTTTTTTGGTTGGAACTTTAATGCTGATCTTTGTGGTGCCAACGTTGACCGAGACCTTTGTTGGACTCGGCGTGAAACTTCCAAAGACCACACAATTTATTATTTTTATTAGTGATCTCGTTTCCAAACATACTCTTGTATTTTTTGGTACAGTCTTCGCACTGGTCATAGGGGTAGTGGCCGTGTCTCGTATCAAGGCGACTAAGAAATATGTTGATACATTTATGCTTCATATTCCCGTCATTAAAAATATTGTGAAGGAGTTAAATACGGCGCGCACTGCACGGACAGTTGCTTCACTTCTCGCATCCGGCGTTGATATTACTCGAGCGCTTGAAATTACTAGAGATGTTCTTCAGAATGATCGGTACAAGAGTGTTATAGATGAAACCATTATTGCTGTACAAAAAGGTGTGCCCATCTCGACAGTCATCGAACGCTATCCCAATCTCTACGCACCAATGATGACTGAGATGGTGGAAGTGGGAGAAGAGACAGGGCAACTGGCGAGTATTTTAACCAATGTTGCAGAATTTTATGAGGAAGAAGTCGATAATAAAACAAAAAGTCTCTCAACCATTATTGAACCGGTGTTGATGATTTTTGTTGGAGCCGCAGTCGGATTTTTTGCAGTTTCGATGATTACACCACTTTATTCGATTCTCAATACTATTGATTAACATGAAAAAGACCGCAGGACTCTCTCTTATAGAACTGGTGATTACGGTCGCGCTCATTGGAGCACTGTCTGCAATTGTTGCAGTTTCATTTCACCAATTCCAACGTCAGCAAATTCAAAAGTCGACTGTCGATACCATTATCTCAATGCTTGATAGTGCTCGAGCCAATACACTCTCTGCTCGGAATCTCTCACAGTTTGGTGTGCATTTCTCTTCCTCTGCCGTCGTATCATTTGAAGGAGGAAGTTATGTGAGTGGTGCAGCTGGAAATGCTACCTATACACTTGATACTCGTGCAACACTCGGATCAATTTCACTCAATGGTGGAGGTACAGATGTTATTTTTTCTCGCCTTACAGGGGACACTAACAATTATGGTACACTCAATGTCATAGTTACTGGTCTTTCTCCAAATAAAACTCTTACCATCAGTGGGACAGGAATTGTAAGTAGTAATTAACAAATATGTCTTCTCGATCTTTTACAGCATCATTTCAAAATACGAGAAAGTCCTTGTTGGCCAAGGGAACTTTTTTGATTGAAGTCGTTATTGTGGTTTCCATTATCACACTGATGCTTCTTGCTACGATGCAAATTACTGCACTCTCAACACGTATTAGTCGTCGCGCACTTGCCGAAACACAGGTTGCGTTTCTTGCCGAAGAGGGCGCCGATGTCGTGCGTCTCGTCCGTGATGCTGGTTGGGGCGCATTTACAGCGCTTTCAACTTCAACCCCGTACTATCTCGTCCACGGGACGGGTGGGTGGACGTTGACGACCAGTCCTACAATAATCGATTCAGTATTTACTCGCACAGTGGTCTTTGAGACAGTAAATCGTGATAGTAATGATGATATTGTGACCAGTGGAGGTACGATCGATAGTGGTACACGAAAAATTACAATTACTATTTCTTGGAATGATGGAGCAGAGACGGTGACAAAAACATTAGCATTCTATTTAACTGATATCATAAGTTAGCGTATGAAACGAACTCAAGGCGGTTACGCACTCTTGGAAATGCTCGTCTATATTGTAGTGCTTTCACTTGTCGCGAATGTGACGGTGAATGCACTTATTATTATGACTCGCTCATTTAATGAGAGTCGAGCAAACCGAGACCTCGCTTCTAGTGGCACTTCAGCAATGGAGCGTCTAGGACGAGAAATCAGATCAGGAGTGAGTATCGATGGGGCTGGCAGCACATTTATTACATCTCCAGGCGTACTTAAACTCAATACACTGGATGAAAATAATATCGCGCACACTATTACCTTCACGGTTTCCGGTTCGCCAGCCCAACTTATGCTTACTCGTGACGGCACATCTGTGGGAGCGCTGACAACAGTGCATGTGGCAGTCCAGAGCTTTATTGTGAGACAGATGGCTGTGGGAACTGAGAGTGCAGTGAAAGTTGAACTGACACTTCAGGCGGTGCGTGCCAAAGGAGGCAAGAGTGCAAATTTTTATAACACAGTAATATTACGAGGAACATATTAAAGTAGACCAGATGAAAAACGAAAAGATTAAAATTATATTTTTATATTCTCGATCATTTTGTGAGTATGGTAATTCAATGCATGAATCACGAGGTCAGGCGCTACTTATTTTCTTAGTATTTTTCCTCTTCACATCGCTCGCACTCATTTTTGGTCTTGTAACTCCTTCAACCGGAGCGTTTCAAAGCGCACAGGAGACAGTACGTTCTCGCCAGAGCTATCTCTTAGCTGAATCTGGTGTTGAAGATGTTGTCTATCGACTTCGAAATAATAAAAGTGTTTCGTCTTCAGAAACACTGACACTCAACACAACTTCTGCAACCACAACGCTCACTGATCTTGGAAGTGGGCAAAAGCAAGTCGTCTCGCTTGGAAATGTTTCCGGACGACAGCGCACAGTAAAGGTCAAAGTGGTTACAGGAAGTGGTATTTCATTTAACTATGGTATTCAAGCTGGACAAGGAGGACTTGATTTAGATGGTAGCTCAGGAATTGTGGGCAATGTCTACTCTATGGGCCCTATAACCGGATGTTCAACTTGCTATATTACTGGTTCAGCAATTTCAGCCAATAGTACAGCACTCTCTGCTGATCAGACAAACGGCACGAGTGGTACGCCACCGAACACGATTGTATTTGGAAACGCGTCAGGTACTCAAGACCTCGCGCAGAGTTTCAAGCTCACGGCTGAGAATCCAATAAATAAAGTACAATTCTATATCAAAAAAATCGGTGCACCTTCTGACGTAACGGTGCGTATTGCTACAGACAATAGTGGAAGTCCAAGTACGACATATCTTGCTTCCGGTACTCTTTCGGCATCTCTGGTTACTACGTCTTATGGTTGGATTAATGTAGTCTTTACTACGAACCCAACACTTGAAGCGAATACTACGTACTGGCTTGTTCTTGACGCATCCACCTCGTCGACGAAATATTATACGATTGGTTCAAACACAATATACACGAATGGTGCTGCAAAGATCGGACAAGTTGGTGGCACATGGAACAGCACGACCCCTTCAGGACTTGATGAATATTTCCAATTTTATTTAGGAGGGCTTACTGGTTCGATTAGTGGTGAAAGTCAGTGGAATCAACTTCCTATCGGTACTGTCTCAGGATTGGCTCAAGCTCATACGGTCAATTATGTAAATGTTTCTGGTGCACTTAATTGCCAGAGCGGCACAGGGAACAATAAAGCATGTAATAACACGCTTCCAGACCCTACCCCACAGCCACTTCCTATTTCTGAGGCGAATATTGTCGAGTGGCAGTCCGATGCGGCCGCAGGCGGTACCTATACCGGATCTTGTACTATAGGCGGGACAACACAGGTTTCAATAGGATCAAAGAAAATTGTTTGTAATACTTTTCAAATTACTAATTCAGCCGTCGTCACAGTAACAGGGCCATTATGGATTACAGGAAACATCATCATTGATGGTGCAGGTATACTTAAGCTTGCAAGCTCATATGGGGCTTCGAGTGAAGCAGTGATCGCTGATGGAAAGATCACAATTGGCGGAAGTTCTCCAGTTAATGGTTCAGGTACGACAGGGAGTTATATTCTCATGCTTTCAAATTCAGATTGTCCGACAACCTCAACCTGTGGTACTTCAAATGCGATTGATATTTCAGGCTCCGCAGGTGCAGTAGTGCTCTATGCTGCAAATGGGACGATTAAGTTCTCGGGAAGCGCGAGTGCGAAGGAAGCAACGGGGTATAGAATCACACTTCAAGGAACGACCAGTGTGGCTTATCAGAGTGGTTTGATCAATCCGAACTTTACGAGTGGCCCTTCGGGAACCTATGCCATTCAGTCTTGGCAGGAAACGCAATAAAAAGGTTTGAGTCTTATTTCATGGTAGAATGTTACCTATATGACTGACGTCCCAATCTTCGTACTCAACTGGAAAACTAATCCGAGTTCACTCAAAGATGCAGAAAAACTATTTGCAAAGACCAAGGAGCTTACTAAGAAAACTAAAGCTATTTTCATCACCTGTGCGCCATTCCCGTATCTCTACCAATTGAAAAAACTTGGTATTTCCAAAAAAATGTATCTCGGTGCGCAGAATGTAGCTACTATTCTCGATGGAGCAGAAACAGGCGGTGTTTCAGCGATCTCACTTCATGAAGCAGGTGTGACTTCAGTGATTGTTGGCCATTCAGAAGCTCGAGCACTTGGTGAAAACAATATGATACTTAACCGCAAAGTTATCACTGCACTTAAGGGCGGACTGACACCAATTCTCTGTGTCGGAGAAAAGGAGCGAGATCATGGTGTCTGGTATCTTCATGAAGTTAAAAAACAACTTGAAGAATGCCTCGTTGGCGTCTCAAAGAAAGAACTTAAAAATATAATGATTGCATATGAGCCAGTCTGGGCGATTGGGGTTTCGGCCGTGCGCAATGCAACCGTTGAAGAATCACAAGAAATGGCGATCTATATTAGAAAAGTCCTCTCTGATTTATTTGATGCGAAGACTGCCTCGGGGATCAGTATTCTCTATGGTGGGTCAGTAGATGGGACTAATGCTAAAAGTTTTCTTACCGATGGCGGTGTACAGGGATTACTTATTGGACGTGCAAGCCTTGATCCGAAAAAGATAGTAGCTATGGTTTCATAACCAATTATTTGTATGAAATCAATTCGAAGTCTCAAAAATTTGAAAGGAAAGACCGTGCTTCTCCGCACTGATTTTAATGTGCCAATTAAAAATGGTAGGGTCGTTGATGATTTTCGAATTAAGAAATCTCTCCCTACAATACAACTGCTCAAAAAACTCGGTGCATCAATTGTCATCATTTCTCACTCTGATCTCAAAGATAATACCGAGTCGCTTGCCCCAGCCGCTCGCGTACTCGCGAAGCACTTAAAGCTTCGCTTCATCAAAGAAACATTGCCAGATAGAATCAAGCTTGCACCTGGAGAAATCGTACTTCTTGAAAATCTCAGACGACATAAAGGTGAGATGAGTAATGGAATTGCATTTGCTAAGAAACTTGCCTCCTATGCCGACCTCTATGTAAATGATGCCTTTTCAGTTTCCCATCGCCCACACGCGTCATTTATCGGTGTGCCCAAATACCTCCCTTCATATATAGGACTTGAATTTGAGGAAGAAATTACTCACCTCAGTACTATTTTTCAGCCAAAGCGTCCATTTTTTATTATCCTCTCGGGCGCTAAGTTCTCCACCAAGCTTCCGCTCCTGAAGAAATTCCTCTCGCTTGCAGACCATGTCTTTGTCGGTGGCGCGCTGCTCAATGACCTCTTGCTTGCTGCTGGATATGAAGTAGGAGTTTCACGAGTTGAGAATAATAAAAAGACCCAAACAGTTCTTAAAAAGTTATTTACGCATCCTAAGCTTATTCTACCTGAGGATCTACTTATAACACGGGCAGGACGCGCACAAAATGTAGCAACAAACGAAGTCAGAAAAGGAGATCGAATTGTCGATGTCGGTACGCGTACCACAGAAACGCTCTGCGAGATTGGGAAAAGTTCAAAACTCGTGCTCTGGAATGGACCCCTTGGTATTTATGAAGAAGGATTTGATAAAGGCTCACGAATTCTTATGCAGACCATGGCTTCTTCCAAGGCTTGTACCATTATTGGTGGGGGAGACACGGTAGCACTAGTCACCAAAGCAAAGCTCGAGAAAAAGTTTGAGTTTGTCTCAATCGGTGGTGGTGCCACGCTAGAATTTTTGGCGCACGGTAGCTTGGTAGGGATTAAAGCATTGGAGTTTAAAAGTAAGAGAAATAAATAATTATGGAAAATGAACCTAGAGAAGAAGAGGATAAAGACCTAACTCATTTGAAACGAGTAACCGCGCGTATTCGACGAGGAGGTAGGTTTATTCCTGAAATTCAAACAGCATTAAATGAACAAGAAGAAGGTGCCCAAGAAGTGAACGAAAACTTTCCCTCAAAAGGAAAAACAAAAAAGTAAATAAATTAAGATCAGAATTCGGCAGCAATTTTTGTTCGCATAACCTCGGCCTCACCCGCAGAATATTCTTTGGTTGGAAATCCGGGAAGCATATCATTGAAAAATCGTGGAATAAGATGAATATGAAAATGGGGCACATCTTTCCCAACAATTGAAACCTGTACATAATCACAAGAGAGACTTTTCTTCATCGCTTGAATGAGGTTTTTTGTTTTTATCATCATAGAACTAAGTAGTACGTCTGGTACTTCCTGTATCCATGGGATGTGCATTTTAGGGATCAGAAGAATATGTCCCGCTGCCACAGGATGAATATCGAGGAAGGCGAGCACCTCCTCGTCATCAAATACCTTGTGTGCCGGGATTTCACCATGGATGATTTTACAAAAAATACAAGTATCCATTCATAAATTGTAGCATGTAAGAATACGAATGAGGAAAATAAAAAACCTCCCCTTATTCAAGGAAGGTTTTGCTTTTATGAACTCGGTTCAGTTTACTGAACCATGATTTTTGCTGTGCACATTTCGCCATCAGCCATAAAGGACTCAAGAAGATACGTGCCTGGAGAAAGATCATTTTTACTTAACGTAAGTGATCCCTCCTCGATAAATCCAGTTGCGACAGCTTTACCAGTCATGTCCATTAACACGAAGTGTGTTGGTAAGATTCCACTAAACTGTACTTTGGTGCAGCTAATCATAGGATTCGGGTAGACACTAACAGTGCCCGATCCATTATTAGCAGTGACAATTTCATCATTTGTTCCGAACCCGTCTACCAGCTTCATAATCCAGATATCGCTTTCACCCTTGTTTTCAGGTATGTCGCCACCGACTTCTCCCGAGTGTCCTACAGCAATAAATGCACCATATTCCCATGGTATTGGACTTATTGCAGTAATCCCATCATTACCTGGACCACCAAAAGTTTTTTTCCATAAAAGATTGGAAGAACTTTCTTCTGAAGTTTTTCTTATAATCCAGGCATCTGATCCGCCGTGGTTATTACTTACCTCTATGTCATTTGACCAGGTAAGTCCTGCTGCAATAAAATCGTTTGAGTCGCCACCTGCTTGGGACATTGTCGTGAGACTGTCATTCATTGTCCCTCCGTTTGAATATTGCCACCACAGACTTCCTTGATTGTCAGTTTGTGTAGTAAGAAAATCTCCTTCCCCCAAATTACCACCATATCCATCAGGTGAATGGCCTGTGCCTCCAAGCTGATATTTGCTGTTAACTTGTACAATAGCGTTGAAGCTTTCGTTTGCAGTACCTCCCCAACATGAGAGTATGCTTATCTCACCGTTTGAAGTGCTAACATCAACACTGAGACCATCATATCCTCCGTTGTTGTAGCTCCACTCTTCAATGTTGCCTGAAGAAGATTTTGTTTTACCTACAGCAGTATATTTTGTCGGATCTTCATTGGAAACCATAATTTTGGTGAAACAATCGTCATCTTCTCCTCCATAGGTCTTTGACCATATAATTTCAAGATTTTCATCCAAAACAAAAATCCAGCCATCCTGACTTCCATAACTTGGTGCATTTACATCACCATCAGTCGAAGTTGTGGCTCCTGCTATGACAATATAGGTGCCATTGAGTAGGACGCTATAGGCCACATCATCTCCACTTCCACCAAAACATTTTTTACTGACGATTCCTCCATTTAAGTCATTAAACACAACGAGCCAAACGTCTCTTCCTCCATGGTTTCCGTTCACCTGCCCATCTGTCGAGGCCGTTGGTCCAATAGCCAGATAATTGTCACCATAAGGGATAACGGCCATGAATCCTTCGTTTGAAGTACCGCCATAATTTTTCTCCCATTCAATGATCATCTCAGGACTGAGTTTTACGACCCAGCCATCATTTCCTCCTTTGTTATTTGAAACATCACCATCTCCCGATGCTGATTGTCCGCCAATAATTACAGAGCCGTCAGAATTTAAAACAAAGTCAAAAGCCTGATCTTTATCGGATCCACCGATTGATTTTTGCTGTTGAATGTTTGGTTGTGCCATCACTGGCACAGAAAACAGTACTGCGAGGCAAGACATGCTTACCGCGACAGCAATAAAGAACATTTTTTTCATTTCAAAAAACAGTTTTTTATGTGAATAGCTATTTCCGGCCTTTGGTCTACCCATCGTGCACGAAAACAGTCTGGTTGATTTATACATTAGTCTTACCATGAAGTCAAATACATCTATTTGACAAATAATTTGTATATGATAATACTCGGCTTATGAAAATCACATTTTTTGGGGGCCTCCTGGCAACATTAGTACTCACATTAGTTTGTATTAGTCCAAATATTGCTTCGGCAGATGATGAAAGTCTTCTTCCTTGTACCATTACCTCATTTAAAGCGGTGCCGGCTTCAATTACTTCTGGTGCATCCTCATCTCTCAAATGGGTTACACAGAACTGTATAACCAATTTGATAACTCAAGATTCTAATCCTGTGATCTCATCAGCGCTTCCCTCCGGCTCAGTTTCTACCGGACTTCTTACTTCTACCAAAACCTATCTCCTCACCGCAGTTGGTGACACAAATAGTGCAACTGCGTATGCTACCGTCACTGTGGGCACAATCCCAGCATGTAGCATTACTACCTTTACTGCGAACCCTTCATCAATTCAATACAATACTACGTCTACACTTTCATGGACCACAAATAATTGTACATCTGTGTCTATTTCACCGACTATTGGTACTGTTCCGGTTAATGGTTCTGTGTCTACAGGCAATCTTACGCAAACTACTATTTTCACACTCAATGCCGTTAGCGGTAGTAATGCTGCTATAGCGAGTAAGACTATTACGGTTATCCCGGCGCCACAGTGCACGATCACATTATTTAATGCCACTCCACAAAATATCATTGCTGGGCAATCTACACTGCTTAATTGGAAGACGACGAATTGTAATACCGGATCAATCAATCAAGGCATCGGGTCAATCACATCAACTATTACTCAGGGTTCAGTATCAACTGGAGTACTTATGAGTACGAAAACATATAAATTGACCGCCGAAGGTATTGCCAATACTGCATCAGCGCAAACAACAGTCTCGGTTGCGCTTTCATGTGTACCAAATAGCTGGACTCAGAAAGCAGATTTCGGTGGCACAGCGCGTTATGATGCAATAACTTTTGTTATCAGTAGTAAGGGGTACCTAGGAACAGGTTCTGAAGGTTACAATGAATACCAGAAAGACTTCTGGGAATATGATCCAGTTACAAACACCTGGACGCAGAAGGCAGATTTTGCAGGCCTTGCGCGAGACAGTGCTGTAAGTTTTACTATCAATAATAAAGCATACGTAGGCACAGGAAATGGATTAAATGGAGTCTCCTACAAAGATTTCTGGGAATACAATCCTACCTCAAACACCTGGACTCAGAAAGCAGATTTCGGTGGCACAGCGCGTAGTGGTGCAGTGGGTTTCTCGATAAACAATAAAGGATATGTAGGAACAGGAACTGGTGGTGCAGGTCAAAAAGATTTCTGGGAATACAATCCTACCTCAAACACCTGGACTCAGAAAGCAGATTTCGGTGGCACAGGAAGATACGAAGCGATTGGGTTTGCTATCGGCAGTAAGGGGTATCTAGGAACAGGATTTGGTGGTGGATTTAAAAAAGATTTCTGGGAATACAATCCAACTTCAAACATCTGGACCCAGAAAGCCGACTTTGGGGGCACAGCACGCTATCATCCCGTTGCATTTACTTTAAATTCCAAAGGATACGTAGGAACTGGTCATGATGTGACCACTCCATACTTAAAAGACTTCTGGGAATACAATCCATCCACAAATGCCTGGACTCAAAAGGCAGATTTTGGGGGAACAGGACGACACTTTGCAAAAGGTTTTGCAGTGAATGGAAAAGGATATATTGGAATTGGAGAAGATTCTAACTGGATCAATACTAAAGACTTCTGGGAATACTGCCCGTAATTAATTTTTTATGAACACCATACACAAAATAATTCTCATCATCATTTTTCTTGCAGTCATTGTCGGAGGAGCTTTGTATCTTGATTCAAATAAAAAGAATCCATCAGCTGGCGAAGCAAACCCGTATGCAGATTCTCTCGTTGAAGCTAAGCTCTATCAAAACGAGGACGAGACTTGGGGTTACGACATCATGATCGATGGCAATATCTATGTCCATCAACCGACCAAGCCTGCGGTCGGT
This sequence comes from uncultured Candidatus Saccharibacteria bacterium, assembly GCA_964599225.1. Lineage (GTDB taxonomy): Bacteria > Patescibacteriota > Minisyncoccia > Phycocordibacterales > UBA9973 > CAZRDO01. Next base: position 34,948 of record CAZRDO010000006.1, read on the forward strand.
GGCAATACTGGCTTTGCAACTGAAGTCGAAGCGCAGAGTGTCGCCGATCTCGTGATTTCAAAAATCAAAAATAATATTTTACCTCCCTCAATCACCCCAAGTGAAGTCACTGAGCTAGAAGAAAAAGAATAGATATATAGTGTAAGTAAAATTCTCAACTCGATATTGAGGCATATGCTACAATCTCACAATGCACTCAGCTGAACTCCTTGAACTTCTCCTTACTAGACGCAACATAACATCCGAAGAGAAAGATATATTTCTTAAACCATCTTATGAGCGAGGTCTCCATGATCCGTATCTGATGCGTGATATGGAGCGCGCCGTCGTGCGTATCTATGAAGCCGTTGAAGCCAAAGAGAAAATTGTAATCTACTGTGATTATGACTGCGATGGCATTCCAGCGGCAGTAATCATGCACGATTTTTTCAAAAAGATTGGTTATGAAAATTTTTCAATTTATATTCCAGATCGGCACGACGAAGGCTATGGACTCCATGCTCTCGCGGTTGAAGGATTTATCACCGAAGGCGTCAAACTCTTAATTACTATCGATCTTGGTATCAGTGCAGTGAAGGAAGTCGCGACTGCAGAAGCCTCCGGCATGAATGTGATTATTCTCGATCATCATTTACCAAAAACGGATCTGCCTAGAGCCTACGCGATTCTCAATCCCAAGCGTGAAGGTGATACGTATCCATTCAAAGAACTCTGTGGCGCAGGGATTGCGTTTAAACTTGTCCAAGGGCTCATAACAAAATATGGTGAGTATTGGAAGATTAGTCGTGGATGGGAGAAGTGGCTCCTTGATATGGCAGGACTCGCCACACTCTCAGATATGGTAGAACTGCGAGGGGAGAATCGTGTGCTTGCCTACTATGGGCTTCTCGTACTCAAGCAATCGCGCCGGCCTGGACTTATGCAGCTATTTCATACGCTCAAAATTGATGCACGGCATCTGACTGAAGATGATATGACATTTATGATTTCACCCCGCTTGAATGCAGCGTCTCGGATGGATTCACCAATGCGGGCATTTGAGCTTCTCTCTGAGTCAGATGTGAAAAAAGCTGGTGCACTGGCAACACACCTCGGCAAAATAAATGATGAGCGAAAGGTTTTGGTGGCGGGCATTATGAAAGAAGCCTACAAACATTTAGAAAAGCGAGAACTCAAAGAGGTGATTGTGATTGGCAATCCATCGTGGCGCGTTGGCGTGCTCGGACTTGTTGCTTCTAAAATTTCTGAAGAATATACACGGCCAGTATTTGCTTGGGGAAGAGAGGGTACAAACGGTGGTTCGGTGATTAAAGGTTCATGTCGATCAGACGGGAGCGCGAGTGTGGTGGCGCTCATGAGTGCCACCACTGATATGTTTCTTGAATTTGGCGGCCACGCTCTCTCAGGTGGGTTTACAATCAGTGAAGATAATATCCATTCCCTCGAAGATTCACTGGCTGAGATATACAAAAATCTTCCCCGACTCGCTCAAAATGAAAATTCGAAATATGATGTCGCGCTCTCACTCGCCGATGTGAATCCGCAAATCTCTCGCACTATTGAAACACTGGCACCGTTTGGCATTGGCAACGAGAAGCCAGTTTTTTTATTTCCACATGTCACCATTAAAGTAATCAAATTATTTGGCAAAGAGAAGAATCATCTTGAGCTTATGCTTACCGACGGAGATCACACTGTGAAAGCAATTTCTTTTTTTGCGACAGTATCTAGCTATGATGTCTTACTTGAGGTGGGTAAAGAAGTAGACGTGATCGCAACGATAGAGAATTCACACTTCGGCGGACGGCAAGAGGTGCGCCTGCGAATTGTTGACATATTATAGATAAATGATACAAAGATGTTAGAAAAATTTTAAGTATGAAAAATTCTGCAATAAAAATAGCCGAATACATTTCGGCATTTTTCTTTTCTTGACAGCAAATGAATAGTAAGTAAGCTCAAGTAAGAAAAAAGAACTAAATGTTTGGGATTTGTAGTAAGAGTAATGGACCTTTCCCAGTAGTGATACTGGGCCTAACTTTTAAAGAAAGAGAACGACTTCTTCAAGGGAAGGAAATAAAGGGAGAAATAGTTAAAGTCACTGAACAAAAATCAGTGATTGAGTTGCTCTCAGTAAAGAAAAATGAGGGCAATCAGGCAAGAGTTACTTGGGTGGTTGGCCCAAGCCCAGAAGTGATTTTTCGAATAAACGATATCTACTCCACTGAGAACTTTTATTTAATTCAACCAGACGAGCGATTGTATCAAATACATATCGCAATAACTGATTTTTCAACTGAGTACCTTGAGCGTTTCAACACACTCAAGGCTACCGCGAAGACGTTTGTCTCCACCACCTGATTGCCTCATAGGCATCAGGTTTTTCTTTTGCTACTATAGACATATGGAAAAACTTGTCGTATTCACTGATGGAGCCTCTCGAGGTAATCCTGGAAAAGGTGGTTGGGCGGCCATTGTAATTACGAGTTTCGATTTACGAATTAAGAATAAATCCAAGGTTATTGAGCTTGGTGGTAGAGAAGAAGGTGCGACCAATAATAAAATGGAACTTATGGCGGCGCTTGAGACATTTAGATTAATTGAATCACGGTCATTACTGGGTGATATTGAAGTTCACACTGATTCTGCCTACCTTGCCAACGGCGCTACTGGTTGGGTCTATTCCTGGGAGAAAAATGGTTGGAAGACCAAAGAGGGAGAACCAGTCTCCAATCAAGAAATTTGGAAGGAGCTTGCGATGATCCAGTTTCGTTTAAAGCTTCACCGCAAAGTCTCCTGGCAAAGAGTGGCAGGGCACGCCGGACTACGGGGTAATGAACGTGTGGATGAGCTTGCGACACGCTTTGCTGATGGAGAAGCGGTTCCGCTTTTTGTTGGGAGCCTCACAGACTATGAAAAAATAGTTGGAGGAGATCTCTTTGACGAAGAATCTGGTGAGCGCGATGCAAAAATGCGCTCCAAGCTTCCAGCCTATTCATATATTTCAAAAATCGGTACGATGATTGAACTTCATAAAACTTGGCCCGAATGTGAAGCTCGGGTGAAAGGTAGGGCAGGTGCGAAATATCGCAAAACTATTTCAAAAGAAGATGAAGAAACATTGATTGACCTCTGGAGTAAGGAATAAAAATTCTGCAGAGCGTTTTTCTGAGACGTGTAAGTATCATACATATGTCGAACCGCTTACTGTACGTTATTGTTATAGGTTTTGCAGTTGGAATATTCATCCGATCCTATATCGTCGTCCCGAACTACATACTTATAATTCTAAGTGTAGCGAGTGTTGTAGTTTTTTTACTTGCGACTTTTCTTGGGAAACAAAAACAAGGAATTCTCGTGGCTTTATATATCATCGCACTTCTCTTGGGAAGTGTTCGTTATGAGCTTTCTCTCGAAAAAGAATCTGAAGTCATAGAGGGGTCTGTTGGAGAGAAAGTAACTCTTAATGGAATTATTATTGACGACCCAGAAAATCGTGAAAGCACACAAAAATTCACTATTTCTAGCGATGATACACATATTCGAGTGAGTACTGATCGATATCCGGAGTTTTCGTATGGTGATGAGGTAGAGGTGCGAGGCACACTAGAGGAACCAGAAAATTTCACAACGGATCAAGGCAAAGAATTTGATTATGTGTCGTATCTTTTGAAAGATGACATTTCATATCTTATTTCGTTTGCACAAGTAAAAGTACTCTCTAATGGACATGGCTCGAGGATTCAAGCCAAGTTGTACGAATTTAGAGCACAGATTATAGAGCATTATGGACATCTTATCCGTGAGCCAGAAAGTTCGCTGGTTTCTGGAATAGTGCTCGGTGCCCGGAGTGGCATTTCTCATTCTCTCCGCAACGAATTTATAATTACCAGTACAATTCATATTATCGCGCTTTCTGGGTTTAATATTTCTATACTTGCGTCTCTCGTGAGAGATTTCTTTGCATTCTTCCTGCCGCGTACTCTCTCACTCACGTTTGGTGGTGTTACCGTCATTCTCTTTGTGCTCATGACAGGCGCTCAATCAACAGCTATCCGTGCAGGTATCATGGCGCTCATCGCACTCTTGGCACGAGGAACGGGTCGCTCCTATGAAGCATCCCGAGCGCTTTTTATTGCAGTGTTTTTTATGCTCATCTGGAATCCGCGGCTACTTGCATTTGATGTATCATTTCAGCTTTCATTTCTCGCGACCCTTGGTCTTATCTATGTCACCCCACTTATTGAAAAGAAATTACACTGGATTCATTACAAGTACCTTCGCGAAACTATTGCCACAACACTTGGTGCACAGGTCACCGTGTTGCCACTCATTCTCTATACGATGGGCACTCTTTCATTTATTGGCATTCCCATAAATATTCTTATCGCTCCTTTTGTACCAATTGTAATGTTCCTCGGACTTGGGTTGGCGGTACTCTCCTTTATCTCGATGACTATTGCCTATCCTATTGCGTTTGTCACTTCTATTTCTGCAACGTTGTTACTATTCTTGATTCATATTTCGGCTCAAGTACCCTACGCTTCAATAACAATTAGTGCGTTTCCGCTGGTCCTCATGATAGGGTTCTATATGCTAATCTTCACTTTCGTCTGGAAATTGAATAAACGAAGTCTCGCTAAAGACTCAAATTAGGACTATACTAGCACTGTCACAATAATTCTATTGTGACGTTACTAGGTGTGTACGCACGAAAGCGTACTCAGAATCTCTATTAATCAGATTAACTAAAATATATACTATGAAAAACAAACTACTTATTGGAACACTCGGACTTCTTATGACTTTTGGTACAGGCGCAACTGCGTTTGCTGCAACCAGTGCAAGTGACATCGTTACTCGCATGGATGGCATACAAGGCCGAATCGGCACTATTGTTGAACACTTCTCTAGCCTCGTTGATCGTCTCGATACAGCTGGACGCGACGTCTCAAGTCTTCGTGCAAAACTCGCTACTGTAAATGCTGACCGCGAAATTGCGAAGACCCAAATGCAAGAATTCAAGGCCGCCTATGCTGCTGCAGACAATACAATGACTGCCGAAGTAAGAAAGGAAGGTATGGAAGCTCGCAATGCACTCAAGACATTCTTGACTGACGTGAAAGGTTTGCGCGATATGGTGATGTCACTCGTTGGTAGTGAACGACCAGAGCCAAAAGCAGTAGGAAATGTTTCTGGAACACCAGTTTCAAACATTCCTGCAGGAATTGGAAATGCACAAAGTGCAATTCAATAACTTCTAGATTGAAGCATTAAATACAAAACGCCTCAAAAGAGGCGTTTTGTATTTATCCACCAATACTATTGAATTGACATGGTAGTATTAGGCTCATAATTGTCGACACATTTTTTAATCTTAACTACAGAAAGTTAAAATATCTTTCTCGCATAGTTTTTATGGATAGTATAAAAGATCAGCAATATAATGCAGTCAAAGTAGTACTTTTAATCGTTGTAATAGCTCTCGTCGGGTGGTTTATTGTTGGTAAAACAAATACAGGACTTAAAGGTCAAATTTTATCTGAAAAAGGTCCAAGTAATGGTTTTTCGACTGATTTACAGGGACCAAATGTAGTCTGCAATGGCAATAAGCCTTCACTTACTTTTGTCAGCCCACGAAGTGGGCAGGTGATAAATGTTGGTGTGGAATATATTTTTAAATGGGTTCCTTGCAATTTGCCAGCCAACGGGATAGCGAGTCTCTCATTGATCAATCAGCAAACTGGTATGAATACTTATCTACCTACAGATGGCTTAGGTATTAATGAGAAAGTTTTTTCTTTTAAAATAAATCCCTATATGGAAAGTGGTAGCTATTTAGCACGAGTGTTCTGTGGTGTACCAAATTCTGAATCCTATTGTACTGAAATTGGCTCGGAAGACTTCACTGGATCATTTACAGTAAATGCGCCAGTACTTTCGCCAAGCATTACTTCAACATCTGCCACGAGCATCACATCAGAAAGTGCTCAGATTAATATTGACTACAGCAAAAATGATGGCCAGCCAAGTACAAGTCAAGTACACTATGGAATAGGAAATACTAATTCTGTTATAAACGGTGCAACGCTTGGTAATACGGTAAGCGGTACGATGACAGTAATGCTTACAAATTTGAACCCAAATACCACATATACGTACAATGGAACACTTTCTACTCCTACGTACGGTACTACTCTCTCAACGAATAAAACATTTACTACACTTCCGTAAAAAAATGTAGAACAAAAAAATCCCGCTTAGAGCGGGATTTTTTTGAATAGATTTTATCCAATTGCTTCTTCGAAGTTCTTTTCGATTACTTTCCAGTTAAGATTGGCGAAGAAATCTTCAATGTACTGTTTCTTACCACTTGGCTGGTAATCAGAGACATAGGCATGTTCCCACACATCAATACAAAGCACAGGCGAGAGACCAATAAGTTGTCCGATATGTTGCTCATCAACCCACTGCGTGAGAAGTTGGTCAGTGAACCGATCGTAGTAGAGCATTGCCCAACCAACACCACGGGTCAGTGCAACTGCTTTCATGCGTACCAGGAAATCTTCGTACGATCCCCATTGGCGCTCGAGCGCAGCTCGGAGAGCGCTTTTCTCCGGAAGGGGATGGGCACCACCTTCGAGAGCACTGAAGTAATACTCATGGTTACGCATACCAGAGAATTCAAATGCAAAGCGGCGTTGTAATTCACCAAGTTCGTAGGCCCATTTTTCTGAATCTTTTGAAAGCTCACCAATCTGTGTTTGGATATAATTAGCAAATTTCACATAGCCAGCATAGAGCTTCAAGTGCTCCTCGATATTTTTCTTGGAAATTCCAGCAAGATCAGGAATTTCAAATGTTTTTGCTTCGAACATGGGAATTGTGGTTAATAATATACTGTCTATTTTACCATAAGTATAATAGGCTTACCCCAATCAATATACTTGAGGAGAGTATAGGATTGGAGTTTTTCTTTTTGGTATACTTTCTGTATGAAGGTACGATATTGTATATATCTATCCACTCTAATTTTACTCGTCCCTATTCTCCTACAGGCAAAGGGCAGTCAAAATCTTCTTCAAATTTCTTTTCTCGATGTGGGACAAGGTGATGCGATATATATAGAAGCGCCAAATGGTAGGCAAATGATTATCGACGGGGGACCAGGAAGTGCGCTCGAGCGTGCTCTTGCCGAGGTAATGCCGTACACCGATCGCTCGATTGATGTCATTATGATTACCAATCCAGACCTTGATCACTATTCCGGATTTATTGATCTTCTTGACCACTACGATGTGGGAGCCATCATCGAGCCAGGAACAGTTTCTAAGACTGCAAGTTACAAAGTACTTGAATCAGCGATTACTGCAGAAAATGCACCGCACCTCCTTGCTCGTAGTGGTACGCGAATCACCCTCGACCAAAATGCCGGTGTGTATTTTGAAGTACTATTTCCTAATCAAGACGTTTCTGGTTGGACTACAAATGACGGATCCATTATTGGCAAACTTATATACGGTAATACGAGTGTCATGTTTACCGGGGATTCGACTAAAAAAACTGAGCAGATCGTACTCTCAACTTTTTCGCCTCAAGATCTTCACGCAAACATACTTAAAGTCGGCCATCATGGCTCGAAAACTTCTTCAAGCCAAGCATGGCTTACTACAGTCGCACCAGAAGAAGCAATAATTTCTGTGGCCTGTGAAAATAGCTACGGATTACCTGCTCCGATAACTCTCACGACTCTCACATCGCTTAGCATTCCATACCAAACAACGTGTGATAAAGGTACCATCACTCTCATTTCTGATGGTATAAGGTTTACCGCAAGAAAATAAAAAATCGCCTGTTTTCAGGCGATTTTTTATTTCACAAAGACTTTTATTTTGTTGCTACTTTAATTTTTGTTCCAGACTTTATGATTCCTGCCTCACGGAGTGCCTTGTAGGCGCCATTTTTAGCGATAGTGCGGAGGCCTTGAGTTGATACAGTAATAGTGTAGGACTTATTGAGTTCAGGCACAAAGACCTTCTTTTTCTGAAGATTTGGGTAGCGACGGCGCATGCCGACGGGATTGAATTTGGTTGCACGAGTACGGTTTGAGTAGCCGCCTCCCATTTGTGAACCTTTTTTAGTTATTTCGCAGATTTTTGCCATATATATTCTAGTGCTTAGTGACTCGTATGGTATCATAAAGTCATTATTTGATCAAGCTCTATGGATATTCTCGATTCAATTATATACGTCGCCATACTCATTTTCTCAGTCGCATTACATGAAATTGCTCATGGCTATGCGGCGTTGCACGAAGGTGACGATACTGCCCTTCGGGCAGGCAGATTGACACTCAATCCGGTTGCACATCTAGATATTTTTGGTTCAATTATTTTACCCTTTCTCCTCATAGTTTCTCATACTGGATTTGTGTTTGGCTGGGCCAAGCCGGTGCCGTATAACGAAGCGCGATTACGAAATCGTCGCAGTAGCACACTCCTCGTTGCAGGAGCAGGTATAATTGCAAACTTAATTATTGTGCTCATATTTTCGATTTTTATACGCATGAGCATGGCGTTCGGTATTGGAGTCTCGCTTCTGCCAGTATTTAGCAGCATAGTACTACTGAACATTGTGTTGGCAGTGTTTAACCTCGTACCCCTACCGCCACTCGATGGATCTAAAATTCTTTTTGCACTTTTGCCAGAACGTTTCAGAAGCTTTGAGTTTACGCTGTTGCGTTACAGTTTCGTATTTGTTGTTATTTTTATATTTTTCCTTTGGAAATTCATTGCACCAGTCGTCAGTATTCTATTCAATCTTTTTGTCGGTTCATAATGCGTACATTTTTTTTGATTATTAGCATATTCTCACTTTTCTATTTGTCGGGATATAGTGCCTTTGCCTCTCCAACAAACGGAACTATAGATGCAACCAACAATACTGCTATCTTTCTTCAAGATAGCAGTATCATTTATTTTCTGACACCGCTTTCCAGTGGTTCGACGATCCATATTACTGACAGCGGTGTGACGGGGAGTGCCTGGAGTGAAGAAATGGGTTGGATTCATTTTAATCCCACAAATTATGGTGGTGTTACTATGACGACACTGGGCAGTGGAGTGCTCACGGGTTCTGCATGGGGAGAAAATTTAGGTTGGGTGTCATTTAATTGTGACACGGGAACTAACTGTGCAAGTAATGATAATTATAAAGTTACTATTGGTTCAGATGGGAAATGGTCTGGATATGCATGGGCTACTAACTATGGCTGGATTCGGTTTGATTGTGGGAATTCTGGAGAATGTGTCCAAACGGACTGGCGGCCAGCATCTGTGCGTGCTGAATGCTCTGATCTTGTTGATAATGACGGAGATGGGGCAACTGATTACCCAGATGATACAGGGTGCACGGATGAAGAGGATACCCAGGAGGCAATAATAAAAATTATTGGATCTGGTGGTGGCGAGGAGAATCCATCACTCTGTACTGATCCAAGCGCTCTCAACACAGGCGGCACACTACCGTGCCAGTATGGGACATACCTATGTTTCGATGCCGGTGCACTGAATTTTGGCGGGTCACTGCCGTGTCAGTATCCAGAAAACAAAAGTGATCTTTGTGAAGACCATACCGCGGACAATTATGGTGGCGCACTACCTTGTCAGTTTGCGTCCTGCTCTGGCGATGAGTGTACGCCCTCAGTTGAATGTGTAGGCGAAGACTGTATTATCAATCCTCCGGCGAATCCTAGTGAATCTGGAAGTTCAAGCTCGCAACCCTTAATTACTCCACAAAGTATGGGTAATATATTGAGTGGCTTTTTTACAAACACTACCGCTACAGCAGCACTTCTTACTAGTGGACTCCTCTCCCTTCTTGCTCCTTTGTTTCTCAACCCACTTTCTCTCAGTGAGCTTATACTTCTACCGACGCGCTTGTGGTCACTTCTCATGACTGCATTTGGACTTAAAAAACGCCGTCCGCCATGGGGCGTGGTCTATGACTCTGTGACCAAACAACCACTTGACCCTGCCTATGTAATACTCAACGACAGCGCTGGCAAAGAAGTTGCAACTGCAATTACTGATTTCGATGGTAGATATGGATTTTTTTCCATGACTGGTACTTTTACCATTGTTGCGAATAAAACTAACTATGAGTTTCCTTCAAAAAGATTAGCATCCCGTACCCATGATGAGCTCTATCAGAATTTGTATTTTGGAGAATCAATTAGTATTGATAAAGAAAGCGCATTACTTGTGCGCAATATCCCACTTGACCCTCTTTCGTTTGATTGGAATGAATTTACCAAGCGGAATCAAAAATTGACGAAATTCTATTCGAGAAGCAATCGTATTATGCAACGCCTCGCAGACATACTTTTTGTTGCAGGGTTTGTTATATCACTCGTTGCTACCGTGACGACGCCTGTACTGTACAACATTGGAATTTTCTGTCTGTATATTTTACTTGCGATTGCCAAAGGACTACGTGTGAGTCCGTATTCACTTGCTCGAGTCATTGAAAGAGAGACAGGTTACCCGCTCTCATTTAGTATTGTCAGAATTTATTCAGCAGGTATGCACCAGGAAATTGCCCATAAAGTAACCAATACCATTGGCCAATTCTATGCACTTGTCCCAAATGGCTCCTATTACCTGACAATAGAGAGAAAAAATCAAGATTTAAGTTATACACTCGTTCACACATCTCAAGTATTTCCTATTACACATGGATATATCAATAAAACATTTAGAGTATAATAGAAAGTATTATCTTAACTGATGAAAAAACGCGCATAGTTTTGTTTGCCAGTTTCCTTTTTAAAAGGAATAGGCTTTTAGTAATTGCGCTCCTTTTTCTCTTCACATGTTCTGTTTCGATCCGATTTGCAGTGAGTTATTTTGAACCTGGCACCACTCCCGATCCATCTTGTTCGCCAACGGATCCTACCTGTACTGTTTTGATATTTCCAGATCAAAGTTCACATGATGGTGAATTTCTATCTACAGACGGTACTACTGTCTCATGGGCAAGCGTAGGCGCCGCTCTAACTGGAAGCGGTACTACATCTCGAGTGCCATATTGGACTAGTGCTACAAACCTTGGAGATGAAGCTGGGTTTGAGTATGACGCCACGACAAATATTTTTAAATCTTCAATTATAAGTGGAACAACTGAATTTAGAGTTGGAACAGGTTTTTTTGGAACACAAGATACAAACTTGTTAAATGTTCGATTGGGTTCAGGTTCTGGTAGTGCCATTACTTCGGGTACTAATAATCTTCTTCTTGGTATCAATGCAGGTACCGCACTTAGCACAAGCTCATATAACACAATCATTGGAGTGAATGCAGGGACTTCTCTTACTACGGGCGGAGGGTCAAATGTCTTTATCGGGGAAGAAGCCGGCCATGATCAAACTACAGGATATGAAAATGTATTTATTGGACAAGGGGCAGGCAGTAATGTACTTTCAGGTCAACGAAGTATTGCGATTGGTACTTCTGCAGCGATTAATAGTACTTCGGCAGATAGGTTTACTGCGATAGGTTTTGGTGCACTTGGATCACAAGTAGGTGCAGCAGATAATGTCGGCATCGGCTATGCTGCTGGTACGCTCGCCACAGGGTCAAGTAATGTGTTTATTGGAAGTGGAGCGGGATATAGTACTACTTCTGCGCAATCTAATGTTTTTTTAGGGTACTCAGCAGTAATGACTGATATTACTGATTCAAATAATTTTGTTGGTGGTAGTTCTTATGCACCTATCTACGATGTCTTCATTGGCCAAGGAGATTTTAATGCTAGTGCATCAGCAGTCACCTACCATGGGACAGGCGGACTAGGTAGTGATAAAGTCGGTGGAGATTTTGTCGTAGCTGCAGGACAGGCCACAGGAAATGCACTTGGTGGGTCAATTTTATTTAAAACTTCTAATAGTGGAGTTTCTGGATCAACACTTCAGTCACTCACAACAAAAATGGCACTTACACCAGAAGGGAATTTCGGTATCGGAACTACTGCTCCAGAAGCGCAGCTTCAAATTGGCGATACTAATCCATCAGATGTAGTTGATTGGAATATCTATCTATATAATCCTTCCTTTCCACGCATTGGAATTGATGCAGGGAATAATAATAGTGCAGTTGAATTTTTAGATTCTGGAGTTAGGAAATGGGCGATCGGGAGTGATGACGGGACATTTGTCATTTTCGATACCCCATTTGATGGGCCAAGATTTTCAATTACTAATACAGGAAATGTCAGTGTGGGAACAGGAGTTGCAGACTACCTTCTCGATGTAGATAAAACAAATGTCGATACAAATATTTTTGCACTACATGATTCTGACGGTGAATGTCTTCATAATCCTGAATCAGGCTCAGAGACAGTCACATGCTCTTCGGATGAACGACTCAAGACCAATATTACTGATGCAAATACGATGTTGCCCTACTTTAAAGATCTCAGAATTAGGCAGTATGATGTCATTGCAGGAGGAGATCATCTTACGGGTGTGATTGCTCAAGAGGTCCAAGTATTTCATCCAGAACTTGTGACTGAGGGTCCAAACGGATATTTGAGTGTGGCCGCACCAAATACTTGGCAGTTGATTAAAGCACTTCAAGAGCTTGATTTAAAAATCGAGCCACTATCTTCACTTGATCTTGAAGTTTCTGGCTCGTTCGCATCACTTATCAAGACCTACCTTGAGAATGCAGCCAATGGAGTAGAAACATTTTTTGCTCACAAAATTCAAACACATGAGCTGTGTCTTGATGATGTCTGTGTGACCAAGGATGATCTCCAGAAACTTATTGATGAAAAAAACAATATCCAAGAACAACAGGACAATGACGAAGAAGATCCCGAGCTTATAGAAGATAGTGGCGATGATACTTCAATCGATCCACCGAAGGAGTATATTGATGACCCGGAAAAGCCCCCAGAGATTCCTGAGCCAATTATCGATGAAAAAAGTATTGAAGATCCAGATCTTACACCTGAAAATAACGTGATTGATTTGAATCCATTGTGATATATGTACGTATGTGTTGAGAGTTGTATAATTGCGTGATTTTTAAAAAAGAAATTCTAGAGTAGAATGTATAGATGTATGTTCGCAAGTTTTTTGCATTAGTTCTTATGCTCTTTAGCATACTTATTTTACCGGGAAATCTTCTTGCAGTGACAGGTACAATCAATCCGGATAATGATGATTCATACTTTGCAGAAATACTTCGAGATGAAAGCCAAATCAATTTTGGTTATTTCACACAACCAGGAATTGATGCCTACAATATAACTATTTCTGATACCGAGCTTACAGGATACGCTTGGGCCAGTAGTTATGGGTGGATTAGTTTGAACTGTAGTAATGGAAACAACTCGTGTGCAACTGCTGACTTTAAAGTAGCAAATAACCTCATTGATACTCCGAGTACAACAGTAAATACACTCTCTCAGCTCTCTGGCTATGCATGGGGCGAAAGGATTGGATGGATAAATTTTGGACCATTTGATAATGAAGATGCTGAAAATGAGCGAGTAATTATTACGAATGGTGAATTCTCTGGCTATGCATGGGGTCAGAATGTTGGCTGGATAAAATTTGGTTGTGACGATGCAGATTCTTGTGTAAGGACTGATTGGGGGACGCAATGTAATGATGGAGTCGATAATGATAGTGATGGTACTATCGATTATCCAGCAGATATAAGTTGTGATAGTACAAGTGGAAATTCTGAAGCTGGCATCGAGTGTGATGACCAAATTGATAACGATGGTGATGGTCTAGTTGATTTCCCAGATGATATAGGCTGCGCCTCATTGCTTAGTACCAGTGAAGATCCTCAGTGTGATGATGATATTGATAACGATAATGATGGATTGATTGATTACCCGCTTGATCCAACTTGTAGTTTTGCATCAAGTACTACAGAAGGAATTGATGATCGAGACCCTGTTGAGAGTAATAATCCTGTTAGCAGTGACGGAATTCCCGGCGTTCATCCAGCTAATCCGATTGACATTGGTGATGATATCCCAGTCGATGAGGAGGACCCTGTTGATGAAGAAAATCCCGATGACGTAATCCCTGACAGTACACCAGTTGATACAAATGAAGATGAGAATAATGACAGTGGAGGACCAGAGATTCCTGATGACTCTAACGAAATAGTAGAAGATGACAAAGGGCTAGGTATTTCACTTGATTTTTTACCAGATGGCTTTCAAAATGCTGCAGATAAAATAATTGGTGGCGTAAGTGATAGCCTCTCTACAAGTCTAGGCCGGAGTATTTCGACACTCGTTACTAGTGCAGGTGCAGCTATTGGTGTGGCAGTGATTGCCCCAACGCTTATTACGGTGTTCAATATTTCAGAGGTAGCACTCATTCCATTTCGTATCGGGTCACTGGTGCTTTCAGCGTTTGGGGTCCGTCGTCGTTCATGGGGCGTTGTCTATGACTCTGTGACCAAACAACCACTTGATCCTGTGTATGTGTCACTTCTTGATGTTAGTAATAATGAAATAACAAATGCGATTACTGATCTTGATGGTCGGTATGGATTTATTGTAAAGAAGGGAACATACAAACTTACTGCCAATAAAGCTAATTACACCTTTCCCTCAGTAAAACTCTACGGTGCGACTGAAGATGAATTTTATAAAGATCTCTACTTGAGTGGAGAAATTGTTATTGAAAATGATGGAGATGTGATTAATCGCAATATTCCCATGGATCCAGTCGGAAAAGATTGGAATGAAACTGCCAAGCGTGAGCGTAAGGTTATGCGTTTCTACTCAGCACGTCGTCTCTTCATGCACCGTGCATCAAGAATATGCTTCTACATAGGGTTCCTACTTTCAGTGTGCGCTGTCTTCATTATTGAGAAGCCATATACATTTGCTATTGTAGGATTCTATGTACTCATGTTCCTGCTCCGTCGAGTAGGTATAAAGGAAAAGGTTAAGGGCGTAATCTTCGAGAAAGGCACGGGGTACGGTATTCCATTTGCTGTCGTGAGAGTTTTTTCTGAAAGAACCAATACACAAATCAAAAACTGTGTCGCTGATGTGAATGGTAAATACCTCTGTCTTGTCAGTAATGGCAGATACTATATAAAGATTGAAAAGAAAAATCAGGATGGAAGTTATACCCCGGTGTATACTTCTACACCAATGGATGTCAAAAAAGGAGTCATTAATCGTTCATTTGAGTTATAATAAACTTGTGGATTATGTCTCAATGGTTTCTTAAAAAAAATCGTGTTCTTGTTCTTGCACTGACTTTCCTTGTTTTTTTCTCATGGACGGTTTCTTTTGTCTTTGCTGATCCACCTACGTCTCCGTATACTGCACCTGCAACACTTCAGCCAGACTGTGCTCCAGGGAGTAGTGTAAATTGTACGGTTGCAGATAACCTTGGCATAGGCTCAACTATTACATCGGCGACAGCTGGTTCAATACTCTTTGCAGGTACTAGTGGCGTGCTCGCTCAAGATAATACTAATTTCTTATGGGATGATGCTAATAACCAGCTTCGTCTCGGGGCAGGTACCGCATCGTTGCCTGCCTATACGTTTGCAGGGGATACAACTACAGGGCTTTTTAGTGTTTCTGCCGGAACAATTGGGTTTACATTTAGTGGTACCCAGCGTTATTCAATAAGCGGCTCATCATTTGCCTCAGGAACAACTGGCGGTTTTTCAATCGGACGTGCAATCGGCTCGGCAACTGCACCAACGTATACATTTACAGGTGATGGTAATACTGGTATCTATCGTGATGCTGCCGACACACTTGAATTTGCAACTGCAGGAAGTGAAAGAGCTCGCTTTGATTCGTCTGGTAACTTTGGTATTGGTGAGACAACACCCGCAAGTCTCTTGACGGTAGGCTCAGGTGATCTGTTTCAGGTTAATTCCTCTGGTGCCATTGCTGCAGCGACTGGTATTACGTCTTCAGGTACAATCAATTTCTCTGGACTCACCGCATCAAAACTTGTTTTCACCGACGGATCAAAAAATCTCTCTTCAACAGGGACGGTTCCTATCGATCAGGGTGGTACCGGACTGACGAGTACGCCAACAAATGGTCAGCTTTTTATTGGTAATGGTTCAGGTTACACACTGGCGACCATTACTGCTGGTACTGGAGTATCGGTGACGAGTGGATCTGGTTCAATTACCATCGCCGCTACAGGTTCGGCGAGTAATGAATTTTCTGATAATGTTTTTCGAATTATTGATAACGGAGATGCTTCAAAGGCAATTGCCTTTGAAGCATCTGGTATTACGACTGCAACGACTAGGACATTTACCGTACCAGATGCCAGTGGCACGCTTGCGCTCACTACTACTCCGGGAACATCAGGGACTGATGTGAACTGGTCAGCGGCTGGAACACTTAATATTCCTGACGCTTCAGCAACAAACCGTGGTGTGGTCAATACAACTACACAAACATTTATTGGTGACAAAACATTTAATAATACTGTAGTTGTAAACAGAAACTCTTCATCAGCACTTGCGGTTGGTACTACCAACTTTGCGTTTCGTACAACGAATGCGGGTTCGAATGTGACCTCACAGACTATATTTGATGTTGATAATGCTGCCGCAACTGCCGGAGCTCAAGGGTTTGCTTTTGAGACTGCAAATGGTTTCGTGCTGACAAGTGCCAATGGGACTCGTCGTATTGCGCGTGCCGCACTTAAGCTCACAAATTTAGGGAACACTGCAGGAAGTGAAACGGGTGATCTTTCATTTTATACAAAAGCCTCTGGTGCAGCTATTGCCGAACGATTTAGAATTGACTCAGCAGGAAAACTTTTTGTCACCTCTGGACTTGCTGCCTCAACAGGCACTCCTGATGCACTGTGTATGAATACTTCAACTTTTGAAATTACTCACAATACTGGTACCGCAACTTGTACAGTTTCCTCTGCACGATTCAAGCACGATATTGAGACCTATGAAGATAGTGGGCTCGATATTGTGAATGCACTTCGTCCAGTGACCTACGTTTATAATGACACTGAAAATCCTCGCATTGGATTTATCGCTGAAGATGTTGAAGAGGTTGATACGAGATTAATGTTCTATGAAGCTGATGGAGTGACGCCTCGCGGAGTCCGTTATGAAGACATCGTACCAGTACTCACGAAAGCCGTACAGGAACTCGATCTGAAAATTGAACCACTTACCTCACTGGATTTAGAAGACGAACATTCTCTCGGCAGCCTTATCAAACAATTTCTCGCCGATGCAAGCAACAGCATCAGTGATCTCTTCGCTCATCGTATTCACACACAAACACTTTGTGTGGGTGAGTCAGGAAATGAAACTTGTATTTCAAAGAGTGAATTGGATTCATTACTCGAGAGAAGAAATCATAGTAGTGGTGGGAGTGCACCAGATCCTATAATTGAAGATGAAAATCCCACTCCACTTGAAGATCCGAACCCTACTCCAGAAGAAGAACCAAATCTAGGGGATGATACGGGTGAAGATGGAGAACCTGATTCTAATAATGAGGATGTCCCAGGTGATTTACCATCACCTGAGCCACCTATCGATGATGGCACTTCAGTAGCAGATGATGATGGTACAGATGAGGTACCGGATACAACGGATGAAGGAGGCAATAGAGGTGAAAGTCTCATTGGAGAAGGCGTAAGTCCTGAAATCCTTCCATAATCTTGCATATTACTTAAATATATAGTACGCTATGGAGCACATAGTCTTTGTGGCTATTTATTTTTTATGGCACGAATTTCACAACTTATTCGAAAACCTCGCCGACGCATCGTGAAGCGCTCAAAGGCTGTTGCCCTTGCGGTTGGTTTCAACGTGCTTAAGAATCGGCCAGTCTACTACAACTCACCATTTAAGCGTGGTGTCTGTACCAAAGTTTCAACAACAACACCTAAGAAGCCTAACTCAGCTCTCCGAAAGATTGCTCGTGTACGTCTTACGAACGGTAGAGAGGTCACGGCATACATTCCAGGCGAAGGACACAATCTTCAAGAGCACTCAGTGGTCATTATCCGCGGTGGTCGTGTGAAAGACCTTGTTGGTGTTCGTTACCATATTGTCCGTGGCCGACTTGATGCACAGGGTGTTGAGAAGCGTCGCCAAAGTCGCTCACTCTACGGTAACAAGCGTCCAAAAGCTAAATAATCTTAATTTAAAATTTTTAATTCATACATTAAATGCGTCGTCCAGTCAAAAATCGAAATATTGCAGGTCCAGATCTCCGTTTCAACTCTGAGCGTCTTGGTAAGTTCATAAACTCAGTTATGTGGAGTGGTAAGAAAGAAACTGCACGTACAATTGTCTACCGCGCGCTTGATATCATCAAAGAACAAATGGGTGTTGAGAATCCAATTGAAGTGTTTGATACAGCTCTCAGGAATGCTGCACCAAACATGGAAGTCCGCTCACGCCGAATCGGTGGTGCAAACTATCAAGTTCCTCGTGAAGTCAGACCAGAACGTCGCCAAGCCCTCGCGTTTCGTTGGATTATCGGTGCAGCTCGTTCCGGGAAAGGTAAGCCTATGGCAGATCGTCTCGCAGCAGAACTTATTGCTGCTTCAAAGAATGAAGGTGTCGCAATCAAGAAGCGCGATGATACACATCGCATGGCCGAAGCAAATAAGGCGTTCGCACACTTTGCTTGGTAGATTCTCTCTACTACAATAAAGTAAAAAATCCCTTCAGGGATTTTTTACTTTATTGACATTTGCTGAATTTATAGTAAGTTCAGAATAGAAAATCAAAAAATAAATGAAAAGTAACTTTCCAAGTAGCGAGAAACTTTGCTACTATATTTATCTCGATTGGATAAATAATAAACCAGTATTTATTCTAAAAGTTGAGTCTCACATTGCGGAATATTTCATCAATGAACTTTTGCAAATTACAACCGCGGAACTCAATGGGCTCACAGACTATAAGTTTAATGAGAAAGAACTTAAGCGTGTAGCAAAGCTTGATGGAGAGTTTGGTTGGCTGAGTGGAATTCGGTGGAGTGGGAAAAATTTTGAGACCCATGAATTTACAATCCATGTCTCAAGACATGATCCGAAACGAACATTAGTGAATTTGTCACTGATGTTCACATTACTAAATCGTGCTGAAAATGTATCTCAGGCAGATTATCTTCAGCCGCTTTGGATCAATATGAAAACAAGTGGAGATCTACTGATTAGTGGCTTTGTACTTCCACACACGGGCAGTCAATTCGTTGAGTGGCATAAGTCTGAAAATCGTCAGCTCATAGAAAAGGTACAGGATTTCGCACAGTATCTGTGCGAATCTCATGCTGAAACCGATCATATTAAGGTAAATTACCAGAATTTTGAAATCGGAGGGATTGGTTACCATGCTGCACTCGTGCCATCAGAAAATATTGAGTTAGGTAAGGGATTTACATTCAATTCAAAAAATGTCGATCGCCCTGACCAGGCACTCATTTTGTTGGTCTGTTTAATGGAAATGACGCAATTTGAATATTTGCCAAGGAGATTTGAAGTAATTTATTAGCACCCAAAAGGGTGTTTTTTATTTGCATAAATCTCATATATACCGTATAGTATTTTCATCAGACTTTCGGGTCTTTTTATTTTACTCACTAAAGACTATAGACTAAAAACTAAGCACTAAATTATTTATGGAACGAGACTATCCTCTAGAAAAAGTAAGAAATTTCGGTATCGTCGCTCACATCGACGCTGGTAAGACTACGACCAGTGAGCGTGTCCTTTTCTATACCGGTATGAGTCACAAGATTGGTGAAGTGCACGAAGGTGAGACTGTCACTGACTGGATGGAACAAGAACGCGAGCGCGGTATTACGATTACTGCTGCTGCCGTGACCTGTACCTGGCTCCCGACGTATGCACAAGGTGATAAATCTAAACAACATCGTTTCAATATTATTGACACTCCTGGCCACATCGACTTCACGGTAGAGGTGAAGCGTTCCCTCCGCGTACTTGACGGTGCAGTTGTCGTTTTCGATGGTGTTGCTGGTGTTGAACCACAATCAGAAACCAACTGGCGCTATGCTGACGAAGCCAATGTGCCACGTATCTGTTTTGTAAACAAACTTGATCGTACAGGTGCCTCTTTTGAACACTCATACAAAACAATTCTCGATCGCCTCTCAAAGAAAGCTGTTCGTGCACAACTCCCCATTGGTCTCGAAGAGAATCATGAAGGCGTGATTGATCTTCTTGGTATGCGCGCATACTATTTCGAAGGTGAAATGGGTAATAAAGTAATCGAGAAAGATATTCCAGAGAACATGATGGAAGACGCCAAGAAGTATCATGCTGAACTTGTGGAACGCATTGTTGAGAACGATGAAGCCCAAATGAGTGCCTATTTCGAAGGCAAAGAGCCAACACACGCTGAACTCAAAGCGACACTCCGCAAAGCTGTTATTGCCAATGCAATCTTCCCCGTATTTTGTGGAAGTGCGCTCAAAA
>CAZRDO010000006.1:55463-58428 GCA_964599225.1 uncultured Candidatus Saccharibacteria bacterium
CAAAGGTGTACAACTCGTGCTCGATGCCGTCGTTGATTTCCTCCCAAGTCCGCTCGATATCAAAGCTATCAGTGGTATCAATCCCGACAATGATCAAATTGAAACACGTGGTCCAGATGACAAGGCACCGTTCTCAGCACTCGCATTTAAGTTGATGGCTGATCCGTTTGTTGGACAGCTTGTATTCTTCCGTGTCTACTCAGGTACACTCGAAGCAGGCTCCTATGTCTACAATCCTCGTACTCGCAACAAAGAACGTATTGGCCGCATTGTGCGCATGCAGGCAGATCAGCGAGAAGAAGTGAAGAAAGTTTTTGCTGGGGAAATCGCAGCGGCAGTCGGACTCAAAGATACCAAGACATCAGACACACTTTGTGACGAAGGTCATCCAATTGAGCTTGATCGCATCGTCTTTCCAGAACCAGTTATCTCACTTCGCATTGAACCAAAGACTAAGGCTGACCAAGAAAAAATGGGTATGGCGCTTTCACGACTTGCCGATGAAGATCCAACATTCCGTGTCTCAACTGATCCAGAAACTATGGAGACTATCATCGCCGGCATGGGTGAACTTCATCTTGAAATTATTGTTGACCGCATGAAGCGTGAGTTCTCAGTTGATGCCAATGTGGGCAAGCCTCAAGTTGCCTATCGTGAGACGATTACAAAAGATGCAGAGACAGAAGGTAAGTACATCAAGCAGACGGGTGGTAAAGGTAACTACGGTCACGTCAAAATCAAAGTTCGTCCAATGGATATGTCACTTACTAAAGAAGACATTGAGGATCTTCCAAAGAACGTGACTCGTGAAGACCACTTCGAATTCATCAATAGTATTAAAGGAGGTTCAATTCCCCAGGAATATATCAAACCCGTTGAAAAAGGCTTCCGCGAAGGACTCGAGCGTGGTGTGGTCGCAGGATTCAAACTTGTCGATGTGTCAGTTGATCTCTGGGATGGTTCATATCACGAAGTTGACTCCAATGAAATGGCTTTCAAGATCGCAGCGTCAATGGCAATTCAAGATGCGTGCCGCTCTGCCAAGCCAGTCATTCTCGAACCGATGATGAAAGTCGAAGTAGTAACTCCAGATAAATTCATGGGTGATGTCACCGGAAGTCTCTCAGGTAAGCGCGGTATTATCGAAGGCATGGAAGATCGTGGTATGAACAAAGTTGTTACTGCCGTGGTGCCACTGTCAGAAATGTTTGGTTACATGACGAATCTCCGCTCGATGACTGAAGGCCGCGCCGGATTTACGATGGAATTTGTCCGCTATGATATTGTGCCGCAAAATGTGGCTGATGAAATCATCAAGACTAGAAAATAATTTCCATAACCCCCCCCAATAAAACTCCATTCGTGGAGTTTTATTTTTAGTTTCCTATTTTATCCATCTCTGCTATGATCGATTAAGAAAATGGATACTCTAATGAATGAAAATAAGAAATATAAACCAGTCGTGGTGGTAGGCGCCACTGGTGGTATTGGAAGTGCAATTGCAGAGACTCTAGTTGAGTGGGGGTATGATGTTATTTTGGTAGGACGAAATTTGGAAAAACTCTTAGCACTGAAAGCTCATCTTGGCCCTCATACGACATTTTGGCAAATAGATTTTACAAAGGAGAAAGATGTTTCCGGACTATTTCCAAGTATCCATAATCATACGGATACTATTCGTGGACTCGTGCTTGCCGCAGGTGATTCAATTTCTGATGATGAAACTGACAAGAGTGGCCAGAAAATTTTTACCTCAGTAGAAGAATCAATTGCTGCGAATATTGCTGCAAATGTTACTACAAAGATTCCAGTCTTTGAAAATTTCCATCACACATTCAAAGCTACTGAGGAGGAAACCATCGTGGGTTTCGTCTCTTCACATGTAAATGACATTTTGACTCCCGACGTCATACGAGAACAGGGACAAATAGGGTATGCCACTGCCTCTGAGATGATTTCTTCATATGCGGAAAAATTAAAAGAGGACAGTGATGTGCGCTGTCATATTTATCTATCAAAAGCTGGACCAATAGATACGCCTCTCTTACAGAAGCGTTACGCGTTTATCCCTAAAGATAAACGAAAGACTCCAAAAGAATACGCAATTGAATTTGTTACTGAAGCCGGATTTAGAAAAAACTAATCCGGTTTTTTATTTGAATAAGATGATATTTCGTGGTACTCTCTCATTAGAAAAACAACAACGATGAAAATTCTTGCAGTTCTTTGCTTGTTTTGTGTGATTTTGTTTTCAAAAAATGCCCACGGGCAGTCCCAGTATATTGCCCAGATTAACAGTGATTCCATTGCTTATGGATCCTCAGCAGGCGTAGAGGGCTCTACTGATGTCTATATTACCGATGGCGTATCTTATTTTATAGACGATGAACCCGCGTATCTTATTTGGAAAGGAAAAGATTTGTTTGTCAGGAATAATGGACAATGGCTTCGCTTACATAAAGGTGGTTATGTTATTTATAAAACCATAAATGTAATTACAGAACCACAGGTAAGGGTTATAGCTACATTTGACACAGATCAAGGAGTCCTTGTTTCACAATGGCGATAGTGCCGATCGGAATAACCATTCCGATTTTTTTATTTCTTTTTCCACCCCAGCGAATCTCCTATTTTTTGGAACGCTGTTCCGACATAATTTCTCTATTCCAGCGAGTATATCTGTGCGAGACCGCTGTTCTTACATAGGTCTCGCACAGATATAGGAGCGCCATTTGACATATATTGGCGATTTGCTATAGTGATCCCAACATCGCTGGCTAATGCGTGTTTTTGTTTCACTTTTTTATTTATTAATTTTAAGCGAAATCTTAGAGGGAGGGGCTAGAAAATCCTGAACTTTAAGCAACCGCGACATATAACTATTATGGCTACAGAGGCATTCAATCGTAATAAGCCGCACGTAAACATCGGTACCATCGGTCACGTTGACCACGGTAAGACGACG
>CAZRDO010000007.1:0-8033 GCA_964599225.1 uncultured Candidatus Saccharibacteria bacterium
TGACAGGGAGTAAGTCGTAACAAGGCACGGGTAGCGGAAGCTGCTCGTGGAATAACTCAATTGGGAAAAACATTTTTATGTGCTTCGGTATATAAAAATTGATTGAGTCGATATTGTGTACTTCAATTGAGTACGCAATACCTACTGGATGGGTAAAGTTCCAGAGTCGAAAATGGTGACTTTAAAATTATTTAGACGTTCGGGACAGACCGGGAATAATAGGACGGAACAATAGAAATTACAGTACGGAAAACAACCGAGAGCTAAGCTCTCGGTTGTTTTCGTGGTACTCGGGAAGTATACTCAAGTGCATGATACGCACACTTGTACGAATTTTCTTAATCCCACTTGTATTTTTTGGCATTATTACATTTGTTTTCTATCATCAGAAGCCTAGCCAAGGGAACTTCGTGGAAGTCAGTAAGGTAGAGATAGGGGAGGCAAAGATTAATGTTATTGTTGCAAGTACTGGAGCTCTGCGAGCGAAGGGGCTTTCGGACACCCCAACATTACCGGAAGACCAGGGTATGCTTTTTGTCTTTGAAAAACAAGACATACATTCCTTTTGGATGAAAGATATGCGCTATCCACTCGATATTATCTGGATTGATGAAAATAATCAGATTGTCGATATTTCAGAAAACATTTCGCCTGATTCATACCCAACCACCTATGCAAGTTCGCTCCCAATCCGCTATGTCCTTGAGGTGAATGCTGGATTTAGTGATCTCCATCAGATTAAGAAAGGTATGACAGTGAATTTTTTGAATTAAATTTATTTATACGAGTCGTACCCTGAAAAAGCCTTACAGAGAAAACTGCGGTGGCATCTAATTTTACAAACTGATTTTTTTATTTCACTTAGTGGAGTTTTGAGTTATCCACGCTCGCATGAGTCTCTGATGTTCTGTACAATAAGAGCACAATTTTATTACTACTAATTTTTTTGTTCCATGATTTCACTTGTGAAGAAACGTTCAGGATCGATTGTCGAATTCAATCGCACGCGCATTGAAGAAGCAATTAAAAAGGCGTATCAAGCGACTGAAATTCCTATTTCTGACGATTCAATTATTGAAATCACCGATAACGTATTGGAACAAATTGAGGTAGCGTTTGGAGAAGAGCGAATACCAACTGTTGAAGCAATTCAGGACATCGTCGAAAAAGAGATTGCAAATAAAGGTGATTTTTTGGTCGCCCGAGCGTATATCATCTACCGGAGTGAACGTGCTCGCATTCGTGAGGAACGCCAAAAAGAGACCCTTGAGAAAATTGAGCGACAAGAAATTAGTGTCAAAAAGCGAAGTGGCAAAGTAGTGACCTTTGATGAGAAGGAAATTGAAACTGCAATTACCAACGTCTGTAACGGCTTCGAGCACTGTGTGAATGTCCCAGAGATTCTCTCATCGGTAAAGTTAAATGTCTATGATGGAATCACGACGGGTGAGATCAATAAGGCCATCGTCATGACCATGAAGAGTCAGATTGAGCGTGAGCCAGCCTTCGCTTATATTTCGGCAAGACTCCTGATGAGCGACCTTCACAAAGACGTGCTCGGTACTGATGAATTTTCGAATCACTTCCAAATGCTCCACAAGAAAAATTTCTCTGAATCAATCCAAAAGAGTATTGAGGCAGGCCGTCTTGATCCTCGTATGAAGAACTTTGATCTCGAGAGACTTGCCGAAGCCTTGAAGCCAGAGCGGGATCATTTGTTTGAGTATCTTGGTCTTCAAGTGCTCTATGATCGCTATTTCCTTCGTGACGAAGTTCAGAAACTGCTTGAAGTACCACAATATTTCTGGATGCGAGTCGCTATGGGCCTGGCGCTCACTGAGGATGACAAAGAAGCTCGAGCAATCGAGTTTTATGAGACGATCTCGCAGATGCTCTATGTGCCTTCGACACCCACTCTACTCCACTCCGGAATGGTTCACGCACAAATGTCATCTTGCTATCTTTCTACCATCACTGACGATCTCGAGCATATTTTCAAATGTATTGGGGATAATGCCCAGCTTTCGAAGTGGTCAGGTGGTATTGGCCAAGATGTGACCTATATTCGTGCGACCAATGCACTTGTCAAAGCCATCAATACCGGCAGTCAGGGAGTGATTCCCTTTATTAAAGTGATCGACTCGACTTCAAACGCCATCAACCGTTCCGGCAAGCGTCGTGGAGCAACCTGTGTCTACCTTGAGACGTGGCATATGGATATCGAAGACTTTCTTGATTTGCGTAAGAACACAGGTGACGATCGTCGTCGTGCCCATGATACGAATACTGCCAATTGGATTCCGGATCTCTTCATGAAGCGCATTAATGATGGTGCAGAATGGACGCTCTTCTCTCCAGAAGAAGTACCTGAGCTCCACGACCTCTATGGCAGGGCCTTCGAAGAGAAATATGTCGAGTATGAAGCCAAGGCAGATCGAGGAGAGATCAAACTCTGGAAGCGTGTGAAAGCACAAGACCTGTGGCGAAAAATGATCATGATGATTTATGAGACTGGACACCCATGGATTACGTTCAAGGATCCTTCTAATATTCGCTCACCTCAAGACCATGTCGGAGTTATTCATAACTCCAATCTTTGTACCGAAATCACGCTCAATACCTCAGTCGAAGAAACTGCCGTCTGTAATATTGGTTCAGTAAATCTTGCGCGCCACTTCCAACACGGTGTCTTTAACCGGGCATTACTCGCGACTACAGTGAAGACCGCCATGCGGATGCTCGATAATGTCATAGACCTTAATTTCTATCCAACCAAAGAAGGTCAAACTTCGAATTTCCGTCACCGCCCGGTCGGACTTGGCGTCATGGGTACCCAAGACCTCTTTTATGAAATGAATTTACAATTTGATTCAGAAACTGCTGTGGAATTCTCTGATGAACTGCAAGAATTTGTCTCTTGGCACGCCATTATGGCAAGTGCAGAACTTGCGAAGGAGAAAGGTGCCTACTCGACCTTCAAAGGTTCGAAATGGGAACGAGGACTTTTCCCAGTTGATACGATCAAGCTTCTCGAAGACGAGCGTGGTATTCCAACTGATATTCCACTTACTGCCAAAATGGACTGGACACCAGTACGTGAAGCAGTCAAAGCCTATGGCCTCCGCAATTCAAACACTATGGCGATTGCACCAACAGCGACAATCTCAAATATTTCTGGCTGTCTACCCTCAGTGGAGCCAATTTATAAAAACATCTATGTGAAATCTAACTTTAGCGGAGAATTCACCATCGTTAATCAGTACCTCATTCATGATTTGAAGGAGCGCGGTCTCTGGACGAGAGAACTTCTTGAGAAAATCAAATTCTATGACGGTAGCCTTGAGAAAATCCAGGAAATTCCACTTGAGCTACGCAATAAGTACAAAGAAGTCTTCCAAATTGATTCGTACTGGATCATTGCCCATGCGGCTCGTCGCGGAAAGTGGATTGACCAATCACAATCGATTAATCTCTTTATGAAAACAGAGAGCGGTCGCGCTATCTCTGATGCCTATATGAGTGCCTGGAAGATGGGACTGAAGACTACTTACTATTTGCGTACACTCGGTGCCTCTGCCATTGAGAAATCAACCGTTGATATCAACAAAACCTACACAGAGAGTCCAATTCAGAAGGAAGATCTTGAGAAGGTGGAAGCGCCAACTGGTAAGCCAAAATTGCATGTGTTTAAAGATGAGACGTGTGAGAGTTGCCAGTAGCTAGTGCGTAGTTGGTAGGTTGTAGTTTGTAGAAAATAAGGAAAATAAAAAAGCCCCGACGCATTCGCGGGGCTTTGAATTCTATTTAAGAAACTTTTTCTTCCTCTATTATTTTTGCAAAGGATATCCAATCAGGACACATAACAGATACTTGGCTGAAACACATGTCATGACATGGATTTTCTGCCGTTTGTGTATGTTCACGATCTTTATGCAGTCCGTTCTCATAAAACATTTCCTTACAATCGACCTGTTCTCCAGCGTAATCGTAAATATCAAAATGAATGAAATGAGGTTTCCAAAAAGTACATCCGGATTCAACTGAATATAAGCGGCATTCGGCTTTTACTGTCCGGACTTCACGACGCTGGTCAGTCTTAGGATTATGAGGGAATAAGCGTTCAAAAGGACCGAATTTTGCTTTGATATTTACATATCGCTCAATATGGTTTTCGTGACGGCCCCATTTATACTCAGTAGTACCACAATTTCCTGACTTCATTTTGAAAGACATTGTTTTTGATTTTTGTTCTGGCTTTGTACCCGTAATACTACATTCAAAAAACTTAATCTCATTTCCGTAAAGTTTACGGAGTTCTGCTCGGAGAATTTCTTCGGCGAGTGTAATCGAGAACGGTCGTTCTGATTGGTATGTTTTTCTTTTTAAAATGTTCATGATTTGTTTCCTCCTATTTCAGGATGCATGGAGCGGAATTGCTTCCATGGCTACCATTTCAGTAGCGATTTAGCGAGAGGGAACTCCAACCAAGTCGCTACTGAGAAATGAAGAAAATTCTGCGTATATAATAAGACATATATTATGTATTGTCAATGTACATAGAAATAAAAAAACTGACTCAACTTGAGTCAGTTTTTGACAGACAGAAAAGACAAGACTTAAAAAACATGTTCACCGTCCCTATCCTTTCCAACTAAATTTCTTTCCTCCTTTCGCTTCATAAGGAGCCATCCTGTGAGGAGAATCCAAACCATGTTTCCGATAAAGGAAAGAGGAATTAGAAGTGATTGGAATAAAATACCAGCAACGGTGAACGCAAGTGGAGCTGCACTACCGTCCTCTTGAAACCAGTTTTGAATTATTTTTTCTGAGTTATTAATCTCAGGGATTACTTTCAGTGAAACCAAGCATATGTAACATGTGCCAGTAATAAAGGAAAGCATAATCAATCCACCTGACCCGTCGAATTCAAGGGGCAAAACGTAATGTAACCCAATATTCACTGCAAATCCGCAGATGAATACAAGGAGTACTAACAAAAAGAAAGGGAATTTTTTCACGGTGTAGAGTTTTTCTATATTTAACTATACAGTACTAATCTATATAAGTCAATGATATAAAGGTAAATAAAAAACTGACTTTGTGAGCCAGTAATTTCTTCAAATATTATTATGCAGGTACCCATGGGCCATCTTCTGTACCACAGCCAGTACATTTCCTTTTAGTTGTTGGCTCACCTTTCATACAATGAGCGTGACTCGCTTCAGCCGGAGGGCCAGGAATACTTATGATTTTATGCTCAGTGCCATTTGCTAGGCATTTTTTGCAGGTCATACATACTGTCGTCGGTTTACTTCAGCCCGCTTTCAATCCAACGCTTGTGATTGAGTTCAAATTCGAACATATAGTTATCTTTTCTAAGAAAACACTAGCCCAGAGCCAAACAATAGTCAATCAAATAAAAAACTGATCAAAATTGGATCAGTGATTCTTCAATCTAATAAATTAGTTCTATATAAAATATCCAGTCATCGGCAAACCCATCATCCTTGTCGAATGTAATTTTTGCGGTCACAGACCATATTTCATTTAGTCTCATCGCTACTTCGTCCTGAGTTTTGTATCCTAACTTTTCCAGTTCTGAAATCGGCAGACTGAATGAGTTTTGATTTTGAAATGAGAGATCACCATCCTTAGTATCCAACAGTTTATTCATCACTACAGAATGGAGGAGGGGTCTTATGAGATTCTCCAGTGCTCTGCCGTCAGAGAATGACCCTAAGATACCTAATAAGTGGTTAACTACACGGACGGCAATTTTGTTCTTATGCATCCGTATTTGATCGCCAGCCGCAAGAACTATAATCGTAGTCGCTTGTTCGATTCCAATGATTTGCTGAAAAAGTCCCTGTTCTTCTTTGGAAAGTCCAAAGTTTGATGAGAACTTAAAAAGATCTTTCATATGCAGTTATGTTTTTCTAAAATCCAGAGTATCACACATAGTATTATTAGTCAATAATTCTTATTTTTAAATAAAATAGTGTAAAATAAGTCATCGAATTACTACTCACTATTTATTCATAACTACTCACTAACCCATGGCCACCGAAGAAAAACGCATTCTCAATAACAGCTCAACTGATCCAAACAAAATCTTGCCCATGAAGTATAAGTGGGCACGTAAGCACTACAAAGACGGCGTCTCAAACAACTGGACACCAGAAGAGGTGAATATGCAAAAAGATGTCGAGACCTGGAAGAACGATGCGCTCCTCTCAGCCGATGAACGCCGTCTTATCATGTGGAACATGGGGTTCTTCTCAACCGCTGAGTCTCTCACGGCCAACAACATTGTCCTTGCCGTCTACAAACAAATCACGAACCCTGAGTGCCGACAGTATCTCCTTCGCCAAGCCTACGAAGAAGCGGTTCACACTGACACCTTTATCTACTGCTGTGACTCCCTCGGACTTGATCCTGATGAGGTCTACTCGATGTATACCAAGATTCCTTCGATTAAGGCCAAAGATGAGTTTGTGGTGGATATGACGAAGTCACTAATGGATGAGAATTTCAAAACTGACTCGACAGAGAACATCCAGCGCTTCATTCATGACCTCGTCGGTTACTACATCATCATGGAAGGTATCTTCTTCTACGCCGGCTTTGTCATGATGCTCTCATTCCTTCGTCAGAACAAAATGGTGGGTGTTGGTGAGCAATTCCAGTTTATCCTCCGTGATGAATCAGTCCACCTCGCTTTTGGTGCGGACCTCATTAACGGCATCGTCGAAGAGAATCCTGAAGTCTGGACTCCAGAGCTCCAAGTAACAATTACAGAAAATATCAAAAAAGCAGTACTACTTGAAATTGAATATGCCAAAGATTGTCTTCCTCGAGGTATCCTCGGACTCAATGCTGAAGCCGTCAGTCAGTACCTCAAATACATCGCTGATCGAAGACTCGAGCGTATTGGGCTTGCTAAAGTCTATGGTGATGAGAATCCGTTCCCTTGGATGAGTGAAATTATGGATCTTCGTAAAGAGAAGAATTTCTTTGAGACGAGGGTGACGGAGTACAAGAGTGGGGGAACATTAAACTGGGACTAGTCTCCGTAAAGTATTTTTGAGACCTATGTCGGAACAGCGGTCTCAAAAATACTTTACTCCACATCCCAATTCAATAAGAGGAGGGAAGATGGATGTTACATGGATTGGTTCTTTGTGGCGCACTCAGTCTTTAGGAGTGAATTCTTTGTTAAATAAAAAGTCTCCTTTTTTAGGAGATTTGTTAGGAGTTTACAGTAATGTATTCTCCATATTCTTTTGTGAGGTCAGTAGTAAATTGTTCCAAGGCACCTTGGCCAATTTTTTGTTCTGACAATAACTCAGCAATTTTTGGGAATTGTTTTAGCAAAAGATCTTGTATATATTTTCTATGCATTCTATCATCCAGGTCGTTCTCTGAGCGAGAACCACCAGTTAAGAATTGCACGATATCAGGATCTAAATTCCTATCCGTTTTTGTAAATATGAAAACATTGATCAGAGACGAAATCGGAAATTGTTTACTAACCATAATTAAGTTTTTCTATCACTGAATCTACCACACATTGCCATTATGTCAAGAAAATAAAAACTCAGGACTTACCTGAGAGATTTTTGGTTCTTTAGTTTTTTACTGCGTCTGACACTTCAATTTTTGAAGTCACATCTGCCATTTTGCTTACGAAGAACCTTACAATGCCCCTATGGCACCATCCTTTCAATGCATCTTTGAATATTTTTTGCATTGACTCTTCTCTAAAAAGGGTGTGTGCAAGGTCGTCACCCCTTTTAAACTCAATGTGTAAATCTTTTCCTTCATTACCATGCTCATCACCCCATGATGAATTCACAAAGAGAATTTTGATGTCTGCCCGGTAACCTTGTTGATGTGTTTCCAGGAATTTTTTAAGTTCTTCACAAATGTTTTTCCGAGCCCGTTCAAGGTCGTTGGACAGAATTAAAGCGCCATTAAAACTGATTCCAAGTATGTGCACTATGATTTCTTTCACCATGATTAGATCTTTTTCT
>CAZRDO010000007.1:8043-44299 GCA_964599225.1 uncultured Candidatus Saccharibacteria bacterium
CTCATACTACTGATTATACGTGCATTGTCAATGTAGAAAAATAATGTATAATGTGTGGTAGTCTTTGGTTTGATAGTTGCTCTGTGAGAGCAATCTCATGGGGAGGAAAGTCCGAACACACAGTATTTATTTATTAAACGTAGCAGGTAACGCCTGTCGTCCGTAAGGATAGTGGTGCGAGCAGTGACGTCTAATCCGAAAGGAAAGGAATTCCGCAAGGAATAATTTCATGGAAACATGAAAGTGAAACGGCAAAATCCGTACGCGTGTGCAAGACCGTGCTTCGCCTTTGGCGAAGAGAGTCGCTTGAGGTTGTTGGTGACAACAATCCTAGATTAATAACTATCTAAAACAGAATTCGGCTTATAGGCCAAAGATCATACATGAGAAGACTTCGCGAAAGCGGAGTCTTTTCTGCTATAATCCGAATATGTTTCTCAATAATTCACCTTGGCTCAAACAACTCAATCGTACTCGTCCGGTTGATTTTTTAACTACTGATATTACCACTGACATTATTATTGTCGGTGGGGGTATTGCAGGCATAGTCACGGCATACTACATACTGAAGTACACTGACAAAAAGGTTGTACTCATTGAATCAAATAAAATTGCTCATGGCGCCACGGGCCATAATGCAGGACAGATAACGAGCTATTTTGAGAAATCTTTGAAGGTAATGATAGAGGAATTTGGTGCAGAAGGTGCCGTTGCCGCCCAGCGTGTCATTGAAGAAGATGCTCGGGTACTACTGGATGATATTTTTGTTGAAACTGGATTGAAGACACCCATGTCACAATTTCTCGGATATGAAGGTCTCACGACGCTCGAGCAAGTAAACGCAGATATTGAAGAGAATCTCTACCGAGCACAATATAATTTACCCACACGAGAAATACTTATTTCAGAGAATTTCGAGTTTAAGGATGCACTACTTCCAACAGGTCGTGCACACTATACCTTTGTTCCTCAAGAAGTAATTCTGCAGGTACTTGAAACCACAGATTCAAATTATATTGCTGCAATGCCTTTTCTCTCCGGTTGTATGAATAGTGCTCTTTTTACGGAGGAATTGGCAGGTTATCTTTTGCTAAAGCATCGAGATCGATTTTCATTGTATGAGCAAACTCATATTGAAGTAGCACTTTTAAAGAAAGATACGACGGTACTTAAAACAAGATCAGGTAATTCTATTACTTCAGAAATGACTGTCTTGGCAACAAATGGATTTGAGCATATTGCACTCATTAATGAAGCTGGTATTGATATTGATCCGAGTTTCCATCACCACCTCATGGGTAAAATTGGTTTCATGGCAGGTTACTTAGAGGATCCTAAATATGCACCGACTGCTCTTATTTATATGAGAAAAGCACCAACGGAAGAGGAGCCGTACATATATGTAACCCGAAGACCATATGAAAAGGATGAAAAGGGAAGGGATCATTCAATTGTTTGTATCGGTGGTCCTGAATATTTCTTGGAATCAAAAAAGGAATATGATCCACTCATGCATTATCCAGACAAGATCGGCCAAGAACTTGATTCGTTTATCCATGACACATTCAAAGTACCTAGGAAAATTCCTTATGCATTTCACTGGCACGGCTTAATGGGCTACACCAAAACTGGTGTACGTTTGATTGGTAAAGAACTTTGTAATCCTCGACTTATATACAATCTTGGCTGTAATGGAGTTGGAATCCTCCCATCAATCTACGGGGGAGATCGTGTAGCAAAAATTATTCGCGGCGATACACTTCCGCCGACTATTTTTGATCCCGCAGATCAAACTTGTCCTCGATAAATAAGTTACATAGCACAATGATAGTTGACTTTATAAATAAATTTTGCTATACTATCAGGGTGAGTGCGTGTTGATCCTAAATACTCACGTAATACAAATGCCGCACAGGCCCGTCGCAAGACGGGTTTTGTGTTTTCTTGATGCCGAAAGATGACTATGTATCAAAATCACAGAATCAGTCGCTATTTCGTTATAGAGTAAGAGAAATCCGGTCAGGTTTCTTGATGGCTTGTATTTCTTAGCTATTTATATATACTTATTTTAGACGGTCATTCACCGTAGCGAGTGGCAGCACTCACATTGGCATTTGTAGGGGTTAGCTCCCACTCGCTTCGATGGTGGATCGTTCACGAAAATTGCGCACAATATTGTGCGCAATTTTTATTTGTTAAATAATAACGAAGTTATAAATTTATTTTACAAATTAAATCCGGGATATAAAATTCAAAAAATATATTTTTAACGTGTGTGAAATATTTTTCAAGTTATCCACAGTTATGATGAAAAAAATATTGCATGCACGTTTTATGTAAGAGATAATATATGTATCGATTGCAGTAGTGAGTAGTTAAAAAATTTATTTTTTTAATTTAAATTTTTTCGCGGTCGAATTATTGCAACTCTTTAACAAAGTAATTTCAAAAAAATTTCTATGGCAGCAAAAAAGAAAGCAAAGAAAGGAGCTAAGAAAAAGGCAGCAAAAAAGAAGCGCGCCTAACTCGCACTTACTTTAGCTAACAAAAGCCCCACCCTATCGGGGTTTTTGTTTTTTATATGTAAACTGTAAATATGTATTTAAAAAAGATGCGTGCTATCTCTGAAAGCTTACTATAAAGTAAGCTTTTTTTAGTTCCTGATGCATGCTAGAATGGCTCTTTATGAGCATTTTCACTACTATATTCAATAGCGACGAGAAACTCCTCAAGGAGGCAAAGGCTGCGGTCAAAAAGATTAACGCGCTCGAAGATTCAATAAGCAAGCTCTCAAATGATGAGCTTCGCATGAAGACGAGCGCATTTCGTGCGCAACTGGGTGACGGTAAAACTCTTGAAGATATTTTGCCGGAAGCATTTGCGGTGGTACGCGAGACTGCTAAGCGTGTACTCGGAGAGCGGCACTATGATGTACAGCTCATTGGTGGATATGTGCTCCATCATCGTGGCATTGCTGAAATGAGAACGGGTGAAGGTAAGACACTCGTTGCCACACTGCCCGCGTACCTCAACGCACTTACTGGACTCGGTGTGCATGCGGTTACCGTTAATGATTACTTGGCACAGCGCGATGCGGTTTGGATGGCTAAAGTCTATGATGCACTCGGACTCACGGTGGGAGTTATTAATGACCAGAATCAATCTTATCGCTATGATGCAAATCACACAGTAGAAGCCAGTGAAACTGACGATTTCAAAATCAAACACGAATTCCTCAAGCCGGTCTCACGCAAAGAAGCTTACCTTGCAGATATTACCTACGGAACCAATAGCCAGTTTGGCTTTGACTACTTGCGCGATAACCTCATTACCAATGTCGAGCAGATTGTACAGCGAGGTCACCACTACGCACTTATCGACGAAGTTGACTCAATTTTGATTGATGAAGCCAGAACTCCACTCATTATCTCCTCGCCTTCGCAGAAGTCAGAAGATTTTTATAAAACTTTTGCTCGCATTGCAAGTGCACTTGTCGTCAATACGGATTATACGGTTGATGAGAAGCATCGCTCTGTGCAATTAACTGATGCAGGTATCACACGTGCTGAAGAATTACTAGGTATTAGTGATATTTATACTGAGAAGGGAATTAAGTACGTGCATCATCTTGAGACTGCCGTACGAGCACAGGCACTCTATGTGCGTGATCGTGACTATGTCGTCAAAGATGGCGATGTCACTATTGTGGATCCATTTACGGGACGTATGCAGCCGGGTCGCCGCTGGAGTGAAGGACTCCATCAAGCAGTAGAGGCCAAGGAAGGTGTCCGAATTCAAGAAGAAAGTCGCGCAGTTGCGACAATCACGTATCAGAATTTTTTCAAACTCTATAATAAATTTGGCGGCATGACGGGTACAGCTAAAACGTCCGCTGAAGAGTTCCTCAAAGTCTATGGTCTTGAAGTGGTCTCGATTCCAACGCACCGCGTCAATCAAAGGTCTGACCACAATGACCAAATTTTCCAGAGTGAGACAGGTAAATGGAAGGCGATTGCTCGCAAAGTAAAAGTACTCCAAGAGAGTGGACAGCCCGTGCTTATCGGTACAATCTCAATTGAGCGTAACGAACTGCTCTCAGCGTATCTCAAGAGTGAAGGTGTGCCACACAATGTCCTCAATGCCAAAAACCATGAACATGAAGGCGAGCTCATCGCCCAAGCAGGTACAAAAGGTGCAGTAACTGTGGCGACAAACCTTGCCGGTCGCGGAATCGATATCAAACTCGGTGGTTCACCGACAACGACAGAGAAACATGATGAGGTTAAGGCTCTCGGCGGACTTTTTGTGCTTGGAACTGAGCGGCATGAAGCAAGACGAATTGATAATCAGCTTCGTGGACGCTCAGGTCGTCAGGGTGATCCTGGTGCGACGCAATTTTTCGTCTCACTCGAAGATGATCTCATGCGTGTTTTCGGTAGTGATCGGGTCAAAAGCATGATGGGAAAGCTCGGTATTCCAGAAGACCAACCAATCGAGAATAGTTTTATCAGTCGAGCGCTTGAGAATGCACAGAAACGCATTGAAGGATTCCATTTCGATGCACGTCGCTACACGCTTGAGTATGACAATGTTATGAATCATCAACGCACGGCAATTTATGGCCGCCGCCGAGCAATGTTACTAGCCGATCGAGCTAAGATCCTTGAGTATCTGGAAGAACTCTATCTCGAAAATCCAGAGCTCGAGCAAATTGTCAGTAATAAAATCAAAGCACTTGGTGAAGATGCTTTCTATGAATCACTCAGACGCATCGTACTTTATACAACTGATGTGCTCTGGACTGAGCATATTGAAACGATGGAGTATTTACGCTCATCAATTGGTCTGCGGGCCTATGGCCAGCGTGAGCCGCTCGTAGAGTATAAAAAAGAAGGTCTCAGACTTTTCAAAGACATGGAAGCCTCAGCTCGTTCTGAAGTCGCAGTGCTTATTGAAAAACTTGGTACCGAAAACGCACCAGTGAGAACTGAAAGTGTCACAGTCTCCGCTCCAGCTGTAGCATTTGTTGAAGGTAAGGGTTCGGATCTTGCAAGTCCAGGCGAGAAAAGTGCAGTTCGAGAGGGAACTGTACGCCATGAAGAAGAAAAAATTGGCCGCAATGACGCGTGCCCATGTGGCAGTGGTAAGAAATGGAAAAAGTGTGGCGATCTCAATACGGAAGAACACCAACGCTTGATGGCTACGAAGGATCACTAGATAGAGTGTTATTTTGAAAATAAAAAACCGTCCTAAGGTGGACGGTTGTTGCGTTATCGAACTTTTACGAATTCTTTAGTCACCCCAGTTTTTTGCAGACGGAGATAATATTTTCCATCTGGCAAATGACTCATATCAAAGCTGGTTCCTCTAAAGGTCTCTAAATACTGACCTTCTGAAGAATAGAGTTCGATTAGTTCATTTTCTTTGACGCCTTTAATGAAAACTTTTTCTGCACTTGGATTTGGATAGACCGAGACATCATTTTCATCAACAATGATACCTTTTTTGACAGTAGGATTTTTTAAGTAACAATTAATGAACGTTCCATCCAGAGTATCGCCTATCTCCTCTCTCATGAGACTCAATTGCTCTCGGTAAGTTTCAATGAGTGAAGCATAAGCAGGATTGTTGATTTGATTTGTATTTTCCAACGAATCATTCACTAAATCAAAAAATTCCTCTGTAAGTGACTGGCACCCATGGAAAGTGTACTTATACTCTAAACTTTTAACTCCCCAAATCCCTGGTAAATCAGGATATCCATCTGTGGTGTCATAGATGTAATGGTAGTAAGAGAATTCTCTTACCGTATCTCCTGTATAGATGTCATAGAGACTTAACCCGTCCATCGAAAATGTATTTGATATTCCTGCCGCATCAAGGATAGTGACAGGTATGTCAAGATTATTCGTAATCGTATTTACTATGGTATTTTCTGGAAACCATAATGGATAACGAATAAACAAAGGCAACTCGCTACTTCCTCGAATGAAGAGGCGCTTTAAATCAAGCCCTCCCTTTTCTCCGCGCAAATGACCATTGTCACTGGTAAAAATAATCATAGTACTATCGAGAATACCTTCTTCGAGTAATGCTTGATAAATTCTACCAATAGCTGAATCTACCTGCGCAATTTCTGCGAGCTCGCCAGCCCACTTCTCATCCTTTTCTGTCCCTTTTGCATAATTTTTACCAGGAGGCAGGATATCAAGATAGGAAGGGTAGTTATTTTGGTATGCCAATGTGTCACTTGGTAAAAGTGGTGCCGGATGCCCTCCATAGTCATAGAACTGAGGAGCCGCATCGGCCGGGTCGTGTGGATTCTCTACTGCAAGATGGATGTAGAATTGTCCAGCGTCTGCACGGTCATGAATTGCTTGTACAACTGTATCGGTGAGTACGTCAATTGAATAGCCTGCGATCACTTTCTTAGGTTTATCATTTGGTTGGTACTTTCCGTCTGGAAATATCTCCAACCATTTATTAAATACTCCTTCTGAGTATTTAATCGTTTTGTGCGATTTTCCTACGAACATAGTCCAGTAACCATTTGTCTTGAGAATTCCTGGTACAGTCGGTAAAGACATGTCCCGACTGGTCTGATTATGGTTATTAGTCACTCCATGCTTAAAGGAATATCTCCCTGTCCAACACGAGGTACGGCTTGGTGCACACAAAGAGTGCGCACTGACCGCCTTTTTGAAATTTGCTCCTTCATTGGCTATTCGGTCTATATTTGGAGACTCGAAGTATGCAGGACCGTTGTTAACCTTGAACTGATCAAACCTCGCATCGTCAAGTTGTATGACAAC
Source organism: uncultured Candidatus Saccharibacteria bacterium (assembly GCA_964599225.1). Taxonomy (GTDB): domain Bacteria; phylum Patescibacteriota; class Minisyncoccia; order Phycocordibacterales; family UBA9973; genus CAZRDO01. Next base: position 14,856 of record CAZRDO010000007.1, read on the forward strand.
GATGTAGGGCTTAAAGGTGGGCGGTGGCACTGAAGATCCAGTAGTAAAATTCTGGACTAGAGTCCAAAACGTCGAAACTGAAGTGTCGCAGCTGTTTAGCTGGTATTCATAAGTAGTTCCTGCTAACAGATTCATCAAACTGAGGTTTCCGGTTGTAGATGAAAGAGTAGTCCAAGAGAGTGTTCCAGTTACGCGGTATCTTACGTATATTAGCAAGTTACACACCGGAGTCCATCCAATGATGGCAGAATTTTCTGTCACTCCCGTAGTTTGAATATTTACTGGTGGTGAGCAGGTTGGTAAAGTTGCACTTACTCCAACACTAGGCACACCACCACTTCCTGTCCCAGAAGTGCAGTAGGGCACGACACTCACAGTGTATTTTACTCCCGGGCTTAGCCCGATTGTGATAATCCCTGATGTCACATTACCTACATTAGTTTTGGCGATAAAATCGCCAGTACCTCCAGCAATTTTGTGCCTGAGGATATAATGATCCGTCCCAACCGTTGCTGGCCAGCTTACAAATATCTGGCAGGTTGTTGTATTAGTAATTGTCGGTGTTTGACCGACCAGAACGCAAGACGCTTTTGACGCCATTTCAATAACTGGAGTTGGCTTGAATGGCCAACTTGCAAGGATAATTAATATCCCTGTGGCAAAAAGGAGATTTTTCATAAGGAGTACAAGGGGGTTTAGATGAATGTAAAGAAAGACTGTGCCAATTTAAGCACTAAAGTGAGCACTTAGCAATCAAAAACTAGCCTATTTTAAGGTTCTGATGCATACGTTGTAAAAATATGAGCAACAAGACTAAAAACTAGACAAGTTTGATCAAAACTAGTGTTTCTATTACCTCACTTAAAACTCTAAATAATCCTTATAAATCAACATATTTTAGCAATTGACACCTATATAAAACATGGTCTAACTATTGACTTATTTAGTAGGATATGCTACCATTATCACTAGCTCCAACAGTTAATGTCTGGAGTTTTTTCTTTCAGGCTCTTACCAAAGAATACTGAACACACCGTCCTTAGTTGGCAGAGCACAACTGCCGAATATGCAATTTCATACTATAAGAAATTCTCTGCACTCATTCGTAGCTTTACCCATTTTAGCTTCGAACTTGCTTGGCTCGCCTATGGCGATCATGCAAGCACCAATTGCAGCAGTACAAATGACTGATGAAAAGGGCACCCAGATCCTCACCGAGATTGATAACCACGAGCTCGTACAGATGGAGATGGCAGCAAAAATTGACAATTATTTTAGTGATCGTGACATGCCGCTTGCCGGGACTGGGCTTGCGATGGTGATTGCAGCTGAAGCGAATGGACTTCACCCATTTCTTCTTGCCGGCATTGCTGTCCGTGAGTCAACAGGAGGAATTCATGCTTGTAAAAAAGCATCATTTAATCCTTTCGGCTACGGTTCATGTAAAATCGGTTTCACTTCATACCAACAGGCAATTGAAGTCGTAGCGCGCAATCTCAACCCTGAGACTTCTCGCTACTACAAAGGCAAGGACCTTGATGGAATACTCAAGACCTATAACCCTCCACATATTGTGAAGGAGTATGCCAGCCAAGTCATGAATATCATGACGGACATGGAGAATTACACCGGACACGAAGCCTAATCAAAAACCCACCTTTATTGGTGGGTTTTTGATTAGTATAAAATAAAATAACTTCGCCCTAAATAACGAAGTTATACTTTACGATAGAGTCTGGCAGTTTCCCGGTGCATCTCTGAGTTTGCTTTATCAAAAGTTATTTGCTCTAAAGGACTAAACTTATAGCCGTGATTTAGTTTAAATGAAACGTCATCATTCAACATTTCCTTATTGCGTTTCTCAACAAATATTTTCTCAACATAAAATGTTTCCATCCGCTTACTTTCTTTGACATACTTCTCTCTAAATTCAGCTACATTACTGGCCGATTCAGGGAGTCTTTTGTATGTTTCTTCAATCGCAGCATCAAATAATGCATGCAATGATGGTGTGTGGATTGGGAAACATGTTTTTGTATTTCGCTTGAAATAACTAAATGCTAAAAGTATGAATCTTTCGATGAGCTCCTTACTTATTGTACGAGCCCTAGCATTATGCACAGTTCTCATAAGAGGATGTTTTCTGGAAGTAAATTATATCAGTAGTTGATTAAGAAGTCAAAGATTACTATTGACAGGTTACTAAATAGTATGGTAATATCGAATTAGAAAAATCGAAAACAAATGAAAATTCAATCTTTTCTGGCAATCGCCATAGTTATTTTATTTTTGGCATTTGGATGTAATTTGACTAAAGACGTACCTACTGTATCTCTTGGAACCAAAGACGGAACTTATTATGGCGGTTTTTTCCCAGGACCTCGGTTAGTGAAATCCATAATACCTATCAACGGAGGCTGGGTGATTGCAATTCCACTAAGAGATTTCAAGTCGCCTGCAGATGCATATTTCAATATGTATACAACGTACAATGGCGAGTCATGCGCTATGTTCCTGACTAAAGATGCAGCAATAGTTGAAAAGATGAGTCGAGACTTTGATCTTAAGAAAATCAAAACATATGAAGGAGAAAAATTCCCACCTGACTCAATTTACTGGGTTGGGGGACCTCTTATACCCGTAATGAACTTGAAAGAATGGGATAAAGATATGAAAGCTACCATATCTGAGGCGGGCTTCAATGCATTTACAGAGTACAAATGGTGCACATTAAATGCTGTCCGTGCCCTGCCTGTTGATGCGGATAAAGAACGCATGGAGAAATTTCTTTCTGATTTAAGGAATGACCCCGAAATGAATAAACTCATAGGTGCATGGCTTGCGCAGAAGCGAGGTCAACCACAGGGAGACCAAAAAAAGGAAAACAAAAATGATTCCCCTACAATCAATTGGGATAAGCTCGCAGAGTAATGCGAGTTTTTTATTTGCCACCTAAATATGCTAGTATTAAAGCCTACATATATGACGAGTCCTCATGAAATTGTGAATTCAATTGGCGGTCTGACCTATGGAGGTATCTTTATCACCGCACTCCTTGCCAACCTTGTCATCCCAATACCTGAAGAAATTGTGCTTCTTGCGATTGGTTACGTGGCAAGTGTTGGTGATATTAATATCTTTATTGCTCTACCCATCACAGTTCTAGGACTTTTTGTTAGTGATGCGATGCTTCATTTGCTTGCCAAGCGCGGGAATCGACATCTTAATAAAGTCTATGCAAGGTTTCAAAAGAGTCGCTTTGCACGTTATGAAGACAGGCTTCGGGCGCGTATCAAACTCACGATCTTCTGTGCTCGATTTGTAACCTCACTTCGATTCATTGGACCCGTACTCTCAGGCATGATGAAAGTGCCATTTAAAGTTTTTGCACTGATGGATCTCCTGGCAATAGTTATTTATTGCTCAATTTTTATTTTTATTGGCTACATTTTTCATTCAAAAATTCTCCTTATAATTGCCGGCGTGCAAGTAATTGGTCACTATATCTTCGTTATCATAATTACAGCACTTGCAACTGGTCTTATTTTCTACCTTAACAAAAAGTTTATTGTAAACGTCGAAGAATCTATAGAAACCACTCCTTCGTCCGGCGGGCATAATTCCGCGGAGGTCGGACCTCAATAAGAGTTCCAGCTTTAATTTCAATAGGATCAGCTCTGCGGAGCTTTTTGCGTATAGGTTGCGGCACGATAGCATAGTGAGGAATTTCGGTGAGTCTCATGGGGATATACCAGACATCTTCTGGATCAGTTTGCCAGTGATTTTTATTAAATTGATTGAGGTTAAGTGGTTTGGAATATGAAACAAGAGTCTTCTTGCCGTTTGCATCAAAATATTCATGGAAATAGGAGAGTGCAAGTTCTCGGATGGTTCGATAAATTGGATCACGATAGCGGAGCACTGCGTGGTTTGATTTAGAGATTGCGCCCCAGTGATTATTAACTTTGAAAAGTGCTACGACGTGATCAAAATCATGTTTAGCCGCCGTTAAATCTAAGAGGAGAGGCGTATGGCCATGGTGCATGAGTGCAGAGGCAGCAACAAGTGCTCCTTCGACACAGTGTGCAGTGCCTGTCTTGATCACTTCCCGAGGACTACGGCATTCATCGCCATTAGGCTCAAAATTGGGTTTAAGAAGAGTAATATAATCTTGAATTTTCTGTGGAGAATTGAGTCGGGTAAATAATGTTCGTTCGCGTGTGGTGAGTCTATCCATTGGGGTAGTCTACCATAAGAGAAATATGGTATCATCGAAACTTACATGAAAAAAACAAAAACACGGTTAAAAGGGGTCGAAGTGAGACGCTCGAAGCTCGGTGGCTTGGGACTCTTTGCGATACAAGATTTTAAAAAAGGTGAATTTATAATTGAGTACGTAGGGGAGAAACTCACGACTGCCGAGGCAGATCGCCGAGGAGGAAAATATTTATTTATTCTCAACAAACACTTTACCCTCGATGGGAAATCTCGTAAGAATATTGCCCGCTACGCCAATCATGCCTGTAGGCCGAGTGCTGAGTCAGATGTCAAAAAGATGCGCGTTCTAGTGACTGCACTTAGACCAATTCATGCGGGTGAGGAAATTACATATGACTATGGTAAGGAATATTTTGATGAATTTATTAAACCGAAAGGTTGTCAGTGTGGTTTCTGTAACGGAAAGGGTAAAAAAATTCCACTCCAGCTCTTAAAAAAGCGCTGGAGTGGAATATAGTAGCTAATCTCAACTTTATTTTGAGGCCTCTTCCGCTGCTTCATTAGCCTCTTTTTCTTTTTCCTCTGCAACTTCGCTAGCTTTCTCTCGGTCTTTTTCAAGATTTTCGTTTGCCACATCTAATGTTTCCTGTGCCTCGTCAACTACTTTTTTATCATCATCAATATTTGCCATATATACTAAAGGTTAGTTAAATAATCCTGCGACAAACTATATAACGGAGAAAGAATCTATTTGTGATCAATCTGTGATAGTGAGCCATATTTTTTCGCGTAGACATAGGTGCATGAAGCACCGATAAAGACGATTTGAGAAGAATAGAAAACAAATAGGAGAAGGGCGACAAGAGAGCCTGCAGCCCCAAAGACTGAGAGCCCGGCTACGTGCTCGAGATAAAGCCCAATCAGGAATTCTCCAAGAAGGAAGAGTACTGCGGTAAGGAGTGAGCCGAGTATTAATTCTCCGAATGGCAATTTGCGTTCAGGTAAAATTTTGTAGAGCAAGAAGAATAGTGTTACAGAGACAATAAATGATAGGATCGGATCAAGTATTTGGATAAGAGGGAAGATGGCAGGGAAGAGTGCGACACCACTTGTGCTCACCGTATGTACAAGTATCGTTAAGACAAAGGAAGAGATAAACACTAAAGCGATGAGAGGAATCACAGAGAATAACACCAGTTTCTGCTTAAGTGACATACCAAGCGCAATGAAAAAAGGTCGTTTTTTCCAGACAGTACTTGTTTCCCAAATTCGATCGATAGAATGCTTAAGTGCATTAAACATACCAATTGAACTTGTAATGAGTATGATGGTTCCCAGAACAATACTCGGAAGCGCTCCATCAGCAAATGACTGTCCTACGGCATTTTTGATAAAAGAGATACTCTCACCACCGATACTGTTTCCTAATTGGCTGAATACCGTCGAGAATATTTCCTGATCTCCTAAGATGAGGGTGATAAGTGCGCCGAGAATAATTGAGAGCGGTACAAGTGAAGAAAGTGCATAAAATGAAACAACAGCTCCTTCACGAGCAGGCTCAATACTACGCCAATGTTGATAGGTTTCTTTGAACATAGAGTTGTGCCTACGCTCTGCCCCCAAGTGTCTAGATGTTTCTACTTGAGTGCTTCGTTAATTGCATCGGAAAGTGTATGGTCGTTTTGGATCATTATTTTCACCCCATTTACATAGATTGTTGGAGTGGCATTAATACCAAGTGATACGCCGTCGGCGACATCACGGTCAATCTTATCGTTATACTTCTCTGCATCGAGGTCGGCGGTGAATTTTTCTGTATCGAGTCCTAATGTTTTAGCATATCCAATAAATAGATCTCGGGGATTTGCAGTCAAGGACCATTCATTCTGGCGTTCATAAAGTAGGTCATGCATTTCCCAATACTTGCCTTGGTCACCAGCAATTTCTGCTGTTTCGGCGCTTAGTATTGCAAATTGGTGTTGAGAGAGTGGAAAATTCCGGAAAACAAATGCGACTTGATCCTCTGAATATTGAGCAAGAGTTTGTTTGATAATAGGTTCAACAGTGGCACATGAAGGACACTGAAAGTCTCCAAATTCCACAATAGTAACCTCGGCATTCTCACTGCCTTTTCTCTGACTATCATCACGAACTAATACTGTGGCATCTGCTGGTGCTGTTTTAATAGTCCGATTGAGGAACCAAAGTCCGCCGATAAGAATAACGACCACTGCGACAATAATGAGAATCCATTTTTCTTCTTTCATATATGATTTTTGTTAGCAATAATTTGTTTTCGATACAGATACATCATACCAATGATCACGATAAACGAAATCAATGAGAGTAGGGGAATGGTGACAAAACTGACAAGAGTATTTGAGGTGCTCGTACACGAGATTCCACCGGTACAGGGCGCAAGTCTTTCAGGGATGACTCCATAGTAGAGAAGATTGTGGTAGAGCGCTATAAGTGCCCCAATGAAAGAAAGGGGAAGCACGTAGCGATATATATCAGTTGCACGTTTCATAATGCCCACGAATAAAATAATGACGATTGGGTACATGGCAATGCGTTGGTACCAGCACAGAACACAAGGTGCTTGTTTCAGGATTTCACTGAAATATAGGCTTCCGCCCATCGCAAGCAGGGCGATAAAAAATGAGGCGTATAAGAAATACTTTTGTTTTGACTGCATAGACGCAATAATAGCACACCAAATTAATGAGGTAAAAGTAAAATTACCCTGCAGAAGCAGGGTAATTTTACTTTCTAGCATTACGCGCGTTGTACGTTGATCGCGTTTTTCTTCATTTCGCCATTCTTTTGAACTTCTTCAACTTCAAAAGTGACGGTATCGCCCTCCTGAATCTCATCCCAGCTTGCGCCGACGAGGGAGTTTGAGTGGAAAAAGAGATCTGCTGGGAGGTCGCTACTACTGATAAAGCCGTAGCCCTTCTCAGTCTTCTTTTTGATTGTTCCTGTCATCAAATTAATATTATACTAGTAATACAAATGCGTAGATTCAGAGAACTTTACTTCTTCGAAACATAACTTTTGCCCATCTATTGTAACACAGTTGTGGATAATTCCATAGGGGTAGGGAAATCTCAAGCCCGAACCAGTACCTATAGTCAAAAAACGATATTTACTTGTAGGGAGCTGTTATAGAGAGCTTTACCGCATTGTAGATTAGTTGTATCATTATAGTATCTTTAGCAAGTACATATGAGATAATTTTTTATAAACATAATTATTGTTAAATTTATTATTACATGAACACACAAGAGTTTCTCAGAAGTAGAAAGAGCGATGGACTTAAAATTGCCATACTTTTACTCGTAATTGTCAGTAGCGTCTTTTTTATCTCCAATTCACTTCAGACTAGTAGTATTAACCTCGCGCAAATCGTAAACAGCGTCAAAGTGGCCCCTGAAGTGACGGTGAATCCTACATCTGTAGTTATTTCTTGGAACACCACACAGGTTGCAAATTCAATTGTGCGCTACGGTCTCACAGCGAGTTATGGAGAAACGACACCGAAACTTGATATGAATCCAATGGTCACTCATCATATTGTTACTTTGGATAATCTTGCTCCCTCAACGACTTATTTCTATCAAATAAAATCGAGAGATATTTCCGGAGTGGTTACAATTTCAGAAAACCAAACGTTCACTACTCTTCCAAGTACTTCGGATTCATCTACAGGTGTAGATGAAGGTAATGACGACAATGGAGATGATGAGAACGTAGGAGAGACACCTACTGATGATACTGTGATTATATCGTCTGATTGCGTGACGAGTGACACTAATGACGCAGGAGATCTTCGCTACTGTAATGAGATTTATAATTTCAGTACGGAAGTTACCAAGACAAGTAATATTCAGTATGCAACTTCACCAGACGGAGATAGCTCACTCTTGTATCTTGATCTCTATCTCCCACCATCAAACGATGCAAAGGGACCACTGCCTGTTGCGTTTAATCTACATGGAGGAGGAGGCGACAAAGCTGATTCTGGATGGTGTAAAAAGTTTGCATCACGTGGATGGGCATGTGCATCAATTAATTATCGCGGAGAAGGTGGTGGAAACTTTACTAATGCCAACCAACGATTAGCAGGAACTGACTTGGCTGCGGCAGTACGCTGGGTACGTGCCAATGCATTGAAATATAATTTCGATAAAAATCGAATTATTGCAACAGGTGTCTCTGCGGGCGGATTGACCTCTCTAGCTGCTGATCTTCTGGGTAATAATATTACCGATCCAGTGCTTACAAGTGATGTGCGTATGAGTCAGAGTAATTGGGGACAGCCGTCATGGCTCTGCTATGCAGTCTCACATCCAGGAGGTGTTACTAACACTATGATGGACTATTTCCTTGATGCAAACGATGGTTCGGTCTGGGATTTCCATGGAGAGAAAGACCTTACACTTGATTATAAAGCTACTAAAGATGCCTTTGATCGGCTTGCAGATGTTATTCCAGCTACCTTCACTCACTGGGCTGATGTTGGACATAAGGTAGGGCATGATGACGATATTACCCCAATGCTCTTTGCCAAGCTTTACCAAGATGTGATCCTTGGTGGATGTCCGCAGAGTCATAGTACTATCCCACATATTAACTAAGCTCTTACCTAAGTGAGAAAAGACGCCTAAATAGGCGTCTTTTCTCACAGTCCTCTTATTTTCGAGGCTTACACAGGATCCTTGCATTTCATATCTATATGTGTTATAATTAATAATTATCTTATTACATAAATCTATCAATCCTCTATGATTATGAAATTTCCCTTGAGAGAGCTCACAGTATTAATTCTTGTCAGTGTCATTATTTTTGGCACAACACCTGTCTTAGCAAAACAAAATGGTGAATTACCACCTAAATCTACAACTTCACAAATTCCAAAGCACCAAGCTGTGAATGCGAGTGCTCAGGTTAACAATAGTTCAGTTTTCTCTGCTATCGGAAATATAAAAAGTACTACAGCATCCGATGAAGTGATAACAGAAGAGCCTGAAACGAATACAAAGATGGCAGTTTTTCTGGTGAAATATAATGATGTTACCAGTGACCCGTTCACTGCGAATGAAGCTAAGGAGACCATATTCAATGGTAATTTCAGAAATTTTTTCGCTGAACAATCATATGGCCAGGTAATTTTCGGCGGCGACGTCTTCGGATGGGTCGCTGAGCAAGAATCTAGTGCAACTTGTGATTTCTATAATTCTGCGACAATTACACCCGGCTCTGCGCTCGATAATTATGTGAATGAAAATCAAATTGATCTTGATTCGTATGACTACATTTTCATAGTTCGTAATTGTCCAGACTATGTTGGGTTTAACGGCCTAGCCCATCCAGGGATAGAGACCCCAATCGCTGCCTCTATTGGAAGTAGTTGGTGGCTTACTAATGATTGGTCTATGTATATCCCAGGTTTTACTGGTCTTGATCGAGTTATGATCCACGAAACTGGCCACTTACTTGGCTTGAATCACGCGAATGGTCTTGATTGTGGTGATGAGACAATTGATACCGAGAACATGATTAATTGTGATACGCTCGATGCTGGAAATCAATACGATGCCATGGGGAATAGTATTTACGCAGTTGGATTCAACGCATTTGAAAGAAATAAATTAGGATGGATTTCAACTGACAATGTGCTTTCAATAGACACATCAGGCACCTATCAACTCAAGGCGGTTGAAAATGCGGTCGGTGATCGTATGGCAAAGATTTCTGTAACTGCAAAAGATGGTACCGTTATTGAAACACCATATCGACTTGAATATCATATTCCAAAAGGTTTTGCCAAATCACTATCGCAGTTTGGGCCGCTTGGGCTGACCCTCTCACAAATTTCTTATGGCAGTAGCAATATACTTGATGCACAGGCGAGTGAGCTTGATTTCGGTGAAGACATGAAAGATTCAACAATTGGCCGTGATGAGTCATTTGTTGATCCATACTATGGAATCACAATAGACAACGTGAAGCGAATTGAAAATGGTACCATGTCATTCCATGTTGATCTTGCTATGCCAGAATCCTGCGATACATCTGAAGTGCTTGTGCCATCTTTTTCAACATTTTGGTCAGCTAAAGAGAACAATAGTCAAAAAGGCGAAGTGACAATTTCAACTGATAAGATTCATATTGTAATTCCCAAGGCCAAAGTTGATGCTGATCGACAAATAGTAAATTTGCAATTCAATGCAACCAATACAAACGAATTTCTCTGTGGCGCTTCACCTTTTACCATTACGATGACGACACCTTCACCCACTCTTATTTACAAGAATGGCGTAGAATATCCTGGTTCATTTGAACTCGAAACCCTTACCAAAGCCGGTTCAAACTATTCAAATTCTTACCAAATAATTGTGCCAAAAGGTACAGCGGTGGGAAATTATACGCCAGTTCTTACATCAACAGATGAGTTTGGCGAGATTTCAGAACCACTTGTCTATACGATTACAATTGAATAAAAACTGAAAAATAAAAATTCCCTGGTAAGCCAGGGAATTTTTATTTGATTAGGTAGACATATTTTTAAGGATTTAAGTTATTCAGCATCGAAAGCTTCTTGAAGTTTCGCGCTATCAATTTTCTTCATCTGCATCATGGCGGCCATCGCGCGGCCTGACTTTGCTTTATCTGGATCAGTGAGAAGCTTCGGTAGAAGGGAAGGGATAATTTGCCATGAGAAGCCATACTTATCCATAAGCCAGCCACATTGTTGGGCTTTGGGATCGCTGCCTTCAGTCAATTTATCCCAAAGGTAATCTACTTCTTCTTGTGCCTCGCACTCTATATAGAGTGACATCGCACCGGTTGGCTTGAAAAATGGTCCTCCATCAAGACACATAAATCGATTACCGTTGAGTTCATATACTCCCGTGAGTACTTTACCCTCCATAGCTTGCATATGTGGTTCGTTGGAACCTTTTGGGTAGCGTGTAATGCTTACAACTTTTGATTCACCTTTTGCTGAAGGATTACCAGCAAATATTGATACATAGAAATTCATTGCCTCTTCGGCACTAGTGTCGAACCAGAGAAAGGGAGTTATGTTTTGCATTATAAAGTATTAGTTATGTAGATAATAAATAGTAGTTACCCAATGCTCAGGATTTGACTCAGTTATTGCATCAACAGTATATTCTTCAACAGCCATGACAGGTAAGATGCCTTTTTCATATTTCTTCTCTGTACCATATTGCATAAGGGATTGATGGATAGTTTTAAGTCCTTCGTACGGACCATATAGAGTATCAGTAAATGCGTTTATCTGTGGTATGTCGACTAGTTCAAGTTCTGGATCATCAATCTTCTCGATATTTTCGACTGGGAAAGCGATACCGAGCTCGGCAACGCCGGCATCATTGTCCCATTTGAAATAGAGTACCGTCCAAGGACCAGCGGGCGCCATATCGTGTGCTTTTAAATATCCTCCTAATTTCTTGCCAGCTTCATCATACATCGCGTGATCAGAAACTTGGCTAATTGATATTGATTTTCTAAGTGTTAGATATCGTTTTGGTCCAAATGTGGTTTCTTGTATTGCCATATTACATTTGTTTAGGTTCTATCATTGAAGCGCGATTGCCCTCAGAATCAATAAATGCACAGTAGAGTCCAACACCAGGGATATCATCGGGCTCACCTGATTGCATACCGCCGAGGACTTTGCCTCCAGCTGATTCAACATTTTTCATTGCTTCTCTGATATCTGCCACTCCAATAACAATGGATGGATACTGATTGTCTTTTGCCCTATCGAAGAAGCCCCCGTTAATCATACCCAACTTCTTCGGACCCTTTTCATTTGATTCGTTGGTCATGACGACCGTGTAATTACCATACTCGTTGCCAAGTTGGTTATAGGTCCAGCCGAAAGCACGAGCATAGAAGTCCTTCATACGCTCTTTATTTTCGGCTGGTATTTCAAAATGTACGACTGGGTTTTCTTTCATAAATTTTTTAATAATTAATAATCTGTTGTGTATTTGTTATCTGTATTTTGTACAAACCATAACAATGGTAAACGTTCTTGCTTCAAGACATTTTAGTCTTGCATGGATACTGTTGATTTCCCGCAGGGAATTATTTTTCTGTATATGTTTTGAAATTCTCAAGAATTGCTTGCCAGCCAGCACGCTGCATCTCGATAGGATTTTCATTTTCTGGATCAAATGTTTCAATAATCTGTACACCTGCAGGGGTTTCTATAAATTCAATCTTCACATGACGAGGTATTTCTTCATTTGGGGTCTTATCCATATTGTATTGAATAAGAGCGTGTTCGATGATATCTGTATAGGTGCCGGTAAAGTTAAAGCCAGCTGATCCGTCCTTCGCTTCCATGCGCGTCATAAATTTACCACCAACCTGAAGATCGTTCTCAGCGAGTGGGGCGTGCCAATCATCGGAGGCATTAGACCATTTGATAATATGCTCTGGCATTGTCCAGAATTCCCAAACTTTTTCGATAGGTGCATTTATAGCTATTTCAACGGTGATTTTTTCTGCCATAGTTATTTAAGCACTTACTTTCTCACTTATAAACACGGGGTGGAGTTTGTGATAGGAGGTATATGAAAGAACAAGAATTACCATCGCTACAAATGGCAGTGCAAGCGCGACGCCAAATCCATCAACAATCCAGATACTAATAAATGCACAGAGGAAATCAAAACCAAATCCCACATACGCCCATTCTTTTATGCGAGCAGGGATTTGAGGGATTATAAGTGCAAGCGATCCTAAAACTTTAAATACTACAATGAGAGAAACGAAGTAAAGGGGATAGCCGAGATGGGTAATACCTGCGATTGACATTTCGCTATGTCCAGTAAATGCTGACATGACGCCTTCTAATAAAAAGATAAGCCCCGTTGTGATCCAAAAAATGATTTTATATTTTTTCATATACAGGTATCCTACTCTTAGATAGATTTTTTTACAATATAGTTTACAACAAATAAGCGATAGTATCTTGTTCTAAGATTTACCGTTTAGATATTTACTTGCGATACTTAATGCAAATGAAGGTAGAATAATAAAAACAGTTGCAAAGAGTAGCCTAATCAATATTTGAGTTGTAGGAGTATCCGGAGTATCAGGTCCCCCTCCTGTTATAATAATTAGAATACCAATTATTCCAAAGGCGATTGATGAATAAATAAATACGCGTGTGGTTATTTTTTGCATAATTTAAATATAACATGCAAAACAATAAATACATATTGTGAAACGATAAATATTATGTTATATTGAATGTGTAGAAATAATGAGAATTACTATAATGTTACAAAAAATCAAAACTCTCTTTCTAAAATTGACACTCATTGCTATAGGAGCAATAGTTTTAGCACTTTGTATTTTTGCAGTACCCTCGATAAGTAAGGGTATTATTGAAGAATTTCCTAGTGTTGCACATATGCTGTATTTTATTATGTTCGGATTGTGGGCAACAGCTGTACCATTTTTAAGTGCACTCTATCAGACGTATATGCTTTTAAATTATATTGATCAAAACAAAGCTTTTTCTGAACTATCGGTTAAGGCATTAAAAAGAATAAAATACTGTGTAGTGATTTTCGGTGTCTTATACGCAGGATTTATGCCGATTGTCTTTCAAATCGCCCAAATTGATGATGCACCAGGTCTTATTCTCATCTTTAGTGGAATCTTTATAGGTATTCCAATTGTCGTCGCTGTCTTTACTGCAGTACTAGAGAAGCTCTTAAAGAGTGCTATTGAGATGAAATCAGAAAACGAGTTAACTGTTTAAAAATATATGGGAATCATAATCAACATTGACGTCATGCTCGCAAAGCGGAAAATGAGTGTCACTGAACTCGCCGAGAGGGTTGGTATCACGATGGCAAATCTCTCCATACTCAAAAATGGCAGGGCAAAGGCGATCAGGCTCTCGACACTCGAAGCGATTTGTGAGGCACTTAAATGCCAGCCGGGAGATATTTTGGAATTTAGGAGTAATAATGCGAGTCAGTCCTAATGCACTAGAAGTTGGGAATTTAATATAAAATTAAAATGAGATTCCTCGTCTTACAACTTCGGTCTTGAGTAGATCGTCCTCAGGGAATTCCTTACTTAATTTAAACAGAGATTCTTTGTCCAGATCCTTTATAAAGTCAAATATGAAAGGACTACCACTTTCGTTACCGTGTTTACCCTCCATCTTTTTAATCATATCTGTAAAAAAAGTTCCAGGGTTATAATTTTCCCGAAGTTTTTTGTATTGGTCTTGGAGAGCAAGGAAAGTACTATCAGTTGTCTCGCCTTCACTATTTACTGTAAAGATTCTTTCGTTCATATACTAATTCTATTATGCTTAAATGCATATAGCAAGAACACTCATAAGATTTCCTGATCTACTTGGCTTTACTCGTCTTGTTACGCCTCAACGATTGTTTTAAATCCTCCAACTACAAACCTCTTCATATCAAAAGGCATAGGCATGTTTTCATATTTCTTTTTGTTTTCAGGACTATCCATTTCTTTCATGACTTTCTTATTAACCTCATCACGATGCTTGCGTGATTTGTAGACAATCCATGAGAAAGCCACAGTTTCATCTGGCTTGAGCTTCGCAAGTTCATTGAATCCTTGTCCCATACCCTTTTTCACTTTCAAATCGTCCCCAATGCATTCAAAGTATTCGAGTGCGCCATATTTCTTCCAGGTCTTGGCACCCCATGTTGCCATTTTCTTATATGCAGCGACATCTTTTTTCTTAATCGGTATTACAAAGCCATCAACATATTTTGTGCTTTTTGTATTCATGTGATTTTAATTAATATAATAATCAACTATGTATAAATTTTAGCATTAAAAAAATTTGATACAATACATTCATGAGTAAAATTTCTAGTGGTACAGTACATACACTTCCAACAGATTTAGAAAAAGCTATTGCCTCGAATAAGGCGGTACTATCACTTTGGGAAGATATTACGCCGCTTGCACGCAATGAGTGGATTTGCTGGGTTACGTCAGGTAAAAAGGCAGAGACAAGGGATATCCGCATCAAGAAGGCTCTCTCAAAGATGGGAAGTGGCATGCGCCGCCCATGCTGTTGGGCTGGGTGTACCCATCGCTAAAATTTAATATAATCATATCTATGAATTACAGAGAAATACTGGAGAGAGAATTTTCTGATGAAAGTGAGGCATTGAAAGCCGCAAAAATGATATACCCAAACACCAGCTGGGTATATCTTACAGAATCAAAGCAATATGGAATTGTGTCTAATTGTGTTGATTCTGCAGACGGTGTACTAGTTCAGATAGCAGATATAGGTCTGGTTCCTATTGCAGAGTTGAGAACCACCACTGCAGAAGAGATGAACAACTATTTGAATAAGTAGTGATCATGAACAAAATCATCTTTATCTGTAGAGGTAACATGTTTCGTAGTCCTATAGCAAAAGCGCTCTTCAATCAGAATCCTGTCCCTGGCTGGAAGGCTGAATCATATGGAACGGCAGTACAAGCAGAAGGTAGGCAAGGTATCAAATTGTCACAGTATGGACCCGGTATTAGGATGACTATAGCAGAAATGAAGAAGCAGGATCTCGATATTTCAAATGAATTTTGCAATCAAATTCTTCCCGAATATATTGCCGATAAAGACAAAATAATAATGATGAGTGAAAAAGAATTTATTCCCGAGTGGCTTAATACATACCAATGGGAATATTGGGAAGTACCAAATCCAGACTCCATTACTCAAGAAATACTTGAAGGAGTCATAGCACTTCTTTCTAAGAATATTGAGACTCTCAAAAAGACACTTACTTGATTTGTTCCGAACCCACCTCTCATCTTTTAGTGGGGGATGTTTGTCCGCCTAGAGCGGAATGTTCCTAATTTTCTTGGTTTTACTAAACCTTAGAAAATTGCAATCCTTTATTCTGTAGTCTTTCCATCAAATACATCGGTCGTATCTGCTTCACCCTCAGCTTTTGTTTGGTGGATGACAGCATCTCGATGATGGGGTGGCATGTAGAGGGTATAGAGTTTCATTGGCTCATTTCCAGTATTGACGAGATTATGTTTTGTTCCAGCTGGCACAATAATTCCACTGCCGTCTGTGATCTTCTCAGAAACGTCATTTAGAATTGCGGTACCACTTCCTTTTTCCACCCGTAAAAATTGATCCACATCATGTATTTCTTCCCCGATAGCCTCATTCGGTAGAAGGGACATTAGCACAAGTTGGCAGTTTGTACTCGTGTATAACACTTTGCGAAATGTATCGTTTTCAAGTGACTGCTTCTCAATGTTTGTGATGTAGCCTTTCATATGTTTATTTTAGCACAATCGTTCACTCTGTCAGAGTTTCCTAAGATAGGCATATTTGTCAGAAAAGGGGTTAGGTACCTTTTCCGATCAATGCTCATATTTACTTATTAATTATTCTCAATTATTTTCTGCTCTTCCGCCTAAAATAGTCGATGATTCCCCAGATTTCAAGGCAAAGAGCAATACTTCCTGCGGTGACTGGAATATACCAATACATGGTGCCATGCCAGGCATAGACATAGAGTTGTGCGAGGAAAAAACCGGCGTAGTCGACCATGACGTCACTTACACGGTTGGCAGCTTGTTCATGCACTTTTGCAAAATACTCAAAAATTTCCCAAGCAGTAAACATTCCAACCGCGATGGCACAGGCGAGATACGGAGTGACTTCTAAATAAAGAAGCGCGCCTCCAATAGCAAAGCATGCAAAAAAGTGCACAAGTGACCAAAGGTCAATAAATTCTCTTTCTTTCCAAATACCTGTTGTGGTAATTACCATAGTTTTGTAAAACTAATTATAACTTAAAAAATTATTACTTTAGTAATTTCGATCTTTCCGCAAAACTGAGTTTTTGCTCAGCGGGTAGGAATTTCTCGGCTTACTGTCGCTGGTACTTTTCCACCTCTCCATCGACAAGCTCAGGATCGTACGGAAAAGTCTTTCGAATCCTAACGCGAGTGAAGCAGTTCACTCGCTCCCGCGGAGCTCAAAAATCAAAAAGCCGCCAAAAGGCGACTTAAGATTTTTACGAGCTCCGCGGGTAGGATTCGAACCTACGACCAATCGATTACATTTATCCTAAAATTACTTAAAGGGATGGACTATATCATCTTCCAATTTGGAAGCGAGGCGCTTCCACTTCAATTTAGAATTGAAGCGTACTCCCGTAAGGGATAGTCTCTGAACCTGCCTTCGTTGAAATTTCGGCAGGCGAGCCTGCTAAAGCTTTAACAAAGGATTGGCTGCTGATTGCCCATGATTAACACCATTAGGGTTTCCAGCAATTCACCTCGTTTTCATCCCTTCTTTACAGAAGGGAGCTGCGTAATGTGATCATGCACTTCCATATGACAATTTGCACATAAAAGTATACATTTTTCAATTTCCAATTTTATTTTCTCCCAAGAGCGAGTCAAGCCTCTTGTTGAGAGGCCAAAATCTTTTTTCTTTGGATCAAGATGATGAAAACTGAGTGCCCGTGAACATTTACTATATCCACATATTGCACATTTATTGCCTTTATACTCACGTGCCATCTCTCGAAGTTTCTTTCGCCGCTTTGAGACAGCCGCTCGCATATAGACTGCACGATCAGCATAGGTTCGGGTATCTGGCATACACAAATGAGTATACCAGAACCCATGTCCACAGTCGATCGCTCTACCACTGAGCTACCGCGGAATGTATTGTACTCTCAACGAACATTTGTATAGTACCAAAAAATGGTTTTAAATCAAGCTTAATTTTCGATTCTGATTTGCTATACTAACTCAATGAAACAAGAACTACTCAGAAAGACCAAGATTGTTGCAACTATCGGACCGGTCAGTGAAGATCCAAAAGTCTTCCAAACGCTCGTCAAAGCTGGGCTCAATGTAGCTCGGCTTAATATGAGTCATGGAGATCACGTGGAGCATGGTAAGCGAGTGAAAACTATTCGAGCAGTTTCCAAAAAACTTGATACGCGTGTGGGGATACTCCTTGATTTGGCTGGGCCAAAGATACGAATTGGGGACTTTCGTTCAAGTACCATTACACTCAAACATGGCGCACACTTTACACTCACTACAGAGAAGTGTCTGGGAGATGAAAAGCGCGTCTATGTGAATTACAAAAAATTACCAAGTGAAGTCAAAAAGGGCGATGTGATTTTGCTTGACGATGGCAAGATAAAATTGGTTATACAAAACGTGCGCTCACATTCTATTGAGACGATCGTTAAGTATGGTGGAGAGATTCGAGGACGACGAGGGGTCAATATTCCAAGCGGTGTTCTTTCTATAAAGTGTCTCACTGAGAAGGATAAAAAAGATGTTGCCTTTGGAATCTCTATGGATGTTGATTTCATGGGACTCTCATTTGTACGTAGTGCCAAAGATGTGACGGAGCTCCGTACGATTCTAAATGCGACAAAAAAAGGTAAGGGGATTGCGATAATCGCCAAGATTGAAACTGCGCAAGCGGTAGAAGATATTGATAATATCATCGCCACTGCAGACGGTATCATGGTGGCCCGTGGTGACATGGCAGTCGAAATTGGACCTGAGTATGTACCGGGTGTGCAGAAAATGATTGTGCGTAAATGTGCCGAGCAAGGTAAACCTGTCATTGTGGCAACACAAATGCTCGAATCCATGGTGCATTCTGCGACGCCTACTCGAGCGGAAGTCTCTGATGTGGCGAACTCGATTCTCGATGGTGCAGATGCAATCATGCTCTCACAAGAGACAGCTATGGGCTCCTATCCAGTCGAAGCAGTAGGGGTCATGAACCTTGTTGCCCGACAGACAGAGACAGATCATGAACATTTCAGAAAGCACTTCAGAGCTAATACAGGAAATATCGTTGATTCTGTCAGTCTCTCGGTGGTCTACACGGCGCGTAATGTTGATGCTAAAGCTGTCGTAGCACTCTCTGAGAGTGGTTTTACGACACGTATGCTCGCTCGCCACAGATCAACACGCGCAGTGCTCGGGATGAGTCCTAATGAGAAGACGCTTAACCAGATGACCCTCTCCTTTGGTTGTATTCCAGTCAAAATCGGTAAATTTACTTACCTCTCACAAGTTGCCGAGAAAGCCAAATTCCACGCTCATGCACTTGGGTTTGCGAAGCGGGGGGAGAGAATTGTCATTGCCGCTGGAGTACCGTTCGGACATGTGGGTGGGACAAATCTTATGTTAGTGCACACCGTCTAGAAACATTTTTAATAACGTAAACTAACGATATACTATATCTATGCAAATACAAATCACAGGCAATACTATAGAAGTTACGAGCGCCATCCGTGAATACGCGGAAAAGCGATTGGGAGCACTTGAGAAATTTCTCAAGGATCAAGGCCATGAAATTATGCATATTGAAATCGGACAGACAAGTAAACATCACAAGCAAGGATTTATTTATCGCGCCGAAGTTACACTTAATTATAAAGGTGCGCTCCTCACTGCTGTTTCAGAACAAGACGATCTCTATACGGCAATTGATGATGTCAAAGAAGAATTAGAGCGTCAGCTTGTCGGACGTAAAGATCGCAGAGAAACACTCTTTCGTCGTGGTGCGCGAAGTGTAAAGAAGATGATGAAAGGAATTTCAAAGCGCAATCCGTTTACATCAAAATACTAGGGTGAGGAAATAGTGAATGGGGGATAGTATATAAAAATTATGGAAACGCAAACTGAATTTAGAAAAGCAACGATTGCTGATGCGGAGCTCTATTTAGAGATAGAAAAAACGGCAATTGGTAAGAAAACATATTCAATTATTACAGATTCTGATGAGGCGCGAGATGAAATAGAGATGAATGAAATTTTCTTTATATATGTAAATAATATACTTGTTGGACGTGTTGCATACGAAATAAAAAATAAAAATGAAGCGTATCTGAGTGATTTAATTATACTACCTGAATTTCAAGGCCTGGGCATTGCTCGGAAAGCAGTTCTATTTCAATTGGATCAAACAAAAGAATATAACTACGTTTGGTTTGTAACACATCCACATAATAATAAAATTCTCACTCTCTATTTACCCCTCGGATTTACTATAGAGTCTTGGAAAGATAATTATTATGGTGATGGGGAACCAAGATTAGTACTTGTTCGTATGAAGTCTTCATAACGGATTTCCTTTTTCCCCTCAGGAATTACTTTCTGTATTTTAAACATACCATCCTCGTACAGTGCATCAGTGATTTTCACACGCTTATTTTTTTCATCAATAAAATAGATTCCAGGCCAGCCGTAGTACGCACGATATTTTTGCCACAGCACACTTGGAAGCTCAACTCCCAAGTCGACGAGGCCATCTTCCTTTTTTATCTTCTTCGTAAATGTTGCTTGAGTGTGGTCTTGTTCTGTTGGAGTAATTTTTCCAGCTATGTATTCTGGAATTATTTTACTTAACATTTCACCACCACGATAGAAAAGTGCCTTGCCTAATTCTGGTGTAATTTCTTTACCATAAAGTTCTATAATTTCTTGTGCCAATATTGGCCCATGATCAACCAGCTCGTCGATTTTCATAATAGTGATTCCGGTAGTTTGATCACCACTCAGTATCGGACCTTCAAGCGGAGCGGCACCACGATATCGTGGTAGAAGTGAAGGGTGGACGTTGAGTGTGCCAAACTTGGGTAAATCAAGTAATTTCTGAGGCAAGATTTTGCCATAAGCGGCAACGATGAAAAGGTTCAGGGATTTAGGCTTGAGCTCGGAGATAAATTCATCATCAATTTTGGTTGGCGTGAGGACGGGAATGTTTTGAGATTCTGCCCAGAGTTTTACAGGAGACGGCGTCATGATCTGATGTCGGCCAACTGGCTTATCCTCAGCGGTGACCACGAGCGATGGTAAAAACCCAGAGACTTTGAGTGCTTCTAGCGTAGAAACTGAAAACTCTGGCGTACCAAAGAATACAAAGGGAGTGTGTATATCCATAGTTGACTTGTACCAGATAAAGCATAATATGTCCAACAGGTAATTTATAGGTTTCCAATTGCCCGGGAGATATGGAGAAGCGTTTGGTTTACTCTCAACTCTGTTGTTTCCCGGTGAAAAATCGATCTTGCTTAGATATGATCTAAGTGGAGAACTCTATACATAGTGGGTGAGTGAAAGTCAGTAGGGCGCTCTTGTCCAGAGGCCGAAAAATTGTAGCCACAGTTAGAAGTTATGGATTAACAAAAGTGGCCCTACTGCTTTCAGAAAAGTCCTTTTTCATTTTGGTTTGATTATTTGTTTGTTTTAATTGCAAAACCCTATAGGCAGCAACTGCTTGTAGGGTTTTAACTTTTTTCAGGAAGTGCTTCTGTGAGTTTACGTGCATGATCTGAAAATAGAATTCCATCTAGGTGATCAATTTCATGTTGGAAAATTTGGGCAAGCAAACCACTTGAGCCACGAGTAAACTCTTTTCCTTGTTCATCATAGGCACGAATTGTGACACGCATATATCGATGTGTTTCTCCGTACCAATGTCGTACTGATAGACATCCTTCAGGGAGCCATTTTTTTTGACGAGATTTTTTTATAATTGTGGGGTTAATAAATACCTGGTCATCAGCAGGGGCAATAGGAGTATTGTCACCTTTTGTGAGCGAACCATCAAAGACTTTGTGGGAGACCACAAAAATCCTCTCAGAAATTCCAATTTGTGGTGCAGCAATTGCAACTCCATCGCTCTCTTTGGCCAGAGATGCTTTCATTTCGACTATTATTTTTTTTAATTCTGGCGTTGAGAAAGTCTCCACTAACTTCGCTTTTTGGCGTAGAACTGGATCGTGTTTCTGGACGATTGGAGCAGTACCGTGGTCCATAATTTCTTTTAGAGCTTCTTTAAGTAATCAGCAAGTTTTTTGATAGGTACTGATTCTTGCGAACGATTAGCCATATCACGGACAATAACCGTTTCATCGATAGCTTCTTTTTGACCAAAAATAAGTGTGTAAGGAAGTGCGGTTTTCTCAGCACTCGCGAGTTGTTGAGAGAGGCTGTCTTTGGAAATTGACTGCATAATTGGAATGTGTGCTTTACGAAGAATTTCAATCACATTGAGACTCTTGAGCTTTGCTTCAGTACCGATTTGGATGAAATACATTTTAGGCTTCTTCATAATGCGTGGCATGAGTTTCTTGTACCATGGCATCATCATCACACGCTCAACGCCAAAGGCCATACCGACTGCCGGAATGTCACGCTTACCACCAAGGTGCTTGGCCAAATAATCATAGCGTCCACCGCCACCGATTGTGAGGCCTTTGGTCTCGCCTTCTGTCTGGTCAATAATCTCAAACACCGTTCGGGTGTAGTAAGAAAGTCCGCGCACGAGACATTTATTGATGGTATACGTCACGCCCATGCTCTCGAGGTATTCGAGTACTTCCTTGAAGTGCTGTTTACAGGAGTGACACAAATATGAGACTGCGTCTGGTGCATTTTGATTGAGCTCGCGCGTCTTTACTTCCTTGGAATCGAGAATGCGAAGGGGATTGGTCTTCAGTCGTTCACGATCAACTGGAGGGAGTACTGAGAGGTGTTTTTTGTAGTAGTTCGTGAGCTCACGAATATAGGCACTTCGACATTCTTTGTCACCGATCGAGTTAATATCGATTGAGAGATTTTCGGCACCTGCTTCTTCAAGAATACACATAGCGGTTCTAATGACGAGCGCATCGAGAATACTCTTTTCTGATCCAAGCACATCGAGATCAAACATCGAAAACTGTCTGTAGCGACCTTTTTGGGGATTGTCATGGCGGAAGGCAGGACCGTATTGATAGAACATGACGGGCTGAGGCTGAGTGTGCATGCCGTGTTCGATATAGGCGCGCATGAGACTTGCGGTGTGTTCAGGACGAAGTGCGAGCTTGTCACCGCCTTTCGTGCGGAGCGTATACATTTCTTTATCGACGATATCGGTGCCTTCACCAATACTTGAAGTGAACACTTCTTCATGTTCGAGCATTGGTGTCTCAATTGGACGAAAGCCATAATAGAGCGCAACTTCTTGAGCTTTTTCAAAAAAACCTTGAGAGAGATAATACTCTTCATCCATGATGTCGCGCATGCCTTTCGGTGCTGAAAATGCTTCTACCTTTTTTGATTTTTCTGCCATAAAAATAAATTACGAATTAAGAATTACGAATTTTAAACATGTATAAAAATGAATGAGTTATTGTGCACTTTCGTACACATGATGCTCGCCTGGGAATACACTAAGCTCTTTGAGCGGATAGAGTCTGAGAAATGCTCGGCCCACGAGATCTTCTTTTGGTACAGGTCCCCAAAATCGTGAGTCAGAACTCGCAGGACGATTGTCACCCATGACAAAGTATTCATCTGACTTGAGTGTACGTTCAATTACTTGTGTTCCACTCATATGATTTTTTATATAGGGTTCAGCGAGTGTGAATCCTTCTGGTGAATCAGCATTTTTAATCGTCACAGTATCACCCGAGACTCTCACGGTTTCGCCTGGTAGGCCAATCATGCGTTTGATAAAGAATTTAGAAGGATCATTTGGATAACGGAAGATGACAACGTCACCACGAGATGGTTCATGAAGTCGATAAGTTAATTCATCAACGATAAGATAGTCACGATTTTCAAAGGTAGGCACCATCGACGAGCCGGAGACGATGAATGGCTGGGCAATGAAAACTCTGATTGGAATGACAATGATAGTCGCAAGGAGTGCGAAGCGTACAAGCTCAAGGATTTCTCCCCAGAGACTTTTTTTCTCCTCACTATTCGAAACTTGATTAATCACGAGAGTATTCTATTCTAATTTATCGAACATTGCAATATAAGGAGAAATAGAGATGCCGTACTTTTGGGGCACTTTTTCCCATAAAGGTGACTTGTAATGCTATGGTATACTCTCCCCATGTTTGTAATTGTTGGTCTAGGAAATCCTGGGGAAGAGTATGCAAAGACACGCCATAATGTTGGGACAATTGTGCTTGCAACAATTGCCAAAAAACGTGAGTTTTCTGACTGGAAACTCGATGGCAAGGGCAAATCGCACATAGCGACTGGTAGTATCGGTAATAAGAAAGCAGCTTTTCTGTTTCCCCTGACATTTATGAATAATTCAGGGGTGGCGGTGAAGCCATATATCGCATCAAAAAAAGATCTTGCTTCGCTTGTGGTAGTGCATGATGACTTAGACATTCCATTTGGAACCATAAAAATTTCTTATAACAAAAGTGCCGGCGGACACAATGGTGTGGGGAGTATTGTTAAAGCAGTTAAATCACAAGAGTTCACTCGGATTAGAGTCGGTATTTCTCCAGCCACCCCAAAAGGCAAACTCAAGCGGCCAGATCAGAAGAAGATATTGGATTTCCTTGTCGAGAAAGATTTTAGAGATAGTGAGCTCGTGGAGCTAAAAAAGGTTGCCAAACAAATTGATCAAGCACTCGAAGTCTTCATCAAAGAAGGAAGAGAGAAGGCCATGAATATTTTTAATACAAAAAAATAATGAAACAAAATAAAAACAGTATTTATGTGTATGGAAAGCATGCAGTTCGTGAATTTGCCGATCGTACAGCCAAGAAAATTTCAAAACTCTATTTCAAACATGGGCTTGATAAAGTACTCGTGGGTGAATTTGAAATGATCGCCAAAAAGTTTTCAATTCCGATCCAGCTCGTCGATGAACGGACGCTCGATACGCTCTCTGATCATGGTGTTCATCAAGGTATTATAGCTGAAGTTAAGCCGCCAGAATTTATAGAACTCAAGGAGTGGCTCGAATCGGTTAAAGAAATTCCCATGCCCTCCGTAGTGATACTCGATGAAGTGCTCGATCCTCATAATGTCGGCGCAATTATCAGAACTGCTACTGCGGTGGGAGTGCACGGTATCATCGTCGGCAAACATAATCAGGCGGCCATTAGTGGTGCGGTTTACAAAACTTCAGCCGGAACGCTCGGCAAAATTCCACTCATTGAAGTGACCAATATTAATGACACCATCACGAAGCTCAAAGAACATCGCTTCTGGGTGGTAGGACTTGATATGAACGCACCGAAAACCTTTTGGGACGAAGCGTATGATGCACCGATGGCATTTGTGATCGGTGGGGAAGGTAAGGGTGTGCGTCACCACACATTTGAGCTCTGTGATCTCTCAGTCAGAATTCCAATGGAGAGTGTCGTTGAATCTCTCAATGCCTCGGTCTCTGCCGCACTGGTACTCTATGAATGGAAAAGGAAAAATAAGAAATAGTTGTGTTTCTAGACTTGTTTACATTTTCTGTACGTGTGCTATAGTATAGATAGAAAACATAAACAAATATGGGAATAGTGATTTTTCTAAGCGGAATCGCCTTAGGTGCAATTGTAATGTATTTTGTCTACCCAAAATTTTTCTTAGTACAGGCGACAAAAAAACCAGCAAAAATTGTACCAAAAGCTAAAAGTAAAAGTAAAACCCTGGCCAAAGAAATTCCTCCTCCTGTTAGGGAAAAGTCCCCTAACGTGTGGCTGGAAAATAACTTCAATGAGTTTCCCGCAGAACTTGATGAGATTATAAAAATCTACAAATCAGGATCATTACCTTTTCTAAATGAACTCGAGAGCCTTACACAAGCAAATCTGGAGATTCTTTATAAACAAGGGGCTTTTCCAGAGTTGCACAAAGAAAAGGAAAGAGTTTTTACTGTACTTCTGAGTAAAATACCTGAGGAGAAATTACTACAGTTTTACTATATTTGGGCGCATTCAGGAAGGAAAGAGGAGGAATATATTGCAGCGAAAATTATTCCTACAATTGAGGGTTGGGATAGAGAATATGTAGAAAAATTCGATGTGCTCGAAGTAACCCACCAAGGGAAGCTCTTTAAATATCTTGAACTTGGTAAAGTTAATTTGCCAAGTTCAGCGACTTATCAGCCTTACGTTATTAAGCAATTAACGCCAGCAAGTAAAAAGGATGATGAGAAAAATGAGAAGGCAGGATAGCTCTTCACGTTAGATTACCGCACATTCTGCGGTTTTTTTATTTCACAAAAACATAAAACTGCTCTCGCGAGCAGTTTTATTGTTGATTATTTTTTTGAATTTATTTCTTATCTTCAAGAAAGGCGAGTGTCATGCGCTGATCCTTTGGTTCGAAGAGTGTTATCTGGAAGTTGTAATTTTTGCCAAGTTCAAGCATTTCGCGAAGTTTTGCTTCAGTGCCAAATGTTGAGTTGTGGACGAGTCCAGCGACACCAGGCTTAATCGAGACAAGTGCGCCATGTTTGTTGTATTTGATGACGACACCTGAAACGATATCACCTTTTTTGATTTTGTCTTCAAATTCAAGCCATGGATTTTGCTTGAGACGCTTGATTGAGAGCGAGACTTTGCCGTCTTTGATTTCAATTACCTTTGCGCGGACCTTGTCACCAACTTTGAAGAATTGGCGGGGATCTTCAACAAGGCCCCAGTCAATTTCAGAAATGTGGACGAGTCCTTCAACCCCGTCTTCAATCTTGAGGAAGACACCGAAGTCGACAATACCTGCCACAGTTGAATCAAGTTCATCACCGACAGAATACTTCGAGAGGACTTCTTGGCGCTCTTCAGGGTTACTTTCTTTTTCTGAGAAGATAAGCTTACCTTCTTTTTGCAAGATAGTAATGATAGTGACGGCGAGTTTCGTGCCGACGAGTTTCTTGAGCTCTTTCAAGATTTTATCTTTGTCAGAGTCTTCAACGCGTGGATAGTGATCTGGTTTGAGCTGACTTGCTGGCAAAAATCCAGGAATGCCTTGCCATTCGAGGATAAGTCCTCCCTTGTTTGCTTCTTTGACTGTAAGTTCTACAATCGTGCGACTCTTGATCATCGCGTCGGCTTCACTCCACAGTAGTGCTTGCTTAGCTTCCTTGAGGGAGAGTTCGATGTAGCCTTCTTCGTTTTCACGCTCAACAACTTTGGCTGAGATGATGTCGCCGATGTTGGTCTTTTTAATTAAGTCCTTGGCGTTTTGGTACTCACGTCCGTAAATAATTCCAGTACCAAATGGTGCGAGGTCGATGAAGATTGCCGCTTTACCAATCCCAATAACCGGACCCTCAACGATATCGTCAGCCTCTGGTGCCTTTCGTGTTTCACCTTCGAAAAGATCGTGTAGTGGGTGGATTGGCTTGTCTGAGACTTCTTTTGCTTTCTCTACAACTTTTGTATCTGCTACTTTTGTTTTTGGCATATATGGTTTGTTTGTCACTAATAGGTGCATATGAGCATCCTAAAAATAACAAATCCGCTTACAGCGGAAAAATTTTACTTGGGATTTTAGGTTTTTGCATTATCTGCGTAAAGGGAGATGCAAAGGTTAGCCTATAATCCGTCGCTGTTAATAGAGTATTTCTAACATATCTACTGTGTAAATGCAAGCTAAAATGGCTGAGATATACATTGCGAAATAAGCCATTTTTGCTATAATCATCCCATGATAATCACGTATTTAGGGAAAGAATTTTTCAAAATCTCTCAAGGAGATCTCACGATTGCAATTAATCCGATAAGCAAAGATTCCAAACTTCCATTAAAGCCCAGTAAATTTGGAGCTGATATCGCACTTGTTACCACAGGTCATCCTGATTTCAATGGGCTTGAGATGCTCTCGCGTGGGACCGAAGTACCTGTCACGATTACTGGTGCCGGTGAATACGAGGTCAAAGATGTCTCAATCAAAGGTGTTGGGAGCGGTGTTTCAAAGAGCGGAAACCTCAATACGGTTTATCGCATTACGCTCGAAAATATTTCCATCTGTTTTTTAGGTCCGATTACTGAATTGACTAACACAGCTCGCGAGGTCTGTATGAATCCTGAGATTTTGTTTGTGCCGGTAGGGGATGAGACACATACACCTGAAGCGATGTATAAAATTGCTGCCTCACTTGAGCCAATGATTATTATTCCCATGGAATATGATGGAGTTGATTCACCGATGCTCAAAAAGTTTTTAAAGCTTGCTGCTGACGAAGAAGCACCTCGACTTGATAAGCTTGTGCTCAAACGAAAAGATCTCGATGGCAAAGAGGGGGATGTTATGGTGCTTATTCCCGAGCTCTAATTTTCACAGTCATGTCTGATTTTATCGATACTCTTCAAAATAAACCTGAACATGTTAGACGACGTATGGTGATTGTCGGGGCATTTGGTATGACATTTGTAATTGCGACCCTCTGGTTTTTTATGTCAGTTGCAACTCTTGGTGACGACGGCGTTGTTATGAAAGCTTCTACAAGTCCATTTGCACTTATAAAAGAGAGTGCATTGCGTATGGTTGGTCGCGTCGATTATAAAAAGACTCCTGAGGATACCCCGTCGGTACCTGAAATCGTGACAAAGTCATTCACACCGGAGACAGTTTCACCAAGCGAAAATGGAGCTTCACCAGATTCAAGCATAACGAATGGAAATCAAAATTATGGTAGTATAGGTACACCTTAAAAAGTCATGGCTCGAAGTAAACCAGAAATGAATAAAAAAGACGAAACACCAGTTGATCCAAAACGTGGCGTACTTGTGCACTCGATTACGACTGAGATGAAAGACTCGTATATTAGTTATGCGATGAGTGTTATCACTTCACGAGCTCTACCTGATGCCCGTGATGGATTAAAGCCGGTGCACCGCAGAATTCTCTATGCCATGTATGAAATGGGACTGGTGGGTTCTGCCAAGACGCGTAAGTCGGCAGCGATTGTCGGTGACGTGCTTGGTAAATACCATCCCCATGGTGACGTATCAGTCTATGAAGCAATGGTTAATGTGGCGCAAGATTTCTCATACCGCTATCCACTGGTCATTGGACAAGGAAACTTCGGCACGATTGATGGCGATAACGCTGCGGCAATGCGTTATACCGAAGCAAAGATGTCGAAGTTTGGGTTTGAGTTAATGGGAGACATCGACAAGAATACTGTCGATTGGCGAGCCAACTATGATGGAACTCGTAAAGAACCAACCGTACTTCCAGCTGCACTTCCAAATTTACTTCTCAACGGTACGATTGGTATTGCTGTTGGTATGGCGACAAATATTCCTCCTCACAATTTGACGGAGGTTGTTGATGCCTGTCTCCACCTACTTGATGATAAAGACGCAACGACTGAAGATCTTCTTAAATATGTTAAAGGACCAGACTTTCCAACTGGTG
>CAZRDO010000008.1:0-43592 GCA_964599225.1 uncultured Candidatus Saccharibacteria bacterium
TGCCTTCAACCACTCAGCCACGCCTCCAATACATATTCAAATTGTCGGAATATCGTGGCTTAGTAGTTCTCTCACTTCGTTCGCGGGTGAGAGCAAAGCAGTTTGCTCTCACCCCATCTCAGCCACGACTCCAATATATTCCATAGAACTCCGTGAGTTTAACATGGGGAAATTAAAAACCGAAATGAAATTGGATCATCTCGGTTTAACTTAAACTGAAGTTTTTTATCTCTACCTTTTTTTGATTAAGATCAATCATATACCGATTAACCCTTTTAACAATTGGTAGAATAAGCATCACTTCAAAATTCGAGGCAGGATACTCATCAATAAATATTTCTGTATCGTATATACGATTTACTGAAAGTATTGCCTGTTTAGTCTCGACCTCACCATCCGATAAAAGGAAGAGGAGATGGGGAAGTGCTTCCTTGTTAATTACAAAGAAGAAATATGATATGGAAACTTTCATCTGGGATTTCCTACCAAGCGTAAGTTCGCGGAATTCCGTCACAGCCTCTTCACATGAGCTATACCATTGCCCATTCTCATTTGTATGATTTGGGTGAATGAGAAAGCTCTTGCTAAAGTGTGAGTTATATTCTCTCCTCATTTTATCAGCAAAGCGAAGTTCTCTTAGGGTATGACATGACACTTCAACGAACGTGTCATGTGCCCAAAAGGCAATAAACAGTGTTCGTGTCATGGCCACTATTTTTCTACTTTAATAGTAACTAAAAAACAGAAAAGATACACCATCGGATATTTGGCAAAACCTTCAAGATAGTTTAAAGTCTTAGTACGTATGCGCGGTTAGCTCAGTTCCCGCCAGAGGTCGGGCAGGGTCCGAGCGATTCCTTGTATATAAGTAATTTATGTAGTTGTCTCAAAGTTTATATTTTGCGCGGTTAGCTCAGTTGGTAGAGCGACCCCTTGACGTGGGGTAGGTCAGAGGTTCGACTCCTCTATCGCGCACTGAACGTTAGTGAAGAAGTGATGAAAAGCTTTGCTTTCAGGAGTCGAAAACCTTTTGTGAGATTTTATGAGTTTATGAAATATCCAAAAGGTGTACTGCTTCTGTAAGAAGAGACTCCTCTATCGCGCACTAAAGTATTGTAGTGTGATTAATGCTATAATATGCCCTATATGGAAAAACTCAAAAATAATACCGGACTTGTAATACTTATAGGAGTAATTGTTTTCTCAATCGCATTCTTTTTTGCTGCTCAAAATTTCTCAAAACAAGGCGCCTATGTAGAAGTGAAGGGTCTCTCGGAAAAGATCGTCAAAGCTGATACTGCAATCTGGACACTTAACTTTGAGGTGAAATCGAACGATGTCGATACGCTATACGCTGGTATTGAGAAGAACATCTCCACCATCAAAGCTTTCCTTATTGAGAAAGGCTTTGAGGCGTCAGAAATTAATGTCGCCCCGGTCAATATTTATCAGGATACCTACCGGGATGCGGTATTTAGATACAACTCGACGAATCAATTATCGGTCTATACGAAAAAAGTTGATCTTGCAAAATCAGCTTCAAATGAGACCCTCTTCTTAGTGAAAAATGGTGTGGTGCTAAATCAAAATTCAATAACCTTTGAATTTTCTGATCTCAATAGTATTAAGCCAGAGATGCTCGCTGAAGCTATCAAGAATGCTCGAGAGACTGCATCACAATTTGCAGACAACTCAGGCTCATCCGTAGGCGGTATTGTCCGAGGGAATCAGGGAGTTTTTGATATTACTGACAAAGACCCAGGTTCACCAGAATACAAAAAGATTCGTCTTGTTTCAACGCTTAGATTTTTGTTGAAATAACAACAAATAATTGGCTCGCACTTCATGGACATCTTCGCACATACACTCTGGGCCAATGTACTCGCACGAAAGGCCAATAGATTGGCTAAGAAACCAGATAAGGTCAAAATTCCTGTAGGATGGGCGATGTTTTGGGGAGTCTTCCCAGATCTTTTCGCTTTTGGAATCCCTATAATTCTTTTGCTTCCTACATTCTTCGATAGGCTCATCTCAGGGTTTGGACTCTACGCATTTTTCCCAAACCAGATTCTCTCGCATGAGCTCTACAACTATAGTCATAGTTTAGTGTTTTTTGCAGTGGTGTTTTTAGGAACATGGGCCTACTTTAAACGGCCACGGTTTGAGCTACTGGGTTGGGCGCTCCATATTCTTATTGATACTCCATCACATGTTCTGAGTTTCTTCCCGACACCGCTGTTTTTTCCGATATCTTCGTATCACTTTCCCTATGGCCTCTCCTGGGCGGACCCACGTTACATGATCGTCAACTACACACTTCTTGCAATCACACTCGTCTATCTCTATCTCACCAGAACCAAGCCAAGCAATGAAAAAGTCTAAATACGAACAAGTCGCAGAACTTGAACTTGATCTTCATGGATACACCACGAGTGAAGCAGATATCGCACTAGAAGAACTGATACGAAAGAGGTTGTATTCACATGTGAGGATTATTACCGGACGAGGGCTTCACGGTGCGCACGGTCCTGTGCTACGAGATTTTGTAAAAAACTATCTCTCCGATCGAGGAGTCGTATGGAGGCAATCGAAGATTACAGATGGCGGAGAAGGAGCACTTGAAGTATTTTTAAATTAATATCATTTCGTGAAAAAAGTTACTGTAGAAAATAAAATGCAAAAAGGCTATACCTATGAACTCACTGAGCCAGTAGGGAGAAGCTTTGCGCATGATTTCAAGCCTGATCTCACACCCAAACAAATGCTCGCCCTAGGTGTCTTTGGTGGTGTCTACATGCGTGATGCAACTAAAGAATATCCGAAAGATTGGTTTAATCGTGCGAAATTTGCGCCGACTGGGACTGATACAACTCGTCGCCACTATCACGATCCAGCACTCAATTATTTTGGAGTTAATGCCAGTCAATCGCTATCTGTATGGCGTACAAATGGCTGGATATATAAAGATGATCCACGAGGATGGTTCGAATGGTATTGCCGCTATTACATGGGCCGTCGAATTCCCAAGGAAGATGAGCGTCAAATAAAGCGGTGGAAGCAGATGACGCGTCACGTAGGTCAGATTCGTGCTCACTGCAGAGTGGGTGACACTGCTTGTCGGAGACGCCAGCGCCAGGCACTGCTCCATTGGGCATATGACTCGAGACAGATATAGAAAACAAATTGCTAATCATAAAACCCAAGTTATTGCGTAGGTGAAATTTTGTGAGAATTCTTAATGAAACCCTTCAATATGAAAAGAAGAGTTTTGGGGCATCATACTTTTTATTTTATTAGTTAGTTCGTTGCAGGCTGAAGACTGTCCGCATATATAAATATCTGAATCATTAAAATCACAGGTAGAAATATGATCCTGAATATAGCCATTAAGAAATCCTGTGTTCGAATGGTTATTTGATATTACATAATGCACATTGACATGTGGATAGGTTTTGGCGAGATGATCAAAGTAATCCTTGTAGAGGATTTCGTTCGGATACCTACTCCCAGTCATAATCGTGAGATGATGGATATCTTCTTTTGTAGCGAAGTGATCTGCAAGTGATTTAATGACACCAGCCCCAATACCGAATGCAAATAAATATATGTTGATATGCTTCATTACTTCAGCCGTATTTTTGCCAAGTGGCCCCATAAGCATAATTGATTTACCGAGCATATTTCTATCCCAAAATGCACTTGAGAATACTCCTTGTGGAATTAATCGTACCGCAAAACTGATAATAAATGGGTTGGTGTTTGATGAGGAAATAGAATACGCGCGGCGCACGGTAACCCCATCTATTTGAAGGGAGACATTTACGAAACTACCTGGATTAAAATACAAGGGGCTAGTAAGTGTTACTTCGATTTCTTTTGCAGTTTCTGACAAATCTATGATATTCGTGATAGTGCCATTATAGGTAGATATATTCATGGTATGTTTGTTAGGTTTCTTTTCTGAAGATATGCAAGTGTGGTAACTAAAGTTACAAAGATCATTGCATAAAGTAATGTTCGCGTTCCATAGGAGAGATAGACGTAAAGGGCGCTTGCATAAAAATATATATATGAAAGCTTTTGAATTCTTTTCCACCAACTACCCAAGACACGTTTAGAAAAGTTGTTTGAGGTAACAATAAGAATTACAGCAGAAATATCAGCAACATGAGCGAGGACTGCATAGTCCTTCATTGACCAATATGAAAGTGCTGTAAAAGAGCTTAAATACTCCATCGGTCCTACGATAAGTTTTGCTAGGATGAATGAGATGATGACTGAAGCAGAAAATACACCCATGCCTTTCCGTAAGATCACTAGAGGACGTATCCAAACTGCTTTTCTAAAAATATCAGCAATGGGCCTTATACTCATGACAAAGAATACTGCGACATGTGAAGCCGTATAAAGCGCAGCGATAATAGGTAAGGAGAAAACTGTGGATTTAAAGACGAGTGCAATGGGTAGTACCATCATCATCACAATTGAAATTGTGAGAAGGATTTGTTGAGAATATCCAATTATTTTAAAGTACGTTTTCATATTGTGCGTTTAATTATTTGGCCATTTGAACGAATGAGTATGTACTGTGTTGGTATTGGGTTCATGTAGGTGAGCGCACTTTTTTCTGGAATAGACAAAAACATTTTTGCGTATACTTCACAGAGTGCTCCATTCGAATGAATCACACTTGAAGAGATAATATCTGTTTCAGTAGGGTTTTTTGTTCCAGTCACATCAAGAATGTGGTGAGTTCTGTGGCCATCATGTGACCAATGCCTTTTATAAATTCCACTCGTTGCGAGACTTTGATTAATAAGACTTACTTCAATTGGAGTTTCGGGTTGTAGAGGATTTTCAATTGAGAACAAAAAAGGTGCATTTTCTTTATCAAATCCTCGTGCACAAATATCTCCGCCGAGGTTTATGACACAACCTTCGACTAGATGAAATTTTGAAATAATCTTATGTGCAATTGATTCAGCCAGGTATCCTTTAAGAAAGCCACCGTAATCTAACTTCTGTCCCTTTTGTAAGTGTATTCTCGATGTCTGCCGATCAATGTGGGTAGTATTGAAATCAATATTGTATGGACGATGAGGATTTGCCGGTATGGTGTCTTTAATTTCAGCAAAAGTTTTGTTATAGCCAAGTCTTGCTATTTGTACTAATGGGTTGAATACTCCGCCTGAAAGTACGAATAATTCGTATGCTTTTTCAGTGACATCCATAAATATTGAAGACACCACCATATTCTTTTTGCGATTCAGTATCGAGAGTTCACTTGTCGGCAAAAATCTTGAGAACCGTTCTTCGTATGCTTTTACCTCATTTGTAACAAGCTGGTAGACTTCCTCAGCAAGTAGCCGAGATGTACATATGACGGCAAGCGCGCATTCAGTGCCTAAGGCTCTAAATGTATATTCAAATTCGTTTTTGTTTTCCATACCCGCAAGTATGAACAAGAAAGATGAAGGGGAGATGAATTAGGTGTACTATAGGATTATGAGAATACTCGTAGTTGAAGATAATGAAAAGCTTAGCAAGTACATGAAACAAATGCTCGAAGAAGAAGGCTATGCGACTGATTGCGTCTATGATGGGGAAACGGGTGAGCGGAGAGCTCTCTCTGGCAATTATGATCTGGCAATATTCGATGTCATGTTGCCCGGAAAGGACGGTGTATCAATCTGCAAAAGTCTACGAGCAAGTAATAATACTTTGCCCATCATTATGGCAACTGCCAAAGATGGAGTCGGGGATCGAGTGCTTGGTCTTGATAGTGGAGCGGACGACTATATCGTGAAGCCGTTTGATATGAAGGAGCTCCTGGCGCGTGTTCGAGCACTACTGCGACGGCCACAAGAGAGGGTAGTAAGTATTTTGCAAGTTCAGGACATAACGATTGAGAATCATACGCATCGAGTGACCAAGAAGGGCAAAGAAGTTCTGCTTACCCTCAAAGAATATGCGATACTTGAGTATCTCATGAGGAATGCTGATCAGGTGATCACCCGAGAACAACTTCTTGAGCATTGTTGGGATTTTGCGTATAGCGCTTTTAGCAACATTACTGATGTATATATAAAACAATTGCGTAAAAAATTAAAAGACTCAAATAAAAACTGTATTCAAACTGTCCGTGGTGTCGGCTACGTATTCCGATCACAACAAGTATAGAAAGGCAGTTCTATTACTTACCGTTTACTACGCCGTAGGAGTTGTGGTTATTCTCGCTGTTTTTAATATTATGGTCTACGGATTGTTTATTGGTAGCATACAAAATCAAGAGCATGAATTAAGAGAAGGAAGGGCTGTTGAAGAAGATTCTCAGGAAGAACTTAGTGAAGAACGTATTGATCAGTTACAACAAAACCTTGTAGACATACTCCTTCTTTCTGACGCTATTATTTTTGTGGTTTCCTTGGGTCTCGCATATGTTCTGTCTCGCAAAACACTTGCACCGCTTGAGAATTCGTACCAACAGCAGGCACGTTTTATTGCAGATGCTGCCCATGAACTACGAACACCACTTTCAGTAGTGAAAGCTGGTTCAGAAGTAATGCTACGAAGTGAGCGAAGTAGTGGTGAGTATGTGGAGTTTATTAGAGAATCTTTGGAAGAAATTGAACACCTTATTACGCTTTCAAATAATCTGCTTTACCTCGCAGAGAGCAAAAAGAGAGATAGTATTGTTGAACAATCAATAGTTTTTTCTGATCTTTGTAAAAAACAAATTGCATTTGTGAGTTCGTATGCAAAGGAGCGAACGATAACGATTCAGAGTTCAATAGAGGAAAACGTAATTTTGAGTGGTGACAAGGATGCTCTAGCTCGCATGATTGTCAATTTAATGAAAAACGCAATTGATTATACTAATGCTCATGGCGTGGTAACGGTCACGCTCTTACAGAAAAACAGTAAAAGCATACTCTCAATTTCCGATACAGGTATTGGTATCCCTGCAAAGGACCTCCCATATATCTTTGAGAGGTTTTATAAAGTTGACCACTCTCGAAGTAGGCACTCAACCAATGCAGGACTAGGGCTCGCAATAGTTAAAGAGATTGTCGTTGCACACAAGGGTGAAATTAAGGTTGAAAGCAAGATAGGCAAAGGAACTATCTTTACAGTCATTTTGCCTGATGTGGGGTGAGATAGATATATTCATCAAATATTCATGTTGACTCACTATACTTGGTGGTATTACCAGTAAGACGAGAACAACATAGTATGGCTAAATATATTTGTTTAGATTGCGGGTGGATATATGATGAGTCAAAAGGTTTTCCAGAGCGTGGAATCCCGCCAGGAACAACATGGAATGAACTACCTGATGACTTTCGTTGTGGAGAATGTGAAGTAGTGAAGCGCGATACAGACATGTGGCAGAAAATAGATTTTTAAAAATCCATTATCATGAAAAAAGATCTTCAAAATATAATAATAACTTTTGGCTTGATTTCCCTATGTTTCACTCAAGGGTCTCTATTTTATAGAAAAGTAATTGCAGAAGAAGCTCATGCAGAAATTATTAATGCAATGAAATCAGAGATAGAGCAGAATCTTGCCCTAGTTCGTGAGGAGGAGATTCAACAGCGAGCCACTGCATTAGCTCGTGAAATGCTCAATAAGCAACAAAGTGTCTCAGTCAATGAAAATGTAGGAGAGGATAATGGCTTGCTCGAGAGAGCTATTGCAGCAGCTAACGCGCAGGCAGAACTACAGAAACAACAAGTAGCACTAGGGAGCCAGGTAGAACAGGCTAGTACACCACAGGCTGCCCCTGTAACAAAGGTCACAATTAAACCGAGCCGCCACTCAAGCGCAAGTTAATTTATACTATATGAAAACATTTATTACTTATTTTATTGGGGTCACCACAGTTCTTGGATTTGTCTCATATGCGACTACTAAGACAACTCCAGTGTTTGATCAA
The DNA here is from genome assembly GCA_964599225.1 of uncultured Candidatus Saccharibacteria bacterium. Taxonomy (GTDB): domain Bacteria; phylum Patescibacteriota; class Minisyncoccia; order Phycocordibacterales; family UBA9973; genus CAZRDO01. Next base: position 7,940 of record CAZRDO010000008.1, read on the forward strand.
GAGATTTCAAATCTCTCAGCAAAAGTGACCGAGAGCAGAAATACACTCGCAACGTTACAGAGTGCGAGAATTTTACTCAATGGTGTGGAAGAACAAACCACTAGAATAAATCTAGAGACTCCTACAGAAGTGCCCTATAGTTCGCCGAAAAATATTATAGAGATCAGTACAGAGGAGGAAAGTATTCCTAATGTAACGCCGGTTCTTAAATATGAAGACAAGGATTCTGGTAAAGGTAGTCTTCAAGAATTGAGCCATTATAGCGACGAAGATAGTGATGAAGACGATGAAGATGATGAAGATGATGATTAGCTAGTATGCGTCTCGTGTTTTCAGCCGAGAAATGAAACAATTTGCAAAATAGTGTAGAATAATAGTAGTACGAATTATAATTAATTGACATACTATTATGAATAGAGTCGTCCATTTTGAAATTCAAGCTGATGAACCCGAGCGTGCAATCGCGTTTTATAAGAATATTTTTGGTTGGACTATCGAACAATGGGGCGAGCAGAAGTACTGGATGATCATGACTGCTCCAAAAGAAAGTACCGAACCAGGTATTAATGGCGGGCTTTTGCCTCGACCAACCAAATTACTCGATGGAGTCTGTGGATCAAATGCATTTGTTGCCACTGTTCAGGTTGAGAATTATGACGCCATGGCTGAGAAAATTCTTGCAGAAGGTGGTAAAGCCGCAATGCCAAAATTTGCAATCCCAGGTATGGCCTGGCAAGGATACTTTTTAGACACAGAAGGTAACACATTCGGTCTTCACCAAGCCGATACAAATGCAAAATAATATGAAATATATTAAATCAATACTAATAATTGCTGTAGTCATTATCGCACTTGTGTTTGTCGCAAAGCATTTTGGAAAAACAGAGACAGAACCAGGCACCGTTAGTACTGTTCCGTCAGCTGATCATCAGGAACTCTGCTTCCTCTGGAATACTGAGGCAGGGGATAAGGCAACTATCGTAATGGATATTAGTGGCTCTGAAGTCACTGGTAATTTCAATTGGCTCCCCGCAGAGAAAGACAAGAAGACTGGACCGTTTAAGGGTACAATCTCAGCTGTTGATCCAGTGCTCATGGGCCGAACTATTGACGCATTGTGGGAAACTTCTGCAGAAGGCATGACCGTGACCGAAGAACTTAAAATTATTATGGGAGAAGGAAATGCTGCAGCAGGATTTGGTGAAATGAAAGATCGCGGCGACGGTGTCTATGTCTATGCTGACCCAGAACACTTAAGCTATGTCCCAAATCTCACTGATACAGATTGTAGTGATAGTGCGCTTCAATAAAGTAAGTAACATTATTCACGCATGGAGAAGAGCGTGATAGTATAAGAGTATTATCAAAAAATAAAATCATTATGGCCAAAGGAAACGATTCACAAAGAAAAGAAACTAAGAAACCAAAAAAGCCAAAGGTTAAATAGGTTCACACAAATCCCGGCTATCTAGTCGGGATTTGTTTAGTATTAGGCAGACTTGCAAATTTCCTTTTTTTGATTGTTGTGTTATATTAAACCCTGTTTTAATACTGATTTGGCCTACATCATTTGCAGCAAATGATCGGCCGAACATTTTGAGACAAAATGTTTTAGGCCCTATCGTCTAACGGTTAGGACGCCGGCTTTTCAAGCCGTTAATCCGGGTTCGATTCCCGGTAGGGTCACCTAACGAAGAAATAAAAAACTCTTATAAAATAAGGGATTTTTATTTTGTATAACTACCAAAAACCGCTATCATCCAAATGGGATTTGAACCATTCTCAATATGCGCTATAGTGCCTACATGAATGATCATGGAATGATGGAAGATGGGTACGTTTATGCAAGAGATCGTGCAATTGAACGCATAGGAGAAGAAGCGTTTAATAACTTAACAGAAGAAGAGCAATTAGTAGATATTAAACTCGTGTATCTAGCTAAGGTGCTTGTGAGGGAATTTTTAGAAAGAAAGAAGAAGAGTGAAAATTTATAATGTTGTACAACTTTACCTTGTTGTTTAACAAAAACTCCTATTGGTGATTAGTGCTAACGACTTATACATACTTTATATATGAATCCTGTTGAAAAACAATTCGAAAAATTTTATGAGAATATAAAACTTACTTACGCTCAAAAGGAAGATGCTAAGATTAAATATAATGGTGTCTGTCAAAAGCTCCACAATCATTATTATCCTAATATAGCTTATTCAGGAACTACAAAACTTCTAATAGGATCCCACGGTAAGCACACTTCGATTCGTCCTGCACGAGACATCGATATTATCTTTATCATGCCAGCTGAGAAATTCGGTCAGTATAATGATAATAGTTCGAATGCACAATCGCAGCTGTTGCAGGATGTTAAAAGAATACTTGAAAGCAAATACATAAACACATCTATTAGCGCGTATGGTAAAATTGTAAAATTAGAATTTGCGGATACTGGTCATAGTGTTGAAATTGTACCAGCATGGGAGAGAGAAGACGGTACTTTTATTATCCCCGATTCAGAAAATGGTGGAAGATGGCATTACCAGGATTATCGCAAGGAGATATCGGATATTGCCCACTCTGACGCTACTACTGGGAAGACAAAGTTTCTGATTCGATCTATTAAGAAATGGTCTGACAATTGCTCGGCCCGCATACGAACTTTTGATATTGAACACGTTGTCCTTTCGTTCTTTTCAAGTCGAGCAATTTCTAATCAAAGTACGGCACAATTATTTGTGAACTTCTTTCAATACTTTCTCATTAATACGGTGGATCATAACCTAAGAAGCCATATTAACACTGCTTTAGGAAGGGCGCAGAAGGCTCTTAATTTTGAAGTAGAATATAAATATGAGGAAGCGACTGATGAATGGAAAAAAATTTTCGGAGATGATTTTCCTAAAGCTATAAAAATTGCAGCGGAGCAAGTTTCTTCAAATGAAGACAAGCATACTCATCTCGACAAGCTAATAGATCAGTTTCCTTCTCCGACTGAAGAACACCTTACTGAGACTTATGGGATACCATTTAATATTGATCCAATATACTCAGTATCACTTGACGCTGATGTTCAGCAAAAAGGATTTCAAAATAGTACACTAACAGCTTTTTTGAGGAAAAGACTCCCTCTTCTCAAAAAGAAAAAACTTTTATTCCGAGTTTTTCACAATGTGCCTAGTCCCTATGAAATAAAGTGGAAAATAAGAAATTTTGGAGAGGAGGCGCAACGCGCAAATGGTCTACGTGGACAGATCTATGATGACCTTGGTTCAGAAGTTCGGGATGAAAGCACTCTTTATTACGGGGAGCATTATGTTGAATGTTATGTCATTAAAAATAATAAATGTGTTGCTATGGATCAAATTCTTGTCCCAATTGGCAATAATTACTAAATATTATGGATAAAATAAATCTGCAAATTATAAGAGAATCCTTCGGTCGTGTTGTCTGGACTCACAAGACATATGAGAAAGACTTTGAGATACAAGGGTCATATACCAAGTTTTTAAAAATCTTTAACCTGATTATTTTAAGCCTAGGATCAGGTGGATTATTCAGCGCATTGATAACAAATATTGAATGCTTGATCATCCTGGGTTCCATTTTTACATTTTTTGGTTTAGCTCTTGCAGTCTTTCAAATGAGTTTCAATCCAGAAGAAAAAGCATTCAAATACAAGCAAACTGCGCATCAGCTATGGCAGGTTCGAGAGAGATATACATGTCTCATTGCAGACATAATTAATCAAAAGATTACTTCTGAAGAGACAACAAAAAAACGTGATCAACTCTTGTCTGATTTGGATTTGATTTATAAAAATGCCTTGCCAACAAGTAGTGAGGCGTATAAGAAAGCTTCTAAGGTTCTTAAGAAAGATGAAGAATTCACATTTTCTGATGAAGAGATAAATAAATTTCTTCCCCAAGACCTCTGGCTGAATCACGAGTAGTTAGTTTAAGTCACTTTTTATTTTTAGCATTAAATATTTACTCTATTACTTTCCTCCCCCAACTTCTCCACCAACTCCGAATATAATTCCTCAGGCTCGACTCCATACAGTCTACTGAGCTTAATCAGATTGAGCATATGCGGATAGGCTAACCCCTCCTCCCACTTCGAGATCCGATCAGTACTACTAAACCCTAATGCACAGGTGACATCTACTTGTCGTAGTCCTTTTGCGTTTCTCCACATTCGTAAGTTATTTGGTATTGGTGTTTTCATATACTGCTCATTGTAGATCTCAAAAAGAAGGGAACAAGACAGGAGAATTTGATAGAAATGGAAACCTGTCTTGCTTCATTGACAAAGCCTGTATTCCATATTAAAATGATTCCAGAAAAACAACACAATGAAAAAGAAACCTTATGTAGGTGTTACAGGATTCATGTCGTCACAGGAGGTCATCGACACCATGAAAAACATTAATTTCAAAAAGGCAGAGAGACTACTCATGGTAGGTGTGCTCGCAAGTTCGAAAACAATTAGAGGTGGGGCCAATAAATGGCCTAACCGGTATCCACCACTTGGTGAGATCAAAAAAGATCTTTCAGGAACGTGATGAGTGCTTAAACTTGGTGCATTACAACACCAAAAGTCCGGAAGATTTACTGATGCAGATGGTGCAAATCACCGACGAAGTTGGGTATCTCTTAAATGGATTTCAACTAAACATTGCCTGGCCAAATCCGAAGACGCTTGAAACGTATCATAAGCTTTGCCCTGGAAAGACAATTGTACTTCAGGTTGGTAACCAGGCATTCGCTGAAGCCTTTAATGTACCTTCTTATTTGGCTCGTATAGTTAAAGATTACCTGGGATTGGTTGATTATGTACTACTGGATCCGAGTGGTGGCCTTGGTATACCGTTCTACCCTCTAACCATGCAGGAGTATCTGCAAGAGCTACAGCAATTTGAAAATGAATTGGGTACCGCTGTTGCAGGAGGACTAAGTCCTTCGACACTTCACCTACTGAAGCCATTGGTAAAGGAATTTCCTGGCCTGAGTATTAATGCTGAAGGCAAACTGCGGACATCTATGGATGATTTGGATGTTGCTGTTGCACGCCAGTATATTGAGGGAGCATTAAAGATGTTTGCTGTGTAATTTAAAAGTGACGTGTACGTATAAGCCAAAGGTATTAACTTTTGGCTTTTTTTATTTGCTTATAACCGACTAAAAGAAGAGGTATTAAGTATGACAATATGCTATTCTTGAAACAGATAACTCCTCATCATGACACACAAACAGCTCCACAAGAGATGGAAAACTGATTTTGCGCTCGGACTTCAGAGTAATAGTCCGTATCCGCCAAAAAATGAACCAGATGGATTTACAGGCTCTACAGTAGGAACTATAGAATATGATCCAAAAGGTAAGACAATCAAAGTCGAACCATTTCCAGATAGCAAGAGGCCCAAACTTCATTAGCATTGGGTCTTTTATTTTCTTTTTATTATTTGCTACAGATGATAAATCATGGTATTGTAATCCCAGAAAAACCTCAATCATGAAAAATAAATCAGTTATTGTAGGCCTTTCCTGCTTTATGGGGGGATGGCTTATCGGAGCTTCTATTGATTTTGCATTTGCTTCTACTGCCTTTGGCTTCTCAGAGAACATTCTCTTTGGACTTTTTGTGAGTTGCCTCGCTTATCTATACCTCACAAAGCTCGCAATTATCTCAACTATTTTTGAGTTTATAACTTCAAAAGATAAGGTTATGAAAATGAAGCGGCATTTAAGATTAAAATCCATTCTCTTTCGGCGAAGGCTTCAAATGCAGGAACATAAAATTCTTGGTCTGTCTTGGGTTATAGGACTCATACCAGGGTATCTGATTTATGTAAATGGAATGAATTATTTTCTAATTGCATGGTTTTTGGGATCAGCTGTAACACTTCTGGGATTAACCGCTCTTTGTATTTTTGCGAATATTATTTCGCTATCTTTCTTCCATAAAGGAACTTTTATCTAATCACTGGTTAGACAGCTTAATTATTGAATCCTCGCACTGGGCGGGGATTTTTCTTATAAGGAAGCTTCCATGTTAAAATCAACGATAGACAAATCAATTCTGTATCATGGGAACGATCACACAGCTAGACATCAATGCACTTTTCGGTATTGGGGCACCAATTGTTGCAACAATTGGTGCCATCATTTCCTTTGCTAATTTTTATCGACAAGATCTCCGTATGATTAAACGAACGAAAGTTGCAAGGTCATGTTGACATCATTTCTATATCCATATAGAACCGTACCTATTTTTTTGTAGCAGTTTTTTCCAGTCATTTTTCTGCTACAGGCCTACCATTCTGTTCGATGGTAGGCTTTTTTGTTGGATAAAATAAAAAGCTAAATTGAATTTCAATTTAGCTTTAGTGAATCACTTCAACTTTCTTATGATTACAAAATAACCCTTGTCCTCACCATCATCTGTTGTTCCGTCGCCAGTGATACTTAGTATCTGTATGGTGCTGTCGTTTCCCAAAAAGGCAGAAAGCGAGGTTGCGAACATTCTCTCGGTGCAATTGAAATAGTAAATCCCGTGTCCGTAGTCGATAGGCGTTACTATGGTTACTTTATCTGAAGGTCCTTGCTCAGAGTCATTTCTGGGGACGCATCCTTGCAGGAAGAAGGCATAGATTAAAAATGCCAGTGCTGTTGTTTTCATTTTTTACAATTGATTGTTTTGTGAGATGGAAGTACTGACTATACACTACTGTGATTTTTGTATTTGTCAAATACTGCTTCGAACTTGGGATAATATTCGATGAGCTATTATTGGGGTTTCTTAAAGAGGGGAACAAGACCGGAGAATTTACTAGAAATAGGAATTTTTCTTAGGTCTAACGATTAAAAAAATAAATCACAAACACTCCTACAAATACCATTAACCCTCCGAGTACAGTACCAGTATTGATTTGGTTCTCCTTAAAGAACATATACGCAAAGATTGCAATGAAGATTGGATATGAAATCTCAATGAGTCCTGAGAGTGTTGCATTCTTTGCACTTATGGGGAGTCCAATTAAAAGCTCTGCGAGCACGAATGTGACCGTAGCGGTAATGACATAAAAGAGGAGCTTCTTATCTGTAACGGCAGTTACAATATCTGTTTTTAACTGTCCTGAAAAATAAGAGATAGCAAGCATCACTAAAAATGCAACGAGACACGAAAAGGCAATTGATGTCGGTACGGAGATTTTCTTGTAGATTTCACCGTCAAAGACATACGTAAGGCCCCAAAAGATTGAAGTTGCAAAGGCAAAGAGGATCCACATGGATAATATCGTATCATATCCTGCTACATGTCGATTTACTTCAATCAAAAAGGGCCCCTACGAGAGGAACCCTTTAAACACTGTTAGTGCAACTTTTCTACATCGCTTTCGCTCTGCCACCATTCTTGACCGAATAGGCTTCAAGCGAACGTTTGTATCGCTCTGTCATCTCTTCCGATTTCGGTGCATCACGCATTGAAATGACGGTTACCTTTTCCTGCCACACTATTCCATCAGGCTCTATTGTCTGAATGGTATCATTGGTTACTTTCATTGTGGTCGGTCCTTCGGTGTAGGTACGGTAGTTTCCGACATTAAATGTGTAGTACTCAATGAGTATGGCTTCTCCGGCTATTGCAGTTTCATCAAGAGAATACCATTCCCTGACGAATACGGAATCAATGTTTCCTGCTGAATCCTGGAAGGTAACGATCTGAGGGGACTTACTGCTGCCGCATGAAGAAAGGAAAACAATTGCTGCGAAAAGCGAAAAGAGGATTGCTGACTTTTTCATAAGTGTGATTGGTTTTGAGTTTAGAATTGGTTTAAGAAAGCGCTGCATACCGTTCTAGATACACAATGCTTTCTCAAACCAGACCAATCACTATTGCAATGAACTCTTGCTGGTGTCCATTGTAGCATATCTATAATATTTGTCAATAGCAATATACCTAAGTAAAACTGCCCTTAAAGGCAGTTTTACTTTACAGTTCTTTTATTCTATACCAACCATTTTTCTTTTAATGTTCAATGCATTTGATTTTCTCTCAAGGGCACGCTCCTTAAGTTTTCCTATGGCATACGTAATTGCTGAGAAGCCTGCAGCGACTGCCGGGATTATAAACGTATACTGAGGTGCATCTGGTTGAGTACCCATAATTGCTGCACCTGTGCCCGCGTATCCTCCAACCATACTTGCCGTTGTTAACCCTTCCCAGAAATCTCGTTTCAGTAACAATGATACTGCATGAGCATTTCCTTTTTTATCAAGCCACTGTTTGAATCCCTCTACACCTCCCACCTCCTCTATTTCCGCTTGCAGAGCTGCAATTGAGAGACCAGCACTTTCGGCTGCATGGATAATATGCTCATCGGTAATATGTCCTTCATTTCCTTCAACTTTTTCATTTGGACTTACACCTTCAAAAGATAGTTCTTCATTCATATGATTATTCAGTTACCGCAGATTGACGGTCTGCTTTAATAAGGCTAAACACTTTCTTTAGTGCATCAAGTTGACCATTGATTTCCTCGGCTAAGGCGAGCTCTTCTTCTGGCGATAATTCACCATTCATCAAGCGTTTTATTTTTTCTTCCATAGACAATATGTTAAGAAATAGGACTAATAAAGACATTATATCGTTGCCTCTAAGGAGATTGCAATAGCTGCTAAAAATAAAAACCCATCACAAAAGTGATAGGGATTATCCGGGCTGACCTTAGAAGGGTGATATGGAATGTTCATACGGGTCGTTCACACTGGCAGCATACGTGCCATGGATAACTGCCGAAAGCATACCGTAAATTTTTTCCTTGAGGTATGTTTCAGAAAGAACATATCCGTTTAAGGGAAAGACTGTGCCATCCTTTGTCATGCCTGCAATTGGTCTATAGGTCATGACAAGACCTCTCCCAAATGCTTCATAGGGTTCAACATGATAGTAGAACAACGTATCACTCATTTTAAGTTCAGGATGCACAAATAGCTCTTCAGGTATGCCAGGATCTATTCGAAGTGAAATATTGATGTGCGTATAGGTCGGTAGTGGTGCGGTAATCTGTCGGTGTGACGAGAGGAACTCTCCTACATACATAGGCGAGACGTACTCATCAACTGTATCAGAGTTACTCATGATAATAGGGGACCAAACTCTTTGAAAGGAGAGGACTGAATCTGCACTTTTCACTGACAGAATCTGTCGGAGATTTTTCAAGGATGTTTCATAACAGTTGCGGTCAAATTGTGTATTTGCGTTGAACAATGGATGGAAAGAAAAAATGAACATGGGGATCAGCACGCAGGCTGCTATAAAAAGTGTGAGTTTCATTATGTAGATGATTTCTAAACTGCACTATACCGTACTATTAGATTAGAGCAAGTACATTCCCCCGAGATCTTAGAGTATTGAATTCCATTTCCACTTTCTTATTTGCTACACTTAATAAAGCATGGTACTGTAATCGCAGAAACTTTTTAACTATGGAAGACAAGCAAGTCCGTTCTGCCAAAACTATTCTTTGGGTCTTTGGCGCAGTCTATGTAGCCATCTCCATTGCCGGTGTATGTTTTTGCCAGTACTACTGTAATTGAGTATTACACCAGTGCAGAGTTGATATCATCTCATTTTTTCTATTCCTATAACACTTTATTCTTTTTTGTAGCAGTTCTGAAGTAAGAAAAAATACTGCTACGTGGCCTACCACTCGAACGTGTTGTTCGATGGTAGGCTTTTTTGTTTGTAAGCACCGGAAGGGAAGTTGACACAATTGAAAATATTGGTAGTCTTCAATCAGAAAACAACTCAAGACCATGGAAGTAAAAGACAGAAGAAAGTATTCAGTAGTGAGCCCACCTTTCAGCATCGAAGAAGCCACACAGGCAATAACAGAGCTTGTTGAACAAATGCGAGGTATTGAAACCCAACTGGCAATAAATAAGCCCACCACAAAGGTGGATAATAAAACCTGGGAAGAATTTAATGACTGGAAAAGAAGAGCTCTTCGTGCGAAGCAGATCATGGAAAAGCAAATATCCTTTTTAAAGAGCTGGATTCGTGAAAAGAAAGAGGAGGTAGATGAACATGAGATTGACTCACTTCAAAAAGAACTCTCACTCTGTTTCCAGCATCTTGAATCTCAAGATATAGGGCTCATGATCGCCGTAGCGAACTATGAAACCATCTGTCAAAGAGGTTCAATCCATGCAGTGCCCAGTTTATCTGAAAAGAAAAGATTTGCTGAAAGACTGGTATGTTTCGGATATTCTGTCTTTGCGATTCATGCCAGCAGAGTTAAATTAACTCCGTATGAGTGCAAAGTGAGAGACCGGCTCGTGGACCAACTTATTAAGTTAGCGTTCGGCTACGATGTGTATCACATAGTTCCTATTAAAGGCAAAAAACCCGACCTATAATTAGGCAAGGGTTTTTTTATTTTTCATTCCTCATTTTTTTGTCATAAACGACAATTCCTCCTCCTTGTCCCTCTTATTCCTATTCTTTATAATCTCACTAAGGGCAATGAGATCATTTCGTACTTCTAGCCATACAGTAAAATCTATTCCTTTAGAATTTCCTGAATCGCCTGACGAAACAGTATCACTTAGGGAATTTGCTAGATCTGGGGTGTTCGAAATTTTTTTCGTAAGGTTCACCTTCAGCAGTGCATATAAGAATCGCAAACTTGCAGAATCACCAAAAATGATAAAATGGAATTATGTTTGATACTCAGATTAATAAATTTATAGATGATCTTGCAAAGCACCCTCTTACATCAAATGTAAAGAACCCGTGGGATTACTCTCGACCTGAGAATCAGATCAGGCGAAAGAATCTATTTGGATATTTCAAGAAAATGCATGAACTCAAACCAATAATTTTGTTGGTAGGTGAGGCCCCTGGATATCGAGGTTGCGGAAGGGTAGGAATGCCATTCTCTTCTGAAAAACTGGTTCTGGGCCATCCGTTCTTTAGTAATAGAAATATCTTCAAAATCGAAAACATAGGGGAGCCTATTGCGGAAGCGAGTGCAAGTATTGTATGGAAAACATTCGATACGCTAAATTTTTATCCGCTCATGTGGGCGACATATCCCTATCATCCACATAGATCTAAGAACGAATTAAGTAATAGGGCTCCTAAACCGGAAGAGATCAAGATAGGGAAGCAATTTATAACCCGCCTTATAAGTATTTATGGAATTCAAAAAGTAGTTGCCGTGGGACGTGTAGCAGAAAAAACACTAAAGGAGTTAGGTGTTGAGGCAATTGCGATACGCCATCCTTCTCATGGTGGTGCCACACTTTTTGCTCAAGGATTAGGTAACTATAAAAAGAACCTTGGAAAGTAATATCAAGAAGGGTCGCCTATCGGAAAGAAAATGAGTAGAAGTTCTCATCACTTCATTATTGTGACAACTCAAGGTATACTCAGCATCTTCATAAAATATGTCAAAAAACGAAACAATCCTCCGTTTCGAGGAGGTCTCATTTGAATACAATCAACACAAACCCATTCTTGATGAGGTGAGTTTTTCACTTCGTAGTGAAAGTAAGGTTACTATCATGGGTCAGAATGGTGCTGGCAAAAGTACCATATTCGGACTTATAACAGGAGATCTCAAGCCTGAGAGTGGGAGAATCAATGTCGTCAGTGGCGTGACCATCGCGATTTCCAAGCAAGTGATCCCACGTGAAGACCTCTCGCTTACCGTGCGAGAGTTTTTCCAAAAGTGCTTCGAAAAGAAAATGTACGATATTGATCCAAGGATCGATGAGGTGCTCGAAGTAGTAAATCTGAAAGGCCACACCAAAGTGCATGATCGGATTATTAAGACATTTTCTGGTGGACAGCAGGCGAGACTTCTTTTAGCATCAGCTCTTATACAAAATCCTGATCTCTTACTTCTTGATGAGCCGACCAATAATCTCGATGCAGAAGGTATTGCGCATTTGCGTGATTTTCTCATCAACTACGACAAAACTGTCATGGTTATTTCCCATGATGCTGATTTTTTAAATGCCTTTAGTACGGGAGTGCTCTATCTTGATATTCATACACATAAAGTTGAGCAGTATCTAGGTAACTATAAGAATGTGTTGAAGGATATCGCACTTCGCATAGAGGCTGAGAATAGGAAAAATGCTCAGCTTGAAAAAGAAGTTCAGAAGAAGAAAGACCAGGCCAATGTGTTTGCTCACAAAAGTGGATCAAAAATTCGTCTCGTCGCAAAGCAATTAAAAGCCAAAGCAGAGAAACTTGAAGAAGAAATCGTCGACGTACGTAAGGAAGACAAAGCAATTAGGCCATTCACCATCCCGTCTCAAAAGGATTTGACTGGTACTCTATTGAAAATTTCTTCCTACACTCTAATCAACAGAAAGACACCTGCAAAACTTAGTTCAATAATTTACCTGAATAAAGATACTCATTTACTGATTAAAGGACCGAATGGCATTGGTAAGACGACGTTACTTGAATCGATTGCAAAAGGTGAAGCAAAAGGGATCGATATACACCCAGATGTCAGAATTGGATATTACCGACAAGATTTTTCAAACCTTAATTTTGAAAATACTGTGTATGAATGGCTTACAAATATAATGGACAGAAAAGATGAAGAAGGAATGCGAAGTATTGCAGCAGGATTTTTATTGAACTCAGAAATTATGAAAACAAAAGTTGGAGACCTCTCCGAAGGGCAAAAGGGGCTCGTGGCGTTTGCGGGGCTTGTTTTACTCAGGCCTGGACTGCTTATTCTCGATGAACCAACCAATCACATCAACTTCCGACACATTCCAGTGATTGCCAAAGCCCTGAGCTCTTACACAGGTGCCATGATTCTCGTCTCACACGTGCCTGATTTCGTCTCCCAAATTCGGATTGATGAAGTGCTTGATTTGGAGAAATAATTTTTCGCGGAAAGGTAGAAGCTCCGTAGTGGTATAATTGTGAGAATGAACATCATCAAGCTTTTCTTCAAAGTAGTTCTCATACTGTTTGTACTCACATGTGTTTTATTATTACTCACACGAGTAATTCCAATTGGTTCACAAACGAGAGAATTATTGACTCTCTCTGAGATGAAGAGTGCGTTTCCAGAGATGCGTCTAGCTACAGAGGAAGGGGAAATTGCATATCACCAATCTGGTGAAGGGAAGACACTGGTACTTTTCATCCATGGCTCCCCGGGACTCTGGAATGCTTTTGGCGCGTATATGAAAGATGAAAATCTCACAGAGCACAATATTACTATGGTTGCGTACGACAGACCGGGTTATGGGGAGACGACAGTCACGGGTACAGCATCGCTTGAAGCCCAAGCAGACATAGCGCAAGCGATCATAAGCAAATACAATCTACCGACAATTATTGTTGCCCATTCATATGGCGGAGCGATTGCCACAGCCATTGCCGAAAAATATCCAAAAGGAATCAAATCAATAGTGCTGATTGCACCAACACTTCATCCCGAAGGTGAAGAGAGTCTCTGGTTCTTGCGGATGACACAATGGATTACCCGTACGCCGATTGGTAGAGCGCTTGCGTCAGAAGTCATGGTACTCGCTGCCGATGAAGTGTGGCGAATGCCAGAGGAGATGAGGGCAATTGCACCGCTCGCCAAAGATATAAAAATTCCGATCACAATAGTTCATGGAGATAAGGATTACCTGGCACCAATTTCAAATTTAGATTATGCCAGAGGATTATTTAGTGGAGCAGAAGTGACGGAAATAGTAGTTCCAGATGGAAGTCATTTCCTACCATGGACAGAACAAGGTCTCATCGCCAAGACAATAGGTAAAAATCTCTAATTACTCTTCAATTACTGCTTCAAGAAGTGAATTTTCTAGTTCAGGTGTAACGCCAGAGATGCGCATGATGTCTTTATCAATCTTTCGGTACTCTTTTTTGGAGAGGTTATATTGATTGACTGCAGAAGTGAGGGTGTTACCAAGTTTCAGTTGATACTCATCGTAGGAACGCAAGTGCTTCGCCAGTTCACCAACACGCTTAATGATATCCTTGGCACTCTCTTCAATTTGCATGGCCTTGAGACCTTGAAGCACTGTTTGTAAATACGCAAGAAACGAAGTGGGGGACACAATAATGACTTTATACTTTGAAGCAGCTCGCTGGATGAGATTATCGGGTTCATCTTTTAATCCACCGACTTTGTTGACCAAGAGATCGTAGTAGATTGCTTCATGAGGAATAAACATGAAAGCGAATTCCATGGTGTTCTGAGCTGGTTGAATATACTTGGATGTTTCAACAATACGATTCTTCAGATCATTAACGAAAAGTTTCTCATAGCGTTCTTTCTCGACAGGATCACGTTCTTCGACTAACCGATTGTAATTTTCAAGTGAGAATTTCGAATCGATTGGAATAATTTTGTCTTTGACGAATACGACTGCATCGACGATGGTGTTGTCGAGAAATGGATACTGCATTTGGTAGCTGCCCGTTGGGAGGACATTCTTGAGCAGAGTTTCAAGATAGTACTCGCCAAGCACACCACGTTGCTTAGGGTTTTTTAGAATATTCTGGAGGTCCTGGAGCTGATCAGTAAAAGACATGACTTGTTTGTTGGTCTCATCGAGCCGAGTTAAGCGCTCGGTGATGTCTTGGACAATGCGAGAGGTTTCAGTTGATTGGAAACGCATGCTCTCATGGACTTGTTTCTGTGATTCCCCAAGCTTCGATTCAATAGTGCGGGAGAGTTCGTGAATTTGAGATTGGAGGAGTGAGAGGGAAGAGGAGTCAGATTGTGCAGGTGATTTTTTACGGAAAAGGAAAAAGACTGCAACGATAACTCCACCAACTGCAATTCCAATAATAGCTTCAATCATGTTCAAATTGTACTATATTTTATTTAGAATGATTATTTGACTTACAGATTTAATATGGTAGTGTCAAGCTAGAAAATAATAGTCTATGTTGATTGATCATCCAATTGTAATCCTCCTTGATCCCTATCAGGTCCAAAGAGATGAGTTACTACAAATTCTGAAAAAAGAGCTTGTTGCTTCTTGCAGAATTACCACCGTATCCAACGTAAAGGATTGCAGAAAAGCAATAAAAAAATGTAAGGAGACAACGCAGTTTGATGAAAAAGGTCTGTCATTAATTGTGATGGCAAACATCACTGATGATGATTGCCTGAAAATTAAGCAGACGATAGTTTCTGATACTGTGCCAACAATTCTTGTGGTTGATGGTAAGGAAGCCGAGGAGCCTCATGACGGTATGGCAGATACCGTAATTGGGAGAAAAGCGGTAAAGAGACTGTCTCTTAAAAGACTCACAAATGGAACGTTAAACGGCCTTCTCAAATAATGAGGAGGTTTTTTATTTTTATAACTTCCCAGACTTTCGACTTATTGAAGCTTTCCCAAATGATGTCGCAGTGTGTAAATGCAATCTTCATAATTCGATTCAGACGTCTCCTTTTGAATGAGGAGCCACTCAAGATAACCTCGATCATCTTTGGCCAGGTCAGCAACTTTGGAACCGAGATATTTACCGAAGGGAATTATGTGAATAAGTGATGGTCGAGAAGAGATTTCTACCATTTCCTCAATTGCTTTAGTTTCATTACCACCATGTCGCTCGAGGAATTTAGTGGCAAGTCGCATGAATAATTGATCCATGACCAAAACATCACCACAGGCATCATGGGCTTTGCCACCTATTTCAATACCAAGAAAGTAGCGTAGATATTGAAGATTATACTTAGCGATTTTGCATTCATCATCGAGAAACCGAGCTAAGCGAAGAGTGCAGATAATTCGATCCGGAATCACACCTTCTTTCTTGATCATGTCGGCATCGAACGTAGCATTGTGAGCGACCATGATGGCGCCTTCTTCAAAGAGCTTTTTGAGATCACCATGCTCATTGCTAAATTTAAACGCCATTTTATCCGTCACCATCGCTTCTGTGATGTGGTGAACCACCATAGAATCAATACTGATAGGTACAGGTGGCTTATAGAGTTCGTTGATGACATGTTCAGGATTCAGTGGATGGAGCATCTCGGATTTGGTGCCATAGGCAAGCTGGCAAAGATAGTCTTTCTTCTCATTCCCAGTTGTCTCTGTATCGAGGAGTACAAATTTTTCCATACCACTAATAGTAAATAGTAAGTAGCAAATAGTAAATAGGGGAGTTTTTCGAAAGTTAAAGCTTTTCGTTTCCATCTTTTTCGTCTATACTTTTATTATTCCCCTGCCTCATCGGCAGGCAGGCTATCCGTTATTCGCTAATCCCTAATTAGTATGATTTACATCACAATCCAATCCCAAATCAAAGACGCGATGCGGGCCAAGGATCAATTACGCCTCGACACACTCAGGGGTATGCTCGCAGGCTTTACGAATGAGCTTGTTGCTAAGGGGCGGAAACCGCAGGAGCAATTGACTGATGAAGAAGCGGTGACTGTCATTACGCGACTTGCAAAGCAACGCAAAGATGCGATCGAACAATACAAAGCAGGAGCACGGGATGAGCTTGTCAGAGAAGAATCGGCGCAGCTTGCGGTGCTTGAAGAATTTCTCCCAACCCAAATGTCGCGTGAAGAAATCAAAAGCTATGTGAAAGAAAAAATTGCTTTGTCTGGAGTGATTGATACAACAAAGAAAGGACAGTTTATGGGTTCTATTATGAAAGATCTGAAAGGTAAAGCAGACGGAGGTATTGTCAAAGAAGTTATTGATGCATTAACAAGTGAGTAGGTTGTAGTTTGTAGTGAGTAGAAATGAAAGTCGAGTCGTACGAAAATTTAATAGTATGGCAGAAGTCGATGGATGTTGTATACGCTGTTTACAAACTAACTGAAAATTTTCCAAGAGAGGAAATATACGGGCTTACTTCACAAATGAGAAGAGCGGCTGTAAGTATCCCATCAAATATTGCAGAAGGGAGTAGAGGAAGTTCAAGAAAAGATTTTCGCAGTTTTCTAATAAATGCATATGGATCTGGCGCAGAATTAGAAACCCAAATAAAAATTGCAAAACACTTAGGTTATAGTCTTGAAGGGAATTATGATAAAATAGACTTACTTTTGATTGAAGTTATGAAAATGCTTAATAGTTTAATTTCGAAGTTAAAGGTGGGTTAATTACTACAAACTACTCACTAAAAACTACACACTAATATATGAAAATTCTTGGACATTGGCTCATGCTTGCACTAGCGATTCTCGCAGTGCCATTTATCGTTCCCGGTATACATGTGGACTCAATTTTGACCGCAATCGTTGTGGCGGCGGTGCTTGGTTTTATCAATTTCATCATTAAACCAGTTGTGACAATTCTGACGCTCCCTATTAATATTTTGACACTTGGACTCTTCTCGCTAGTATTAAATGGCCTCTTCTTCTGGTTCGTCGCACAAGTAATCAGTGGCTTTAGTGTAGAGACATTTACCGCAGCCATTCTCGGCGCACTTCTCGTCTCAGTCATTAACTGGATTGGTAACAAAATTTTCGTCCACGACTAACTCCAATGATTTTTACTCAAACCTCTCCCGAATCAAAGCGCGAATTTGAGGCGCTTATGAGTGCTGCGAATCGTGTTGCGATAACTGCTCATATCTCACCAGACGATGATGCAATTGCATCAGTACTGACGCTCTATCATATTTTGACAGAGCGATATGCAGAGAAGAAGATTGAGATTATCTATACGGGACTGCCAGTTGAGCGATATAAAAATCTTATTGACTATGACAAGATACAATTTGCAGATGATTGTGCAGATTTAGTTGAGGGTGTGGACCTACTTATCATGCTTGATGGTAACCAGTACAGTCGCTTTTCAAAAAAACCAGAATTACTACAGGGTATTCCTACGACTATCTGCTTTGATCATCATGATTCAAAAGCTGATGAATTTTCATACTATTTAAACGGCACACACCATACATCCGCGACTGAAATCATCTATGATTTCTTTAAAGGCACGTTCACACTCACGAGTGATATGGCGAAGCTTTTTCTACTTGGGATTTACGCTGATACGGGTAATTTTAGTTTTATTGATGAAACAAATGCACATGTCTTCACCTCTGCCAAAGAATTACTTGAAGCAGCTAAGATAAATATCTCAACGCTTCTCTCGCCATTTCGCACTATTTCATTTCCGGTGTTCGGGCTTATCCAAGAACTGATCAAAAACACAACTTATCTAACGGTAGGAGATTGGCCACCATTCCAGTATAGTTACGTCTCCAAAGAGTTTTTTGGTTCAGAAAATTACACTGACGAGGAGATGAGTAGCGCGAGTCATGTCTATATGTCTAATTACTTACGTGCAATTGAAGGCTATTCATGGGGTTTTGTGGTCACGCCACGAGAGAATAGCTTTAAAGTAAGCGGACGCTCTAGACCAGAATCTGTGGATGTAAATGGGCTTTTCCAATCTATGAATATTGGTGGAGGACACACGAGGGCTGCTGGAGGTGAATTTCCTAAATCAGATATCCTAAAAGATTCCACAGACTGCGCCGAGCTGATACTCGACTGGTTAAAGACCCATTCGGTACTATTAAAATAATTTTCTTTTTAAAAATTACTGTTTACTAATCAAAATGTTTATCGACGAAATTACAATTGCTGCAATTGCCGGACGTGGTGGAGATGGTGTGGTGCGTTGGCGCCGTGAGAAATTTATCGACAAAGGTGGTCCTAACGGCGGTGATGGTGGTCGTGGTGGACATATTTATGCAATTGCAAAACGCGGACTTCAAACACTCTCGTACTATTCTGCCAAGAACCATTTCAAAGCAGAACGTGGTGAAGACGGTATGGGTGGTTCTAAACACGGCAGTGATGGCAAAAGTATCACACTCGAATTTCCTATCGGTACAATAATTACAAACAAAGCGAGCGGTGAAAAATTCTTACTTGAGAAAGAAGGACAGAAGTTTACGCTGCTCTCTGGTGGTACAGGTGGGAAAGGGAATGAGCATTTCAAGAGCTCCCTTAATGTTGCGCCTAAGAAGGCAACTCCTGGTAAGCCCGGCGCTGAAGCGACATTCTTTATCACACTTGAACTCTTCGCAGACGTCGGACTCATTGGTCTGCCAAATGCCGGTAAATCAAGTCTGCTTAATTCGCTTACTCACGCACGAGCAAAGATCGGGGATTATCCATTTACCACACTCGATCCAAATCTCGGTGATCTCTATGGTTATACTATCGCTGATATTCCAGGATTGATTGAAGGCGCGAGTGAAGGAAAGGGGCTCGGTATACAATTTCTCCGCCATATCAAGAAGACGCGTGTGCTCGTGCACCTCGTCTCATTTGAAAATGGACTAGATATGATGAAAGTGTATAAGAAAATCAGAAAAGAATTAGAAGAATATGGAGAAGGGCTTAAGGACAAAGAGGAAATCATACTTTTGACAAAAACTGATGTTACTGATGAGAAAACTGTCGCTACAAAATTAAAGGAATTTAAAAAGTTAAAAAAACCTGTGTATTGTGTGACACTTTTTGATGAGAAAAATGTAAAAGAAATAAGTGATGCAATCATCACTACACTTAAGAATGAGAAATAGTTATGGAAAAGATTACATTTAGAGATAAGGTTTATGAAATAGTTCGAAAAATTCCTAAGGGTAAGACCATGACGTATAAAGAAGTCGCGAAGATTGCTGGTTCACCAAAAGCTTATCGAGCTGTAGGGACAGTGCTTTCAAAAAATTATGATCCTAAAATTCCATGCCACCGAGTACTTCGAAGTGATGGGGGAATGGGTGGCTACAATCGTGGTGGAGCACAGAAGAAAATTCTGATTTTGAAGAAAGAAGGAGCGATCAAGTAAATTTAAAAATAAAATCCGCGTGAGAATGCGGATTACTATTTATTTAGTATTCAATGTTCGACATCGAGGTCCCACTTATATCGTGATTTTTTAAGTTTCTCAAGTCTTCCGAATGTTCTAAAGGAGCAGTTATACGTATACTCATATCGTTGATCCGTAGACCGTAGTTCGATATAGATCTGATCAGCACCGATAATGTACCAAGTTTTCTTTTTTGAGTTTGGTATAGAGGCCATCTTACAAGAATCTCCTTCAATAAAATACAGAATATTCTCGTCAGTAGTCCTTATAAGTAAAGTTGATCGTAAAAAGGGACTACTAAGGCGTGCTGGTTGGAATTCGTACCAGTAAATAGTTTTCTCTGCACATGGAAACTCTATTTGAACATGAGTAGGAAGATAGGATTGGGCTTGAACTTGAACTAAAGTGCTTATTGATAACAGGGTCAAACAGAAGAACCATTTCATAGCTGTAAGATTTTCTTCTGAAAATATACAACAAATTCCATAGGTATGCTATAGTCTTTTCCATATATGGCAAAGGATTACTATAAAATGCTTGGCGTAGAAAAGAGCGCCTCAAAAGACGAGATAAAAAAAGCTTTCCATAAACTTGCGCATAAATATCATCCAGACAAAGGTGGAGGGGATGATGCGAAGTTTAAAGAAGTGAATGAGGCATACCAAGTGCTCTCTGATGAGACAAAACGTGGACAGTATGATCAATTTGGTGACGCGTTTACTCAAAATGGCTCCGGTGGTGCCGGCTTTGATCCCAGAGGTGGGATGGGAGGATTTGGTGGATTTGATTTTTCTGGTTTTGGTGGCGATCAGGGGGATCTTAATGACATATTTGCGGAATTTTTTGGAGGTGGTCGTGGTGGTCGTGCAGAATCAAGGCGTGGTAGAGATATTTCCACCGAAATTACTATTTCTTTCAAAGAATCAATTTTTGGCGTCGAACGCACACTTCTTATTACGAAACAGTCACTGTGTGATACCTGTCAGGGAACTGGGGGGAAGCCCGGGAGTAAAACGGTAACCTGTAAGAAATGTAATGGAAAAGGACAAGTACACGAAACTCGTCGTTCGATGTTTGGAGCTTTTAGTACCACACGAGTCTGTGATGTGTGTCATGGTAAAGGTAAGACATACGAAGAACAATGTGCAATATGTCGCGGCAATGGAGTGCAAAATAAACAAGTCGAAGTCGTGGTTAAAGTCCCAGCCGGCATTAATGATGGTGAGATGGTGAGACTTCATGGTATGGGAGAGGCAGTGGCACATGGTGAAGCAGGGGATCTCTATGTCAAAATTTCAGTTTCCAGAAGCCATGAAATCAAACGCGAGGGTAGTAATCTTATTATGGATGTGTCGGTGAAGCTTACTGAGGCAGTACTCGGTACGACTACAACTGTGCATGCGTTGGATGGAGATATTGAAGTCAAAATTCCTGAAGGTATCGAGCATGGAACATTATTACGTGTTCGAGAGCGTGGGGTACCCTATGCAAAAGGACGAAGAGGAGATTTGCTTTTACGTATTTCAATACTCATACCAAAAAAGCTTTCTAAGAAATCACGTCAATTAATAGAAACCTTAAAAGAAGAAGGACTCTAATGCATAACGAATTACTTATCGCAGTTCTTGCCGGAATCGGAGGCATGCTCGGTTGGGGACTCGCTGACTTTTTTGCCAAAAAAACAATTGACGCAATAGGGGATGTGGTGAGTTTGGTCTGGGCACATGTTGCAGGTACTTTGGTATTACTTCTATTAGTCCTTGGTAGATTTATTACACAAGGAACGCCATTTATACCGCATATTTCGACTCCGGACTGGGGTTTACTTGTTTTGTTTGGGATTGGACAAGCTGCAGTATATTTATTTGTCTACAAAGGCTTTGGTAAAGGGCAACTCGCTGTCTTAAATCCAGTATTTGCATCTTTTTCAGGACTAACAGCGCTACTCTCGATGATTATCTATCACGAAGTAGTTCGTGAACACCGTCTTCTCGTATTAGGAATTCTCTTTGTTGGGGTCTTACTCCTGAGTCTTGATTTCAAGGCACTTGCTACCTCAAGACCAAGACTAACCCATGTGCCAGGGTTACGTGAAGTAGGATTTGCAACAATACTTGCAGCATTCTGGACACTTTTCTGGGATAAATTTATTGGGGCTGATTGGCTTAGTTATGTGTTTTTGATGTATGTATGTATGACCATCACTATGTTCATAGTAGCCAAATTACAACATGTGGATCTTCGCTTCAGTAAAAAAAATATGTGGGTATTATTATTTCTAATTGGTTTTTGCGAAATCATTGCATATCTTGCGGTAAGTATTGGTTATGCTAAGACCAGTATGACCAGTGTAGTCGCATTACTTTCCGGTGCGTTTTCACTTCCAACGATCATACTTGCCTACATTTTCCTTAAAGAACGAGTGACAAAACTTCAAACAGTGGGCGCTTGTGTAATAATCATTGGAATTGTGTTGCTCGCCCTGTTATAATTATCAATGATTATGTCAGAACATCCCCAAGAAGTGCTTGCTCCTTCATATTTAGAGACGCTACAATACCAGACGCCATTTTTTGTTTTTTCAAAACAGAGAATTATAGATTCATATACTGCATTCAAAAAATATTTTCCGAATGTGCTTGTTCACTATGCAATGAAGGCAAATTCTGAGCCTGAGGTACTCGAAGTACTGCATGACATAGGTGCAGGATTTGAAGTGGCATCGCGCTATGAACTTGAGTTACTACAAAAAATACATGTTCCTGCAGAAAAAATACTATATGGTACCGCAGTAAAGCCGATCGACCACATACAAAGTTTTTTTGAATATGGAGTTGATAGATTTGCAGCGGATTCACTCTCTGAGCTTGTAAAGATTGCATCGGTTGCACCTGGCTCACGAGTCTATATACGTGCAAGTGTGAGTGACAGAGGAAGCGTTTTCAAGTTCTCCGAGAAATTTGGAACTAATAAACAGACAATAATTCCACTTCTTGTAAAAGCAAAGGAGTTAGGCCTTGTACCATACGGCATAAGTTACCATGTAGGATCACAGGCAAGTAATATGAACGCATGGGCTGAAGCCCTTGAAGAACTTAGTGAAGTTATCGAAGAAGCAAAGAAGATGAATATGCCGCTTGAAATACTCAATATCGGTGGAGGGTATCCTTGTGGAGAGTATGCTTCAACAGAAAATGTCTTTGGTTTAAAAGAAATTTCTCAGCCTTTTTATGAAGTGTATAAAAAGCTCTCCTACCGTCCTGATATTGTGCTTGAGTCTGGCCGTGCACTAATCGCATGCGCAGGTGTTGCAGTAACAACAATAATTGCAAAAATTGAACGGCCAGAACAGACATGGCTCTTTCTTGATCTGGGTGTATACAATGGTTTATTTGAGGCTATGGCATACCAAGGATCAACTCGCTATCGAGTTACCAGTATGCGTGAATCTACAGGTAGTGGAGAGGCACTCTTTGCACTTGCGGGTCCAACAGGAGATAGTCCCGATATTATTACGCGTGAAGTACGTTTACCAAAAGATATAGATGTAGGTGATAAGCTCATCATTCATGATGTAGGAGCGTACAGTCTCTCTGTGACAAGTACTTTTAATGGATTTCCAAAACCTGAGGCTTATTTTGTTTGACATCTCGTACCTCCACTCGTATACTTTTCATATATGCGCTTTACCACACCACAAAAAGTTTCGGTAGTTTTTTTGGTTTTTCTTATCATTTTTTGGTCAGCACTTAAATTGAGTGGAATTAAATCAGGTTTCTATAATTATTCATACTCATTTCTATTCGGTCTCATACCGCTCGTAGGGGGTATCTACGCGATGCTAAGTAGCCGCACGTGGGGAGGACTAAAAAGTGCAATTGGTAAGGCAGTTTTTTTTATAGGTTTAGGTATAACACTGTGGGGTGCCGGTGAGATGATTTGGTCGTACTATAATTTCTTTCTTGGCGTTGCCGCGCCCTATCCTTCATTTGCCGATCTCGGCTTTGCTCCAAGTATATTTTTCTACGGATTAGGATCAATCTATCTTGCTCAAGCGACAGGAGCGAAATTCGGACTACGTTCAACAAAAGCAAAAATTTTCGTGGTTGTAGCACCGATAGTAATTTGTATTTTTTCATACTATGTTCTCGTCATCGTTGCGCGAGGCGGAGTTCTCATACCAGCTGGCGAGATTCCACTTAAAGTAGTGCTTGATGTTCTGTATCCACTCGGAGATTTTCTGGCGTTGACACTCTCAGTGGTAATTTCAGGACTTTCATTCCGATATCTCGGTGGTAAATATGTTATAAGTATTATTGCTCTTTTACTTGGTCTCGCCATGATGTTTATTGGTGATTCGATTTTTTCCTATACGACAACACTTGGAACGTATTACAACGCTGATTTCGGCGATCTCATGCTTACCTTTGGCGTATTCCTACTAACATTTGGAGTACTGGGTTTTTATAAACCACGACATGAATAAGTATTAACCTATGACTGCAACACTATTTAGCCAAATGGGAATACAAATAATCCGTGAGCAAGAACTCATTATTGGTCCTTTGGCGTGGGACGAAGCTCGAAAAGTACAAGGTCTCCATGTGATAGGTGAAAAAGATGACGGTGTCGAGATTGAAGGTGCGAATCCTCAGGAAGTTATAAACCGTCTTGTTGTACAGTATGAAAAGCTTTTTGGACGTGCATCGAGAGAAGTTTGCAAAGAAGCAGTCATTAATTTAATTTCAGGATTACCAAAAGATCAAGTTCCAACGACGCTCCTATAGACCTATGGATGATACAGAGAATGCGAACACAGAGAAAAAAGATAACGCTTCAGCAACAGTGCCTGATGATCATTTGCGTCATGTCAATGAAGAGATTTATAAACGTAATCTTGAGCTTGCGTTTAAAAATAAAACTCTCTCACTTTTGCGACGACTCTATCAAATCAGTATCCTAACACTCAAACCAAAAGTTCTAGCAGAGGCGCTAGGGGAGACTATGAAGACTTCGCTCGGAGCTGAATTGGTAGCAACACTTCTCTATAATAAAACAAATGATACGTTAGTACCGCTTGCTGTTTCCCATTCAGAGCTTTGGGCGACACATCTAAAAGAAGTGGGTATTGAACTCTCGACACTTACTATCACTAGAGTTTCGGAGAATTCTTTTATCTATCCCATAATTGTAGAACATGTAAAAGGGTATACCGAACACCTGACTGATATTTGGAAAGATGAATCCACTAGCAAAGCCATACTCGCATTAGAGCAAAAAGTTCATGCGAAAACGACTATGGCATATCCTCTACTTATTGAAGGTAAAGTAGTAGGTATTTTACTCTACAGCCTTACACGTAACTACGAAGATCTCACACCATATGAAATCGAATCACTAGAGAGTTTTTCAGATGTGGTCGCTGTTGCACTTGATCGCGCCTCTTTGTATGAACAACTGCAGACTGCAAATGAAAAACTAAAAGGTCTTGATAAGCTCAAAACAGAATTTCTTTCGCTTGCATCACATCAATTACGCAGTCCGCTTACTGCAATTAAGGGCTACACTTCAATGCTTAGTGAAGGTTCATTTGGTCCTGTAACTGGAGAGC
The DNA here is from genome assembly GCA_964599225.1 of uncultured Candidatus Saccharibacteria bacterium. Lineage (GTDB taxonomy): Bacteria > Patescibacteriota > Minisyncoccia > Phycocordibacterales > UBA9973 > CAZRDO01. Next base: position 33,410 of record CAZRDO010000008.1, read on the forward strand.
AGAAAATGGCAATCGATCGTGTCTATGAATCAACTGAACATTTGCGTAAAGTTGTCGAGGACCTTCTTGATGTCTCAAAGATTGAACAAGGTGGCATGAAATTTGATATGAAAGAATTTAATCTTTCGGCATCTGTGCGAGACGTGATTGATACGCTTGCGGTAACTATAAATGAGAAAGGATTAGAAATTATTGAAGAAATTCCAGCGGAGCCCATTACCGTCACGGGAGATGCCGAGAAGCTCAGACAAGTATTCATAAACCTTGTAGATAATTGTCTCAAGTATACTCAAAATGGCAGTATTACCATTGGCTTAGATAAACGCGTGGAAGCAGTACGATTTTATGTTAAAGACACCGGCATGGGTATTGCACCAGAGATTATGGACGAATTATTTCAGAAATTCTCTCGGGGTATTGGTGGCACAGTCAATACGGGTGGTTCGGGACTTGGTCTCTATTTAGCTAAAGAAATTGTTGAAGCACATAAAGGCAAGGTCTGGGCTGAGTCAGAAGGAGCAGGGAAGGGTTCGACATTCATTGCAGAACTCCCACTGGTTAGTAAATAGAAAATAGTGAATAGTAAATAGGAGGAGGAAATTAAAAACGTCCGGGTGAATTTCCGGACGCCTTTTAAAGAAGAATATTTCAATATATAAGGTATGCACTACTGAGGTAGGTACTGATTTTTACCCTTTCTCCTATTTTTCTTTTGCAACCGTTATCAATTACACTGACTATTTCACCTGTATCAAGTAGGACCTGCTTGTATGTGGCCTTGTAAGGTAATAAAGACTGCTCATGATAGCTAACTTCATCAAACGTGGTGTGTCCTATGATCTTGCCATCCTTGAGTGAGTTTTTAAAGTCCGTCCAGATTGAAAATCCGGTCATCAAAGCTACCACAAAGATAGCAATCATGAACTTTATTTTCTTGTTTTTCATGAGTTAATTATTTGATTTCTGTGAATATATTAGTATACATACTAATAATGTCAATGTACTATAGATCATATAGTAACGAAAAACTACCATCTTCTGCGATCACAGAAGATGGTAGTTTTAGTATCTTTTAATTTATTATTTTTTACTTACTACAGGGCCCTCAGGCGTGTCATTTACCAAATAGCCAAGGCTTTCAATTTGCGAACGAAGTTCATCTGAACGGGTAAAGTCTTTGTTCTCACGTGCACTTTCTCGCTCTTCGAGTAGTGTTTGAATTTCATCTGGTATTTCGATAGGACTAAGCAATTCAAATCCGAGCCCGAGAACTTTGTCAAAATCATAGAGTGTCGCAAGTTTGTCAGCACCTGAAATATTAGAATCTTTGCTGAGTTCCCAAACTACTGCGAGTGCCTCACTCATATTTAAATCATTTTCCAATTTTGAGATGAACTTCTCTTTGTATAGAGTACTAATAGTTCCAGTAGAAAACTTTTTCAAATTTAAGACAATTCCAGTAAGCTTATTAAGTGCATGTGCGCTTGCCTCCAAAGCCTCCCACGTAAAATTAAGCTGTGATCGATAGTGACCACTCAGATAAAAATAGCGAAGAGCAAAAGGTGAGAATCCTTTTGCTTCGATATCAGCCAATGTGTAGGCATTACCAAGACTTTTACCCATTTTACCACCATCAACTAGTAGAAATGCACCATGCATCCAATATTTCACAAATGGATGTACTCCTGTGGCGCCTTCAGATTGTGCAATCTCATTTGGGTGATGAGTACTTCTGAGATCCTCACCACCGAGGTGGATATCAAACTGCTCGCCCAAGTATTTCATACTCATAGCAGAGCATTCAATATGCCAGCCAGGGAATCCAACTCCCCAAGGACTTTCCCATTCCATTTGGCGTTTGTCAGTGGGTACTGAGAATTTCCAAAGTGCAAAGTCACGAGGGTTTCTCTTTTCCGGATTGATTTCTACACGCGCTCCCTCTTTGATATCTTTTAGATTAGAAAGTTCGCCATAGATATGACCGGCACTCTCATAGGCAAGTGTATCAAAATATATACCGTCAGTAACCTGGTAGGCAAAGCCATTTTTCTCAAGTTTTTGAATAAGCGAAATCTGCTCGGGAATATGGTCAGTGGCTTTAGCAAAGAGTTTTGGTTGGCTGAGGTTCAGCTTCTCGTATCCGGAGAGAAAGTCGTTAGTATAAAACTCTGCGATATCCCACGCAGTTCTACCTTCACGTCGGCTTGCTTGCTCGAGCCTATCTTCGCCCGTATCAGCGTCACCGAGGTTGTCACCTGTGAGGTGTCCAACGTCAGTAATATTCATCACATACTCGACATTAGAGCCGGCGTAGCGGAGAGTACGTACAATAAGGTCACCAAGTGTATAGGTACGCCAATTACCAATAGTCACGAAATTATATACCGTAGGTCCACACGTATAGACCCCGACATGACGGGGCGAGAGTGGTACAAAATCTTCCTTATTTCCAGTAAGTGAGTTATGGAGGGAAAGCATACGTAGAAAAGTAGTAATTACGAATTAAGGACCCGCCTACCGGCAGGCAAGTTACGAGTAGAGTATAGCTGAAAATAAAGCATTTGCATAAGTCAGAAAAATATGTAGAATAGGTCTACTATATATGGCAACCACAAAAACAACTAAAAAAGCCCCAAAGGTAGCAAAAGAAGAAAAAGGGGAGTTCGCGGTAATTCTAGCTGGGGGTAAGCAGTACATGGTCTCAGTTGGTGACGTTGTAACGCTTGAGAAAATCACTGGGGATTTCAAACTAGGTGACAAAATAACCTTTGACAAAGTACTCCTCGTTGATAACGGTAAGGACACTTCTATCGGCATGCCCTACATTGATGGCGCCAAAGTTGAAGCAACATTTCAAGAGAATGGTAAAAGTAAAAAAGTGACGGTCATGAAATACAAGCCAAAGAGTCGTTACAAGAAGACTAATGGTCACCGCCAACCGTTTACGAAAGTGAAGATTATGGCCATTAAATAAGTTAAACTGTAAGTAGAAAAATTAAAAGAAAAGCACCTGTGCGAAAGTATGGGTGTTTTTCTTTCATCTTCAACCTAATTATTATTTTCTATTTTCAAGTGCGTTTTTGATCGTCTCTTGATCAGAGTACTCAATCTCAGTGCCAGTCGAGAGTCCGCGGCCGAGGGAGGTGAGAGTTATATTGAGTTCAGTAATCTTTTTACCTAAAATCGTACGAATATAGTCATCAGTCCGTTCGCCAGAAGGTGTGAGTGAGAGTGCTAAAATTATTTCTTTCAACTCAGAATCTTTTGAACGGGTTTCAATAATTTTTTCAAGCTCTCGAATTCTGATGTAACGCTCGATATCTTTTTCAATTGGGGGGATAAGTCCGCCGAGTACGAAGAGCTTACCATCAAAGATTTTACTTCGCTTCATCGCTTCATAATCAGAATCTTTTTCTACGACGAGTATTCGCTCCGTCGAAGTGTTAGGGTTTCTACAAATTTCACACAGCGTATTACCGTTTGATTCAAAATACACAAAGCATGAACTACATTGGTTGACTGTTTCTCCAAGTTCGCGAATTGCCCGAGCAAGCTCCTCGCGGTAACCTTTTCCAACATGGAGTAAAAAATAGACGAAACGTTTTGATTGTCGTTCGCCAATGCCAGGGAATCGAGCAAAAAGTTCTGAGAGTTTTTCAATAATGTTCATATATGATATTTCTATTCGCTTCGCACTTTTTACTACTCACTAACTCAGAACATATCATCGCTTCCACTTGTAGCCTTTGGTGTTGCAGGAGCGAAGTCGCTAAATGAACTTTTCTCAACTGAGAGGAAAGTTCTCATTTTTTGGTCAAAGTAGAGTTCGACTTTGCCGGTTGGGCCGTTACGGTGCTTCTCAATAAGAATTTCTGCAATATTCGTTTTCTCATCCTGGTCCTTATATTTGTCTTCTCGATGGATAAATGCCACTACATCAGCGTCTTGTTCAATTGAGCCTGAGTCACGAAGATCAGAGAGGCGTGGACGGCCACCACGTGCTTCAATTGCACGTGAGAGCTGAGAGAGTGCGAGTACTGGCACATCAAGTTCACGGGCGAGTTGTTTGAGCGCACGTGAGATTTCTGTCACCTGATTGACCATAGAATCATACTGACGTCCTGGGTTAATAAGTTGTAAGTAGTCGACGATAATAAGCCCAAGTCCATGTTCACTCTTTAATTTCCGAGCAACTGAACGCATGCGCACAAGAGTATTTGATGCTTGGTCATCAATATAGATTGGTGCTTTGGAAAGCTTATCTAATGCGTCACGGAGCTTAGAGAACTCTTTATCAGCGGAGAGTTTTCCAGTACGAAGACTCCAAGCGTCAACATGTGACTCAGCTGCGAGCATACAGTCAACTAATTGCTGTGCAGACATCTCGAGGGAGAATATGCCAACGGGAATGTTGTGTTTCGTGGCTGCCATTCGAGCGATATCGAGCGCGAGTGTTGTTTTACCGACTGAAGGACGGGCAGCGAGAATAATCAAGTCAGATTTTTGCAAACCCGAGAGAAGGCTGTCAAGAGCAGGGAAGCCTGTAGGGACACCACGAAGCTCATCTTTGGACTCGTGGAGCCGCTCAATTCGCTCCCAGGCTTCAGTAAGAGTAGTTTTAATGCCTACGAAGCGCTGACTCTTTGGGGAAGCGGTGACTGCAAAAATAGTGCGTTCAGCTTCATCCAGCACTTCATTGATATCAGTGTTTTCTTTCCAACCAAGTGCACTGATGTGATCTGATGACTCAATGAGATGACGAAGTATGGCTTTGTTGTGGACAATTTCAGCGTAGTGACGGACATTGGTTGAAGCGGGAACAGTATTGGTGAGCTCAGCAATGTAGCCTGCACCGCCAATGCGTTCGATATCACCTTTTTCCTTTAATTTTTGAGATACAGTGAGGAGGTCTATTGGTTCACCTTTGGCAAAGAGGTCTAAAATCGCTTGGTATATGATTGCGTGTTTACCAGCGTAGAATGCTGTGGGTTCAATAATATCTACGACCTCATGAAGTGCTCCAGCCCGAAGGAGAAGGGAGCCGAGCACTGCCATTTCTGACTCGAGGCTTTGTGGAGGGACACGAAGTTCCTTTTTTGGTTCACTCTTGGTCGACATAGTTGGATTCTAGCACAGTGTATCCATCTCCCTAATTTAAGAAATCAGTAAATATGTTTGTAACCTGTGGATTTAATTAGAGAAATTGACTTATTATGAAATGCATAGTACACTATGACTTAGAAAAGCCATTTACCATGGAAGCACAAAAGTTAGGTCACGAAAGATTTTTAGAAATTCTGGCTGCGTTTAAAAAATATTACGTTAAGGAAAATACTACTGAGTTGGTATTTAGTAACATATCATTCGAATCAATAGTTGAATGGGACGTTAAACGCCGTTATGCAGGTCTGAATTTTACTGAGAAAACTTCCGCATACGAGATTGCTCGCGTTGCTCGGGAGCTTAAAATTTCAAATGACGAGCTCATTACATATCTAAACGAAATTAAAATGGGAAGTGATTTTATTTTGAAAGTTGATATATTTAGTCACTCTTTTGATTCTCAAGGTTTGGCTGATTCCATTTTTCCTTAACTCTGCAGTATTTTTACTGCAGTTTTTATTTTTAACCCATTTTGCTATACTTTGCCCATGGAAAACAAGAAAATAGTAGTACTGACGGGTATTCGACCGACGGGGAGGCTCCATCTAGGACATTATGTAGGTATGATTGAGAACCTTATAAAACTTCAAAATGAGGCCGATAAGCTCTTTTATATGATTGCTGATGTTCAAGCATTTACTGACAATGCTGATAATCCTGAAAAAGTTCGTAATAATGTGCTAGAAGTTGCACTTGATAGTTTGGCTTGCGGTGCTGATCCTTCCAAAACTACAATATTTATCCAATCAGAAATTCCTGAGATAGCCGAACTAACAATCTTTTTCCTTAACTTAGTAACACTGGCACGCCTTAAGCGCAATCCCACCGTCAAAGCAGAGATGCAGCAAAAAGACTTTGGAGAAGATGTACCAGCGGGCTTTCTCTGCTATCCAGTGTCTCAAGCAGCTGATATTTTGTTTGCCAAAGCTAATTTAATTCCAGTTGGCGAAGATCAGAAGCCAATGATTGAACAGACCAATGAAATTGTTGATACCTTCAATCGTTTTTATGGCGAGGTATTTCATCATGTGAAGCATTTGGCAGGGGATACTCCACGACTTGTCGGGACTGATGGCAATGCCAAGATGTCAAAATCACTTGGCAATTGTATTTACCTCTCAGACCCTGACGAAGTGATCGAACAGAAGGTTCGTGATATGTATACCGATCCAGGACATATTCATGTCGCCGATCCAGGCAAAGTCGAAGGCAATGTCGTATTTATGTATCTTGATATTTTCGATCCGAACAAAGAAGAAGTTGCTGACCTCAAAGCACAATACGAGAAAGGCGGATTAGGTGATGTCGCAATCAAAGATCGTCTCGCGCATGTGCTCAAGGAACTTATCGGACCAATCCGTGAGCGAAGAGAAAACTTGGCCAAAGATCCAAAAATGGTTATGGATATTTTGAAAGCTGGTACAGAAGCAGCACGCAAAACCGCAATGGAGACGATGCGAGAAGTTCGAGAAGCAATGAAGATAAATTATTTCTAGAATGCAATTACCAAAAATTATATTTGTATATTCTCCTGTCTATAACAGTCATTGGGAGGACTGTGTGCAGTTGTATCCACGTATAGTAAAGAAAAAACATCCTTCCTTTAACCAAATACTAGCTGCGAAAAAAAGAATTGAGAAACTTTGGAATCTCCAAGGTAATAAAATTTTGACTGAAATGTCAAAAATTATGGGATTATCATGGCCGAACGAGAATATACTTTGCTATTTAGTTGGAAATTCTCATGCTATGTCAGACCCACTTACAATTCAGATTGAATCTACGGATGTAATGTTCGATAACTTAACTCATGAGCTGATTCATCAATTACTAGCAGTTGGTAAAAATTTAGAAAAGACTCAGAGGGCATGGTCACATATATCTAAAAAATATAAAAAAGAATCTTTTGTCACGAAGGTCCATATTCCTGTCCATGCAATTCATAAACATATATACTTAAATTTTTTTGGGCAAGCTCGGTATAAAAGGGACGTAAAAGCTTGTAGCACTGCAGAATATTACTGGAGGTCTTGGGAGATTGTAGAAAAAGAAGGTTATGAAAATATTATTAAGGATTTTAAAAAATTGATTACATAAGTAGGTCCTTGTGACTATACGTTAGATATGGCAAAGACGTTTAATATTATTGAAAAAAAGCGCTCGTTTTTTGAGACGAGTAAGTTTGTTATTCGAGAGTCATTTCGAGCACATCCATTTATTGCTGTCGCAAATTATGTATGTTCATTTCTTATTGCGGTCACATCATTCATTGAGTTTGGTGCCCTTGCATCAATAGTCAATGAATTTACTAAATATGGTATTGATGGTGCAAGGATGGAGAAAGTTTTTCTTAGTGTTTTAATAATGGTTTTTGCAGATTTTGTTCCCGATGCATTGCAATTTGTGTATCAGGCATTCTCAAATACTCATCAACGAGCAATAGGTAGACATCTTGCAAAGCTTCGATCAGAGAGTTCTAAAAAAATTGATATTGGCACTATCGAACAGTCTGAATATCAGGACATGATGGAGTTGAGTCTCACACGAGGCCAGCCGTCATTTATTTCTATTTCGTCATGGTCAGTTGATCTTTCTAGGTACATAACCCAAATGGTTATTGCCTCGATATCACTTTTGATAATTGTACCTCAAATTTTTCTCATGACAGTCCTCGGAGTACTTCCAACTTATATTTTCCAAAAACGTGAAGCTAAAAATACAATCAAACTATGGTCAATGAAATCAGAAGACAGACGTACGTGGATTACTAAACTGAATTATCTATTTAAAAAAGAATCCTTGCTGCAACTTAAAAGCTTTGATCTTATTGATATATTTAGTAAAAAAGCTCTTTCACTCATGGAGAACTTTCACATGAAAGTAGATACATTAGAAAAAGAATCAATGTATATGAAGATATTCTCGAAGGTGATTCTGTCTCTTTCAATTGGGGCAAGTTTAATTCTTCTTATCAATGATGTTCGGTTTGGAGTGCTCGCTGTTGGTACGCTTGTGTTTATTTGGAGTGTTCTTTTTAGATTTCAAAGTGCTTTGACAGAGATTATGCGCTCAGCGGGGAGACTAGTTGAACACAAGAAATTTGTTGATACTTTTATGGACTATCTTGAAACTAAGCCAATGGTAGAGACTGGTAAGGAAGTACTCCCATTCTCAGGTGCTCCAAAAATTGAATTTAGAAATGTAAGTTTTATGTATCCCGGAGCTACGAAAATGGTGCTTGAGAATGTAAATCTTGTAATTACTCCAGGATCGCATCTTGCAATAGTTGGGCTAAACGGTGCTGGTAAAACTACATTTATTAAATTATTAATGAGAGTTTATGATCCTACCGAAGGAGTAATTTTGATCAATGATCAAAATCTTAAATCACTGGATCTCTCATGGTGGCATAAGCAGCTTGCAATTATGATGCAAGACTATACGATTTTCCAAGAGGATACGATCGAGCAGAATATATTGTATGGTAATTTAAATACTACTAACTTTGAAGGTGTGCAAGTAGCTGCGCAACAATCAACTGCAGATACATTTATTGATAATCTTACCGAGAAATATCAGCAAAAGATAGGCACAGAATTTCGAGGTGGCGTCGAATTATCAAAAGGTCAAAAGCAGAAACTTGCACTTTCCCGTGTTTTTTATAGAGAAACACCTATAGTAATCCTCGATGAGCCAACCGCTGCAGTTGATTCAATATCAGAAGATACAATCTTTAAAAATCTTCTTAGTCACAAAACTGAAAACAAAACATTAATTATGATTTCGCATAAATTCAGTAATGTGCGTACTGCAGACAAAATAATTCTCATAAAAGATACTAATATCCTGGAAAATGGGACACATGACGAATTGATAGGTATGAAAGGTGAATACGCAAAACTCTTTGAGCTGCAAGCCAAAGGTTATCAGTAGAGGGACGCATCTGGGTGCACTAATAGAAAAACATGGAAGATAGTTTTATTAGTTAGAGGAAAGAAAATCTTATTTCAAATGTGGAATATAAAAATAGCTGATAAATTCATAATCGAAAAAGTGCTTTCGAGCGTTGACTCGCGTTTGTTCGATGCTTCATACGTAACACTTGATACATTTCTTAATCATGATTTACTAAAACTGTATGTTGCCGAGAGGGAGGATGAACTTCGCCTCATTAGTTATAAGGAGCGCCCTGACGGCTTCGGTAGAGATGCTAGGATCTTGTTTAAAAAAGGTCTCGATGATACCGATCTCATTAAATCAATTGATGAGTTTTTGCAGCCAGGTTATATTGCATACAATTGTCTTTTGGAAAAAAGTGAAAATGGTGCACGGGTTGTAGCAAATGATGAACTTATCATTGATTTGGCTACAATAGCTAATCTTATTTCGCCACGTATACAAAAAGAATATAGACGAGCTCAACAAGCACACCCAAATTTAAAAACGAAGCTGTATGACAGTAGTGATATTCCAGCTGTAAAAGAATTTTTAGAAAAATGGAAATCTGATGTTATAAGTAAAAAAGCATATGCCCATATTGACAATGACTTATATTATCTTAATAATTATGCGCATACAGAGGTGAGTATTGGTCTGCTTGTATTCGAAGCTAATAAAGTAGTTGGGATCAGTTTTCTATTAATTCAAGATAGAGGTTTTTGCATAAGCGTCATTAATAAAGTACTCCGGGGTTACCATGAGCTGGGGACTTATTTATATGTTGAAAAATCTCGGTACATGCTTAGCCGAGGATTTAAGAAATCAAATGTCGGCGGAATAAATAACGATTTCAAACGTAAATTTGATCTCAATGGAGAATATATAAAATTATATGCTGAAGAAGTATTCCACACCGAGAAATTTATTGTAAGTGACAAGGGTTTGTCTTCACTAATGAGGTGATTGACTTAAAACTTCTTTAGCATAGAATAGTTCTATCAATGATCCGGCTGACACCGGGGAGAGTAGAGAAAGAAATGTCTATGTAAAGCCCTAAACGCTTCGCATAGGGCACGTAGAA
>CAZRDO010000009.1:0-14879 GCA_964599225.1 uncultured Candidatus Saccharibacteria bacterium
CAGAGTGCCTCAAAAAGATTGTTTATTTTTTCTATGATTATTGAAGCTGAACTTTTAAAACACCTCGCTGACTGGTTCGTCGAAATGTGCTCATTTCGACGCGATTTTTATGCCCCCCGTTCCTTCTTGTGTTTTCTTCGAAAACATCCGCGAAGCGAATTCGAACTTTTTTGTATGGAACGCTTCGCTTGCAAAAAACACGAATTCGGCTGGGGGACTTGGAGTCGAACCAAAATTAATAGCTTCAAAGGCTACTGTCCTACCATTAGACGATCCCCCAATACTACAAACAACTACTTAGATTACTTCATACTTTGCCATTAGATTTACCTGCCATTCAATTAGGGCAGGCCATCCCCCAATATCTATACGATACTAATACACCACACAGCTTATAGTTTTTTAGCCAAATTGACAATCATTGTGGAATAATTTCAGGCTGACTTAAAATTGTATCTTTTATAACATAAGAATGATTCTGGGGAATCAAATGTCCCGCACTTATTTGCTTAGTAGCTACTTCTGCACCAGTGAAATATGAACTGACGTACTCGACATTAGTGATTGATGAAACCAAGTCTCGTTTGCCTGAAATCACGGTCACCGGAAGAGCAATAGAACCAAATTCACTTTCGACTTCTCTAATTTCATCAGGAAGTGAATCAAGCTCACTTGAAGCTGTAACAAAGGCTGGATTGAGTAATTGATGAAAGAGCGGAATTTTGGAAAGTGTAATGCCGAACTCTTTCCAACCCTCACGCACCTCCCCTTCTGGTGAAATGTTTGGGGCAACAAGTATAAGCGACGCAACTTTGTCTGGACGAGCTCGAGCGATTTCTGTAGCAATTGCTGCACCATATCCATGACCCACAAGTGTTACTTTACCTGACGCAAGTGAAAGCATCGGTGCAAATGCTTCTACTTGTTTTTTAAGAGATAGAGTCATAGGGCCTTCTGTGGTGCCATATCCTGGACGATCGACTGCAACCAAATACTTTTGGTCAGCGAGCTCTTTATCGGCCAAAAGTTGAAGAAATGTACTCCAATCCCCAGGTGCGTCATGAATAAAAAGCACCATGGGACGCGATTTCTCACCTACCGAAGCAAAATGAATCCGATTCTTGCCTTGATTGTATGTACTGACTGTATAACCCACTCCACTTTTCGTAAACGCCTCTTCAATAGCTATGTCAGTTTGACCAAAATCAGAAAATCGTGAGAGTGCAAATACTACCAAGTAGCCAAAAAGTACTATGAGTATAATTTTGATAACCCAGCGAACGCATGTAATGAGTGTGTATCGTTTCATTGAAAGCATTACGGAGTAAAAAAATTATTTCTCCTTGCCCAAAATTTTAATAAGTGCAAGCTCGAGTGGCAGACTCGCAATAAACGCATAGCGAATTCCTTGATACGCATCAAGAAGAATCTCGAGTGACGACGTCGTAATAGTCGCAGGCTTCTTGATTGCAATATCGTAGAGTATTTGGAAATCCCTTTCTGAAATTCTCTCTTTGATATCACTTTTCATTCCCGGCGCATAGCGAAGCATAAGTGCGTAGCGGAATTTTTGCAAGATTAATTTCATATACATTTTCATATCAATATTCTGTTCAACTGCTGTCCTCACGCGGGTAAGCGCTTTCTCAAGTTCTCCTTCGGAAATGGCAACAATCACACCATTGACCAAATCAGATGATGGTGCGCCAGTGATGAGCTCAACTTCTTCTTCATCAATACTTTTATTTTTTGAAAAACTCAAGACTTTCTGCAGTATGCCCTGCGTATCACGAAATGAGCCATCTCCAAGTGTCGCGATAAGTTCGAGTGAACCATCGGCCAGTGTATAGCCTTCACGCTCAGCAATGTTGCGGACGACTTCTTTAAGAATTGCCTCATTTGGTTTTTTGAAGACAAAACTTTGGCAGCGCGAAATAATTGTCTCAGGCACTTTTTCAAGTTCTGTCGTCGCAAGAATAAAAATCGCGTGTATTGGTGGTTCTTCAAGTGTTTTGAGTAGTGCATTGAATGCTTCTTTAGTCAGCATGTGCACCTCATCAATAATGTAGACTTTGTATTTGGAATCAAACGGTACTGTGCGAACATTTTCACGAAGCTCTCGCACATCATCAATACCACGATTTGAAGCTGCATCAATTTCGTATAAATCTGATGGACTCGTTCCGACTTCTTTGGCAAGTATCCGCGCCACAGACGTCTTACCTGTACCGCGTGAGCCGGAGAATAAGTAGGCGTGAGAGACCTTGCCATTGTGAGCAGAACTCTCGAGGACTTTTACAATGTGGTCTTGGCCAATCACATCCTTGAAACTATCTGGACGATATTTACGGTAGAGTGCAAGACCTCCTTCAGTATTTTCTTTTGCCCCTTTTGACATGAGATGAGTATACTCGCAGGTGCACATTTTCGCAAAAGAAAAATCCCAAGTTCCCTCGGGATAATGTTACCAAAAAACTTTTACCTTCAGTCCAACAGTGTCAGTGGGTTTGATTCGAGTACTCTCCTCGTCATATAGAATTTCAGTGAAAAGTCCAAGCTTCGCTACAAGCTGGGTAAGTGAGCTGGCAAAATGGAGTTGGGTTGTAAGGCACGAACCTACATAGGTCTCAGTGGCAAATACGTAACTTGAGTCCCCTGCCTCTGCAGCACTTCTAAGAATCTTATTAATGCCACGATCATGGCGATCCCAAAATTCCTTGAAGAAACAGAGTTGTTGATTACTTAATTCTTGATACTTTTTTCGATAGCGCCTTTTCAAAACGATTTGTGGTTTTGACAAAATAGCACCTCCTTGCGCTTTCGCTAGCTTGCGAAGTTCATTCCCGAACCTCGGAGTTAATATTTTATTTTCCAATGGAGAACGTTTTTCTAAGACACCAGTATAGCACAGGAATATCTTACATCAAATAATCACGAATGGTTACCTCAACTTGATTTGGATTATTAGTTTCCATTAATTTCATTCGTAATTCTTTGGCACCAGAGAATCCATTCACGTATGCTTTGAAGTGTTTTTTCATAACCGCGAAACTTTTGATATCACCCAATAATTCTTCAAAGAGTTTTGAGTGCTCAACCAGTGTCTCTAATCGCTCTCGCACAGACACACTCGACCGGCTGAATCGTCGATCACCAAGAATTTTCTTCTCCCACGCTCGAGGCAAAAATTTCCCAATCAAAGGAATATTCCAGAGCCCTTTCCGAATAACTTTCCGCTTTGTATCAAACATCCAAGGATTCCCGAGTGCCGCACGGCCTATCATAATGCCATCACAGTGTGTTTGTATTTGTTTCTTTAATCCATCGTCCATACTTCCCACATCACCGTTGCCGATAATTTTAGTCTTTATCCCCATGCGATCACGAATCTCTACAACTTCTTTTATGTGTTCCCAACGTGCTGGAACTTTTGACATTTCTTTGCGAGTTCGACAATGAACCGTAAGCGCCGCAATATCTGCAGCAAGTAGTGTCGGAATCCAAGTCTCAATTTCATTATGAGAATACCCAATACGCGTTTTGACTGAAACCGGAATTTCTTTACCAGCATCGGCAATTCCATCTTTGGCAGCTTGAATTATTTGAAGTGCAATCTCTGGAGTCTTAATCATAGATGCACCGGCACCTTGCTTCTCAATCGCACGATCTGGACAACCCATATTAATATCGACACCATCGAAGCCAAGCTCTGCCGCAAGCTTAGCTGCGCCACGCATTGTTTCCACATTTGAACCGAAGAGTTGTGCCACGATTGGCCGCTCGCCTTCAGTGAATAGAAAATCTCGTAAAAGTACCTCACGGCCTCCACTCATGAGTCCGTCAGCTGAGACAAATTCCGTCCAGAGTACATCAGGCTTCCCCACCCCTGTCACAATACGCCTAAAGGCCGCATCGGTGACATCTGCCATCGGCGCCAGGACAAAAAATGGTGTATGTAATTTTTCCCAAAATCCAAGATTCATAGACTTATTGATATCACACTATCCGCTATCCCCTCATTTCTATTCACTAAACTTGTAATACACCTTATTGGGAAATCGTAGATCAAAATAAAGTAAATTTGCTTTCTTATCAGTATATTCAGATTGAAATCCAGGATTTGCGAGAGCAGCTTTGAGGTTTTTGATAAGCGTTTTTGGGTCATCATCAAACCGTGCAATAACTTTTGTTCGTACACTCTGTGTATCACTTACAGGTCTTAAATAAAGTTCAAACATAGTTTCGGATGTAACATTGGCAAACTCTACTTGTAGACCAAGTACATCGAGTGTGCTTCTGAGAGTAAGAAGTGTCATAAGATCTTCGGCATTGAGAAACGTCGAACCAATTGGATCAAGCAAAGCGTCCATTGATCCGCCATAGAAAGTAAAGTACACGCCAGGTGAGAAATAAGGGGCCTCAGAAAATAAGTAGCCTTTGTTGTCAGCATAATAACAAGTACTTCCGAGCTCAAGTGAATCTGAAAGCGCTCCCCCACACCACAGATACTTCCCTTCTCGTTCTTGTATATTTATTTCTAATACATGGCCACGAATTTTAATATCTAATTCTTCGATTCGAGGATAAGCAAGCATAAGGTCGTTCTTTATTCTCAGAGTTGGGACGAAAAATGTATTACGTTTAGGAATCACAAATGCATAGTTCTCATCCAACACCGTTTGGGCTTTTGCCTCGAGTAAATCACTATCGATAAGCTCATTACCTTTCACCTCTATGCTTTGAATGAGAAGAAACGGTAATCGTGTTGCCATACCGAGTCCCACAATAAGTAGGAATGTGAGAAAAACAATACCAACAATTCGCCGTCGTATCCGGCGTTTCTTTTTATCTTTGATATGAGTCGGAATAAGACTCTGTCGATTTCCCATCACGTAAATATTAGAAACTGCGCGACGTAAAATTATAAGTAATTACTTCTATTGTTTTGAAATGCGATTTTTCCCAAAGTACGGAATGAGCACGTCTGGAATCCGTATCGAGCCGTCTTCTTCCTGATAATTCTCAATAAGTGAGACGAGAATACGAGGTGTTGGTACAGCAGTGCAATTAAGTGAGTGTACATAGCGAAGCTTGCCCTCATCGTCTTTGTAACGAATATTGAGACGTCGAGTTTGGAAATCATGGAAATATGATGCCGATGAAATCTCACGATATTTTTCTTCTTTCGGTACCCATAATTCAATATCATATTTTTTAACCTGACCAAGTCCAAGATCACCACCACAATTTACTACTGTGTGATATGGAATGTTGAGTGATTCAATAAATTCTTCAGCATTGCGATTAATTTCTTCGTGCAACTTAACAGACATCTCGTGTGATGCTTCGCAGAGTACGACTTGTTCGAGTTTATAAAATTCGTTCACGCGAATGAGACCCTTCACATCACGCGAATAACTCCCTGCTTCACGGCGATAGCACGGTGAGAAGCCAAGATATTTGATTGGAAATGTTTTTTTATCCAGTACTTCATCCATATGTAGACCCATCAATGGTACCTCAGCAGTGCCTGCAAGATATTCTCCATCTTGAGTCTTGTAGAGATCTTCCTCTGACTGCGGAATCATTGCAGTCCCAACAAATGTCTCTCTGCGATCAATAACTGGTGGCATCACAGGATTAAAACCGCGTGCTCGAAAAAAATCCATCGCATAGTTCCAAATGGCAAATGAAAGCATTGCGCCATCACCCAAGAGAAAGTAGCCACGAAACCCATGCACCTTTGTGCCTCGTTCAAAATCCACCATACCGAGGGCAGTCATGATTTGGATATGGTCTTTGGCTGGAAATGGAAAATGGGTTTTCTCGCCGTATACGCGAACTTCAGCGTTCTCTGCATCACTCTCACCTTCTGGCACGGTCATATCAGGAATATTTGGCACGCGGAGCATGAGCGCTTGCCACTTAGTCATAATTTCTTTGAGCTCTTCTTCTTTCTTTTGAAATTCGGCTTTGACAATTTGCATCTCACCAATTCTCTGTGCTCGCTCGCCACTTTCCATCGCGGGACTTGAGAGTTCCATACTGGCCCGATTTTGTTCTGCTCTGAGCGCTTCAGTTTCTTGAAGAATCTTCAGGCGTGTGTTGTCGAGTGCAATCAGGTCATCAACGTTGAACTCGACGTGCTTTTTGCGAGCCGCTTCAGTAATGAGATCTTTGTTTTCTCGGATGAATTTAATGTCAAGCATGAACTAGTAAATAGTCATTAGTAAATAGTTAATAGAAACATAGTAGCAGAGATACAGATGTTCGTAAAATGACTCTTGCCTTACATAAGCTCCATTCTTTCACACGGCTCATATGTGCGATACAATATGTATGTATGGAATATGTGCTTAGAAAATTAGCACCATCCGATTTTCCTCCGTCACTTCTCGAAATCCCCGAGCCACCAAAACAGCTCTATGTAGTTGGCGAACTTCCGCCACCAGATGAATACATCTACCTCACTGTCGTAGGTTCACGTAAATATTCTACTTATGGCAAAGATGTCTGTGAGAAATTAATTGCTGGACTTGCGGGTTACAAAGTCGTCATCGTCTCAGGCCTCGCCCTTGGTATGGACGCTATTGCGCATGAAGCTGCACTTAAAGCTGGACTCATAACTATCGGTATGCCAGGCTCGGGACTTGATCCTTCTGTCGTTGCCCCACGCACGAACTTCTTGCTCTCAGGCAGAATTCTCCAAGCTGGTGGTGCACTGGTCTCTGAATATGAACCAAAATTCCGCGCGACAATTTGGAGTTTCCCAAGACGCAATCGAGTTATGGTTGGCCTCTCGCGTGCGGTGCTTATTATTGAAGCAACCGAAAAATCTGGCACACTTATTACTGCTCGGCTTGGCACAGAATATAATCGTGATGTACTCGCAGTACCCGGCTCAATTTTCTCTGAAAGTTCAAAAGGTACCAACGCACTCCTTCGCCAAGGTGCCACACCGATTACTTCAGTTGGAGATTTACGTGATGCACTTGGTCTTGCAATCGAAGCAACGGGTCATGTTGAGCCTAGTCTTCTCTCAACCGATCCAGCTGAACTTGAAATTCTTGAGCTCCTCATGGTCCCGGCGAGTCGTGAAGAAATTCTCGAAGTTACTGGCCAATCAATTACTGAGCTCAACACCATGCTCTCGATTCTTGAAATTAAGGGACTCATTAAAGAAGAGTTCGGTAAAATTAGGAGAGTTTAGAGAAGTTTACAAATTAAGAATAATGTTATATAATACTTGAAGAAAAATACTACCAATGAACCTTAATGGTGATCCAGACAGAATATTGTTTATATATTGTATATATAAGAAAAATGAAGAAATACAGAGAATTTTTGGAAGATTAGAGCTTCCAAATGATTATGTTTGCGGACAATTCGATTTTGATGATTTCTCACAAAAACTTATTTTTATTGAAGCGGCAGAATTAAGTAGAGAGGGTGAATTCGTCAAATATACAAATAATCTGTGTGTTGATCCTGAAAATGGATGCGATATTCGGTGTTTGCTTTTATTAGAAAACATATTGATCTCGACCCTCGATTCAGGCTCAATTCCGCACCAAGTGAAAAATGTTAATGCCCTAATGAACAGGATACCATTATAGTATCCTGTTTTTATTTGCCTAAGTTATAAGAATGTTGTAATCTCTCATAAGAAAAAATACATTTATGAGAGAGCTCCTAATAATAATTTTGATTTTATTTGCCAGATGGAAAATCCTTAAAACACAAGAAAAGGTCAACTCAATAATACAAGAAATTAATAAAAAGATCAGAGAGTATGAAAGATACTCTGATGAAATTTTTAATAACTCCTGGGAGAAAAGTGAAAAGCCAACTGATTGGCAAATCCATAATATTGAAAACATATGTATATGTGGAGTTGAATTAATTAGGCTCTACAAAGAAATCCAAAGTTTTCATCCTCTCTTGCGAGGAGAGGTTGATAAGAACAGTGTTATTCAATTGAAAGATGAATTGTCGGACTTGAAGAAATTTCTTAAAAATAATACGACAATCGAATCAGTTACCAAAGCTGTTGCCTAATCGGGCAACTTTTTTATTTTTATATCATAAAATTTGCCAAAAAAAATCATACATGTTACTAATGAGCCACATGAAGCTCTTAATTGTTGAATCACCTTCGAAGGCCAAGACAATTGAAAAGTATTTGGATAACGCCTCCACCAAGTCGGCGGACAGGTACACCGTCCGTGCGTCTGTTGGGCATGTTCGTGATTTGCCGAAATCGAACAAGAAAGCTATCGATATTCCGGCAGGCTTCGTTCCCTTTTATGAAATCTCTAAAGGTAAAGAAAAGGTTGTGCATGAATTACAAGGCCTCGCTGAAGATGCCAAGGAAATTGTGCTCGCAACTGACCCGGACCGTGAAGGAGAAGCCATCTCTTGGCATCTCTATACACTCCTTCGCGAAGACAAGAAAGTCAAAGCTCCTATCAAGCGCGTGACTTTCCATGAAATTACCAAGGAAGCAGTCACAGAGGCACTCAAGAGTCCTCGCGATATTGATGAGTCTCTCGTCAAAGCACAGGAAGCACGCCGCGTACTCGACCGCCTCGTCGGCTATGATCTCTCGGGGCTCATTTGGAAGAAAGTCCGCTATGGACTCTCGGCTGGCCGCGTTCAATCACCGGCACTTCGTATTATTATGGAGCGCGAGCGAGAAATCCGCGCATTTATTCCAGAGAAGTATTGGACACTTGCTGGACTCTTCGAAACACCTAAGAAAGATTCTCTTCTACTTAGTTGTGTCGATGAACCACGAGATGAAAAAGTAGTTGAAGAGATTCTAAAAGTAGGCAGGGGTGCGAAGTGGCATGTGGTAGATGTGAAAGAAAGCGAGCAAAAGCGTACACCGCGAGCACCATTTACAACCAGCATGATTCAACAGACTGCTAGTACCCGTCTTGGCTTCTCTCCAAGTCGCACGATGCAAGTCGCCCAGAAACTTTACGAAGCGGGACACATTACCTATATGCGTACCGATAGTACTAATCTCTCCAAACAAGCTCAGGCACAAATCTGCGCAATTGTAGAAAATGAATTCGGCAAAGAGTATGTTGAAGCACGTGACTATAAGACGAAATCAAAAAATGCTCAAGAAGCCCATGAAGCCATTCGTCCAACGCATCCAGAAGTAAGAAGTGTCGGCGCAAATGATGAACAAAAAAAGCTCTACCAACTTATTTGGGAACGTGCAATCTCAAGCCAGATGACTGATGCAAAGTTACTTAAGACAAAAATTGTCGCAAATATTTCCGACAGTTCATTTGCAATGCCTGACTTCACTGCCAATGGCTCTCGCGTCCTTTTCCCAGGCTGGCTCGCTGCTGATATTGGCGCACGCGGTGAAGATGTCGAACTTCCACTAGTTAAAGCCGGTGACCCACTTACTCTCAAAGAACTTACGAGCGAAGAGAAAGCAACTGAACCGCCAAACCGCTACACTGAAGCCGGACTTGTGAAGGAACTTGAAGCCCGTGGCATCGGCCGACCAAGTACCTATGCCTCAATTATGAGTACGCTTGAAGCCCGTGGATATGTCACAAAAGAAGGCCGCACTTTATTCCCCACTGACACGGGCGATGTAGTCTCAACATTTCTTGAACATAACTTTACCGAATACATTAGTGACACCTTTACAGCGACGATGGAAGACGAGCTCGATGATATTGCCAACGGCACACGCGAATATGTAAAAACGCTCAAAGATTTTTATGGACCATTTTCTAAAGAGGTTAAAGCCAAAGACAAAATGGACAAGATCACCACACTTGGTGATGCGCCAGCAGAATTCCCGTGTCCACTCTGTGACGCACCGATGATTGTCAAACTTGGACGCTCTGGGAAATTCCTCTCATGCTCAAAATATCCAGACTGTATGGGCGCCCGTACAATCGATGGCAAAATCATGGAAGGACCAAAAGAGATCGGCGAGAAATGTCCCCTCTGTGGTGATAAGAAAGGTAAATCTGGAGGCGGAAAGCTCGTCATTCGTGAAGGTCGCTTCGGCAGTTTCATTTCTTGTTCCCGTTATCCGAAATGTAAGTTTATTCGCGAAGATGAAGAAGAGAAAAAGAAAAAAATGACTGGTGTAGTATGTCCGGTCTGCAAAAAGGGCGAGATGATGGAACGTCGTGGGCGATTTGGTATTTTCTACTCATGCTCAAACTATCCAGATTGCAAAAATGCGATTAAAGCTAAACCAACAGGTAGAATCTGCGATATGTGTGGAAGTCTCATGATGGAAGGCACCAAAACAATTCCAGAACGATGTAGCAACACTAAGTGTCCAAACCACAGACCCGACAAAATCACAAAGTCTGCTTAAGACTCATTAGTTTTTGACTTTTTGATTGCTAGTTTATACTTAGTAGATGGCAGTTGATATATTAATTATTGAGGATGATAATTTCCTCTCAGAACTCCTTACACGTAAACTCTCGGGTAGTGCATTCAATGTATTTTCAGCAAAAGATGGTAGTACCGGACTCCGTATGCTTGAGAAATCGCAACCCGCAATTGTTCTCCTAGATTTAATGCTGCCAATAAAAAATGGTTTCGATGTTTTGGAAGCAATGCATACTAATCCATTACTTAAGCATATCCCTGTCATTGTGTTTTCAAACATATCAGATAATACTTCAATTGAACGCGCGACCTCACTTGGTGCTCGTGCCTATCTTATCAAATCAAATTCTACACTCGATGAATTGATCCAAAAAATTAGTGAAGTAGTCAGCGGCCATAACGGCGCAAATACATTTTTCAAAAATCTCACGAGCTAATAAAGCATGTGGCGGAATTCCCTTCTGTATAGTCAGATGTACTAGTTGCTATTTGTTTCCAATTCCTATTTACTAGACTCATGGCAAGCCTCAAAGAGCTACTCGAGAAAACAAAACACCTCTCTGATAAAGACCGTGCTCTCATTCGGGATTCCTATGTATTTGCCGAAAAAGCACATGCAGGGCAGGTGCGCTATAGTGGCGAACCCTACTTCAACCACGTATTTGCAACTGCGATGAACCTCGCATCACTTGATATGAATGCGAATATTATTTCTGCTGGGCTTCTGCATGACACCATCGAAGACACCAAAGTCACCTCTGCTGAACTTGAAAGAAAATTTGGTAGAGACATACTTTTCCTTGTGACAGGTGTCACTAAGCTCGGCAAGCTCAAATACCGAGGGCTCGAGCGTGATGTCGAGAATCTACGCAAATTTTTTGTGGCTATTGCTGCTGATCCTCGTGTCATCGTGATTAAACTCTGTGATCGCCTCCATAACGTCCGTACACTTGAATTTGTTCGGCCTGACAAACAAAAACGAATTGCATTAGAGACTCTTGAAATATACGCTCCACTTGCACACAGACTTAACATGGGTAAGCTTCGTGGTCTACTCGAAGATGCTGCCTTCCCTTTTGCATACCCAAAAGAGTATGAACTCGTCAAACGACTACTGGCTGATAAAACTGGAATTGGTGAAAAATATCTCAATGAAGTTGAACGCGTCCTCAAACGCAAGCTCAAACAAGAAAACGTCAAAGTACTTCGTCTTGATGAACGCATCAAACATCTCTATAGTCTCTATCGCAAATTGAAGCGCTACGATATGGATATTGAAAAGGTCTACGATATCATTGCGCTCCGCGTTATTGTTTCAGATGTAGAAGAATGTTATCGAACACTCGGAATTATTCACGGTATTTGGCGACCACTTCCCGGTAGAATCAAAGACTACATCGCCACACCGAAGACCAATGGCTACCGGTCGCTCCACACCACAATCTTCACCGGCACTGGTGGTATTATCGAAATTCAAATCCGGACTATGGAAATGCATCAAGAAGCAGAGTTCGGTATTTCCGCACATTTTATATATAAAGAGAATCCAAAAAGTAAGAAAAATAATCTAAAAGACAAATATCTCTGGATTAATGAGCTTCGTGATGTCCAGAAACGCACTGGCAATATTGATGCATTCTATCAAAACCTCAAGATGGATTTCTTCAGAGATCGTGTATTTGTATTTACACCCAGAGGCGAAGTTATTGATTTGCCTGAGGACTCTAGCGCGCTCGATTTTGCCTATGCGGTCCACTCAGCCATTGGCAATCATGCAAGTAGTGCCAAAATCAACGGAAAACTCGAGCCTCTTAACACTAAACTCAAACTCTCCGATATTGTCGAAATTACAGTCAGAAAAGACGCCCACCCATCAGACAAGTGGCTTGAGTTTGCCAAAACGAGCATCGCCCGCAACCACATTCAGAAGTATCTCAGCAAACATACGCTCGCAGAAAAGTTTAAGTACGACGTATAGTAAATAAAAGACCTGTAAAAATACAGGTCTTTTATTTACCTCTTATCTAGAGGCTAAAGTTTTTTATGTTATACAAATCCTCATCATTAGATTTTTCTTCGCTTTCCTCTAAACTCATCTCAGGCTTCAAAAATTGCTCACCTTCCAACTGTTCCTCTGTCTGTGCTTCATCAACAATTGCTCGCAGTGTATCTTCAGTCTGCATGGCATAGTCATTGACCATTGCACCAACACCCCGAGGCTCTTGCTTCCCGAGGAGGGTATGGAGCTGATCGAGATCTTCTTCTGAGAGAAAATCAATTGTTATTTGACCACCGACTTCCCTTTTCTCAATATGAACACGTGTACCAAGTACGTTTGAGAGCTCGTGTTCGAGCGCTGCGATTTTCGGATCAGGAAGTTCGTCTTTACGTCGTGTACGCTCGACGGCAATTCGTCGGGCAATACGCTCAGCTTCACGGACACTAATTTTCTTAAAAACAATTTCTTTGAAAAGCACAATCTGCTCTTCAGGTCGATCAGCCAACATCAGAAGCGGACGGGTATGACCTTCTTGGATTTTACCCTGTGAGACCGCATCGAGAATGTCTTGCGGAAGTGAGAGGAGACGCATTGTGTTGGAGACATATTCACGACTCTTCCCCACTTTCTTGCCGATTTGGTTGTGGGTATATTTAAATTCTTCGACGAACCTGAGAAATGCTCGCGCACGCTCGACTGCATTGAGATCTTCGCGTTGGAGGTTCTCGATGATCGCAAGCTCAAGCTTCGTCAGACTATCATCACCTACACGAATAATCGCAGGCACTTGGCTGAGGTTTGCAATTTGAGATGCACGCAAACGTCGCTCACCAGCGATGAGTTCATACTCGGTCATGAGGCCATCTGGTGTCTCAACTTCTATGCGTGAGACGACAAGTGGCTGAAGAATTCCATACTGACGAATCGAGTCAGCCAGATCACGAAGACGCGCTTCATCAAATTCTCGACGAGGCTGATACGGGTTTGGACGAATCTTCGATGAGTCGATCCAGAAAATAGAGTTGGAATAGAGTTCGGACATGAGACTAGTATAGCGTATCTTTTATTGAGTATAAAGCTAGAAAAAACTGAATTTTCTGATAGAATGCGAGCATTGCCCGGGTGGCGGAATTGGTAGACGCAAAGGACTCAAAATCCTTCGATCGCAAGGTCATGAGAGTTCGATTCTCTCCCCGGGCACAAAATAAAATCGCCAACATCTGTTGGCGAAAAATTTAAGCTCTATATTATGACATGAGCATTCTTTTTTTATCCCGATATTTACTCAACCTTTCTCTAATAAAGTAAACCAATCTGCAGGTTAACTTAAAAACAATAATTTCTGCAAATACCATGATTGCAGTTGTACAGGCAGTGAGAAACAAAACCATACCGTGTTGAGTATGAACAACGCCTATTGAATCACTCAGCAAAAAGACGAAATTTAGTATGAAGAACACCGTAAATATTGCAATTAATTCCGGAAAAGTTTCGATCATACTTATCTTCCGATACACTTCTTTGGCTTTAATAACCACCAATACTATTGTTATTACTGAAAGAATGCCTATAACAAAACCATAGCACTTAATCAGATTCAGCTTTAATATCGAAATTCTAACATTAGAATTTGTTGGGATCACTAAATCAGATAGCATATAATACTTGCCTGAAACTGTAAGGTTTGTACCAATAATTTCTACCCTTACGTGACTAAGTGATACCCAGGAATTATCCAATATGAGCCTGACAGAGTCAGTCTGTCCGCAGAGAAATTCTACTGATTTTGAGGAGGCTGTTGCATCAACTATCTCAGTCGCAAAAGCGCTGGTTGAGCAAAGAAGCATTGTCAAAAAAGCCATTATTTTCATTTGCTTTATGTTTTCTGAGTTGAGAATAACATAACGAATTCAGTTTTGTCAATAGATCAATTACTAACCTCCTGATATTGTACATATGTGAAAAAACTAAAACTCATTGTCATCTGCGGCCCAACTGCCACAGGCAAAAGCAACCTCGCTGTGAAAATTGCCAAGAAAGTGAATGGTGAGATTATTTCTGCCGACTCAAGGCAAGTCTATCGTGGGCTTGATATTGGAAGTGGTAAAGTTAAGAAAAATGAAATGCAAGGTGTAAAACATTGGATGCTTGATATAGCAAATCCAAAAAGGCAGTTCTCTGTTGCGGAATTTCAAAAACAAGCGCAGCAAGCGATCGCAGATATTTTGAAACGTGGAAAGGTGCCCATCATAGTTGGCGGTACTGGTCTCTACGTCGATGCACTGGTCTATGGAACTCAATTCCCACAAGTTCCCCCAAATAAAAAATTACGATCACAACTTGAAAAGATGAGTGCAGATAAGCTTTTCAAAATGCTTATGAAGCTTGATCTTGCGGCTGGCGTTGAAGTTGATATCAAGTTGGTGGAGGCGGCGTAATGAGAACGGGTGTAATAGCAAAAAAAATCGGCATGAGCCGTTATTATTCGACTGAAGGT
>CAZRDO010000009.1:14889-21455 GCA_964599225.1 uncultured Candidatus Saccharibacteria bacterium
GGGGCAATCGATAAACACAATCCCGTGCGTCTCATCCGAGCTATTGAAATTGCCAAAACACTTGGTAAGGTTCCTCAACTAACAAAGAAACCTCTTTATGATGTAACATGGATTGGGCTCACACTTCCCCCAGAGAAATTACATGCAAATATTCATAGACGCTTGGTCGCGCGCATGAAGCAGGGACTAGTTGCTGAGGTACGAGATCTCCATAGATATGGTTTGTCATGGAAGCGCCTCAATGAGCTCGGGCTTGAATACAGATTCGTCGCACTCTACCTCCAGAAGAAACTTACAAAAGCCGAAATGCTCGCTCAATTAGAGACGGCTATATATCAATACTCACGTCGCCAAATGACTTGGTTTAAAACAGACAAAAATATCCACTGGATTGACGCGTCCAACATGAAACAACTGGAATCAATTCTAAAATAAATTAATTATTCTTTTATCTTCACTCTTTCCACTTAATATGTTTCTCCTCACGAATTGCACAGGTGCGGTTCACGAAGTCTTCTCGTCCTGAACCTTTGCGATACATCGCGTAGTGTCCTGGATTTTTCTCGGCGTAATTTTGATGGTATTCCTCAGCTTTATAGAAAGGCATTCGAGGAAATATCTCAACCGTCACAGGCTTTTCATACACTCCACTTTCTGCGAGTTCTTTGAGTAAACTCTCTGCAATAACCCTCTCCCCGCCCGAACGACCGGGCTCGTCCGGTCGGGCGGGTTCTTCAGTATTGAAAAAAATAGCACTCTTGTAACTCTCCCCTTTATCTGCAAACTGCCCTGTCGTATCTGTCGGATCAATGTGATCGAGAAAAAACTGACAAAGTTTTTTGAAATTAGTTTTCTCAGTGTCATAGGTCACTTCGACTCCCTCTCGATGACCCGTGTTTCTGTGAGACACTTCTTCATACGTAGGATTCTCGGTACCGCCGCCTGTGTAACCAGAAACCACACTTGTGACACCCTCTGCATCACGAAAATCATGTTCGATGCACCAGAAGCAGCCACCGGCGAATACTGCTGTATTTTGATTCATGGATAGATTATACAACTAATCATTTACAATGATTCTAAAAAGCCTCCCGTCTAATGTATGTTCACTTTCTAAATTAGTAAATTCTTGTTTACTTAAATTATAGATTTCTTCATTAACATAACAACCAGATCCAATAGATCTATATCCGTATACATATTCACCACCAAGATTTTCGCAGGTTTTGCTGAATGGAATCGTTCTTATTAAGGTATACCCAAATGCAAGAAACACTATTGCTAAAAACACCTTAGCGAATACTGGAATTTTGTTGATATGGCCTGTTTTTTTCATACTATTCTGCGGGCGATGAGGGAATCGAACCCCCGACATCGGTTTTGGAGACCGAAGTTATACCATTTAACTAATCGCCCGATAAATCCTACTATATCAAAATAGCCCCTTTTGGGCTATTTACTTCGAATTAATTGTCCCTAGAACATTTTCATCTGATGAAATTGTTCTAGCCAGTTATTTTTGCTTCCTTATGCTTCGTCTGCTTTCGACATTTCTTACAGAATTTCATAAGATCGAGCTTTTCAGGGACTTTTTTCTTGTTGCGAGTGGTGTAGTAGTTGGCACTTTTACAAGTAGCGCATTTGAGTCGAACGAGGTGGTCTTGAGACATGAAATTAGTGGGTAGTTAGTAGTAAGTAGGTAGTAGAATAGTATCAAATCCTGAACTTTCCTACTATAGCAGAAATATGAAGAAAATCAACCTATGGTTCACTTGAAAAGAAAAATCTGGCGCTCGGCCAGATAGGTACTACTTAATAATATTTTTAAGGTCTCCGAGTAAGGAGACAATGCGTTGGGTTTTTCCGCTTATTGAATAGAGTCTGTTTTTTCCGGCTTTTTCACACTCAACGAATTTACAATTTTTAAGTTGCCTGAGACTCGCCGAGGCTACAGATTGCTCAATTTTTAAACGTCGGTAAATGGTAGTAACATTGGTATTTGGGTTACGAGCTAAAAACTCAAACACCTGGCGAGTATACTTATTGCTAAGCGTGCTCGCTGTAAGCCTTAAACAATTAACAACATCGGCTGAAATTGTTTTACTACCAAATAGTAAGTCCTCTTTTACCTTTCTCATAATTTCTTTGATTATCTATCAAAGACTATAGCATAAGAAAGACTTATGTCAATATAAATGAGGGAGTTAAAAGTCTACGCAGCAGCTCGCTCCTCTCTTTGATCCTCACCTAATTCGGCAGTTTTATTTTTATTTAATTCATCGAGGATGGCAGTAAATTTAGCCAAAAAATCATTATATTCTCCAGCGCTCATTTCAATACCCATTGCAAAATATTTTCCATCTTTTTCATGGAATTCTGCTTGTTGGTCTTGCAAAAGGCTAAGTGCTCGCTCAACTTTATTTTCAATCTTCTCATTTAATTCACCTGCAAATTTCATAATTGTATTAATAGGTAATAACTAGTAATTTAATTTTGTGCGTCGGGAAGGAGTTTCTCAGCTTACAGCCGCAGTACAGGTTTCCGATAATTTTCAATAGGATTTCAAATTATATCGGATAACCTTTTCGAATCCTTCGCGCTGGTGAAGCAGTTCACTAGCTCCGACGAAAATTTTGCCTGGGCAAAATTCTGGTGCGTCGGGAAGGATTCGAACCTTCGTAGCCCGGAGGCGACAGATTTACAGTCTGTTGTAATTGACCACTCTACCACCGACGCATATTTAAATTTCATTTGCTGAACGACTCTACAATATCACAGTTTTTTGGCTCACGCCACTCTTGGCTATTTAATTTTTTCTCGTTACACTCAACCCATGCAAAATAATCTCAGTACTCATAACAATCCAGATGGAACTCATGGAAGCCCAATACTCCCTGATACAATTAAGAACTACCTTATTGATATCGACGGTACTATTTGTGAAGACATTCCAAACGAAGAACCGGAACGTATGGTAACAGCACAAGAATTTCCCAACGCAAGAGAGATAATCAACAAGTGGTACAACGAAGGACATATCATTACATTTTTTACATCCCGCACGGAATCTCATCGGACTGTAACTGAGACGTGGCTAAAGGAACATGGGTTTAAGTACCACGGTATCTTGTTTGGTAAACCTCGTGGCGGTAATTATCACTGGATTGATAACCACACAGTCCGTGCCACTCGATATATCGGAAATTTCACAGATTTTGTGGAAGTTGAAAAAAAGATTCTTATATTTGAAGAATAGGATTGGCTCTCATAGTTGAATGGATACAATATCTCCCTCCGAAGGAGGTGGTCCAGGTTCGATTCCTGGTGAGAGCACAAAGCTATGAAATAGTTTTGTGCTGAAAGCACATGAACTGCTTCATGTGTGCCCAGGAATCGAAAGACTTTTCTATACGAGCAAAGCGAGGCGGAAAAGTACCCGCGCATGGTAATCGAGATTCCTGGTGAGAGCATATTTTAATAGTTATATATCTAAAACAAAATCTCTGATTAGCCAGAGATCTTGTTTTAGATTAGAATCACTATTCTTCCTACGCTTTCATTTTCTCAGTCTCTACCGCAAGTATTTTCTTGAGTTTTGCTTTGGCTTTCTTTGTTTCAATTACTAGTTCCCCATTCTTAGCAGTTACTACCACCGTGTCACCTTTGGTTACATTTTTAGAAATTAAGTAACTGGCAACAGGATTGAGAATCTTGGTTTGTATAAGACGATTAATCGGACGTGCACCGAAATGCGGATCATAACCTTCTTTCGCGAGTGCATCAAGTGCGTCACTTGAGATTTCAAAGAGAATATCTTTAGTGAGCAATCGTTCGCGAACCACATTAATTCGAAGTTCTACAATATGGCGAACAGTCTCAGGTGAGAGGATATCGAAGACGACGACTTCATCCAGTCGATTAATAAATTCTGGACGGAAAAAATCTTTCAATGAGTCCATGACTTTATCTTTTGTTTGCTTATACTCATCTTCTTTTGTTAGAAGTGAGAAGCCCATTGATTCCATTTTGTCGATGTATTGTGAACCAATATTTGATGTCAGGATAATAATAGTATTCTTGAAATTAACTTTGCGCCCTTTTGAATCAGTCAAATGGCCTTCATCGAGCACTTGAAGGAGAAGATTGAACACTTCTGGGTGTCCTTTTTCAATTTCATCAAAGAGTACGACTGAGTATGGACGGTGACGCACTGCCTCCGTGAGCTGTCCAGCCTCGTCGTAACCAATGTAGCCTGGTGGAGAGCCAATTAATTTTGAAATTGAATGGCGTTCCATGTACTCAGACATGTCGACACGAATAAGTGCCCGGTCATCATTGAACATAAAATCTGCGAGTGTCTTAGTGAGCTCAGTTTTACCAACACCAGTTGGACCGAGGAAAAGGAACGAACCAATCGGACGATTAGGGTCAGAAATACCAGCACGTGAACGACGCACAACATTGGCAATACGTTCAATTGCTTCATTTTGACCGATAACACGCTTCTTAAGTTCTTCTTCGAGACGCGTGAGTTTCTGTCGCTCCTCTTCAAGCATCTTCGACAGTGGAATACCAGTCCAACGTGCCACTACTTCAGCAATGTCTTCAGCTGTAATTTCTTCTTTGAGAATCCGGCGTGACTTTTGTAATTTACGAAGGCGACCAACTTTTATTTCGAGCTCTTTTTCAAGCATCGGGATCTTGCCATAGCGAATTTCCGCGGCACGAGTAAGATCTGCACGCATTTGTGCAGCTTCAGTCTCAAGTCGGAGTGACTCCATTTCTTTTTTGATTGCCCGAATCTCTGTTACGACAGTTTTTTCATTTTTCCATTTGAGTTCAAGTTCTCGTGTCTTTTCACGGAGATTGGCAATTTCTTTCTCTATTGCCTTGATACGGTTTTTGGTTTCCTTTGCGCTTTCACCACCATCTTTAACTTCAGTATGAAGTGCTTCTTTTTCAATCTCAAGTCTCATGATCTTGCGGTCAGTCTCTTCAAGCTCTGTTGGTTTATTCTCAAGCACCATACGAAGTGCTGAAGCTGCTTCATCCACGAGATCAACTGCCTTATCAGGCAAGAATCTATTTGTGATATAGCGCGAAGAGAGCTGCACCGAAGCAATAATTGCATCATCTGTGATACGTACGCCATGGTAGAGCTCATAACGGCCCTTAAGCCCTCTCATAATAGCGACTGCATCCTCTGGCGAGGGTTCTTCAATATACACTGGCTGGAAGCGACGAGCGAGCGCAGGATCTTTCTCAATATACTTCTGGTATTCTTTGAGCGTGGTAGCACCAATTGCACGAAGTTCTCCACGTGCGAGTGCTGGTTTCAAAAGCGATGCTGCGTCAGGCGCACCTTCTGCCGCACCTGCTCCGACAATAGTATGAATTTCATCAATGAAGAGAATTACTTTACCTTCGGATTTTTCAATTTCCTTCATGATTGATTTGAGCCGCTCTTCAAACTCGCCACGATATTTTGTACCGGCAAGCAAGAGACCTAAATCAAGTGAGACGAGTTCCTTATCACGGAGTGACTCTGGTACATCGTTTTTGGCAATACGATTAGCGAGACCTTCCGCTACTGCAGTTTTACCAACACCTGCTTCACCGATGAGAATTGGATTATTCTTTGAACGACGAGTGAGAATCTGCATGATGCGAAGAATCTCTGCATCGCGGCCAATGACAGGGTCGAGCTTATCTTCCCGTGCGAGTTTCGTGAGATTGCGGGTAAATTTCGACAACACTCGATATTTCTTTGGACCAGCAGGTTCAGCTGATTGGGTCTTACGGAGTTCCTCGATTGTTTTGACAATTGCTTCGCGGCTAATTCGAAAGCGTGAAAGTACTTCTTTGGCTTCACTTCCCACATCAAAGAGCGCGACAAGAATATGCTCTGTTGAGGCAAGTTCTTCATGGAGTGATTGCGCAACTTTTATTGATTGATCAAGTACTTGCACAAGATCTGGTGTTAGAAAAATCTGATAGGAAGGTGAGAGATCAGAACGATTCTCAGGTGATTCAATGGATTCAAGAGCGCTGTCTGAGAGAAGCACCGTATCAACTTCTAATTTCTCAAGAATCGAGAGTACGAGTGATTCTTCCTGTAAAAGCAGCGCAACGAGAAGATGTGTGGCGCTGACATGATTTTGGCCACGTTCAATAGCAAGCTCATGGGCTCGCTTTATGGCTTCTTTTCCTTTGGTTGTAAAAAGTCTAAATTCTGGAGGCATAATAGTTTGGGTTATTGCCTGCCTGCCGATAGGCAGGGTGATAAGATGGCAGCCTATAGGGAAAGATTCTTAATCTTTCATAACGAAACCGAATCAATATCTGTGAGGTTTTCTATCCGCTCTCCCCTATTCGCTTACCCCTAAGTATAGCATCCCTGTCAAATTTTTAAAAAAATGAATTATGATGTGTCTTTTTGTAGAAATGAATCTTGAAGGTTCCTATATTTTTCAAATATATCGCTGAGTGCATTCAGAAATAATTCTACTTCTCGCTTATTAGTACTTTGTCCAAGTGTAATCCTAAGGGTTCCCCACACCCCTTCT
>CAZRDO010000009.1:21465-25583 GCA_964599225.1 uncultured Candidatus Saccharibacteria bacterium
AAGGGCAAGAAGCACATAAGAGTCATCAGGACTTGCACTACTACAGGCACTCTTTGATGAGACCGCAAAGCCTCTCGCATCAAGCTCAAGCACAAGAAGTTCAGATTCAAATTCTGGAAACGAAACATTAATATTATTTGGCAGACGTTCTACTTCATCTCCATTTATTCTGCACATAGAGAATCTTGTTTTCAACTCATGTATACAGAAATCACGAAGATGACCGAGTCGTTCTGATTCTTGTGCCTGTAGTAACTGCACGTTTTTAAGTGCAGTGGCAAAACCAACAATAAGTGGAAGCGGTTCTGTACCTGGTCTCAAACCAAACTCCTGTGCCCCGCCGTGAATAATCGGCTCAAGTTTAACGCCGCTACGGACATAAAGCGCTCCGACACCTTTGGGGCCATATACTTTTGAACTATTAATAGTCATGAGATCCACACCAAGTCGTGCAACATTGATATCAAGATAGTTTACAGCCTGACATGCATCAGTGTGAAAGAGTGGAGCGAGAGAACTATTAATTTCGTTATTTCCAAATTTTTCAACTTTCCTCTTTTCACTTTTCTCTTTCCTATAGTGTCGAATCACTTTTGCGATTTCGCGGATAGGTTGAACGGTACCAATCTCATTATTGGCATACATGACTGAGACGAGCAGAGTTTCTTCGCGAAGCGCATCTCTGATTTTCTTTGGATCGACAATGCCGTTTGATTCGACAGGAACATATGTTATCTCCACATTTTCATTTCCAAGTGCATTACAAACTTCAAGCACAGATGCATGTTCAATATTAGTTGTCACAATATGTGTTTTTCTTTTTTTATCGTAATTTTTAACCACTCCCTGAATTGCCAAATTATTTCCCTCACTTCCACCGCTCGTGAAAATAATTTCACTATTTCGTGCCCCAAGTAACTGAGCAATATCCTCCCTCGCCTCTCTGAGACATCTCTTGGCCTCCACACCTTCACGATAGAGTGCACTGGGATTACCAAATAGCTCATAGGTATGAGCTATTTCTTGTGCTACTTCTCGCGCAAGTGGGGTTGCTGAAGCATAATCGAGATAGATGCGCCGATCTGGTTTGTGCTTAAAAAATATCATATCGCCTTGCAGATTATGGTTTTTTAGTTATACTTGTTTTCTATATGTCTGTCTACTCACTTATGCTCATAGCATTACTCCTTCTGGTGCTCACACTGGCAATATTCGTCGTACTTCTTCATCGTCGCATCGAGAAACTGGTGCGCGGTAAAAATGGCGCAAGCTTAGAAGAGAGCATCCATGAAATCAGTCAGGGTCTCAAATCGCTCGAGACTACTGCCCAGCTACATCACGAAAAGCTCGATTCCCTTCTGACTCGTTCAAAAATAAGTGTCCGCAATATTGCAGTCAAACGTTTCAATCCATTCGCTGATGCTGGTAGTAACCAAAGTTTTTCTGTCGCGCTTGTAGATGACCATGGTGACGGTGTAATTCTATCAAGTATCTACGCACGTGAACGTATGAGTGTCTATGCCAAGCCAGTTGAGAAAGGATCATCTTCATACGAACTAACTGAAGAAGAAGCTGAGGTTCTTGATCGCGCAAAGAATTAATACAAATCCTATTCTAATGAACACCGAACCAAAGAATTTAATAGTCCGTCCACCTGTAGTCGCCGTCATGGGACATATTGACCATGGTAAATCAACACTCCTCGATTACATTCGGAAAACAAACATTGTCGACAAAGAGTTCGGTGGTATTACACAATGTGTCTCAGCATACGAAGTACTCCATGATGACGAGGCTGGTGTAACGAGAAAAATCACTTTCCTGGACACACCGGGCCATGAAGCGTTTCAGAGTATGCGCGAACGTGGTGCCCAAGTTGCTGACGTCGCCATCCTTGTCGTCTCAGCAGAAGACGGGGTCAAAACTCAAACACTCGAGGCTTGGAAAGCAATCTCAGAATCAAAAGTACCTGTCATCGTGGCAATAAATAAAATTGATAAAGAGAATGCGAATGTTGAACGGACAAAAATGAATCTCGCTGAACACGAAATATACCTCGAAGGTTATGGTGGTGGCGTACCGTTCGTTGAAATTTCTGCCAAGGCTGGTACCGGTGTTGACCGCTTGCTTGAGCTTGTGCTTCTTATTGCTGATATTGCAGAACTCCGCGGTGATCCTACAGTACCTGCTTCCGGTGTGATCGTTGAATCACATCTTGATCCTAAGCGCGGTATCACTGCAACTCTTATTATCAAAAACGGCACCATCCGCAAAGGTGAATTTATTGTTGCTGGAGAAACTTCTGTGGGTACACGAATGCTAGAGGATTTTCGAGGCAAAAGTATTGAACATGCAGAATTCTCTTCCCCAATTCAAATCGTGGGCTTCAGCTCCATGCCACTGTCTGGAACAGAATTCCAAACTGTGAAAACAAAGAAGGATGCAGAGGCGCTTGTCGAAGAAAATAAAAGTAATAAGAAAAATCCAAAAAAATCTATTACAACGACAAGCGCATCCGCACAGGCATTTGAAATTCCTATAATTTTGAAAGCTGATTCAGGAGGAATGCTTGAGGTACTTGATCAAGAAATCGAGAAAGTTGGTAATGAACTCGTCCATTATCGTGTGATTGGTAAGAGTGTAGGAAATGTTTCAGAAAACGATATCAAGCTTGCTTCTGCAGGAAGCAAGAATACCATGATTGTTGGGTTCAATATTGGCGTTGATCCACGGGCGGCTGATGCAAATATTACTCTTAAGGTACCTACCAGTATGTTCAAGATCATCTATGAGCTTACTGACTTTATTAAGAAAGAAGCTGAAGCTCGCCGTCCTCGTATTATGACAGCAGTCATTGATGGGAAAGCAAAGGTACTCAAACTCTTCAGTGAGACCAAAGAACGCCGTGTTATCGGCGTACGAGTACTTGAAGGTAAGGTGCGAATCAAAGAGAAATTCAAAATCCTCCGCCGCGAAAATGAAGTCGGTGAAGGCATCATCGAAAATATTGAAAAGGGTAAAGCCAAAACCAGTGAAGTTATGGAGGGTGATGAATTTGGCGCTATGGTTGCTACCAGATCAGATATTGCCCCAGGCGATGTACTTGAGTTTATTTCTATGGTTGAACGTTAATCCATGAGTAGACGAACTGAAAAAATTGATACGATCTTGCGCGAACAATCAGCGATATTTTTCGAGAGAGAAAGTAATCGCCAAGCACTTATCACCATCACCAACTCAAAGCTCTCAAGTGACAATTCATACGCCACGCTCTTCGTGAGTGTACTTCCTGAAACGGAAGAAGAAAAAGCTCTCGAATTTCTCCG
The DNA here is from genome assembly GCA_964599225.1 of uncultured Candidatus Saccharibacteria bacterium. Lineage (GTDB taxonomy): Bacteria > Patescibacteriota > Minisyncoccia > Phycocordibacterales > UBA9973 > CAZRDO01. Next base: position 24,792 of record CAZRDO010000009.1, read on the forward strand.
CCGTCAAGTGCGAGATCTTCGAGACTATCTACGTACTCATACGAAAATTTCTCGGATTCCCTTTATCACCATCGAACTCGACAAAGGCGAGAAAAATCGTCAAAGCCTAGATGATGTTTCACTCTAGATTGCGAGAATAAGTATTTCCAATTACTATAGACTAATCACACCAAAGTACGGCCTGGTGGCGAAGTGGAAACGCTGGGATCTGCAAAATCTCCATGCGCGGGTTCGATTCCCGCCCAGGCCTCATGAAAGAAGAAATGCTACAGTCTGAACTCGAAACAATCACCGAGCGACTTTCCTATCTCTACCAATCATACGCCAAACATGCGACTGATTCTGATATCGTGGCTCCACGGGAAGCCAATCCAGAATTCAAAAACTTCCTCGACTATGCCGTGCAAGTATATCAGGCCTATCATGGCAATAAAGAAATCGAAGAGTCTCTTATGAAAGCGCTCGCAACACCACCATTTGCTCCCAACAAAACCTGGGAGAAGGAATTCTACAAAACATTTTACGCTCATCTCTCCGCTCTGGAGAACCGAAAGAAAATAAACTAGTGCTTGAACAATAATTTATTTTCTATACACTAAGCACTGTCCTTATACGAGATAGACATGCCCTAGTGGCGGAACCGGCAGGTGGGTTGGTACACTAAGATATCGATGATTAAAATAGTATTTAAATTTGCCAAAGAACACGAAATGCTATTATCGGTAAATACTTTAGTTGAGGGACATATGTATTCATTTTATACGGTAAAAGCACTTGAAAAAGCTAATAAGC
>CAZRDO010000009.1:25593-38130 GCA_964599225.1 uncultured Candidatus Saccharibacteria bacterium
ATACGCGCTAGTCTTAGGAACTAGTGGAGCAATCCTTGGAGGTTCGAGTCCTCTCCCGGGCACAGTAGGAGACTCCGAAAAAACCTTGTTTTGCAAGGTTTTTTCATTTTGTATTAATGCAAAAAATCACGCGGAGGATCAGGAGACTTGAATCATTTCAATTTTGCGTTATAGTGCAAGACATGCGTGAGGATAGACACGACTAAAAAGGTTTTTGTGAGAAAAGAGAAAGAGTAATTGTAAAGCTTGGAGAATTTAGGTTTTATAAATTTAGTGAGAAAAGGCAGTGGGGGGACTTGATTAATTATTTAACCACCATTTAGTAGAGAGTTATCTCGAATCGAAAAATAATTAAATTAAATTTTGAAATTAAGACTATAAAAAGAGTATGTCAAAATTGAAAGGGGTAGATAGAATTAAATTGGAAAAATTTCTCGATATGGGTAGCGGCTATGTATGTGATTTTTCAGATAGAACTTTTGGAGATTTTGTTCTTGAAAGTACTGGGATTGATCTCTATACTGAAGATTACTCAACATCAGGGACCTCTAAGGCTAATAGACTACGTACATTTTGGAAAAAAGAACCAAACCATGTAACAGCCAAATTATTGAGAGATTTATTAGAATACTGGTTTACACAGAAGGTAGTAAACTCAAAAATTAAAGCTGAAGACAAAGCTCTTTATGAGTTATGTTTAAAAATAGTTAGGAACCTTCAAGATTCACTTATTGAAAACAGTGAGGCACTGCAACCAAATTCTGATGACGCAAATTTTGCAGATCTTGCAGTATCAATTAGGGAAAGTATAGACCGGGATAAGCCTGAACAAGCCTTGGATAGGCTTCATACCTTTGTAGTGAAGTACTTAAGAACCTTATGCGCTAAGCATGACGTTCAATATAGCGAGACCACCCCTTTACACAGCCTAATGGGGGGTTATATAAAATTTTTAGAGGAGAATACTATCATTAAATCAGAGATGTCTTTACGAATTTTAAAATCATCAATCTCAGTACTTGAGTCTTTCAATACAGTCAGGAACAGACAAAGTCTTGCCCATGATAATCCTGTACTTAATTATAATGAAAGCGTTTTGATTTTTAATAGTATTTCTAATGCAATTCGATTTCTTGAATCAATTGAAAATAAGGATACCCAGATCAAGAAACAGGAAGAGACCAAGTGGGAGGATATCTCTTTTCATGATAATTCAGATGAATTATCATTAGACGAAGCCAGAGATTTAGGATTAATATAAGCTTTAGTTCTTACTTGATAGACCAGGCAGTATTTGGTTGTAAATATCTTGAGGGTAAACTCCGTACAACTCACAAAGCTTAAATAGATTCTCCACATGCGGATAACTTAATCCCCTTTCCCACTTCGATATCCGGTCAACACTCGAGAACCCAAGCTTACAGGCTACATCCAGTAGCCTCATTCCTCTCTTCAGTCGATATTCACGTAGTTTGTTTGGTATACACATAGAGATAGTTTACGCGGTATCATTGAGCCTATTAAGGAGGGATAAGTTGTCAGAAGCATCAAGTTCCTTCTCGGGACCATATTGGTATTCCTTCATGATAGCAGCGAGCTTGAAGAGATCTCGTGCGACTGTGTTCCAGAATACCGTTCTATCTACTTTGACCTTTGGGGCAACCCGCTTTGTTATGACATAAGGCTTTTTGAGATTCCGGTTCGAAGTGCTAATCTTGAAGTGCACTGTACGACAGAAGAATTTTGTAAGTGTTGGGAAAGCAAATGCTGGGAGTATTTGCGGGAGGATTCGAAACCCGATTGAGATATTTTATTGGCCAACAAAATAAAATATCCAATTGGGGTACTGAATATGTAATATTCGAGTCCTCTCCCGGGCACAAAAAAATTTTACTTTTTACGCTTTTCGTTTTAATCTTAAGTCACTTGCCCGGGTGGTGTAACCTGCCTGCCGGCAGGCAGGTTGGTAGACAAGATGATATAAATTAAAAAAGAATATTTGAAAATTTGCCCGGGTGGTGTAATTGGTAGCCACGATCGACTTAAGATCGATTGCCGTACGGCGTGCGAGTTCGACTCTCGCCCCGGGCACATGTTTTATATCTATATACTTCTACTTATTATTCTTTTACTTGTTATCTTTATTGGTGGCATCGCATTTACTCTCACCGTTATCGGCTTTAGTAAAACAGAAGTGCCATTTCTACCAATTCCTAGAAAACTTCTTCCTCACATTGCTACGGCACTTAAGCTCAGTAGTACCTCAGTGCTCTATGATCTGGGCTGTGGCAATTCGATTGTACTTCGCTATCTACTCGGACATTCACCTACCACAAAAGCTATCGGTGTTGAGATTGCCCCACTTCCCTATCTGCTTGCCAAAATCTGGAACAAACTATCTCCACTGGCATATCTTGAACTTCGCCGTGGTGATTTTATGGAAACGAATCTTCATGATGCGACACATATCTTCCTCTATCTCTTCCCTTCTGCCATCGAGAATCTTCTCCCCAAACTCACACAAGAGCTCACTCCAGGCACTCAAGTTATCTCATGTGACTTTCCGTTCAATGAAAAAATACCAAAGGAAGTCATCGAAATTAGTGAAACCTACTTCCCACACAAACTCTACGTGTATGAGTTTTAAGCTAACTACTCTTACCCTACTGACATTTCTCATTAATTTTGCTAAGCTTCATGAATGTTTGTTCAATAGGACATTTGTTGTGAAAATAAAATAATATCCGCCCATAGCTCAGCTGGTAGAGCAGGCGCCTCTTAAGCGTAAGGTCGTTGGTTCGATTCCAACTGGGCGGACAAGGTTAGAAAAGTGAATTTCTTTACTTTTCTATTCACTTGTCCGAGCCACAGTGATGTTTTCTGTCTCAGAAAACCACGAGGCGGGGTCGCGAAAATTTGCAAACATGGGTGTGCAAATTATTTGTGATGACAACATTAAATTACGATTTCTCCCTTAAATTCCGTATAAGCGGAGTCTTTTGATTTTCCAGACCACTATGGAATCATGTCTGGAAAATCAAAAGACGTAGCCATTGACTTTTTGTTGTTTTTCTGTATAATTCTAATCAGAAAAATTTGAAAAATGAACCTACTACTGATAATTTTCTCATTAATTGCTATGGCCTTCTCGGCTTACTTAGGTGCTCAAAAGCTGACGATTAGATCAGCAAGATTGGGTAAATACTTTACTCCATTGCCTGAAAACGGCACATTTACAATCGTCTGGAAATTAGACGAAATTGAGGTAATCCTCTATAACCCAGCTCCTGAATGGGGCGTGTATATCGAGGGTGAAAAGCACATTGTATTAGCACCAGATACTATCGAAGTATTACGTAAAAGTAGAGATCCTGATCTAAGAGGAATCGGGGACGTAGTATATGAGCGCTTCGTCACAAGGAAAAAATTCGATTTTGGCATAGACCATTGGAGTTTCCTTCAAAGATTCTTCAGGGCCTTTGTAAACGTGTATTTCATGGGTTTTGAGGAATACAATGTTGAAACATTCCAAATCGAAGTGCAGAAGCACAGTGAACCAGTGGCTGATAAGGATACCGGCGCGAGCCAAATTGTCAGCACCCTATCACAAATGATCCCTTCCGTCCCTTCTTCACAAATCCCATTGGTCTTTGATCATCAACTAATTTCAAAAGGGAATCAATTGAAGGACTTAGGCTACGTGGTTGAAGAAGTAAAAGCAAAAGGAAAGGGACGAAATAGAAAACCTATTGCTAAGAAAAATGATGGGATGCCAGGAGCATTTAGTATATTTTATGCGCTAAATGTTACCCTCTTCACAATGTTCCCAAAAATTTTTGTTGCGCTTGCAAAAGACAGCAAAGTTGGGATAGCAGACAAAGTAGATTCCCACATAAACTCTGTACTACTTCAGTACTCGCAGGGTATGACGTATAAGGATATTGTGGAAGAGAGAAAAGAGATCAAAGAAAAACAGGTTGGTAATTTAAAAGATACTAACTCTGGTTTCTATCAGAATCTCTTCTCTATTAATGGCTTTAGCCCTAATAGAAAAGGTTTGCGTATGCTTCTTGAACTTGATTCTTTGAGAATCAACGGTGAAACCCTCTCTCAAAGTACCGGCTTGGGTATGTATAGGTATGATCTACCAGATTTCAACATTGAACAGAAGGAGATGCTGAAATTAATGCGGGTGGAGCAAGAGAATATAACTAAAAATAAAGCTGAGAAAACCAATATGGAGGGCAAGTATGGTGTGTTGAAAGCGGAAGAGAAAGTGGCAAAACAGGAGGCCGTAAATGCCTGGGAAAGAGGCCAAGCAGAAATTGGTTTAGATAAAGCCTACGCTGAAAACTTATCAGAGCTTGATCCAGAAGTCCTCACAGTTATGGAAACCAGAAATTTCCCAGAAACTTTACTTTCACTTGGTAAAAATGGTGGAAACCCTGGAGCAGTAATCGCAATTCCTTCAGATAGAAAACAGCCAACAACACCATCTGATTCTAATGACACTAAGGGTGACCAAAGAAAGTTTACGCAGAAAAATTGGAGGCAGAAGGATTGGAATAAACAGAAAAATCAAAAAAAATAAACCAACACCTAAAACTGACTGAAATGAAAAATTTAAAAGACGTGTTTGATTACTTTAACATCAAGTGGCCAAAAAGTAATCCCTCTAATCCTGCTCGTAATCCTGGTTCAAACAAAATACTTGTTTGGTTCCTACTGGCCTTCACGCTCATTGGCTTCGTAATAGCCTGGGCTACTGGGATTCTAACGGATGGAATTTCCGCAAGTACCTGGATCATGATTGGTTTAGCGGCAATTGGGCTTTGGATGGCATTTGGTGGCGGTACTGGAGTGAGTGCAGGAAGTGTAAGCCAGGTCGGCAAAAGCTGGCTGATGCCAATTGTGATTGCAATTGCAATATTAATGGTAACTGCTGAAGTATTCCCCGAGTGGTGGGAGAACGCTACATGGATAACAATCTTTTTGATTGCCGCCTTTATTGTTCTTCTCTTCATGATGAAGAAACACAGAAGCGAGGGACGGGTGTTTATTGGAATCGGTTTGGTACTACTTTTTTTGAAACCAGGCTGTGAAAGCTATGGTGGAAAAGACAGTGCCCAATCAGAGGTCAAAACAGCACAAATGAGTAGTCCAGTTAGGGAAATCGATACCATAGTCAAATTGACTGGCAATAAGGATTTTTATTTTCAAACAGGTCCTTACATGGATTACGACATAATAGCAGTAACTACAGGAAGAGGATTCTGGTGGAAAAAAGTAGCAGTTGTTTATTTTGAGATGCCTTCAGGAAAAATATTTAATGCAGATGAGGAAGGTGACGCAACTGCACTGCATCCTGACAATGGCTCTACAGAGGGAGTAATGTTTGGTCTATTTCGAGTTTGGGGTACTGGTTCTGTCCATATAAAAACTACATGGCAGGATCCTGATGCAAAAGCAAAAATTGCTTCGAATTAAAATTGTTCTTTCATTAAAAACGCGCGTTGCATAATTGCAACGCGTTTTTTCTTTTGTAAATTGTATATAAAAAAGTGAAAACCTGCTCCGATAAAAATCAGAACAGGTTTATCTTAACAATACAGAACAATTACTTAAACTTTGGGTCCCAGGAATCTATTACTTTATCAGTAATCCCATGGTGTGCATAGTAATCGGGATCCGTATGATAAGTAACATAAAACCCTATTGGTAACTGTCCGGGTGCCCAATCGTAACCATTGTCGTAATTGTGACAATACCTCTGCCAATCAAATTGGCCCCCAAAGCCGTACACGACACCATTCACTGTCCAGGCATCCCAGTCGGACGGCTTCGTTGTTGTATAGAATTCACCGGCCGGTGGGACAACTGATGGATAAGGGTTTGAACTTTGATCGGGTTGGCCCGGTTCTACATTGCATACATCACAGTTGCTCTTTGAGCAAGCTGATGTTAGGAATATAGGTGATAAAATTAGTAATAAAAAGAACATTTTCTTCATGGCAGTAGGTTTTTAGATTGTTTGATTTCTGTTAGTATTATAGCATATTTGATGCCATCTTGTCAAGTTTAATTAGCTATATAAAATAAGGTCAATTTATCAGTAACCTGGATTAGGGCTACAAATCAAAAGTCCCGCTAAGCGGGACTTTTGATTTTCTATTCTATATTTGTTTACTACGGAATCATTGCGGGATCGAGATGGAAGGTATTGGTGATGAGATTGATGATAGTGAAGGCTGCAAACATTATGAAGAGTCCGATAACTCCCCAGAGCATATGTGTCTGACCCTTTTTTCGTTCACTAGCATTATCACGATTTGCAATAAACTCAACTAAGCCTTTGATGAATACGAGAAGTGCGACGGCAAAGAGTAGATAGATGAGTGGATTTAAGATACTGATTGCAATACGAGCGACGAGGGCTTCCACGGTATCATTTAAGACTGTCTTCCCTTGTGCAAATGCAATTCCATTCATAGAGAATTATTCTACGTGTGGAATATCCTCTGTACTAATAGTTCCACTAGTGTTAATACCAAATGTTCTCTGGATAATACCAACAAGTCCCCAAATTGAGAGTATGACGAAGAAAATAAGCACTGCCCAGAGCATACGATTCTTGGCTTCTTTTTTAACATCATCTGATTTTGCTATAAGAAGCTGAATGAGGTTCCAGATGAAGTAAATAATTCCGAGTGTAATAAGCATCGGAATAATAGTGTTGAAGATCTTACTAACAACCGTGAGGATAGAAGTTGCGTCCTGTGCAAAGGCAAATACTGGAGCAACAAAGATACTGAGAGCAATGAGAGATTTTTTCATGCGATAAATTAAGTATGACTACTTGATTAATTAAAAATAATATAACTACAAATGACCTTTTGTTACTCTATAAGTATATCACGAATACTTACCACTTGCCGTCAAACTGTGGAATAGCCGAGACGCCAAAGGTGTTCCTAAGTACCCCAACTAGCCCCCAGACAGAGAGGATGACGAAGAGTGCGATGATACCCCAGAGCATGAAGAATGAGCCTTCCTTGCGGGCCTTGTCACTTGTAGCAGATGCGAGGTAGCGGAAAACACCATAGATAAAGAGAAAGAGCGCGATCACTACAAAGAGCGGAATGAGGAGGTCGCTGATGCGGCAGGTTGCAAAATTTACTATATCTATAAGATTTGGATTCTTGGGGAAACCATCCTGACAGCTATAGCCAGCTGGATCAGTTTTGAAAAATTCAGGACCGGTGAGATTAAGATCAAATGTTCCTGAAATAATGTGGACGAGACCCCAAACAGAGAGAATAACAAAGAATGCAATCACAGCCCACATGAGAAACTTTCGAGCTTCTTCCCTTCCCTTTGCATCTCCCGTTGCAAGCATCATCCGGATGGCGCCCCAAATAAATACTATGATGGAGAGAACAATGAGAAGTGGTATAAGTGAACTATTAACGAAGCATAGGAGGAATTTGATGATTGTAATAAAATCACCTTTTGGCGCTGCGGGACATGCATTACTATAACCTGCGCTTCCTCCAAACCAGCCGCTTGTCTCTGTCTCGTCACCGTTATACCAATCATTTGTATTAGCTTGGCCATAGGGATCAAGAGCGTATGGAGCAGGATCAGTATTTTGATTACTTAATGGAAGTAAGGGATCTAATGGATCAGGATTCGTAAGTGGTGCAGGTGCTCCAACTGGAAGTGGAGTCATATCAAAACTGCCACTTCCACCAAAAAATGGATTGGAAGCCGTACCCTCGTCTTGGGCGTGTACTACAATTCCACCAGTGAGTAGAGCTGTGACAACTAGCCCTCCAAATAAGACACTTCGTAAGATGTTTTTATGAAGTAGCTTCATGAATTTATAGTGGTGCCGCAAGTTCTTTGACCGTACCCGCTATTGCATGAGCAATGACCCAGGCACCGAGTATAACTGCCGCTCCCACGACGGTCCAGAGTAACCACGCATGTGCTTTCTTAACCTTGCCTGGATCGCCACCAGCAGTAACATACTGGAAACCAGCGTAAATTAAACACAGCACAATAAATGGTGTCACGATCATAACGACAATATCTATAATTTTCTCAATAAATGCCTCAATGCTATCGATGCCACTATTTTCGAGTGGGTTTTTGATTTGGACGGTAAAACCATATTCTGTGGTTGTTCCATCAGCTGTTGAGGTACCTCCAGTTGAACCTGTATGACCTCCTGTACTACCTGTGTGGTTCGCAAAAACTGGTTGAAAAGAACCACCAAAAATTAGCGAAATGATTAGTGTAAAGAAGCTAACACGCAAAAGAGAAATTAAATTCATAAATTATTGTGCATCAATTAATTTTAAACAATCCGTACAACCAAGCGCCGTGAGAATTGCATGAATACCAAGCCACGCAATAAGTACAATTATGACACCGATTATAAGATTAATAAACATCGCTTTGGCTTGCTTGCGCTTCCCAGGATTATCACCACTGGTCAGTATCAAAAAGCCTCCCCACGTGAAGACTATTCCTGCCCAGAAGACTACGACAGTATAAATAATGAAATCAATAACATTGTTGATAAGTGTTAGAAGATCATCCCAGGTACACTCATCATACTGTGCATTTCCACTTGCATCATAACCAGTTACCCCACCATTACAAGGGATGAGTTGGATCGCGTGAGTAATATGAGGTAAAAACATTATTGCCAAAGCAAAAAGAGTAATCCCTATCAGAGTTATTTTTCTATACATATGTGCATTTTGTTCTGATGTTGGCATGTTGTAAGTGTTTATTGAGCAAGGAGAGTCATTTTATTCACCGCATCAAAGACTGCTGATTGACTATCCACGACACCCGAGATAAGCGCATTGGCCATATCAGTAAAAATTGAATGTACTCCGACTTGATCCGGATTACGCCAAGCTTTGGCTTGGAGTGCACTGTCATAGTAGACCGAAAGAAAGACATCTGAGGGTCTCGTCGCATAGAGATCACGGCGCACAGGTGGGAGAAAAGTCGCAGTCGTTAACTTCTCAATCACACTTTTACTCGTAAGCTGGTACGCCGCTGAGATTGATGCGGCTTTGTTTGGAGCATTTTTTGGTATTGCAAAGGCAGACAGATGCGCGACCGTCATCCGTGTCGAAGTCACACCAGACTGAGGTACAAACGTCACATCGAAATTGAGGTTAGGGTTTTTGGCACGAATAAGCGGCAGTTCACTTGCAAATCCCATATACATTGCAAGATGCTCAGTTAGAAATGATGAGAGATCATCAGCTAATCCACGATTCCAGGTGTAATTCCGATTAGAAGGATTAGCAAAGCTCGTAAAGAAATCAAGTGCATAGCTTCCACCAGAGCGCGAAGTTGTCTCTCCCCGATCAGCAAGTGTTACCGTAAGCGCACCAGTCTCTTTGTCGAGCACCGTAATAGGATTACCACTTTGAAGTGCCAGTAGTGAATAAATATCATCACCATGAACAAGATTTTCAAATCGTCCCATACCAATAGCACTCTTAAAAAGAGTACCACTTTCGTCTTTGACAGTGAGTTTGGGCGTTAAGAGTCCAAATTCGGACCATGATAGAGGTGGAACTGCAATCGCCGCATCATTGAACGTATCACGATTGTAGTAGAGCACCATCGGGTCAATCATGAACGGGACACCAACAATTCCTGTTGGGCCTTCGTAGACGTATGCCGATTCCACAAAGGTACTCTCAAACGTTCGCTCAGGATAGCTCTCATAAGGAATGACGTAAATTTTATCTCGCAGTCCCCAGATGTCTGACTCTTCCATCAAAAACAAATCTGGTCCCTCACCTTCAGCGAATGCATCAACAAGTCTATCGTGAAATTCATCTCTTGGAATTTCAATATAAGAGAGACGTAGTTGTTTCTCACTATTGAGCGAATCAACTATCGGCTTCATGAGTGAGCTCTTCTGTACTCCCCAAATTACGATAGGCACATCAGTAGACGGTGTCGCAGTTTTATCTTTGCCAATTTTAATATAGCCCGCAAAAATGAGCGTGCCACCGATAATAAATACTACAAATACAATTATGAAAATAAGTTGAAATGTTGAAAGTTTGGCCATGAAAACAATCGGTAATGGAAAAAGTAATTACGTTAAGTATACCACAGTGCTCTTTTATACTGCGAGCGTAAATATGCGCCCATAGTGATGTGAGCCAGCTTCGAAATTGCGAGAAAGTGTAAATCCTTCATCAGTAAAAAGTTTCTCAACTGCCGTTGGAGAGATAATCATTTCTGGGCGTGGGCCAGTATTGTCGAAGGAGTCTGACCAATCAATCACGAGCGCTTCACCACCCGATTTGAGTATTCGTTTGGCTTCTCGCACAAGTACACGCTTATCATTAATTTGAAACAAAATATTTGCAAATATAGTTACATCAATAGATCTCTCTTTAAGCCCCGTGCCTTTGTGACTCTCAAGATCAAGCCAGAGCGTATCGATATTGGTAAGCTTCTTACTCGTGGCATCGTTATGAAGACGCCCGAGTAACTCCTTCTGAATATCAATAGCGTATATTCTTCCTTCACTTCCTACTTTTTCTGCGAGTAGAAGTGCGAGATGTCCGGCTCCGGCACCAAAATCAGCAACTCGTATACCTTCTCGTACATGGAGTCCTTTCACAACTTGTGCTGGATCAAGAAATGTCATGCGGACAGTATATCACGATAGTATTTTAGTCGACGAATATAAAATCGCCTTTCGGCGATTTTATATTTAAAAGCAGGTTATAGAAGCCACGCCGTCACCAGGGCGAAGTTTCATGATAGTGACTCCTTGTGTCTGGCGTCCTGATGAGGGTATTGAATCAAGTTGCGTGCGGATGACTTGTCCTTTCTTTGACATCGCAATAAGTTCAACTTCCTGAGTAATAATTTTTGCCACAATAAGATCTCCGGTTTTTGGAGTAATCTTAGCTGTTTTGATGCCAGAGCCACCACGTTTTTGAACTTTGTATTCTGTCAGTGCTGTTTTCTTGCCAAGTCCGTGTGCGCTCATCGTAAGAAGTGCTCCATCTTTTTGATCTTTCTTGATTATGTCCACACCAACAAGCTTGTCACTTTTACCCAGTTTCATAGCTCGAACACCACCTGCAGAGCGCCCCATCTCTCGAATATCAGATTCTTTAAACCTGATTGATTGACCTTTGGCAGTGACCAACGATATCTCATCCCCTTTCTCCACAAGAAGTGCTGATTTCAGACTGTCATTTTTGTCGAGTTTGATCGCAATGATGCCTGAGCGACGAACATCTTTGAAATTTTCATACGAAATTTTCTTTCCAGTTCCGTTTTCTGTCACCAGCATGAGATACTGATCGAGGCGAGCTTTTTTATCTTTGGAAATAGGCAAAATCGACATGACCTGTTCATCGGTACCAAGCGAGAGGAAATTCATAATTGATTTACCTTTAGTAGCACGTTTGCCTTCTGGAATATCAAACATGCGAATCTGGTATGCCTTACCTAAATTTGTGAAGAATAGTAGATCACTGTGTGTATTAGTATTGAGAAGTATGGTAACAAAATCTTCTTCTTTGGTTTCTAAATCAATTACCCCAATGCCACCACGCTTTTGAGCGCGATACTCTACCGGATCAGTTCGCTTCACATAGCCACCTGAAGTAAATACCAACACAGATTCCTTCTCAGGCACGAGATCTTCTTCGGAAATTTCTTTGATCCCACCACGAATGATTTTTGTACGGCGTTCATCACCATATTTCTCTTTCATAAGTTCAAGCTCTTTGGCAACCACGGCTGCAATCCTTTTCTCACTGCCGAGAATAGCTTTGAGTTCGATAATAATTGCTTCTTTTTCTTTGAGTTCATTCTCAACTTGCTTACGTTCAAGTCCAGCGAGCTTTTGGAGTTTCATTTCAAGGATGGCAGTTGCTTGAATCTCTGTAAATTTAAATTGTTTGATAAGGTTAAGTTTCGCTTCAGCCGTATCTTTTGATCCACGAATAGTTGAAATCACTTTATCAATATGATCGAGCGCTTTCTTGAGACCGGCGAGAATATGTGCCCGATCTTCAGCAAGCTTGAGTTCGAATTCTGTACGTCGACGTACGACAATCTTGCGATGTCCTAAGAAAATATCAAGGAGCGATTTGAGTGAGAGTGTTTGTGGGACGCCATCAGCAAGCGCAACGATATTGAAGTGGAACGTCGTCTCAAGTTGGGTATGTTTATATAAATAGTTAAGAACTTTTTGTGGATGAACACCTTGCTTGAGGTCAATCACCACGCGAATGTCTTTGGTCGAATGATCTTGCACATCGCGAACACCCTCGAGCTTTTTCTCAGATACAAGATCAGCAATGGTTGAGATGAGTTCAGCTTTGTTTACTTTGTATGGAAGCGAGGTGATGATGATTTGTGCTTTGCCACTTTTCTCTTCGGCGACTTCTGTTTCTCCACGAACCACGACACCACCTCGACCTGTTGAATAGGCATGATGCATTTCTTTGGTCGCATACATGGTTG
>CAZRDO010000010.1:0-17351 GCA_964599225.1 uncultured Candidatus Saccharibacteria bacterium
TACCATAGACAAAGAATGGATTGTAATTAAGTCCTGGTCGCTGAATAATTGCTTGGGAAGCGGCAAAAGCTAGCTCATTAAAAGAACCTACTATAAATGAGTCAAAGATATACCGAGGATTAAGATTGTCATCCTTGTTGATATAAAGGTCTTGAAGTGGAAGCTCATTAATATGAGGAGAAACTGGAGTTTTTTTCTCCTCATCAACTATTGGAGTGTGTTTCGAGATGATATATTCAACATTTCGGACATGAGGAGCATTGGTAGTAAGTGTTTTTAGTATCATTTTGTGATATTTATTCACCAACCAGTCTCTCACAAATTCATTTGGTACTCCGACTACAACAACACCACTATCTTGTTTAATAATATTCGTGTGTCCAAACCACGTACTGAAATTTGCTTTTGAAAGAGAACTCTCAATTTCGTGTAAACAAGAATTCCAAAGTTGTATATTTTCATTCATTGACCACAGTAGTATAGTGATTTTTATATATAGAGCAACACTAGACGTATGTGTTTAAAGCTGTTAATTACCTGTGGATTTTTTTGGGACTTTGAAATTCTCCCATTCTCCTCTATACTGCAGATATGAGTAGAACATACCAACCAAAAAAGCGTAAACGAGCCAAAACCCACGGCTTCCTCGTCCGAAAGAAAACCCCGGGTGGAAGAAAAACAATTGTTCGCCGCCGCCAAAAAGGTAGAAAAAAGCTTGCAGTATAAGGTTTTTTCATGCTTCCACGAAGTAGAATATTACGATCTATCGAAGTTACCAAAGTGCTGAAGTATGGTAAGTCTGTTTCCTATGGACAATTTACTTTTAAGTATATAAAGAGTATTGAAAACACTTCCACCCGATTTTCAATTGCACCTTCAAAAAAGTTTTATAAACGAGCTGTTGATAGAAATACTATAAAAAGAAAAATATTCCGGTTAATTCGTGATTTTGGAGAAGTTCCTTCAGGGTACAAGATAGTTATCATGACCAAAGGTATTGTAGGCGAAGATACAATATTTAAAGCTGATATAGAAACATTTCTCAAAACAATTCGTTGATTTCTGGGCTAAAAAATGTACAATAGCCAGATGCTTCACAGTATTTGGACACTCCTCATCTACCAACCAATTTATAATGCGCTGGTGTTTTTTGCGACGCTCACAGGAGGAAATGTGGGGCTTGCAGTCATAAGTATGACGCTTATTGTTAAAATAATTCTCTACCCACTCGGTAAAAGAGCAATTATTACTCAACTAAAGACTCAGGAACTCCAGCCCCAACTTAAGGAAATAAACAAAATTACTGATCGAGCTGAGCGTGGAAAGAAGACTATTGAATTGTATCGAAAAAATAATGTTAGTCCCCTCTCTAGTATCTTTCTCCTTCTTGTGCAACTTCCAATTATTCTTGCTCTATATTTTGTCATTCAAAAAGGAATTGTACCTAATAGTGAGCTTCTTTACGGTATTGTTGATTTTCCAGCAGTAGTTAACACTCATTTCCTAGGCATTTTTAATTTGGCTGAGAGAAGTATTGTCCTCGCACTTCTCGCTGGTGTTACTCAGTATTTTCAAGCAGTGATTGTTTCCCCGAAGCTTCCCAAAAAGACAGATTCTGATACGGAAGATTTTAGTGACGCTCTGGCTCGCAATATGAGCATGATGAAGTATATTATGCCTGTTATTATTACTATTTTTGCCTACCAGCTCTCCGGTGCAGTGGCACTCTACTGGGCAGCAAATGGCGTCTTCTCGATCATTCAAGAGTTGCTTGTGAGACGAAACTATAGTAAACAGAAGGCATATATCTATGAACAAAAATCATGAAAGTCTTAAAAAAATACTCGAGTCCCTCATAGCAGTTACCCCATTTCGGATTGAATCTACCCAATTTGAGTTTAATGAGCTCGACGGTTCATACTGGTTTACTCTTACCACCAATGAGCCGCATGCCATTATTGGTAAAGACGGTGAAGTACTTTATGCGCTCACGACTCTGGCGCGGAGAATTATTGAGGAAGAAAAAGAAATTGAAGAACCGAGACCACAAATCGTTATTGAAGTTAATGATTATCAAAAAAAGAAAATAGAGAATCTCAAAACCATTGCTCACATGATGAGCGAAAGGGCTAAATATTTTAAATCAAGCATTAGTATTGATCCTATGAATGCCTATGAGCGTAAAATCATTCATTCATTTCTCCAGGACCGTACTGATATCAAAACTGAATCCGAAGGTGTTGGAAGAAATCGCCACATCGTCATCAAATATATTGGAGAGATATAAAAATTACGAATTACAAATTTTCAATTACAAGTTTTATTAATTCGTAACTCTTAATTCTTATTTAACTCAAGTACCCAAAGGGTGCTATTTTTTTTGTTGATGAAGTAGAGGTGGTTCCGCTCTTGTGAGAGTGCCGGTGCGACGAGATCGATGGACTCACCAACAGTTTCAGGATTATTGATAGTAATATATGTGTTATCAATTAAGTTTAGTTTCCAAATACTGTCTGAAAAGGACACCTTACCCTGATACCAGGCATCTGGATATGTAGATGATGGTAGAGATTTTGGAATTGCACAGTAGAGTATGTCATCAGAGTCCCAGGTACATTTCTCGGGCAGTGTTTTGAGTCCTAAATCTACAATTTCCTTAGTGCTGAGATCGTAAACTTTGACACTAAGTGTTCCCTTTCCTCCTTCACCAAAGAGAATCTTTTTGCCACTAGGACTTACGTTGGTTGTGAGTCCTGGAATTGCGCCAATAGTTTTGAGAAATGTTTTTGTGGTGGTATCAAAGGTATATGCATACCCTGGAACGAGCCCAGAAGGCTTTGTGGTGAAAAGAATAGTCTTATCGGTCATCCACTCAGTGTTCCATTCCTTTAGTCCTGAAGTGAACGTAGAGCCCTTGAGTGCATTTGTGAAATCAGCAGAGGTGCCGTAGGAACCATCTGGACGATCCTCAAGATAAAATACTCGGTCGCCCTTATCTGAAATACTAAGTGAGAGAATATTGGTAGGGAAAAACATGCCTAGAAGTTGACTCGGTTCTATTGGAGGCACTACATCTGAGGCATTCTCGGCTGGCAATTGTGCTAGTGGTAAAGAGGTACTACCAGAAAATGTCGTGATGGTTTTTCGGTCGTCTTCTAAATAACGAGCGATGACATTTTTCCCACCATTTCCAAAGTAAGCATCATAAATCCTTGGAATTGTCGTATTTGTAATGCGAGTTGCTTTTTTTGTATCAAGATAGAGATCGAAGATATTTCCAGAATTTTGCACTATATAACGAACACCAGGGACAGTAATAGTTTCTGTTGTTGGCTCTGCGGTGACTGGTACTTGAATTTCGACAGAGCTTGGAGTGGTAAAGGGACTCTCCTCGGTAATAGTTGGCGCTGTAGACTCTTCTGTAAATACTATTTTAGTAGCAGTGATTGGAATGAGTCCTGCAACGGGTTCAGTGGTTAGTTGAGTCAGTGCGAGAGGAATTTCTACAGGAGTTTCGGTAGTCTGATCATCTCCACCGTCTTCGATAGGTTTGCCGTCTGACGTAGGTACTGTAGTGTTGTCGTTATTTCCAAAAGGGAAAAATTGATTGATCGCAGAGATTGGATTGGTACCTGAAGCTTTTTCCCCTACCCCAAGGGATGAGAAAAGAAACACACCAAGACTTATAAGTCCAAGTAGGATGAAGAGCGTAATGAAGGTAACTGTTCGTCGTGACATAATTAATAGTATTCTAGCAAATTAACAACCGTTGGTGACACCGGGTTTACAATAAACCGAAAAATGTTCGGCAGTAATCCACGATGGATGAATTACATTAACTCCAGCATCTTTTAATTGGTTATAAAGCGTTGTCTGTGAGGGAGAAACTTCGTACACAGGTCCTAACCCTGCCGCAAGAGCTTTATCATAAAAAGATTTAATATTTGCGACAGTTTTATCATTAAGTCCTGCGTCAATACAGGTGCCATTGTAGTGACACTGTGCACAATGAATAGGCGCAGGAGCGTATGCCTCAGTGACACGCCAATTTGCAGCTCCTTCTGACTGGTTAAATGTTTCGAGTTTATCAGCAAGTGTATCAGTGGTTTGTTTTCCAGTTGATACTACAGTAATTCCAGAGAGCAAACGACATGTTGGGCATCCCTCATCAGTTTTAGGTTTAATTTTATTTGGACAACTTGTATAGTTATATGTTCCATCGGTATTTACGGAGGCCTCCTTCGAGGCTTCTTCATATGAAATATTGTAAGCTACTGGCCTCAGTCTAATTTTTAAATTCACTAGATCAGGATTAATTGAATTGAGGATGGCATATGATCCGATGAGTAACAGAAGTCCCAAGATAGCTCCTTCTACTTTTGCTAATCCCTCACCTTTTTTAAACACTGACTCCGATCCCATGTAAAGCACTCCACCATAGACAATCATCAGGACTGCAAATGCTGAACCGAGCATTAGAATAAGAGAAATAATTTTGGTGAAGTAGCCTTGTAGATCACTTGTATCAACGCTCGCACCAAATTGTGGAATTGGTTCAAGGAGACAATACTCCTCGGGGTGTGCTTTACAATATTCTGGAGTTTTGTCTGTTACAAGAGTGACTGGCAGAGTTGTGGGAACAATGATATCAGGGATTTGGGAAAAGATTGGGTGAATAATTTCTATGTCTGGCACCCCAGGTACAGATGAGGTTTGTAGTGATCGTGTCTCAGTCGTGATGTGATAGACATGCTGTGGTGTTGTGTCAGATAGAGGTATAGAGGAAGATCCATTAAAAGTTAATTTCCCACCAGCCACTACCGTAAATAACTGGCCACCAGAGAGGGTGCTTGATTGAGTGTCTTTAAAAACAACCCAAATCTTACTTCCCTCTGGGATATTTACAGACGAGAGACTGATACTTGCTTCTACTTTTCCGTTGCTTGCTGTGGTATATGTTGTGTCCTGATTTTGCCAAATACACATAAAACCTGCATTTGTGCAGTTTTCTTGATCCCATGGAAGTGTAGTTATGGATGGAAGTTTAATAGAGGAAGAACCCAGAGGATTATTTACCCAAACTTCATAGGTAGTTTCAGGTGTAAGGCCAGAAAAACTAACTGTCTGAGTAAGAGTCCCGGTTGAAAAAGCTACTTCGTCACTACTAGCGATTACATTTTTTTGTCCAAGATCAGTAACTCCGTTTGTTATATAGATTTTTGCACTATAGGTAAACGTAGTACCTGAGAACGCAGCTTTAATGGTCATTGAGGCGCTTTGGGAGCCGAGTGATGGTGGATTTGCGTATGAGAATGTAACTCCTGCTAATAATGATCGAACGGGCAAAATAATTGCCAAAATCCCAACTACTATTCCTAATACTATTTTGTGTCCTTGTCGCATAGAATTAATATGTCAGAGTAAGTTTGCCGAGCACATCTCCAAAGAGTTTAAATTTATTACTAATTGATACGCTAATATTCGATGATCCTCCTTGTGTAGGCTTTTGAATAGTAATTATGTTTGCAGGAAACGGAGTTGGTACTGCTGTGGTGCCTGCTTTCCAATCAAATACAAAAACGTTTGATGAGAGATCTTTTGGTCCGATATTGTATGGAGAAGCAAAAATAGTCATTTCATTTTTCTCAACTCTAAATCCATTTTCAAGTACTCTACTCAAGTTAAGCCCACCGAGTGGTGTTTCTTCATAAAAAAGCACCTCAGGTGTTTGCATGGCTACAGTGATATCGGCACTGCCTGAGAATCCACTGCCAGGATCAGTGCTAGTGACCTGCACAGATTCTGAAGAATTGAGATATGAATTTTTAATTGAGTAACTATCTTTTGAAAGTCCTGACGCAGAGGCGTCGGTGGTGAAAGCATGCTTCCAGTTATATACAAATGACGAAGGCTTCAGGTATCCGCCACTACTGGTTTTGACACTTGGAATTGCTACAAATTTCAGTGTTCCTTCACTTGAAGGGAGTGCCTTACCTTTATAAAACGGAGGGACGTATGACGAAGGAGCTTCCCAGAGAATATCGACATCAGTTGGAGTTAGGGTAATATCTTTCTCAAACACTGTGCCACCTGGGATAGTGACTGAGGCTTTAATGGTGAGAGATTGCCCCGAAGCGCCAGTCGTAGTCTCAAAGACTGTATTACCTGTGCCTGAATCAACCAGGGCGCCATTTAAGTACCACTTGATCGCAGAACGAGGCAAATCGATTGAGTAACTCTCAAGATCAACGCGAACCTTCTCGTTTGAGTGGGGTGTGATTGGGGTGACAATCATATTGAAACCCTTGGTCACCACTTGTGCACGCGAAACGAGGGGGAAAAAGACAAATATGAATGCCAAAACTAGTACTAGAATCCCTGAAGATTTCATTTCCTAAAGTATACCACTACCAATTATAAATTCGTAGTAGAAAGCGCTGAGTAATCCTACTTTTTGTCTGAGAGGTCTAAATCGTCCTTGGCTTTCTTAATCGCAAGAAGCTGCGATGGGTCACTAGTGATAATTTGATCTTCAGTATATGAAGCAATGATTTTGATTGCCACATGCTTGAGGCCTGCAAAAAAGATCCCTTCTCCGACATTTGATTCGAGAAGGAGGTATTTCTCCTCGTCAGTAAGGTTGAATGTTTTTTGGAGATTTTCGACAGTTGAGGCAGATTGTTTCAAAAGTATCTGGATAGAAGAGTTGGTCACAATAGGAAGCCCATACTCACTTTTCATGAAATCATCCACATCTTGTGTAATCGTGGCAAGTCCAAGGAAGTATTTACGGCCACGTTTTGCAATTGAGTAGAGGAATGATGCTGTGTCAGGCGATTTCATCATCCACCATGCTTCGTCGACGACCAGGAGACGCTTCTTGAGATTTTTACGAACTGAATTCCAGATATAGTGCGTGACAATATACATGGCGGCAGGTTTCAATTCATCTTCCATATCGCGGACCGAGAAGACGACTAACTTTTTATCAATATCAAGGTTTGATGGTTGATTGATAAATCCTCCCCATGATCCCGTAGTGTATTTTGTCAGACGTTGAAGCAGTGACTCAGAACCTTCCATACCTGAGAGCACCATTTGGAAGTCACTCATCAGAGGTGGTTCAATTTTAGTGAAATCAGAGCTTGGAGTGATATCTTTGAGCGCGTAGGTTTCACTAATAGCTCGATCAATAATCGCATCTTCCTCAGGCGTGAGGCCTCCCAGGAGAATTCTAAAGAGTCCAACGAGATTAATAGTATTGGCACGGAGAATTTCTGCACCGGTTTCATCTGACTGCGGAATTGGTAAATCAAATGGATTAATGTGGTGCTGAGAATTGAGGGAAATATTAAAATAGCGTCCACCTACTGCTTCAGCGAGGAATCGGTACTCCTGCTCAGGGTCGATCACGATTACATCTGTGTCAAACATTAGTGAGCGGAGAATCTCAAGTTTCGTTGCATAGGACTTTCCTGAACCAGACTTGGCAAAAGTGATTGAGTTGTAGTTTTCAAGACTAAACCGATCGAAAATGACGAGAGATGAATTATGGCGGTTTACACCATAAAGGATCCCCTTATCACTTGTGAGGTCAAATGAAACAAAAGGGAAAATAGAAGAGAGCGGTTCAGAATTAAGTTTTTGATAGACATTAAGTTCATCATGGCCAAGTGGAATGACACTCTTGAATCCCTCTTCTTGCTGGAAGAGCGCGGGTTTGAGATAGACGAGTTTAGCATCAAGAATAGATTTAATTTCAGATTCAGTCTTAAAGAGTTCGGTTTCATTGTCGGCATAGATAGTGACGTAGAGTCCGACATCGAAAACTTTTTGTGAGGCTTGTTGAAGTGAGTCGCGCAATTCTTCAATATCGTGATAGGCGGTATCGAGCACCGGATCGCGCACAAGACCTTTTGCTTCACGAGTACTAATCTGACTCTGAACCTCAGCAACCTTTTTTTGGAATTGGCGGAGAAGTTTTGCCGTATCAATTGGCTGGATTGAAATTGAAACATCAAATACCTTATCAAGGTTAATGATTGGGGTAAACCAATTGTCAGTTAGATAACGTGGATAAGAAATAACAAAAAATGTACGAGCAATTTTATCTCCCAGGTTCAATGATTTTGGTGCAATCTGTAGAGCTGAAGGAGCGATGATGTCTTGGAGTTCGAGCGTCGCTGCTTCGTAGATTTCTCTTGGTAAGACAGGAGTAACTCCCCCTCTTGCATCCGAAGGTTTTGTCTTTGTTCCAAAAAGTGTTGAGAGAATTCCCATAGATTATGCTAAATAATTAATTATGATTCCTGGTTACCAATCGAGAGTCCCTGGCTCGCGTCTCCTGGATTAAACGTTTTATAAAATAATTCCACAATTTCATGTGTACCAAGCCGTGCACTTCGGACGGAGCATCGGGAGAGACCACTTTCGATTACTCCAAGGCGTTGTTCCAATTGGTTGCGCTTCTCCTCAAAAAGCACTGACTCATCAGTCTTTTCGGTAGGCCCAGTCGTCTTACTTGCTCCAGGAATGAATGAGCGAATTTTTGTAAGAGGGTTCTCAAGCGATACTGATGTGTAGGACACGACGACGAAAAATGTTTTGGTCATGATATTCACATCATCATTGAACTTGCGAATGAATTCAATGTATTCCTTGGTCTGAATTTTAAGAAGAGGCTCAGTGAGTTCATGCATTCGATTTTCAAGTGTCACCAAATACGGGCGCACATCATAGCGGCGTGATTGCACGACAATTTGTACTGGAAAATCAAGCGAATTTAAGAAATTTTGAAATTGGAAAATGATCGCCTTTTGTTCGTCGTCTGATTTGAGTCCGAGGTTGACTGATGAAGCCATCAAGATTGCCCTGACCCCGCCATCTTTGAGTACTACGACGCCGTCACGAATTTCTTTGATAGGTACAAAATGTTGAGTAGTTTCTGAAGAAACAGCCATGAGACTATTATAAGTGATAACGAAGAAATTACGAACTACTCTCCCCTGCGTTGGCTATCAAGTACATCAAGACTCCATGAAATGTCATTGAGTTTACTTCCTGAGAGACGTGGCACATAGGATATCGTCTCAGATTTAACCGGCGCTTTTGAAGATGATTCTTTCTTAGGCTCTTTTTTCCATAAATAGAGCTTACCGCGGCGGATATAGTTGAACCACGCTTCAATAACCTCAATGAAAGGTTTGTTGTTTACTCGATAGAATGCGAGCGCGAGCGCAAGGGCTGCAACTGGAGCAATGAAGATGATGGCGATGAATGTCGGTAAGAGCCGGAGGAGTACATAGCACATACCAGCACCACCTGCGAGATAGATAAATTGTTTGAAGGTGAACGGTCCAAAGATTTTATCTTCAACGTCAATAAATTGTGGTACGCGAAATTGCATGATGACTTAAGTATACGTCACTCCTGCTGAATTTTAAAACAACCATAGGATAAGTTATCTTTTTGGTTCTTCTGCAGCTTCTCGATAAGGGTCAGAGCCTTTATATGTCCGTGCACTTATGTTTGGAAGGTCGTGTGAAGTGATAGTAGGTGCAATCGTATGGGGAGCTTGGAGTTTTTCTGCGACGATATTTTGTGTGCCTGAAGGTGCTTTTACAAACTCGGTAACTTTACCGGTGAGCTCCGAAGGAAATGCTTCAACTGCAGTTCCTGGATTTGTAGTAGGGGTTTCAATCTTTAGTACTTCGCTCGTCGCTGGCTCGTCTGGCTCGGCCAAAATTCGGTCCTCTTCATCGAGCTCAATCATGCGTGCGCGAATTGGTTTGAAGATTTGCTCATTAATATCTCCAACCACAGCATTAATTGTCTCTTTTGATAAACTGGTTGCTTCAAGAACATCTTTGCCGAAGTCTTCTGGTTTAGCTAAGCCAATTATGGTGTAGATGACTTGTGCTTGGAGTGCGCCAAGCGCGTCAATATGTACTGTATGTTTTTGGCCAAGCTCTGCGACAATTGTATCAGTGTCAAAGCTATAGAAAGCTTTTTTAAGATTCTTGGGCATTTTTTCAAATGCTTGATCAAGTTGTTCTCCAGTGATTATGGTCATTTGTTAGTTTTCTTACGAAGCTCACCAATTTTCTCCTCCATTCCTTGATAATTTTCGAGTCCTTTTTTGAGTGAATTAATAATATCTTCCTTTTCATCAATTTCACGTTTCATACGTACTGCTGCTGGAATATTACCGTCTTTCTTAGCTTGTTCGTAGTAGAGCTTAAGTTCGTCAAGTCCAGTTGCCACAATTCCATTATATGCCGGGCTAGTTGCCTGCATAGTTTCTTTAATATCTGTAATTCTCTTCTCAAGATCGACAGGATCAATTTTACTGATTTCAGGGTTAATGGTCTCTAGAATCTTTCCGAGTTTCTCAAATTCTCGCTCAGTTGTTTTTAACTCAGTGGCCGCCTTTGTGAGCGCCTTTCCTGAGAGTATTCCAGAATCCTTTTCAAAATCTCCAACTTGCTTGCGAAGGTCATTCACAAGCTCTTCATTTTGGCGAGAAAGTGAGCTTTTAATAATGTTATTATCCCGGTCTCTTTCTAGGTACTCAACCATTTTACCGTCAACAAGTATACCGCCTCCTTCACGCCACTTCTTCTCATCAAATTCTTTAGTTACTATTTTTCCTAACAAGGCTTCCTCTGCTCGCTTCTTATCAATGATTTCCTTCGTACGTGCACGAGCATTTATATAATCTTCGCCATACTCAACAATATCAGCCTGGTCTTTAATTCTAAGCTGATTCGTAGTTTTAGAATCAAGAACTTTTGGTGTACTCTTAAATATTTGCGTAGTACCACCTCTGTCGTATATAGGTTTTCCATTTGAGTCTTTGAGAATCTTAGTATCGCCATTCTCGTCATATATTTTCGCTGTACCCTTTTCATACAGAACCTTAAAGTTCTCTTCATTAAAGCTTGAACCCTCTTTTTTCTTAGTATTTTCCAAATCTTTATCATATTCTTTCTGCCAGTCTTTCGCTTTACGATCCTGTATGTCCGCTTCCATACCTTTGATTTTCATACGGTTAATATCCTCTGCTTCCCTTTTCTTGAATCGCTCAGTTCTCCCCTGTGCGCCACCTTTTGTAGAAATGTCGGTTGGGGCAAATCCAGTAATTCCGGGTGTTGCTAGAAATTGCTCAAGGCCCTTTGTTGCATTTGTATCAATCTTGAGTTTCTTGGCACCGAATTTTCCAATAGCAGTATCGCGAAGATCAAATGATCGTGTCGCCAGATATTCAGCCCGGCGAAGTTTCTGCTGTGCCCCAGCATCTCCTTTGGAAGCACGGTCTTGGAGGTCTTTATCAGCAAGTGTTTTCTGAGCATCTCTGCCAAACTTTGCTTGAAGACCCATTGCCACTGCTCCAGATGCCATTCCAACCCCAAATCCTCCAACATTTTTGTACGCATTTTCAGCAAAGCTCACAATATGCGCACCAAACTCTCCACCCATTTTCTTAGCAAAACCCGTTGCCATTTGGAGAAAGCCCATGATGATTAACATAGGGATTGCTACAAGAAGAAGTAACACTATAAAATCAGGTTTACTATCACGTAGTTGAGTAATACCGAGGATAAGGTCGCTCTTTGAGAGTAGTATGATCAAATAAATAAAAAACATGAAAATTGGTGCATTGAAAGCCAGTGTCATCAAGTTTGTCCACCACGATTTCCAACCAATTTCTTTAAACTGTGACTGAAGTGAGGGCATAATATAGGTCACACAGGCAATTGGTGCCAGGATAATTGCAAGCCAGAGTCCAATCAGACGTCCGAAAAGTGACATGGCGGCAATAAAGAAACACCACGATGCATAGAGAAAAATAATGCCAGAGAAAACGACGATAATCATAAGTTTTGCAACTTTGAAATCGGAAGTGTCTGTCACCGTGGTAATCCCGTTTGTCTTACTTACAAATGAACTCTTACCAGTAAATAAGTATAGAAATTCTTCACTATTGAGTATTTGCGGTTGAAACGCGGAGACAAATGCACCAGCAACATCTTTCTCATCAATATTGGTCAGAGATTTATCTATGACCTGAGTATAGGGAGCAGGATTTTTACTAGCATCATTGGCAGTGATGGTAATACGATTATAAAATACTAACGCTAAAATATTTGAAGTATCAATGATAACTTTGACAAAGAACATACTGAAGTTAATCAGAATCGCCACCATGATGAGTTTGGCAATTGTTTTCTTTGTACTTGAGCCAAAGCCAAGGATAGTCTGTAATGCGACGAAAAGCAGAATAAAGATAAAGAAAATGTTGGCAATATCGCGCACAATACTCCAGCCGTCCTCAATGAACGAAGAAAGATAATAGAGCTTTGAACTTAAGGTGAGACCAATGCTTGCATTAAAAAAGTTTGCAGTGAGTCCCAAAATTCCAGCGGGGATAGTATAGGCGATAAAGTAAAGTCCAGCAGCAATACAGTTCCCTACATTAAATTCCCATAAACTAGTACAGCCAAGCTCATTACGAAGGGCAGTTGTGTCACTGTTTAGAGGTGCAACAGGGCCCTGAGTTTGTGCAAAGACAGGAGTCATCGGTGCAAGTACTGTACCGATAATGATCAATGTTAGAATGCTCGAAATAAATATCTTCCCCACTTTCATGTAGCTCATAGTATAGCATGTAGTGTATATAAGAAGACTAGAAATATCCCACTATTTCTTCCAATAAAGTAATTTTTGTTTTGGAGTCTAGAAGTGCTAATAAATTCCCGTCCGTGCTTCAAATTCTGCAAACCAACTATTTAGTTTCCAAATTGCACTATTGATTGCTGCTGAATCCGTCGCGAGCATATGACCTGCATCGGTAAGGGTTTGAGGTGTTGAGGTAAACCAACATGTCCCATTGAGGTTGGGTACACAAGTACCGGCAGTTCCAGTAGTGAAGCTTGCATTTGGATACGGTAATGTTACACCGAAATAAGGTTGGCTATTGGCAACGATCCATGCATCGGCAGGAAAACTAGTGTTGAAGATATTTGGTGGAGTAATTTTTGTATTGTATTGGAACACTCCCGGGTATGGCATCCAGTTATCGAGACCTTTCGAATGTAATGTTGCAAGGGTGGTAGGGTTATTAATTTCACTGCTACACTGACTTAAAAGTGTGCGCACGAAGCTATCTTGTGAATCATAGAGGAGAACGTCACCTTGAAGGGCTATAAGGCTTTCAAGTGTTTCAATATTTGGTAGATATGAATTATAGATCAGTAGTAATCCATCCAACTGCGCTTTTTTTACTTCTTCTGAGAGTGCGGCATTGTTTGCAACAGCTTGGACACTGAGATTGAGCATCTGTAATTGCGTGATAAGTGTTGTGAGTGTGTCTGACTGAGCAGAAAGGGCGGTACTTTGTGATTCGTATGTTGGAATTTTATTAGCTTCAACAAAGATTTGGCTGGCTGAAGCAGG
This sequence comes from uncultured Candidatus Saccharibacteria bacterium, assembly GCA_964599225.1. Classification (GTDB taxonomy): domain Bacteria; phylum Patescibacteriota; class Minisyncoccia; order Phycocordibacterales; family UBA9973; genus CAZRDO01. The sequence continues at coordinate 13,456 of CAZRDO010000010.1, forward strand.
CAGATTTGCAAGCGTGTACCCATAGGTATCAATATGAATTTGATCGGTACCAACAAGTGCGTCATAAGGGTTGCCCGTGATTCTTGCAGAGTATTCGTCGTACGCTTGAGAGAGGGTCTCCCCGAGCTTAGGATCAAATGAAGAACTTGCACTGTTGATTTCAATCGCTTGGTTAATTTCAGCTACAGCGGTACTTGCCCAGTTTGGTCGAGGTCCTGGAATACAATAATCTGCAAACTTGGTGTCAGTGGTGAGTGTTGTAAGTGATTCAAGTACTTCTGGAATACCACCAAAGCCCGGTAGTGGATCAGTTCCGGTTGTTGATTGGCCTACAAACTTTTTCTGAATATCAATAATATCTTGGAGATCAGTGACAAGGTTAATTTCTCCGGTCGGTGCAGTATACCAACTGCCTCCAGTACTCGAATCAGTTGAATTATTTTGTCCAAACCCACTACCATAGACACCGCTTGCATCTGCACCTGAGTCTGTCTGGAGTGACTTGAGCCCATAACCAACCAGTTGATTAATCAATGCATCGAATACTGCTGCTAGAGACTCATTGATCTCATCTGCGAGTTCGAGCTGGCGCTGTGGTGAAGAAAGTGATGTGCTGAGCTGGTCAGCAATAATCATACCAGGCGTCTGGCTCTCCATTCGTTTACAGGTATTGTCTGAGATTATTTTATAATAGGCATCTATTTGTGCGTCAGAGAGTGTGTCGTCGGGATTGGCAAGGGCATTTCTCGCATCAGCCACTGCTTTGTCGGAGTCCTTGTTATAGGTTGCAGGGTCAACACATTTTTGAAAATCAAGAATCCCATTACCATGATTTAGTTGATCTTTGAGTTGTTCGGCAAGCGAATCGCTAGTGCCCACCAGACGGCCAGAGAGTTCGTCGGTAGTCATTTGATAGAATCCAACGGGATTGTTTTGAGGAAAGATTACTGTATCGAGGAATGCACTCCAGCCTCCTACCGTGAAGTCTTGCATGAAATCCACATGGGTAACTCCAGGATTATTCGCTGCGAGTGCGCGGTCAAGCGTGTACTGGGCATTTGACTCAAAATGATTTTGAGTTTTTTGGATGAGAGACTGTCCAACAGCTTTACCAAATGGGAAATTGATTTCATCAAATGCAATAATATCAATCAAGCCGCTCGTTTCTTGGTCGGCAATACTTTTGAAAAAGGCTTTTGGATTTTGAAGGAAGAGAGGTGAGCCTTTAAATCCGGTATTGATCCAATTGACCACACTTTTGGTAAACTCTGCGAGCACGATTTTGGCTGCGCTGGTCCAGACGGCATCCCAACAGGTTTCTTTTGAAGTGAGAGATTTCGTATTGTCATCCAAACTGTCAGTACTCTTTTTGATATCCTTCGTATTATCACGCACCCCGCTATCTTTGACAGGGACACTATTAATAGAAACACCCACTGAAACAACATCTTCAACTATTCCAGTTACACCTCCAGAAAAAATATCACCAACCCAATCCTTTATTTTCTTTTGTAATCCAGAACATGATGATGAAAGAAATGTTCCTACAACCCCACTTGCTGTACCCCCAAGGACCGCAGTTAGATCAGCCTGTGCTGTTTTAGGTGCAAGACTTGTACTTGCAATCATGATGACAATCAGAGTGGCAGAGATAAATTTTGTGAAAAAAAATTGCTTCATATAATTTTATTGGATGTAGAGTCCATGGGTGACTACATAATCGCGTAAACGTATATTGTATGAGAAAAACTCATCAGTTTCAATTTTATATTGAGAGAGACCTATGATCCCTACCATCGAATTATCTCGGAATTGTAAAAGATTTTCTAGCGATACTGAAATATTAGTTAAAGTATTTGCAAGGGAAAGTGTGATATCAGTTGCATCAGAGGGAGTAGAAATTTTTTTAACTGCAATAGCAAGTTCATTATATAATTTTGCCGATTGTTTCAAACTCCCCGTGCTTTTTGAAGAACCACTTCCCACAAATTCAGCAATCAGAGGAATTTCTTCGCCGATCGAGCCATAGGTTGCACTGGTGAATAAGCTATACAGGGCTTTTGCGTAGGCGGTACGAGAGAGTGAGTCAGGAGTTACTATAGTAATATCACCCATAGAATAGGTGTCAGGGAGTTGCTGCTGCTCGCTGATCGCAGTTGTCGTGTTATTTGCGATTACCTTGAGATTATCTTCTGTAAGATTACCTGATTCTTTGAGTGAGATAATCGAAGCGAAAATACTTCGAGCGAAGTCATCTGTTTCGGTCGGGTCGCTCTCTACAGTATCTGATGAGTCACTGAGTGCTGTCTTTTTTTCTGTAATCTCATCAAGATCAGAAATACCGTCATCGTCAGTGTCTGCTTTCACAGAGCTCGTGCCCCAGAGTGCCTCTTCCCAATCTCGTACGCCGTCATTGTCGTCATCTTGTTCAACAAGAGATGCAATCATTACGCTTTCTGATTTTACGTTTTTATTTTTTGTCTCTAGAGCGAGTGTGGGGTCGTTCTTTTTTGCAAAAGCTAATGTGTAGACGACAGTTCCAGACACGATAATTACTACGATCACTAGGGTCGTAAGAAGGAATCGTCTACTTGGTAAATATGAAGTGATCGACATGATGCAATATGTCGCTATGATGTTCCAGTAAGCTCAATAGTAAAAACTGGGAAAGGAATTTTTGCGTTTCCAGCCGGAATACTACAGAGAGTTAAATCAGGAACAATACTACGCTTTCCTAGGAGCCAACGACTAATAAAGACATTGTTATTGTCATACATTTTTGTACCAAATGTCGTTACAAATGGTCCAACACCTCCCGAGGCTGGGAAGACGAAAAATGGTCCATCCTTTATACCCGTACAAGTAACTCCAGGAACTGGACTGAGAATAACTAATCCACCAAATGGTGTGGTTAGTCCCTGAGCAAAGGTAGGTTTTCCATGGAGAAATAAGTACCCCACAAAGATACTTATTAAAATTACCACAAGGAGGGAATGATGAAATTTCATAAGGATTATTATACCTCCTAGAGATGTATTATAAAAGTATGTACCTAGAGAGCATTTCCAATATTTGCGAGCGCAAGCCATGCATTGAGTGAAACGTCCTCTGCTCTCACTGTAGTCTTGATTCCTGCACGGTCTAATTGTTCTACTGAAGCGACTCCAGTGAGGTTTTTCTGAAGCATTTTACGTGGATGAGCAAAACCAGCATGGATGAGTTCAAAAAACCGCTTCTCTCTGTCACTATTTCTGAAATGGACTCGGGAAATATTTGATATTTTAAGCACTGCCGAGTCAACTTTCGGAACAGGTTCGAATAGTGTCCGGTCTACATATCTGACAATTGAAGGATTACCATAGGCATGAATAGAAAGGGAAAGTAGGCTATGTTTGTTATTTTTTGCGACAATACGCTCAGCAACTTCTTTCTGTACCAGGAAAATAATTTCCTCTGGTAAGACATTGCTCTCAAATAGTTTCCGAAAAAGTGCTCCAGTAATATAGTACGGAATATTCCCAACAATTTTCCAACCTTCTTCATAGAATGAAAGTGTACTGAAATCAAAGTTGAGCACATCACGTTCAAGAAGTTCAAGCTTTCCATTCACAATTTCTTTTTGAAACTCTTTTTGTAGATAGGATATCATTCGAGGATCTTTCTCAATCGCAACCAATTTTCCAACAAATGGTAAAAGCATGCGAGTCAGCGCTCCCATGCCTGGTCCTATTTCAATAATAATTTCATTTGCAAGTGGATCAATCTCATCGCGAATACATGAAAGTACCTCTGTGTCATTGAGGAAATTCTGTCCGAGTGATTTTTTAGCTTTCATATGAAAAGTATACCAAAGTCACTTCCGCTACTTAGATATAGATAGTTTTAATAGCGTTGCT
>CAZRDO010000010.1:17361-30016 GCA_964599225.1 uncultured Candidatus Saccharibacteria bacterium
GCTCGTATTCTCAAGTGTTATCAAATGTGCGGGAATGTCAGCCAGGAATGAAGATGGAATCGTAATGAGTCGTGTACCAAAGATTGAGCGCGTTTCGGCGTAGGAGAGATAGAGACGTTCTTTGGCCCGAGTGAGTGCGACATAAAAGAGTCGTCGCTCTTCCTCACTATCTGTTTTTTCACTCGAGACACGTTCGTGTGGGAAAAGCCCTTCTTCAAGTCCACTAATAAAGACATGAGCAAACTCCAGTCCTTTGGACGCATGAACGGTCATCAGTGTAATACCCGCTTGATCTTTTCCGACACCGTCGTCAGCAGATTCAAGTGCCGCATCGGTGAAAAGCTTGAGTATGCCGTCTTCGCGTGGGAGTGCATCGTAGCGTGAAGCGAGCGTGACCAATTCGCCGATATTTTGAAGTCGTTCCGCATCATCACTATCCCCGTTCTGAAGGCTCTCTTCAAGTCCACTTGCTTTCGTAATGTAGCGGAGTGTCTCAGAAATAGTATGACTTTCGTGATATTTTTTTACTTCGCTGAGTAATCGATAAAATTCAAATATTTTAAACTGCACACCTGCGGGCAGTTCATCTTTTTTGCCGGCAAAGAGTTTTACTAAGCTCACTTTACCAAGACCGCGGGCAGGGATGTTAATGATACGTTTAATGTCAGAGAGACTTTCTGGATCAAGGGCGGCGCGATAATAACTAAGCACGTCTTTAATTTCTCTACGCTCAAAAAAGCGCACGCCGAGCACTTTGTATGGAAGTGAGTAGCTAAGAAAGACTTCCTCCAGGACCCTCGATTGGAAATTTGCCCGGAATAATATCGCAATCTCATGTGCGGGGACACCTTGGTCGAGAAGCTCAACTGCGCGTCCTGCGATCGCTTGGGCCTCATCATTCTCCTCGAGTGCAGTCATAAGCGTAATCAGTTCCCCGGCACCTCGCCTAGTAAAGAGCGTTTTCGGAATCCGAGCAGTATTTTTCTCAATAACAGAGTTTGCTGCAGTGAGAATTGTTTCAGTTGATCGATAATTCTCTTCAAGGAAAATAATAGTGGCGTTTGGATAATCACGTTCGAAGTGAAGAATGTTTTTTATATTTGCACCTCGCCATGAATAAATGTTCTGATCAGCGTCACCGACAACACAAATGTTCTTACGCGTGCTTGCAAGCTCTCGAGCAAGTTCATATTGTGCCTCGTTCGTATCCTGGTACTCATCAATCAAAATATAGTGCCAGCGGTCTTGATATTTTTTGAGAATTTCTGGTTTTCTTTTAAAGAGTCTCACGACTTGCACCAAAAGGTCATCAAAGTCAAAGCCTTTGTGTTCTTTGAGCAGTTTTTCATAGCGTTCCCACACATTAGCGACCATCTCTTCAAACTGACTATGCGCGGAAGCCTCGCCTCGTTCATGTCCTAGAAGATCACCTTTTTTGCGAGAAATGATATTACGAATTCTTCGAGGATCGTGCTCCTTGGGGTCGAAACCAAGTTCCCGAAGTGCTTCTTTGATAAATTTGAGGGTCTCTTCCTCGTCAAAAATTCTAAAGTGCTTCGTAAAACCAAACTGACTCGATTCTTCACGCAGGATAAAAGCACCGAGCCCGTGGAATGTTGAGAGAAAAGGTCGTTCATATGTATCTTGTCCGAGCGCACTCTTTGAGAGTAGTCCACTGACTCTCTCTTCCATCTCGCGGGCTGCCTTATTGGTGAAGGTGACCGCAAGTATCTCCCCCGCTGGTACTCCAGAGTGGATTAATTCTACAATTCGAGCTGCCAAGGTCTTGGTTTTGCCAGCTCCAGCACCAGCGACAATCAGGAGGGGTCCCTCTTTCATTTTGGCCGCCCGAAGTTGTTCGCTATTGAGTCCATCAAGATGATTCACGAGGACACTATAGCATAAATAGCCTTTATATTACACATTATAATGGGTTTTCTGTCTATTTTTTGTTATCCACAGAACGGTTGACTCAGAGGGTCCGGGACGGTACCCTTATATATGTACGGGCACTATGCCCGTATGACTGACTCACTGACTGATCCAAATAGTGCCATAGGGCGTTATTTTTGACTGAGACTCTGAAATGATCGTAATGGAAGACCGTTTAGGTATTCTCCTAGGCAAATTCCAACAAATGTATCTTATAAAAATCGACCCTCACATATCCAAGGAGTCTGATTTCCTGACTCGAGCTTGGACCAAAATATCCTCTACACTAACCAGCCGTTCTTATTTCGGCTCTTTTTCGATGGCGGGTGGACTTATGATGCTTCTCCTCATTCCTATCCTTGTTGAGGCGCGAAGTCCAATCATGGCAGCACTTTTTGGGGCTGATGTCTTTGCAAGCGCTGATATAACGAGTGATAATCATAATACTCAGACGATGCCGTTACCCGAAGCTGGACTCTCACCGCTCACTGGTTCAAAAGATGAAGCAAAAGTTATTTCCCCACTAATCTTTTCAGACGGCTCTGCACTTTTTGCCATGACAAGTCCGCTTGGAGACGAGAGTGCTATTCAAGACGCCTCAAGTGACCTCTCACTTGATGATCTTTCGATTTACGTCGTTCACAAAGGTGATTCACTTGCTGCTGTCGCACAAATGTTTGGTGTGACCAAAAGCACCATTATTACTGCTAATGATCTCTCAGCTGAAGGTATTATTAAAGAGGGTGATGTACTCGTGATCCCTCCAATTTCAGGCATTACCTACACAATTAGTAAAGGTGATACGCTCAGTGGAATTTCAGATAAATACAAAATTCCTAGCGCTGATATTATTGAATTTAATGAATTAGGAACAAGTACGCTCAAGCTTGGTCAGAAGATTATTATCCCTGGGGCGACTGCAATTATTGCACCAAAGAAAGCAACAGCATCAACGAAGGTAAATAAAAAAGAAAGTTCAGGTGTGGCACAAATGCTCCGTGGCCAAAGTAATAAAAAAGTTATTAGTGATTTCTTTGTCTGGCCGGTTCCGGGAAGTACTCGTACAACCCAAGGAATCCATGATGGTGATGCGATTGATATTGGTGCAAAAACAGGCACACCGGTTGTAGCATCAGCTGGAGGAACAGTCGTTGTTTCCAAATTCAGTGGTTCTAAGGCTTGGTTTGGCGGATTTGGAAACTTTATCATTATTGATCACGGCAATGGTGTGAAGACGCTCTATGCCCACCTCTCAGGAGTGAGTATTGCTGTTGGACAAAAAGTCGGTGAAGGTGAAAAAATTGGCGTCGTTGGTAACACAGGCCGTTCGACCGGTCCACACCTCCACTTTGCAGTCATCGGTGCGCAACATCCGTATGTAGGAAGTACGTGGAAGAAATAATAAGGTGAGGCTTGAGGCTAGAATAATAAAAATAAAGCTCTGATATAAAGGGCTTTTTTATTTCTACGCGTCGTGTTAGATTTAGCGAAGAAAATTAATCTCATGAAAGTTACCTGCACCGTAAAAGGTACGCTTGAGGGATCTCAAATTCCTAAGCGGGTGTTCACTATCGCCTTACAAGAAGAAGAAACCATGTACATACTCGATTCTCCGTTCCATTTACTTACTCCGTCCGTAGAGCAGATTAATATTAGATTCCAAATATTTGATCGCGGTAGTGGAGATGATATTGTATTTCGAATGCTTCCCACCGACCAGTCTATATATTACATCTATTCAAAAACAGGATTTCCCAATAACAAAGACCACCTTGAGTACTTGGTAAGCCTTGGTGAAATTCCTATGCTCATGATTGCAGGAGGAGAAGAGATACCGACTGGATATGTACAATTTACTGCCGATCAATAAGGTCGGTTTTTTATTATGTGCCAACTTTCAACTTTATGACTTTCGACTCATTTAGTTCTCAATTTTTGGCCGATACTGGAGTGCTTCAAGTAAATGTGTGTCTTTGATTTCATTACTTTCGTCAAGATCAGCAATCGTGCGGGCAAGTTTGAGTACTCGATGATAACCGCGGGCAGAGAGCCCAAGCCGCTTGGCACCTTCTTCAATCAGGATACGATTTTTTTCTGAGAGTGTGATGTATTTTTCAATATCTTTTGCGCGCATATCGGCATTGGTCTTGAGATCTTTGTTCTCTCCAAATCTCGTACGTGCACGCGCTCGGGCGGCGATGACTTTCTCTTTTGCGAACACACTTCCGCTACTCTCTTTCTGATCAGCTTCATTTCTGGTACCAAGGGTTGCTACATCAATCGGCCCAACTGAAAGCCAGATATCGATACGATCCATGATAGGGCCAGAGAGTTTCCGTTTGTAGCGGACAATATCGGCAGGCATACAACGACAGACTTTGCCTTCAGATCCATAATTTCCGCACGGACATGGATTCATGGCGATGACGAGCATGAAGTTTGATGGAAAGAGTGCCGTCCCGCGCGCTCGGGCAATTGAGACGATGCCGTCTTCAAGTGGTTGACGAAGTGATTCGATAACACGTTTATCGAACTCAGGAAATTCATCAAGGAAGAGCACTCCTTTGTGTGCGAGTGTCACTTCACCCGGACGAATTGTGGCCCCTCCTCCAATCACAGACACGTACGAGCTTGTATGATGAGGCGCGCGAAATGGTGAACTCGTCACGAGAGCGCCACGGGAAGTGCCGGTTATCGAATGAATAGTGGTAACTTCAATGACTTCATCAGTTGAGAGTGGTGGCAAGATTCCTTGAAACGCTCGTGCAAGCATCGTCTTACCAGTTCCTGGCGGTCCATACATGGCGATGTTGTGTCCGCCTGCTGCAGCTACCAAGAGACCACGTTTAGCACTTTCTTGTCCACGAATGTCGTGGAAATCAATTCCCGCCTCTGTATCTTCATACAAAATCTCTGTCGCCGCTGCTGGTTCAATTTTCTCTGTAAGTATTTTCTCATCACTATCTTTTGTAACCTTGGTATTTAAATGACTGACGAGTGCCGAGAGTGACATGATTGGATAGACGAGAATACCCGTGACGAGCGCTGCTTCGCGCATATTTTCCTCTGGTACATAGAGTTCGAGAAATCCTCGCGCCCGAGCCGCGAGCGCCAGGGCAAGCACGCCCTTGATCGGGCGCACGGCGCCATCGAGTGCAAGCTCTCCCACAAATATCTTCCCTTCTGGATCAAAGGCGATAAGTCCTTCAGCGAGTAGATAGCCAAGTGCAATTGCCACATCAAAGAGTGCACCCTCTTTCTTGATATCAGCTGGTGAAAGTGAGACAACAATTTTCTGATTTGATCGTTTAGGAGATTCGAAGCCAGAGTTTTTAATCGCGGCACTGACACGATCTCGCGCTTCCTCAACTGCCTTGTCAGGCAGTCCAACAATCGAAAACGCGTGGAGTCCACGCGCGAGGTCGGTTTCGATGGTGACGATCTCTCCTTTCAGTGATTCAATTTGCGCACTGTAGACTCGAGAGAAAGACATAGTTAATTAGTTACGAATTAGTAATTAAAAATTACGAAATAATAATTAATTTTCTGTATAAATTCTAACTCTTAATTTGAAGCTCGTAACTCTTCTACATATGTTCCATACAAGTTTTGGCAGCAGGATTTGCTTCGAGGCGAGCGTTCTCAATGGGCTTACTGCAAACTTCACAGAGTCCATAGACACCACTTTCGATACGTGCGAGTGCAGAGACGATATCACTATGACGAGCTCCAAGGGTAGAGGTGATTCCTTCACGTTCGTTAAAATCTTCTTCTCGATCCGCTTGCTCATTTGGGTCCGCAATACTGTCATCTGGTGACTCAGGGACTGCTTCCCATTCAGTCTTAGCTCCATCCATTGGTCTACCGGCTTCGGCAAGTTCTTTCTCGATAGTTGCTCGCTCTTCTAAAAGCATCTGTTTAAATTTTGTTTTTTCTTCTTCAATCATATATAAACTTTAGCACAGTACTAGTGACTAGTGAATAGTGAGCCCGGTACCCCTTTATCTTTGATATTTCTTTTCTACTCACTACCAACTACTTACTACTCACTGATCTCGTCACAAGCCGATTCTGTAACTCGCTTATCATCGTGGGATCTTTCGCAATAAGAAGTGTCTTGGTGTCGAGAAAAGCATAAAAGAGCACCGGAGTTGTGGTGCTAGGTAAGTATACGACTCGGGTGTCTTGATTTTGATAGACTTTGTCGACGAATGGATCAGCTGAAAGCGAAAGCGATGTGGGAAGATCTCCAAGACTAAAGAGTGTCTCTAGATCATTAAGAAGTCGTGGTTCCCATTTGAGCATTTGCGCGAATACGGTATCGAAATCAGCGACTTCAAGCGCGACAAATGGCTCGTTACCCTTCTCTCCTCGATACACACCGAGCATAAATTCTTCACCAAGTGCACGCGCGAGAATCTGTCCGCTTGATGGACCAATGAGTGTGAGGAATTCATCTTTTGTAATTGCTGTGCCAACTGCCTCATGTTCAATATAGACATTTTCTATTGTGCCAATCACAAACGGTTCGTTAATTGTTTTGGCGAGTGCTGGGAGTATCGTGCCTTTAGCGAAGTTATCGTAATTAAAAGCGACACTAGTGTCAGCGTAGATAAATGAATTTTCACGCAAGGTCTCATCTGTCACTTCTGTGACCGTACTTCGTGTGAAATACTGAATTGCAAAGTATGCACCAACTCCTAGTGCGAGAAATATAATGCCGAGGAAGACAAATAAGAAGCTTTTACCTTTCTCTTTGACCTCAAGTGACTGACGTTCTTCGCGTCGAGTAGCTTCGGCAATGGCAATTTTTACCACTGATCCTTCATTTTTCTTAAGGGCGGTTGCCATATCGCCTGCATACGTTCGGAGTGTCGGGAGTTCTTCGTGTAATTGCCTAGGTGTCTCTGGAGGAGTTTGTGGGGGTATACTGTTATTTTGTTGAGGAGAAAGCGGATCCATACTTATATAATAACGCATGTCACGCATCTTTTCGAGCGTGTGTATGAGTTATTTCTTAATCACAAAATATTTTTTAAATATTCGTTTAATTTTTTCAGCTTTACGCGCATTGCGGCTGATTACTAATTTGTTTTTACCTCGAGTTTTAATAATTTCAGCAAGTCTTGATTCAGCGGCCTCATCCCACCCAACTGTATCTGTATAGAATGTGTTAATTGCTTCTGTAGTTTTCTGATCAAGCCAAGCCTCAATGAGGAAATCACCAAAGATATTAATGTAGTAGTTACTTTTAGGAAATAACTTCTCTTCCGTCATGTAGTAAAAACTTTTCTTATTATCAAATTCTTTGTTCACGTATTTATCAAGTAGAGTTTTTCCTCCCACAATCATGTATATTTCTTTCCCTCGATCGAGTACTTCATCAAAGAGTATTCTCTCACTCGCGTGTCGTGCGAGGAAGAACCATTCGTGTGGGTCGTACATATAGAGAGGCTCATGTCCACTCGTTGCGTTATTGAGAATTCCAAATGCGTGTCCCCAAAACTGATCCGTGAGATCTGGATTTTTAAATGTGTAAGAAATCTTGTCTCCATCGGTTAGTTTTAAGAAGTCTTCACTTGGTGTACTTGTCGATGTGTACATGCTTTCTGCTGTACGGAAGTAGTCTGCCATTTTATTGATCCAAATATGTGAGAGTGTTGCGCGTTTAGCATAGACCACTACCACCTCTTCTTTTTTGAGTTTCCTCAGTGCCTGATAGAAGCCCTGTTTTGTTGTTTTGGGGCGCACTACCTTAATTTTCTCTAGAAGCTCGATAGTTCCCGACGATCCCTTTTGTAAGTAGCTGAGAATGTGTTCTTCCAGGGTCTTTGGCTCATAAATCATCATATAAGTATAGCAAAGAGTCAAATGAAAGTAAACAAATTGGCTACTTTACATAGGATATAAGCTTATTTATAGACATAATTCTATATATATGTCATAGTATGCAAAGATCTGATTTGATTGGTGAAATGGGGAGATTCTAGAATCCCCTCTCACCAATTAAATCTAAAAATCATGAAAACAAAATCATTCTTAATTACCGGTGCTGCCTCCTACGTTGGCCGCTCTTTGATCGAAATGCTTAAAAATGAATCAGAAGTAAAACTTCTCATTACGACAAGAAAAAAATATCCTGAATTTCAGGAATTATATTCTGATCGTATCATGTATTTGCCATTCACTGATCTTCTCAATTCTGAAGACTTAAAGAAGTTAAGTGATGTAGCTGCCGGATTTTTTTCTGGGGTCTTTCATATTATTAATTGTGTTGGTGGCTACTGGGACCATATGCCCATGAGCAAGGTGTCGCATGAAGAATCAGTAAAAGTGATTAATGAAAATTTTATGACAGTATTTAATACTGCGTATTATTTGTTACCACTTTTAAAAATGAGGAAAGAGGAAAATGATACAAGTCTCAATGATGAGAACTTTGGTTGGCCGAATACTCATTTTGTGACGTTCGGATGTAATTCAACTCGGTATTTCTATCCGTGGATGGTTCCTTATACAGCGGCAAAACAAGCAGTAGCAACACTCACAAAATCATTGAGATCTGAATATTCTGCATGGAACTTTCAATTCAACTGTTTCATCCTTGCGACTGTTAATACCGAAAGGGAAAAGAAGTTTAAACCTTTTGGAGATCATGAGCATTGGTTAAAACCTGAAAAAATTGCAGAAGTTGTACTTGAGGTTGTAAGAGGAGAGACATCTCTCATAAATGGTAGTGAGATTGAATTATTTGACTACAGTCCTCATTACCACACGACTAGCTACTTCGGAAGAATTCGAAAATGATTGTTAGGGATTTCTTGCGTAATATCTACACAAGGAATCCCTTTATTATTCAGCTCATGAAGTTTCGTGAGTTGATAATGAAATAAATAACTAAGCTAATATGGAAAAATCAAACTGGAGAAATTTAGCTCCGAAACTCTGTCGTCAGCGTATTACTATTGAAGCCATTACTGATCACACTGTGACACCAGATGAATTCAAAGACTATCTTTTGAAACTCTCTGGTGTTGTCGGAATGCGATTACTCGAGCATGGTAGCGATCCCAATCCTTCGGCGTATGATGCAGAGAATATGGGTTACGGTGGTTGGATACATTGGGTGACCTCAGGTGCACACATGTATTCGTATCCGGCCGAGGTGACTGGCGGTGTAGGACATTTACTCAGTGTCGACGCGTACACCTGCAAACCATTCTCAGTCGACAAAGCTGTTGAATTCACAAGAGAATATTTCAAACCGTTAGATATTGTCTGGCGAGAATTCTAAAATGCAAAAACTGTCCTATTAGGGCAGTTTTTTATTTAGCCGATACTGTTTGACATTCTCATTATTTATTATAGTATCTGAAATAGATCTCACAAAAACAAAAAAAGGAGGCAAAATGAAATACTTTATGATTCCGCTTTTACTGATAAGTTTCGTAAAAGCTGAAATTCTCAATGTTCCTAAATGGGAATCATTGAACATGAAAGACGTTAAATATGATCCACAGAAAAATGTTTTCGTAGATTACCATGAATCGTGGGACACATGGATGTTCTCGCTCACTCTTGAGCAAAGAAAAAAGCTCATGGCCCCAATGGAAATTCCGGCAAAGAAGAAAGTTACGTTATCTCTGCGGGAAAATCTATTCACTGATGACAAGCAAACTTTTGCTTCAAGTGCATTTGCCGCAAGTTTCGTAAAAAAGGAAAAGAAGCGCCGCTTTGTGCTCATTAATGTCGAGGAAACCATTCTCGATAAGACCAAAGAAAGTGACCGACAATATCGGTCATGGCCACATTTAGGACTTCTTTTTGTTGGCACTGCCGCTCATGAAGAAAACTGGGAAGTAGTGCTCTGGGATGAACTCGTCCAGGGTTATGTTAATCTTGAAAAACTTGTTCAACCTGGGGACATTGTCGGCTTTAGCATGGTAGTGACTGGTATAGAGCGTGGAGTAGTTTTGGCCCATAAAGCTAAAGAGCTTGGAGCTCGATATTGTATAGCTGGTAATGATTCAGCAACCTTTCGTGTGAATCAGATTCTCTCAATGGAGGATAAACCGATTGATGCAGTATTCACTACAAACAGCGTGATGGCGGTCAAATCTTTTTTCAGACAGATTAACGATGTGCCAATTGAAGCATTGAGTATCCGAGGAGTCGAAACAAAATCTGAGACATCACAACGTTCTAACCAGCGTGAGTGTCTTGTCGCCGAACAGGATGAGCGAAAGAAACTCCATGGGCAAGGTAAGTTTGATTCAGAAGATGTGTTCATTGTGCCCAAGCTTGATCTGTACCCAGAGTCTTATTGGCGTGAAGTATGGGGTAATTATCAGAATCAATTTGGACACAAACATCCAAATCCAACTACTGTAAAAAATGCTTTGGCCTTGTTTGCACAAGGATGTACACGTACCCAAGGGCATGATGTCTGTAGCTACTGCACGATTGGAGGAGTTGCCGATATTCGCATCCCCTCTCGTGACTACATCATCAAATCTGCCCAAGCCTACAAAGACTTCGGTATTGATATGGTGTTTAATGTCACAGATTCTTCGTTTGAGATGACACCAGTCCTCAATACATTGATCGAAGAAGACATCCGATTCAATGCCATGATCATCTATGGTCGTGCACAAGGGCTCACTAAAATGCCACAGCAAATTGAGAAATGGCTCACAAGAGTCAGAGATCGTTTGCTAATTAATGTCGGTATGGATTCCGGGGATGAGACAATTCTCAAATCTGGAGTTGGAAAATCTTCTGTGACTGCAGGCTCGCGAGTGTATGAGAATAGATGTGCCGTTGAGAATATTAAGAAGACAGGTGCACACCTACACTACTCATTAATTTTCGGTTCACCTGGTGAGACGAGAGAATCGTGCGAGAGGAGTATAGAATCATTACAATGGAGCATTCAAACACTTGGTACGCAACTTGATGTCTGCGAAACAGATATCTATTGGTTGAATTTCGGTTCGCCAGCAAGTAGAGTGTTTCAAGATTATATGTACGCTGTCTATCTCTCGAGTCTTGCTAATAAATTTATTACACCCGAGGAATGGCAGAGAAATTTTCATGCCTTCAGGAATTACTTAGTTACGCCGCTTGAAGTTGAGAAAGCCTGGTATCATTATTTTACCAATATCGATTTGGATACCGCGCAGGAGTACAACAAGAGGTGCACTGACCTCATGGAGAAACATACCGGCAGTATCAGAGGAAGAGCCTTTAAGCCCTCTCTTAATAGTTGAGAATGTATTGTCCTTTACGAAGCCAGCTTTTAGAGCTGGTTTTTTCTTTTAATATAATTTCCAATTCTTATCACTAAACCACGGCCGTGGTTTAGCGATAAGAGAAGATGTTTTCAGATTTTATTCTTTTGATACTCCCCATAACACATCAAAGAGAGCTTTCATTGAGATGGCCAGGTCAGCGGATTCGACGATAAAGCCAAATAAATCTTTTTTTGTAGAAATAAATGCAACTTTTTTGCCGTAAATATAGATTGTATAAGGAGTGGTAAATCCTTTTGGTGCAAAGCGGACAGTCCGCATATTTTCACGTGAGCCCCGATATAGTGGAATTTCATGCATTTCTTTTTCCCACACACTAATACGAAATGTTTTCACACCTTTTTTAATTCTACGAGCAATCCAGTCATCAATAAAATCTTTTCCAGCGGCCTCCACCAGTTCTTTCGTAGAAGTAATGTAATACAAGTCAAATCCTTCATCGAGCATAAGTTCATATATATTCTGAATTCCTTTTTGTCCCGAGTATACTCTTAACTCAGGTCTTTCGTGACTTGTTGTCATCAAACTTTGCAATTCAGGCATAAGTTCTTTTGCTGTTGCGTATGCATCAGCTATTTGTTTGAGAAGTGCATTTGGGTGCTCTGCCATATAAATTACCTTCTTTGCCTTTGGAAACGTCGAAATCAAACCTCTCTTAATCAGCTCATCAAGAATTAAATAGCAGGTAGGACGCTTGATACCGGTCTTATTGGCAAGTGAGAGTACTGAAAACTTACCTAATTCAAGCGCTGCAATATATACTTTTGCCTCTTTGTCGCTGAGACCAATTTTCTCCAATGTTTTTGAAAGTTCTGTTGCCATATGGGTAGTATAGCTAGAAATATATGTTTGTCAACTATTATGACAAACAATAAATATCTATTTTAGATCATATTACATAAGGCTTATTTGTAGAATAATGTTTTAATAATTGACAGTAATATAATAACATGCTATACTTTGTGTAGATAAATTGATCATTTAACAAACAAACCCAAAGATCCCCTGCCTGGAAGGGAAGATATATATGAGAAAAAATGTCACAGTACGGATAATAACCGAATATGAAATGTCTTATTTTGGATTTAGGCCAAATAGAATATTAGGACTTGAAAGTTATAAGACATTAGAATTCAAAGTTAACTTCCTTGAGTCTGATAGCGTGGCTAAAATTGCATTAATTATTGCGGCAGAAACAAAGAAGCAGGTAGAAAATCTGCCAAATAAAAAGTTAATTATTGGAAAGTATTGGGGATTTATTCAGAAAGATGACAGCTTTTCAAAAGAATGGATTGATATAGTTGAAACCATTCTTTTTACAGACGAAACATTACTTAATGAAAGAGAAGAGATAATTGACCTCTGTCCAATATTTGCTTGATTAATGAAAATTGGGCGAAAGTATATTCGCC
>CAZRDO010000011.1:0-23622 GCA_964599225.1 uncultured Candidatus Saccharibacteria bacterium
AAAACTGCCTTCCACTTTCAAGAATAGCCTTTCGAACATCATCCCAAGTTCGGAGTAAATTTCATCATGCTATTTCAATGTTAATAATTTTAACCTGATATACTTTCAAGGATGAAAAAAATTACTATTTGTGGTGTCCCGGCTTCTGGAAAATCAACCCTGGCTAATAAAATTGGAAGTGGTCTTGGTATTCCTGTGTACCATTTAGACAAAATATCTTGGAAAGATGGTGGAGTATTCGCATCACAAGAAGAAATAATTGGGAAGGTATCAGAAATTTTAGAAAAGTCAGAATGGATTATTGAAGGGAGTCTTCCAAGATCGAAAACGTTCGATATGAGAATCCGCGAAGCTGACATAATCATTCTCCTAGACGTACCTATTTGGCTCATACTATGGAGGCAAACCAAGCGGTTTCTCATGCACTATGGCACAACAAGACCTGATATGGGCGGAAATAATAAACAAAAATATCCTTTTACTTTCAAAGAAGTAAAATATGTTCTAAATTATCCGACCGAAGAACTGTATCAAAAGATACTCCCCTTCCGAGGAACTAAAAAAGTGTTTATTATCAATAATAAAAAAACTGAAGAGGCTGCTCTTAAAGAATTGTTAGCCTATAGGTAGATTTGGATCAGATAGTATGGGATGGGATTTCTTATGATACTGTAAGACTATGAAGAAACGTCTACTATCAATAGCCATACTCATCACCTACAGCGCGATCCTGATCAAGATAATGGTGTTTAAAGATGTGCCGATTATACACATAGGCCAACTGATGCTTAATTTTGGAGGAACGGACGGAGGTCATCCGGCCAACTTTGTGCCATTCGCGACTATTGTGCCATATCTCCTTGGTCACAAAGGATGGATTATTGCGGGTATTAATTTAGTCGGAAACATCGCATTGCTTGTACCAATAGGAATACTTCTTCCATTAATCTATCGAAATATCTCTTGGAAAAAGACTCTTGTATTCGCCTTTGTCTCGGGTCTTGCTATCGAGACACTACAAACAGTGCTTCGCGTAGGTATATTTGACATCGACGACGTGATATTAAATGCGCTCGGCGTCATGATTGGCTATTTCGCGTTTATAATTGTCGCAAAGTGGGTAAACGCCAGAAAATATACGAACATACTTATTGCAGGAATTATAGTTATGACTGCCACCGTAGGCGCACTCTATGCTATATACCCGCTCCCGGCGCATAGCGAGCTTTCAGCTTTTACATGGCGCTATCAAGCAGGCGCTTTAAATCTCGATGGTATCCCCGGTACTAAAATCTTTCTCGATGCAGTGTATGACAATGGGAATGTGCTTTCAAGAGAAATTGACGAGGTTGATGGTTCTTGTAATGAAATTCTTCCTTCAGAGGAAGATGCCGATATTATAGATGGTTCAACCAAGATTCAATGCTATGCCGCCGGATTAGGACAATGGTTTAAAATTACGAAAGGAGAAAGTTCCTATTTAGTACTTCGCAAAACTTTTGAGGAGGCACTACCCGATTACGCTTCGCCATCGTATCAATATGAATCAATTGCTGAGTTTCCGACTGTGTATTAATAATGAATACTTCACGAGGAAATCGATGTCCTCATGTACACGAAATGGGGCTCAGGAATGATATAATTTTTAAATAATGAATCGGAATGAAATCATCGCTCGACTAGTTGAAATTGGTGTCATCTCAAGTGGATCAATTACTTTACGCAACGGCGAGAAATCAGAAATATACTGCGACATGCGCAAGTCTATGGGTTATCCTGATATTCGCAACGCACTCGCAGATGAAGTAGCGAAAAAAATTCCTGCCGGCACCACAGTGATTGCCGCCTCAGGCTATGGTGGGCTACCACTTGGTATGCTCGTCGCCGAGAAATTAGGACTAAAGTTTACCGGAGTGCGAACATCCGTAAAAGATCATGGTAAAACTGAAGCCATTACAGGATACACTCCAACTCTAAATGACAGAGTGACTATTGTTGATGATGTCCTCACCAGCGGAAGCAGTATCAAAGAAACCTTAAGTGCCCTTGAAATAACTGGTGCCCATCCGATCTCTGCACTTGTGCTTGTTGCGCGCGCAACCCCTACCCTTCCTCTCCCCTACGAATATGTTTTTCGACTTGAAGAATTGACTGGGAAATAAATTTTAGTGCTTCACACTTGGATCGCTAACATCAGGAATTTCATTTTCCAGTGCAGCACGTGTCGTACTCTTGTCCGTAAAACGTTCTAATACTTTTTCTAATTTATCTCGATTAATGGGCACAACATTTTCCGGCGCCTTTGGATCAGGAGTAAATATGCTTTCATTTATAATTTGGTAGAAAAGAAAAAGTGAGGCGCCTATGACAATGAGAAGTGCACTTGCAAAAACTACGAGCAATCGATACCACGCTCGATGTCCATAGACACCAGGATGCGCACTCTGATAGTGAGCGAGCGTTGGTGTCCGGTTGTTTTTGAAAAGTGCGATTTTCATAATTATTCGTATGAGTGAATTACGAGCGAGAGGGCCAGTGTCCACTCTGGGTTTGGATTGTATACTACCTCACCTTCAGAAAGGGTTTCACGCTTAACGGTCATTTGTTCGTTTGTAATTGAAACCTCATAAGGTAAGAGTTCGATGAGCTGTGCAAGTTTGTATATCTCAGCATATGTTCCTACGGCATTGAGTGAGACGAGTAAAGTTGGCTTCACCTCAAGTTTTTTCTGTGCAGCTGTTGCTTTGGGATCAAGAACGGCAGACTTCTCTGAAACACTCACATCAGAAATCATTACTTCTGCGCCTGTCGTACCAGAAAGAGATTCGAGGTCAGAGAGAAAAACTGCCACAGTTTCATTCGTTAGAATATGGGACGAAAGACTCTTGAGGCTCGCCTCAGTTTCAAGTGCTGCCCGTCGTGCTTCATTGGAAATCGAACGTGCTTCTTCGAGCTTGGTACTCTCTTGTGTCATCGCCACTACCTCCGTTCCTATAGCGCGAATTTTATATTTAAGTCCAATAGGTATGAGTAAGAGTCCTAGTGAGAGGACGCTGAGCGACAATATAAGTATACCGTGATGAGTGTGCTTCATATTGGTACTGTAGTTAGTGTAAGTGAAAATTGGAGATTCTGGTTTGAGATGAAACTCGATAGTGGCAGGATCACATCTGCAATTCGTGGATCTTTTTTGAGTAGAGCTGAAAATGAAAGAAGAGCATCACGATTATCTGCAAATCCTGTGAGTACAACCTGGTATGATTTCTCAATTTTTGAAATACCTATCTGGTCGAGCACAATCCTTCTAGGTAATACACTCGAAATAAAATCCAGTAACTGTATCGGAGTAATTTCTGGCTCAGTTGGACTAAAAAATCCAAGTGCATGATTGATTTTACTGACCGTATCACTCGCTAGTGGTGTCCCCGCTAAAGCGAACGCTTCTTTTAAGCCCTCAAGCTTTGTTTCAGCAGCATGTGCCTTAGTACTGATGAGTAAGTAGGATGGAATAAGAAGTACAGTAAAAATAATTCCTGTGCAAGCAATCATAAGAAACCCGACAATAGAGATACGAGCATAAAATTCTTTTTTTAGTGAGTGTTTATACTCCTCTGGAAGGACATTAATCATATTTGAAATCGCCAAGCGCAAGTCCTAGTGCTGACGTATAGGAAAGTGAATTCTCACGCGAAAGTTCTGGTAAATAGTGCTCAAGGGAATTGATATTCTCCCATGGATTGGCAAGTCCCACGGCCACACCGATCGTACTTTTAAGATAATCTGTTAAACCTGGAAGATTAGCATTGCCACCACAGAGGAGGAGTCGACTAATTTCAGGTCGAGGATTCCCGTTCTCATCTTTGTGAGTATGCCAATAGACATAGTGTTTATTAATTTCATCACGGAGTGCTGCGACGCTACCTAGAATGATTGGAAAAGCCTCACTTTTGCCGTCACGCGCGCCAAGACCTTCTCCGCTTTTGATTTTCTCTGCTTCACTGAAAGTTATAGAGAGTGTATGTGCAAGTGCGGTACTGATCGCAATACCGCCAATATTAAGCGTCGATGTAAACCGTACCCCGCCGCCAGAGACAATTGAAATGCCTGTTCGTGTTTGGCCAAAATCAACGATCATATATGTACCCAAATCGCCATTTGCAATAACCGAACGTGCAATCGCATGAGTCTCAAGCTCACATGAGAGTACTGTAAGCCCAGCTTCTTCGAATGGTTTGAGGTAACTCTGCACAAAGTTCTCTGGAACTGCAGTGACTTCCACAACAATCGATCCATTCTTTTCTGAAAGCACTGCGTAATCAAACACCACGTCACTCGCCTTAATAGGAATATGCTCTTCCAGAGAAAGCTCCAGTGCACTTCGAAGTTCTTTAGGTGGCACTGCGTCCATTGAAAGTGTATAGAGATACATTTGTTCTTCTGGAAGGGAGATACGCACTCGATCGAATTTGTGATTTTTTTTAAACTCAAGGAGAAATTTTTTGAACTCAGCCGGTTTCTCAACTCTTCCAGAATTCAACACACCTTCAGGGATTGGGGTCTCACCATAGCGAGCGAGCACAAGTCCTCCTTTTCCAGGAGCAAGCTCTGCAAATTTCATTGATCGGTCTGAGATATCAAAACCAACCGAACTCATTCGCACAAACGATGGAGTTGGAAATATACGTTCAACGAGCGACACCTTCATTCGTCTATTATAGCACTTTCTTTTTCTTCAGATAACTTTTTATACCTGCATAAATCACTGGAATGCTTGAAATCACAATGACAGAAATGATAATCGGAAGTACATAACGTTCAATATCGGGAATAACTTGTCCAAGCGTGTAACCCAATAGCGACAGTGACACTACCCAGGTGATACCGCCAATAATATTGTACGTAAGGAAAGTTCGATACTCCATTTTGCCAGCACCGGCGAGCATGGGAGCAAACATTCGAACATATGCGATATAGCGCGCAAGGACAATAGTTTTCTTTCCGTGCTTTTTATAAAATATTTCTGCTTTTAATAAATTGTCTTTGTGAAATAGGAGCGAGTCTTCACGGGTGAAGAGTGCTGGGCCTGTCTTTCTACCAAACCAATATCCTAATTGGTCACCCAATATTGCCCCAATAGTGCCGAGCACGATGAGAAGTGGTAAATTAATTGCGCCCGTAGAGGCAAGAATACCTGCTGAAATCAGAAGTGAATCACCAGGCAGAATAAATCCGAGAAAAGTGCCACTTTCTGCAAACAAAATTGCAGCAACACCAATCACGCCAAAGACTTGGATGAGGTGCTCGGGCTTTAAGAAATCAATAAATGTATCAATCATACTTATTTTGCCAGTGTCCCTGGTGGAATTGAGCTATTAGGTTCAAGTAACGAAAAACTACCATCTTCTGTTGAAACTGCGAAGAGCATACCATTGGATTCGAACCCGCGAATCGTACGTGGTTCGAGATTGGTCACAAACATGGCCATTCGATTCACGAGTGTCTCAGGATTTTCAAAATATCCAGCAATACCCGAAACTATTTGTCGTGGTGCCTCTTCAGCAAAATCAACTGTGAGGCGCAAAAGCTTGTCTGTTTCGGGTACTTTTTCTGCCGAGAGAATTTTGCCGGCTCTGATTTCAACTTTCTTAAATTCCTCGTAACTAATCATTGCCCGAGTATACTCTATACGAGAGTTAACGCATAGCGAATCAATTCGTGATTGTTTGTAGATATCTTTGAAGAATCAGTGCCGCAGCTTGTGCGTCTACTTTACTCAGCTCACTTCCCCTCCGCGCTTCGACTGTAGTCAGACTCTCATTCATAAACTCAACTTTGATTGGGTGCTCCTCGGTAAGTTTTTTAACAAATATATGTACCTCTTCCATCAGTGCATTTTCTCGGCCATCGCCTTTGAGTGATTCCCCAATAACAATCTGACCAATTTCTTTCTCTACAATCAATACCACGAGCTCACGCACAAGTGAGGGACTGTTGGGTATCGTGCCAAGTGGAAAGGCAATCTTCTCCTCGGGGTCGGAGAGGGCGAGTCCTACCCGTTTGGTGCCATAGTCAATTCCAAGAATTCTCATGTTAATATTTTATCACACTGTAGTATAAAGAATTTAATAAATTAAAAACTCCCTTCTGGGAGTTTTTAATTTATTACTAACAATATATTTTATTGAGCAATCGGGAGTCCGCTATATTCTTGCGGACAGTTTCCAGCAACTACTTCTTTGTACGCCATTGGAATTGTAATCGCGTCAATCGCATCATCTTCACCTAAGCTGTGATTAGACTCAGGGAAGCACTGGAAGTAGCTTGGCACTTCAAACCCATTCAAAGCCTCAGTAAAGATTTGACCTGTATCACATGTCCAACCATGGGTTACATCAAGTCCTCCCAAGAATAGAGCGGTCGGTGGATCGCCAGCGTCAGCAAGATTGTTGGTCGATACCATAGGTGCACCAGAATTGCTTTTGGCCATACAACTCCATGAAGGCACTGTCATACCATTTGTATATGTTTGATTCGTTCTGTTGATGAGAGTATCAGTTGTTGGAAACCAACTGGTGTTATCAAGATTATTACCTGTAGTTGCAGCCTCCATTGCAGTTGTACCCCCCGCAGAAACACCGGCGAGAATAACTTTATTAGGATCAATACCGTACTCACTTGCATGAAGTCTCGCGAAACGTACTAGTGAGTGCATATCCGAAGTAGCACGCTTTTGTTCTACTGATGAGAATCCTGCGATCGTATTATCATTACGATAAATCCCTGACATACAGACAAAACCGAGTCGAGCAGCTTGACCACATGGTGCGGCACCACTCTCAGCAGTACCACCACCTCCTGGGAAGAATATTTCAACTGGGCGATTTTTTACTGTATCGGTGAGCGGTGGCGTATAGAGATCAAAGGTGAGGCTGGTTCCAGCAATCGTTGAATAAAGGATTCCAGGGGTAACAATGATCTCACTTTCATCAAAGATTTCATTACAATAGCGGAGTGTGCCGACAGTTCCCGCATTTGCTGCCGTACAATCCCCTGCTACCTGACTTCCTGGTACTACTGCAGTGATACCGGTTTGGATATTATTATTCGAAGGAGCATTTACTTTGTCTCTGAGATTAAATATTCTCGCGACAAAACCTCCCTCGTGCATGTTGTAGCCTACAAATCCGCCCACAATGAGAAAAAAGGCGAAAAACACAAAGAGTTTTAAAGAATCGTTTTGATGGTCCATAAATTTATGAATACATTAGTTACTAGTATTGAGAGAAGTATACCATATTGACCATCTCTTTCTTGCAAAGTCAGTCACACGGGTAAAATAATCCTGCGCATGAATATCTTCCTTGCTTCATTGAAAAAAAACTGATTTCGAGGTAAGGTGGAGAGGTTCAACTTAGAGGGAAGCGTGGCTGAGTGGTTGAAGGCAACAGTCTTGAAAACTGTCATGTCCGAAAGGGCATCGTGAGTTCGAATCTCACCGCTTCCGCAAACAAAATTGTTTGCAATTTTGTGCTGAAGCGGAGCGA
Source organism: uncultured Candidatus Saccharibacteria bacterium (assembly GCA_964599225.1). GTDB lineage: Bacteria > Patescibacteriota > Minisyncoccia > Phycocordibacterales > UBA9973 > CAZRDO01. The sequence goes on from CAZRDO010000011.1 coordinate 7,545, forward strand.
GTGAACTACTTCACTCGCGTTGAGATTCGAAAGGCGCAGTGATATTTTTTGTTTAGAAAAATCACGAGCCGGGGTCGAGAATACTTAGTCCGCGCAATTCTGTCTCAGAATGAGCAGACTTAGTAACTCGTGACCGAATCATTCACCGTCTCCACAATTTTTCAAAACACAAAAGTGTGTACTGAAACTGTAAGTTTCGAAAAGTGTACTCACGGTCTCACCGCTTCCGCATTTAGTCATCTGGAACAGGTAATTATTTCTCGTACACATTAATCTCTTGATTGATTGTGAATTTTGGTTCTGATAGATGTGTTTGCAAAAATTCAGACATTCGAGAAAGATTCTCTTCTGAATGAGTTAGATCCATTAAATATAGGCACTGTTTCGTCAGTTCAAGAAATGTAGGGCTTGTGAGTTTGGCCGTAAAAGGAAATGACTTCACTTTTTTATACCCATATGGAAAACTATCAATTTTAACCTCTGGATTTGCATCAGGAAAGTTAGAAAGACTAAACTTCATTATCTCGCCAAGAAAATCATCATTTACATCTTCTATAAGGACAATCCTTTTGGCCTTAACCTCTGCAAGGGCTAGCCGAAGTTTATTCAAATCTCCATCAATAAATTGCTGAACATGAGACATGAATAAGGTAGTAATAGGCATCAGACTTTTCATTAATTCTATATTTAGAAAGTCACCTTTTATTCTGATGTGGGCAGTAGGAATCTTCACATCAGAAAAATCAAGTACGTCCAGATGCACGACTTTCTTATCGGGGATAACTTCAGAAAGAATGTCGGCCGTGCCGCCTCCAACGTCGACAATTAATTCTTCAAAATAGGACAGAAACTCTTTTTTAAGCAAGTCTTTAATAATCGCGTTCTCGTCGCAATATGTGACCTTAAAATTCTTAACGTCGTTTGCTGATATAGTGATATTTTTATCGTTGATCATAGTGGTATTTGTGATTCATAAGTTGATGTAGGTAATCCTTAACTTTTTTCAGATCAAGTGACTGTCCAGTTTTGAGCTTTGTTTCAGAGTCAATTGAGAAGTTAATTTTGTATTGCTCTTTCATATCAAAATACAAATCGAGAGAATTTGGTCCAAAACCGCCGTAAATAGCGATATCATTGATACCCTTTGACAGGAGTTTGTTTATTTTCTTGATGACGTTTGTCTTTGAGTCTTGTACACCGGTCCCATGACTATTATCGAGTAACACAAATGCCTTGTGTTTGTGAACCTCTTCAACGAATTCATTATTATCTACGAGGTGAAAATCTTTGTCGGATAGAGGTATGTCGACAAGAAAGAACTTATTGGCATACTTAAGAACTTTTAAATGGTCAGATACTAAGTCGTTGAGTTGGATATATTTCACATACGGCATTTTTTCACGAATGTTTGCAATATCCTTTACCTGATCAACAGAAAATTTGAAAGTGAAGTGTAAAATCGGCACAAATCCCTCGTAGTGGTCAGCCGACTTGAAAATTGCCTCAATCTTTTTTAATTCTTGCAAGTCATTCAAGATGTGTGTATCAGCGTAGACACCCATACAAATTTTAAGGAATGGATCTTTCTTTTCATTTGCCATAAATACACCAATCTCAGCTACTTGTTCCGGTGATTCAACATAGGAGAATTGATAAAAATAGTTGCTCTCGTCTTTTCCGAAGAAATGCTTAAATTTTTGGCGTTTTGTTTCAAAATAGCGACGGTTGTAATGATTGCTCTCAATCACCAATGGCACACGTTCAATTACTTTGAGGCCAAGACGAGAGATTTCAGCAACTTTTGATGGATTGTTTGTGATAAGTCTAATTTCTTTTACACTTAAATTATCCAATACTTTCTTCACCCATGAGTATTCACGGTAGTCAGGTTTGTGTCCAAGAAGGATATTTGCCTCGTGAGTGTCGTAGCCTTTGTCTTGCAGAATATACGCTTTGATTTTTTCATACAAACCAATTCCACGACCTTCCTGGCGAAGATAGATAAAGACACCATTGCCACTTTCTGAAATCATGGAGAGCGATCGATCTTTCTGCTCACCACAATCACAACGATAGCTATGAAACACATCTCCAGTCATGCATTCGCTATGCACGCGTACCAAAACTGGCTTCGTCACATCAAGATTGGGAGTTTGAAGGAAAATTATTTCTTCTCCTTTTTTCTGATTCCATACGCCAAATGAGAAAACTCCCTGCTTAGTAGGAAGCTGGGTCATAACGATATCGTTTTGTGAGATTGGCATATCCTCCAAATGACCAGTGCGAATAGCATCGACTGGTACGCTATAAAGATCAGAAAGTAATTTTGCTTGGCTGAGCGTTAACTCCTTCTCTTCTGCCTCTACAAGGGCGTATGTAGGACGTGAAATGCCGAGACGACTCGCTATTTCGCTTTGCGGCAAATTGATTGATTTTCTAAGCCTTTCTAGCAATTTTTGCTTCTTTTTCATTTGACGACATTATATACCATGTAAAGATTGTTGTCAACACATTTGTAAAATAAATTAACAAATTATATCTCCTTTATGGGCCAAAACAGGTTTTTGGGAGAAATAAAAAACCGATCGCATGTTGTGCAATCGGTCTTGTAGGGTTCGCTCGATCCCCTATTTTGTTTTCTTTTTAGCGAAATGTGCTTTTATCTTTTTAATTAATTTTGGACTAAAATGTTCTATAGATCTGCCATTGCGCCAAAAATTCTGAAACCAATCTGGCTTTACTGAGCGATAACTTCTTACAAAATATGCTATCGCTTTTCTGCTGGCAACACCCTGTCTCACTAATTCATGAATATGTGCCCATCCTTCTAAATTGGACTTTTTCTTTTTCGAAAAATAATATCTCATCAACCTAGCCATTGCCGGGTTAACATACTCATGTACCAAAGTTAGCCCAAAACTTACCTTTTTAGTTATTCCAAAATGATTCTTTGAAAAATAATCAACAAATTTTCTTACTGATGGTAGCGAGGTTAACTTTTCTAGAGTAAACATACTTATTGGAACCCAATCATCATTAATTAGACGATTGGCGAACTCAACTCTAATAATCTCAATGAACTTCGGTTCATAATATTTGGTGAAGTATCCTGCATTCCATAGATTTACACACAAATGATTCTTTTCATGAATATCTACAAAAGACTTGATTGCTGCTCTTCCTCCAACACCTTCTTTCTCCAAATCCCCTATTGATTTCCATCCATTAGAAATGAAAAAATATTTCTTTTTAAAATGGTATATTGTGAGCCTAGTTAGAGCCGGGCTAAAATGAGGAGATTTACGTTGCAAAAAAATTAAATCTTTATAATGTTGCTTTTTTGCTTTGTATTTTTTTAGGAAGGAGTATATATTTGTCCTTTTTACATCATAACCAGAAAGAATCTTGCAAATTCCTGTGACATTCTTCCAACCTGAATGTGCCTCTAAACCCAGGAATTCTGGATAGCCTGGGAAATCTGGATAAACAACATTTGGGTTTGAGGGCAATCGTGGATCACATTGGTAATAGCGTTTCTGATAATCTCTTCTGCCTGTAAACCCATACTTTAATAAAGCATTTTTTGCTTCTTGCCAAGTTTGATACCAACCTAAACGTATGGCTTCAATAACTTTAAGCATATTTACCACCTTATCAGTAAAAAAGAAATCAAAACCTTCTCCTGAGACGTGCAAAAGATTTTTTTGTAAATCATTTTGCATGATGTATTCTGCAGCAAATTTTTCTATGCGTCTCATTATCTCTTGCATCAGAATTAAACGCTCAGCATTCGCAACAAAGTCCAGTACAATAAGTTTATTCTTTCCTTTCACTTTTCGTAGACCTCTCCCGATTTGCTGCGCCCAAATATTGTACGAATCAGTCGCTCGCAAAAGTGCAATCAGCTCTACATTTGGCACATCAATATCCTCATTGAGTTTATTCACTGACACAAGGAATTGGATCTTACCCCCACGGAAAGCCTGCATCACATCTTTGTTGTGACTTTTCGAAAGCTTCGAATGAATCCTTTCCACTTTCACTCCATCCTTTTTGAAGGATTCATAGACCCGATCTGCGTGAATTGTATTTTCGCAATACACCAAGGCTTGTAATGGTTTCCGATCAATTGGAAGTGCATAGCGATAAATTTCCTTTCTCGTCTCTTCCTCAAGCATTTCAACAAAGATACTCTCATTGAGCTGCTTGATGGAAATCCGCTTACCTTCTTCCAATACTTCCTTACAAATCTTTTTCAGGCGCTGGGTCGAAAGTCCATGTGACATTATGTGGTACTCTATTTTAGCAACACGACCAAGAGCAATTGCTTCTTCAAGTAACATCTCAAAGAGCACTTCTTCATAAAGATTCCGAATATCTTTTCCATCCATACGATCAGGCGTACCAGTCATTCCAATATGTGGACACTCGAAATATTCGATAACCTCTTTGTACGTTGTTGCCTCACTGTGATGCGCCTCATTAATAATCTTGAAATCAAAAAAATTCTTTGGGAAAGTCTTGTACAATTTTTTCTTATGATTGTTCAAGGATTGGAAGGAAGCAAAAACTATATCTGCTTCACCCAAAGAATCTTTCTTTCCTCCAAAAAGATTTGCAAAGGTTGCATCATTTTCACCAAAAACTTTCCGGAAATTCTTCCCGGCTTGATCCAGTCCTTCATTTTCACTGTAGAGATATAGTCCTCGCTTACCATGAAGAAGGGTGCAGATCCGGGCAAGAAAAGCAGCTTCAGTACTTTTGCCCGTAGCAGTCGGTTGAATAACCAAACCGCTTTTACCTTTAAGAATCTGGTCCAACATCTTTTTGATGATGGGAGCTTGCCAGTCGTATGGCACGAAAGGTGGTGGCAATATCTTGCCCCGCCTCTTTTTTTGAGATTGAGCAATTAAGTTTTCCATATTCAATTGTAGTTTTTCTGCCACGACTATATAGTGAAATATTGAAAAAGTCAATGCTTATTATTTAATGCTTTTCTTATTTATACATTAGAATAATATTATTATTTAAAATTTCAAAAATGCTTAAGTCTAAAGAATATTGGGAAAAAAAATATGAAAATAACGATACTCCATGGACTACTGGTATACCCGATCCTTTTTTGGTTTCTCTAATTACGAATGGAACAATTAAGCCTTGTCGAGCGCTCGATATTGGCTGCGAAACTGGTAATGAGTCAATATACCTCGCTCAAAATGGTTTTAAAGTTACAGGAATTGACCTCAGCGAGAAGGCTATCGAAGAAGCTACGAGTCGAGCAACTTTACTCTCTTTGAATCTAGAGCTTTCAGTTGGAGACTTCTTAGAATTATTGCCTGGAGAAACTATCTACGAATTCGCAATCGATCGAAGAATGTTTCATTTTCTTGACCCAGAAGAACGTCCTCTCTACATTGAAAAATTGGATGCACTTCTAACACCAAAGGCATTTTTCCTCATCAATGTTTCAAGCGAGTTTGAAAAAAGTACGAATCGTTACCAATTTTCTAAGGATGCGCTTATTGAAATCTTCTCGGGCGTATTTGATCTTGTGAGTGCACAATTTGTTACACTTGAAAATCATACTGAAAAACCTTTGTCTTTGGTCTGCTTATTTCAGAAAAAAAATTAAGTGTATTTACAACTTCAAATGAAGTGAGTCCCAAATTTCTTTTGGTTTCTTTTTGACAATACCGAAAATATAAATGAGTTCGAGGATTGAAAAGGTATTGATCACCAGAAGCACAATAAACCAGATCGTCTGCTTGCGACCGGCAGCAAGCCACAGTGCATAGCCTTTCCAAGGTAATACCCAAAGGAGAATGATAACGATGAGCCAGAAATTATGAGGAATCATGTCCATAAGTGATGTCATTATGATTTGAGTATAACAAAAAACCTTAATTTTTGAAACGAGAAAAGTTCTCAAATCTGTCACATATGCGCTATACTCATCGTTAATTATGCCGGGGAAGAAAAGTAGTAAAGCCGAGGAGAAAATAGATCCTAAAGTGTTCTCTCGCCTTATTGAGCAAGCTCGTAAGGGTGATCAACGTGCATTTGAAGAAGTCTACAACGCCTGGTACACTCCGCTCTATCGCTTCATCCGTATGCGCACCAATATCGCTGTCGAAGACGCCGAGGATCTCACTCAGACCGTATTCATGAAATTTTATGAATCATGTGTCAAAGCAAGCTACGTGAACGAATCCCCAAGAGCACTTCTCTACCAAATTGCGAGGACATCGATCATTGATGAGTGGCGTAAACACCGTCATGCGCCAGTCGCCAACGACGAGATTGTCATGCGTGCATCCGACACCGAACATGACACCGGTGACATGGTTCGCGAAGAAGAAACAAAGGAGCTTGTGCAGACCGCACTCGTGTCACTCCGCGATGAGCAACGAGAAATCGTCACACTACGCTATCTACAGGAGCTTTCTTCTGATGAAATTGCTAAGATAGTGGGCAAGAGCAGTGAAGCGGTCCGCCAAACACTCTCACGAGCACTTAAAGTCATGCGCACTTTTATTGAATCCCATACCTAATTTTTATATGAAACATTTTACTCCAACAGAAAACGAGCTCATCAAACTCCTACCAGAGGCTTTTGTTGTTGAATCCCCTAGTCGAGAACGCTTCAATACTTTTTTCACAACTTTACTTGATTCCCCTGGTCCAAAGCTAGCGCCGGAGTATCCGAAATTTGTCTCACTACTCTTCCGTTCGCCATATCTTTCTCTTAGTGTTGGCGCCTTGGCAGTCATTTTAGTACTCACGGGAGTCTCTTCACATCGACTCAACAGCGTTTCTATTTCAAAAAACTCCTATGAATCTTCCACACTATTATCAAAAGAAACATTTGCTTTCCTATCTGATGAGGAAAGCTCAGCAATAGACAGTCTTATCAATGAAATCGATGCCTCAAGCATGGATGATTTCAACTCACTCGAAAATGGTCCAGACTCAAGTGAATTGTCATTTGAGAGTGAAATTTAATTTACTATGAAAAAAATTTCTACTGCTATTTTTATACTCGCGCTAGGATGCATTATATCGATCCCTTTCCAAATCCATGCAGAGACGACAAGCTCCCCAAAGGCTGTCTGTGCATCATTACCTGAGTATAAAACACGCATGATGACAGAACTTCGCGAACGGAAGTCTGCCTACACCAATCGGCAAATTACACGTACTGACCATCTCATGAGCACTCACGCAGACCGTGTGACTCGCACCTCATCTACACGAGCACGTGCAGATGAAAGTCGCGCGCTTATGTATCAGCATATTGAAACACTAGCTACGACCCCTGAGAAGATTGATGCGGTAAACCAATTTAAAGCGACGATTGATAGCGCACTTAAAGCGCGACGTGCAGGAGTTGATGATGTTGTCACTACGTATGAACAGAATCTTTCTGAACTCGTTGACTCAAAATTCGCTACGGCAAAATCAGCCTTTGAAAAATATGAGGACGCACTCACGTCAACATTTGCTGAAGTAGAGCGTCTCTGTAATGATGGAAATATTCAGCCAAAAACAGTGCGTACGCTTCTACAAGAAGACCTCAGAGAGGCACGTACACTTTTCAAAAAGACACTCGTCCACACAAGTTTCAAAGCTTCCCTTGAAGAACTCCAGTCAGCACGCAAGAAGGCTATCGAAGATGCGACAAGTACCTATCAAAAGATACTCCAGGATTCTCGTATAACACTTGAGAAGACGTTGGCACAATAATTTCACTCTCTCCTACACAAAACACCATCGATTCGCGATGGTGTTTTGTTGTATAAGTTCTCACACTTGATATACTTACTCTATTAATTATGGATGAAAAAATTGCTCTACCACTTGCGTGGTCAGCTCCCGAATATGATTTTCGACCAAAAAGTGTCGATTGGTTTTGGGCATTTGGTCTCATCATCGTCTCAGTCACTATTATTACTTTCCTTCTAAAAGATTATCTTTTTGGTATTTTTATTATTATTGCCGGGATTGCAATTGTTTACTTTTCACTCCACCGTCCTCGTGATGTCTCCTATGAAATCACTCGTCAGGGCATCAGGATTGATCGCGAGCTCTTCCCATTCTCACGTATTCGACATTTCTGGATCAATCCTGAGCGTCCACACCATGAGCAGACACTTTTGATTTATTCTGAGCGTTTATTTATGCCTGAAATGGCAATTCCCCTCCCCTACGAATTTGATCGTGACAAACTTCGTGCAACGCTAAAAGATTTCATCCCCGAAGAAGAGATTCGTGAGTCAAATTCACATAGAATTTTTGATTTGATAGGACTGTAGTCACAAGAGTAAAACGTGGTAAAATAGAAGCAGAAAAACATTCGCAATGTACGCACTTTTGATTTTTATCGTGCATTGGTATCTAGTGATATTAATGCAATCTTTCTGGGACCATCGGATTGCCAGTCATGGCAGCCTAAAGGCAAGGGTTACAAGAATAAAACTCTTTTTCTTTGAAATTAAGATTAATTGGGAGAAAGTTTTTGCATTTATCTCATGGATTGTTTCTGGTGCATCGTATCTAACTGCCTATACCTATGCCGTACTCCATAGACTTCACCATCTCCACGCTGACACTCCAAAAGATCCTCATTCTCCAAGTCATTACGCTCATATGAAAGGATTCTGGGGTCAGATGTTAGGGTTTCTATTGATGATGCAGAGAACCGCCATCATTTATGGAAAAATCAGAAAAGATACTTATGATTTCGTTGAGGATAGAGAAGTGATCTTTAAGGATTACATTCCTCGATGGGAAAAATTTGATAACTTTGCCGGTCATTGGATCACTCGAATTCTATGGGGATTAGTATACGCATATGTGTACTACTCAACCGGCGCACCACTCTGGGTTTGGATTCCGCTCTGTATAGGCAGCTTGGTTATGAATCCACTTCATGGTGGATTAGTGAACTGGCTTTCGCATAAATACGGTGATCGACCATATGATCTTGGTAAAGTAACTGCAACTAACTTACTTGGTCGCTTTATATACGACATCGTTCTCCTTGGTGAATTTCTTCACAATAACCATCACAGAAATCAGTACCGAATCAACTTCGCCCATAGAAAAGGAGAAATTGATATTGTATACCAAGCTATGATTAGGCCACTACTATATCTAAAAGTTCTTGAGCTAATAAGACCCCAACCAGCCGCAGGATAAATGCGGCTTTTTTATTTTTACGCCTATAGAATAAGTGAATGCTGCGCATACAAAATTGTGTGGTCAGGGATATTTTGTTTGCCAGTCGCACACAAAATTCCACGACCCTGCCTACCGGCAGGCAGGCCTGGCTCAGCTGTTTTCTCTGCTGAGAAAACATGCTTCCGCCTGTCACACAAGAGAAAAAGACTGAATGTTTCCATGAAAAATTATGTGATCACGAATCACTAAGTATTTTTGTTCGCAGAGCTCCAAAAATACTTAGTGTTCGCGACCCCGCCTCGGCGACAAGTATTTTGTTAGCATAAAATACTTGTATACCGCCTGTGGTTCACCACATCAGAAAAATCCCAAGCCATTGGGATTGTTTCTGTATGTGGTGACCCCGCCAAGAATCGAACTTGGATCACAAGATCCGCAATCTTGCATTCTATCCGTTGAACTACGGGGCCGTATGGATCACTTTATCCGATTTATCTCTCTGGAGCAAGCGTGTATACTATTCCTTATGCAATTTAAAACAAAGTACTATTTCTTCATCGCAGTCGCTTTTGTCGCACTTCTCCTCATTTCAAATACCGTTGCAGTAAAAGTTATCGCACTTGGACCATTCACCCTTGCCGGGTCAATCCTCATCTTCCCTTTCACCTATGTCCTTGGTGACATCCTAACTGAAGTCTATGGTTACCGGGGAGCACGGCCTATTATTTGGACTGGTTTTGTACTCCTTTTTTTCATGGCGCTTATGTACACCCTCGTGAGACTACTCCCTGCAGCACCATTTTGGGATCACAATGATGCGTTCGCGACCATCCTCGGCCAAGCACCGAGAATTGTCATTGCTTCACTTCTCGGCTATGCCATGGGTTCATTTTCTAATTCTCTTGTCCTCTCTAAAATGAAAGTTTGGATGCGAGGTAAATATCTCTGGGTGCGCACAATTGGTTCGACAATCATCGGCGAGGCGCTCGATTCGGTTATTTTTGTCACAGTTGCCTTTGCCGGCACACTTCCCAATCACGGCCTCATCGCTCTCATAATATCAAGCTATATCGTAAAAGTTGCGATTGAAGTTATCGTCACACCTATTACATACAAAGTCGTGCGTTTTCTAAAATCTCGCGAACAGATAGATACCTACGACGAGAATATTTCGTACAACCCATTCCGCTCATAGAAGTTCTCATTACTGATCAAAAATAAAAACCGCACTATGGTACGGTATCTTTCTTCTCATATGGATAGCGCTTACGTTTGAGGCGCAGTTTTATTTCCGAGTCTCTAAGTTTAATTTGGTCTTCTTCAAATAAGTATAGTTCTGCATTCTTCATATACATATATTGATAGAACTTGAGCAGACCACTGGCATAACAGGTAAATTCGAAAATGCCATATTCATTATTAAATGACAGAAGTATGCCACTCTCTTCATGTATAACTTTCAAAGATGAGACCATGGGATCATTCGAATCAAGATCCGGGTCAAGTTCATAGACAATTCTGGCAATCCGCTCGGCATTTTTTATGGCTAACTCTGTTGTCGGTGGAAGTGGGTGTGCTCCAACACTAGTTCTTCTATCTTTAGTGTTGATCATTTCAAGTGCTTTTTCTAACGACATAGAGAAAATTTTCTGATTTCACTCTACGCGTTCCTACACTACAAGTCAATTTGATCAAAATAAAAAACTCGTAATTCGTAACCTGGCTGCCGGCAGGTTCTTAATTCTTAATTGCCCCTCCCGCCCACTCTTTCAATTCCTCATACTCAACTTCGCCACAGAGATGTGCTTTGGTTTCTGTGTTCCAGAAAAATGGCACCCCTCCGCAGAGATCTCCATTATCAATCGCTTCAAGCTTTTTCATATTATCTTCATCGTGCCAGACTTCCACTCGCTCGACAGTGAGGCCAGTTTCTTGTTCAAGCTTTTGGATAAGCTTCTCCATTCGCTCACAGTGTGGGCACTCAGTGCCAAAGTATGATTGTAGTGCCATATTATAACTCTGTCGTAATAGGTGTAGTCATATGATGTTCTCCATGTACCTCGCCATGGGAAGTATGGGTAAAGAGGTGACTCAGTAAGAAAACACCTAATGCTGCGCCAGAGAAGAATATGATAAGAAAATCATTCCAAGATATTTGTTGCATAGGGGGATTGTAGCAAATTATGTTCCGTGGAGAAACGTGACTGGAATGGTGATGGTATCAACAACACCCATGCCTGACGGATCATCTTCAGTAATCACGATATGTTTGTTTGGCGAATCCATTTCTTTGACTGAGAGCGATCCGGTGAAGAGTACTGGCTCCGTCGTCATCCACTCCTCTCTCGTCTCGAGTATCGTGCTATCAATAACCCTACCATCTTCATCAACAAGTTCGGCTTTACCTCCGACACCCTCAAACACCACCCAGTTACATGAAGCGTCTGCGGGATGCGCAACGACAAGCTCTACTTGGATACTTTCATGAACAACTTCGTTTGGCTTTGGACTCACTAACTGTGCCCCACATTTCTCTGTAATCGGAGTTTCTACCCCAGTTGGGATGCCTGGTGTGAGATGCTCATCGACAACAGCGACAAAACCCTGATCCTTGGAAATCGGTTTAAAAAACAAAAAAAGCCCCACGAGTGCGACGATGAGGAGCGCGAGATAAACAAGGGATTTCCCAAAGCGGGTCATACTGCCTTCAGATACTTCATTACAATAAATGCCACTATCATAATCATATAGTAGCATTGACGGACAGAGTCTTAAAATCTTTCTGAGGGACTAGCCTTTGGCGAGCGCTCGGGCGAGACGGGACTTTCTGCGTGAGGCGGTGCCGAATTTGATGACTCCTCGCTTTGCAGCCTTATCAATTGCCGCATACGCTTCGCTGAGTGATTTGACACTTTCAGCTTGGTTTTTAGCCTTGATGAGCTTTTCAGTCTTTTTGATTGATTCTTTGACGGTCTTTTTGATACGGTCGTTGACGAGCTTCTTGCGAGCTCCGACACGAAGGGCTTTTTTGGCTGAACTGGTGATTGGCATGGATAGTTAGGTTATAGCGAATAGGTTATAGGATATAGTAATCTTCAAAAAATGAATGGGGTTATATTAGCATAAAATTTCTATTTGGCAAATAAAAATGCCGTGATATACGGCATCAATTTTTATGAACAAACTTTCACTGTTTGCAGTGATGAAGAATGGTAAAGGCGCTTTTTGGAATAGTAATATGGTCAGACTGAAGTCGTTTGACAGGAAGGTGCTTTTGTAAAAATGTAAGTGCTAAAATAAGCACTCCTTTCTGTTGGCTTAATACGCCTTCAGGAATAAATACTTTCTTGCCCGCAAGAGCTCTTCTTGCGTGAGCCGAGAGCCCTTCGATATTAGGGTCTTTACTGAACCTGATTATACTTCCACTTTTCTGTTGTGAGCCAGTATCGTTCCGGCTACTTTTTTGCGAAGAGGTTAGGCTTCTTCGTGCTGTCGCATTCATGTGCTGTCTTGGCATACAAAGTTGATTTTGGTTTTAGTTCTGGGTCGAATACTACCACTTACCTATATCTTGTCAATTCACTTGCAACTATCCCCTATTCCCTATACGCTAACTCATATGATCGGTTCTCTCAAAGGCAACGTCCAATCAATTAATCTACGGTTCGCACTTATTGATGTGGGTGGTGTTGGCTACAAGGTATATCTCTCAGAATCAACACTCTCACGTATTCACGAAGGAGAGGAGATTTTTGTCTTCACGTATTTGTCTGTGCGCGAAGACGCACTTGATATGTATGGATTCATTGATGCCGAAGAATTAGATTTCTTTGAGATGTTGCTCTCTGTCTCTGGTATTGGTCCGAAATCAGCTCAAACAATTCTCTCAGTGACGACCGTGGATACTCTCAAGCAAGCAATCGGTACGGGCGACACCAGCTATCTGACTAAAGTTTCTGGTATTGGTAGGAAGACTGCTGAGAAAATTGTGATTGAACTACGCGACAAACTCCGTGCCCATGCCGACACACATGGTGGCAACAGCAGTCTCCGGGCCGAGAGTGATACCATCGAAGCACTCCGCGCGCTGGGTTATTCGCTCGAAGAAGCTCGTGATGCTCTCCGCGATATTGATCAGTCGCTTGATACCAATGCGAAAATAAAGGAAGCACTGAAGATTTTGGGAAGAAAATAAAAAACAGTCTTTTTAATTACTGTTTTGCATTCTTATTATATGCTTTTCGCATTTCACTCCAGTTATATTGGAAACTGGATAGAAATTCTAAGAGCTCATTTTTGGTCTCAAGGGGTTCTTCCTCAGAGGCAAGAGAGATACTCATTTCAATAAAATATATTTTCATATCCGCTACCATTCCCCATAAGCCCTCCTCGACCCTACTCGAATCCATGTCCTGCACAGAATCACCCACCAATAGTCCGACAGACTGCCGGTATATTTTGAACACCTCGGCCAATCTATTATTTTGGTCAGAAATAGTATACAAATAGTAGCCAAAAGAATACTGGCTCCCATTTTCAATTATGTCTTTGAGGACCACTGCCTCAGCTTCAACCTTTTGCGCCCAGTATTCACTGACTGATTGAGCTTGAGTATTCTCAGCTAGAAGAATACTCACAAACAATAGTATTGTTTTCATTCGAGCAGATTTTCTAAAGCGAGAATACTCCTCAGTTCTCCCGTAGTCAATTACCTTGCACCTTCAAGCTTGTAGCTTTAAGCTAGTAGAATGCCAGAACTTCCTGAAGTACAGACAACTGTGGACGGTTTGCGGAAGACCGTCGTGGGACTTTCTATTCGCGATGTCTGGACTGATCTTGCGGTCGGAGCACATATGACTCCCCACCTTCGTGAATCACTGAAGGACAAGAAGTTTTTTGCCCGATTCAAAAAGCTTGTGGTCGGTGCCAAAATTATTTCCGCTGAGCGCAGGGCAAAAAATATTCTCATCAATCTCTCGAACAAACATACTATTCTCATTCATATGAAAATGACTGGGCACCTCATGGTCGGTAAATATGAAAATACATCAAAAGTGATTTGGGAACCATCAAAGAATGAGAACAATGAAGCACTCCGTGATCCATACAATAAATTCCTTCATGTCGTTTTCACCCTCTCAGACGGCAAACACTTAGTGCTCTCTGATGTCCGAAAGTTTGCCAAAGTCACCATTGTCCCTACCAAAGACCTTCCCACAAGCATCCACATCGGCCATCTCGGACCAGAGCCACTTGAGAAGACTTTCACATTCCCTCTCTTTAAAGCCCGGCTCGATAAGCGATCTGGCAGCAAAATCAAAGAAGTTCTCATGGATCAATCCATCATCGCCGGTATTGGTAATATTTACTCAGATGAAATGCTGTGGGAATCATGCATTCATCCACTCTCAATTGTTAAGAAAATCCCGTCCGACACGGTAAAGAAATTATTTACCGCCATGAAATCAACGCTCAAGAAAGGCATTGATTTTGGCGGAGACTCGACAAGTGATTACCGAGATGTCTATGGGAAGAAAGGTACATTTCAGGGTGCACACAACGCCTATCGTCTCACCGGCAAATCCTGCAAGAAGCCTCGCTGTCATGGTGCCATCAAGCGAATAGTGGTCGGCGGACGGAGCGCACATTTCTGTCCTGTCCACCAAAAGCTCTTTACGTAGTGCCTTTTAACTTCTACCCCAAGTTGCTATACTCGAACTATGAAAATGGCGGTCACACTTTTTTTCGAAATACTTATTTTCCTCCTTATTATCTGGGTAGTTTGGGTACTTCTCGGTGGTCCCGCGCGTTATGAGTCAGAGAACAAACCCTTCATCCGCTCACCTATCGAAGAGAACCCCCTCACTCCCTACGGACCAACCATCAACTAATCAAGTAATGAAAAGAGTGCAATACCTGTTGCAACGGCGACATTGAGCGATTCCTTCCCGCCTTCGTCAGGAAGACGATTACGGGCAAGCTTCCCCCTCATTGGAATTTCAATAATTGAATCGACAAGACTAAGCGCACGCTCATCAATCCCGCCCACTTCATTTCCAACAATAAGCGCAATAGGACCTTTAGTTGCGTATGATTTGTAATGAACTGCATTCTCTGATTGTTCGAGGGCAATAATATGTACGCCTTCACTTTTTAATTTCTCTATCACTGGCTCAATGGTTTCAGAATGTGACCACAGCACAGTAGTCTCAGCACCAAGCGCGACTTTAGCAATGTCTTTACGAACTCGACCGAAGCGATCAAGTGGTGTGGGTGTAATACCGATTAAGTACACATGCGAAACACCCGCCGCATCAGCAGTGCGGAAGATTGATCCGACATTGTGAACACTGCGGATATTGTCGAGGATGAGGGAAATATTTTTATGCATTGAGAGATTTTATAATCATCTGATACTTTTCAGTCGGATTTGGTTTGAGTAGGAGATCTGGATTAATTGGTTTATATGTCCATACTAGAAATGGCCAGATCTTTATTTTTACTCTTTTGTATCTTTCAGTCCCCTCAACCTTGTCCAATATTAAAATATATTTTTTAGGAATAAAGTAAATTCTTCCGCGACATTTTGAATCCTTATCTTTAACAAGACCGTACGTAGTATGAATGCCATCTTTTGCAACCATGAAATAACCTGATTTATAGCCATGAATTTGATGCGTGCCGAAATTGAGAAAATATGGAACAAATCTTTTTAGTTCCTTTGGACTTGAGAATGCACCGTATGTAAATAAAGGCATAAAAAATAACACAAAAAATTATAATCCAGTAGGATCGCGAGTACGCTTATCTCCCTCGACTAAAACTTTTTCGTCAAAAAGTTTTGTCTGGGCACCAGCTCGTCTATTTTTCTTGCTAGAAAAATATGACTCCGCTGTTC
>CAZRDO010000012.1:0-21470 GCA_964599225.1 uncultured Candidatus Saccharibacteria bacterium
CGTCAAAAATAAAAACTGACCCCTAGAGGTCAGGCATTTGATGCGCTTACTATAGTTTTTCCGGCCTTGAGTGTCTTTACTAAAACAATAAAAGACTGAATGAGTCCTGTTGAATGGATCACCCATATATCGAGTCCCAGAAACCATATATTTGCAGCAAACCGAGCATTGTCAGTGTCAGAGAAAATTCCAACACTAATAAATATAAATCTAAAAATTGTTACTATGAGCACGCTTTGCACAAAGCTTTCTTTGTATCGAAGAAATATTGACATGAATTTCGGCAAACGGTTGATATTGCCAATTAATACTGAGTAAAAAAACGCAATACCTACTGTAAGCGATATCATCATCATCCAAAAAAAGCTGTGCATGTAAAAAAGATTCTTACCAAACAAAACTATCCCATTGTTAATTCCGACAAGGGACAAGGCGAGGGAAATAAACGATAAAGCAAAAAGATTTACCGCCGCTTCTCTTAAGGAAGCATCTTGACTAAAAACATCTTGATTCATAAAGTATGATTTTCTAGACTGAGATTACTGAACATTTAATTATGAGTCAATAGTCTGGAAAAATAAAAAGTCCGGACTTATCGGACTATAATAATTTCTTCGATAATATATTTTTTTAACAATTCTTTCTTGTGGGTCTGAAAGTTTTCCTTCTCCATCGGAATATCAAAGTAAGACTTACTCACCTTACCAAGACACACTCCTAGGCCGATCGCCACAGCGTAGCAATGTGCATCTTTAAGTAATTTAAGAAAGATTTTCCATTCTGGATGATCTTTATATGATTTTTCCACTTGCTGTTTACTAAGAATCGCAAGTGACCATCTGAGATAGTCCTGTAAATACGGCTCTTTGTAAATCTCCATAAATCTATGATTTCTTCGCTGAGTCTATTATTAAAATAAATAAAAGGCAATGTATGAATTTAGCCTCTGATTTCTATGGAACGTTTTTCTCCTTTATGCTCAAGGTAGATTTTAATTGCATCCTTCGGGATAAGTTTTTTTACTCGCTCTGGCCATTCAATGAAAATAAGATTTGTTTGGTCAGCAATCATTTTCTCCCAGCCGAGATGTTCTAATTCTTTTTCGGAATCAAATCGATATGCATCAATATGGATTAATTTTTTAAATTCATAACCTGCCTTGCCGGCAGGCAGGTTCGTAACTCGTAATTCGTAACTTTTTATAAGCACAAATGTCGGAGAGTTCACATTTTCTTTTATGCCGAGCTGTCGAGCGATTTCTTTCGTTAGTGTTGTTTTACCAGCACCAAGATCACCGTAGAGCGCGACAACTGTCGCAGTCTTCCGTCTATGCTCCTTGGTCGTTAGTATATGTAATACCTCTGTGGCGATTTCAGGAATTTGGTTTTCGGTAAATACCCTCTTCATGTGCGCTACTTTAGCACAAAATCCGCTTGATGCGGATTTTGTGCTCTCTATTTACTATTTACTAATTACTTAACCTTTCTCTCATCATAGAGTCGTGTACCAATCAGTACCAGCACATAGATAAGTGCGATGAGGATAAGCCAGCCCCAGAACGTATTAGGGAAGAAACTGAAACCTGAGAAAAGTGCTCCCGCGGCAAGATTGCTACTATTTCTATTTGAAATTTCTGTTGTAGCAAAGACGCTGGCATCTTCACGTGAGTTAGAACTTCCTTGTGTGAATGAGAGTGTCGCTTCAATTGGGAGTGTGTCGCCTATACGAACAGTATTCGCGATTGCGACAAGCACACTCACCTCACCTCGCTCTCCAACTGAAAGTGTATCGAGGTCAACGACGACTGAATGATCGCCACTCGAATATGCACCATGTGTTGCTGACATAAATCGTTCGTCGAGGGGAATCTGAATGTGAAGCATTACATCACTAAGCGTACGTCCAGAGATATTCTTGTATGAGACTGTATAGCGAAGTTGGTCGCCACGCATAGCAAAACTTGTGACAGGAGTAATTGAAAGCATCACAAAACTTACGCCTGAACCACTGACGGTCTGTATAATTTGAGGTCCTGGTGTATAGATTGGAATTTGGGCAATATTTGATTCGTCGGTATCTCCGCTAGAACTACAACCAATATCATTCATATCGATGAAGCCATCAAAGTCATTATCAAGCCCGTCTGCACAATACGGAATGAATGCGATGTCGTCACTAAGATCACCATCTTCTCCATCTGTGGTAAATGATTTAATACTTCCACAGTCTTCACCAAAACTACTATCAATACAGGCTCGGAAGTAATATTTGGTATCAGAATCAAGGCCAGATATGGTTGCGTCAAAATCTTCTGAGTCGTCTTGGTTGACATCACAACTTGCGTCTTTGGTCTCGTCGAGATCGTCATCATCCTCTCCCCACTCGAACCAACAATCTGTTACATCGTCATCATTAGCATCAACATTACCGTTGAGTTGTGCGGAATTATCATCAACTGAAGATGCACTATCTGTCGTAACGTTTGGTTCATTATCATTTCCACCACCATTACCATCTGAATCTTCTGAATTGTCACTATCACTGTCACAACCGTCATCATTTAAATCAGTGTCGCCGTCATTATCATTATCAATATTGTCTGAACATTCGTACGTAGTAGTTGATCCGCTTGTTGTGAATGAAAGTGTCTGACCGACTGATTTTTTACCGCCAACATTTATCGCCACCGCGCGGAAGTAGTAGGTAGTATTGGCTGATGTTGAAATAGTCTCTGAGAAATTTCCATAGAGCGCACTTTGGTACGTCACACTTGTTTCGTTTCCAAATGCACTTGTGGTTCCGTATTCGAATTGAGTTGAAATATTTGCACCGTTACCATTGAAATAGCCGTTGAGTGTCACAATTGTACCACCGGTGTAGTTCGTTGCTGGGTTAGTCTGAATTGATGCAGTTGTATATTCGGGCACCTTGAAAGTAAATGTCGTACCGTATCCTGGACCAGAGGCATTATCACCAAATGCACGGAAATAGATTGTCGCGCCAGGAGCAACGGGGATGGTTGCACTGTAATTTCCAAATGTACCACCTGCCTTTGACACTTGTGAGGTTGTACTAGTCATCAGTGGCGTATTGCCATATTGAAACCACACAGTCGTATCACTTCCGTTGGTGTTGAAATAGCCGTTGAGTGTCGCCCCAGTCTGAGTGACGTTTGTTTGGACAGTAGTCTGAATTGTTGGTGGGATACCAGCAAAAGCCGTCCCTGTAAGGATAAGTGTCCCGAAGACAAAAAAGCTAGCAAATATAAGGTTTTTCTGTGTGTTTTTCATAGGTTTAATGTGCTTATTGTATCAGAAACACAGGATTTGTCAAGTATTATATTGACTTATACAGATTTAGATGTTAAAGTCAGTGTAGAAACAAAAACAAATAAATACATGAGAAACATCATTCTTACTGCAGCAATCTGCTTGTTTGCGCTGAAAACTCAGGCGAACACAGTTACCCTTGATTCATTGAAAGCAGGAGTTGCTTCGGCAACCGCGTACGTCCACGGAACCGTGGATTCAGGTGAAGCCCAACTGATTTATCAGTGGGACTTCCTCCCGAATTTTCTGAATGTGAATTACGCTTCAGGCTCGATAGTAAGTGGGGTATTCGCAACAACAGATATCATCCCTTACCTACCGGCAAATTACACTTTGTATTTTCGCGCCGGTGCAGTTCAGGGCATTGATACAATATGGGCACCTATTTTTCTACAGGCATCCATTTTGGATACGCCTGTGGTGCCAATATTTAATATCACGAGTACAGAACCCACACTCACTGGAGCAATCCAGACCTACTATTTCAATTCAGGAAATGTAACAGCGACTGTAAAACCTTATATCTCCTATGTTGGACCAGCAACTGGTTTCAACCTCCATGAACCGTTTGAGTTAAATGGAGAAGGTAATGGGAGTTATCTCTGGGACGGTATTCCTCCTGGATTTACATTTTGGTGCTACTTCGTCACTACCAACCCTGTTGGAGAAGCAGTGAGTACTGTCTTTACTATCACCACACTGTCTGAACCCGCAATGCCTTGGATTTCACTTTATGAATTTGAGGCTCCGCCGGATTCACTCCGCGCACGTGTTCTTGTAATGGGAAATTCTTTACCTACGACAGTGACTATGACATGGTCAAGCTCAAATGGAGTCATTGGAGCAGTCGTGAGTATGATTTCAGGTTCAAACCAATTAGATACTCTCTGGCTTGAAACTGGAGGGGTTGGCATGGAATCGGTTGTACTCTTTGATATATGTGCTTCAAATTCAATGGGAAATCCATGTGTTGGTGAAATGATAACAACTACAGATACAAAAGCATTTGTTACAGTTGATTCATTTAAAGCAACTACCTGGAACCACGGAGTTGCTTACTGCACGGCACATGTGCCAGCTGGATCTGTAGTAAATACAGGATACATTCTATCAAAGAACGAAAATCTGTTACCGATTACTGATCAGTCCGATACCATGAAAATTCATTATCAAACTGAGAGTTATCAAATTCCACTTGCAGGACTATACGATCAAATCAACTATTATCTTTACGTCTATGGCAATGCCACGGACGGGACAATATTTGATACTTTGTATCAGTTTCAGTTCGATGAGGCTGGAGTGGGAGTAGCTACTCTAAATAGTTCTTCAGCTCCAACACTTTGGTGTGACGGAAATACCGTCACTGTAAATTCTAAGGAGAATCAAATACTTACCGTGAGCTCAGTGCTTGGTATTGTACGAGAAACTAAAATTTCCCCAGGCAGTACAGACCTCACATATCATCCTGGATTTTATTCGTATAAATTCAGTAGGGGAAAATCCGGTAAATTTCTCATCACTCATTAAGTTTAAGTTCTTTTCACTCTTCCCCTTTGGCTTCGGCCAGAGGGGATTTTCTTTTGCACTTACATTAGCAAACGAAAACACGTCGCATTTCTGCGACGTGTTTTCTCTTTATCACCTTTATCTACTAACTAGTTATCGAGGTAATGTCGGAGGGACATTGTTACTCATTGTAGTGGTAGTAGTTGAAGTCATCACTCGGCGTGTCATATAGAGACGTCGTGCGATGTAGTAAATCGCAAGGATGATGAGGATGAGAAGCAACCAACCTGCAAGTGTGTGTGGGAAGAAGTCAAAGAATGCAAATGCACCAAGACTATTTCCACAGAAGCGATTTGAGGTTGAGAGATCATACGCGATCGCACTCTCTTGTGCTTTTGACACAGGGTGTGTAAACGCGAGTGTTGCCGCTGCAACCATTTGGTCACGATCGACTACTGAACTCTTGATAGTAGCGCGGATTGCAAATGTATCCTCTTCACCGATATCAAGTGTATCGAGTCTGACTACGACAGTGTGATCAGACACTGAGTACTCGCCACGAGTTGAGTCAATAAAGACTGTATCTTGTGGAAGTGCGACTGTGAGGATTGCATCAGAGAGTGTACGTCCACCAATGTTTTTGAAGTGAACTGAATACTCAATCGTACTACCAACACAAACACTACCGAAGAGATTCTTGATATCGAGCTGGACGAGGGATGAACCACTGCCAGTTCCTGAAACGATGACTACTGGTGCAGGCGCAACTGAGAGGGAAAGTGTGCGGAAGGTCTGAATTTGACCATAGGCAACTTGTCCGTTTGTAGATTGCACAACTGCGCGGTAGTAGTAATACGTTCCAGACGAGAGTCCTGTAACTGTCGTGAAGTAGTTAGTTGAAGTAGTTGAGCCAAGTGACTGCGCTGGTGTTTGGTTCGAAAGTGAAGTTGTACTTCCCCATTGGAACCAGCCAGTAAGAGATGAACTTGTACCTGAACTTGTCGCAAGGCCATTTAATTGGGCACTTGATTGAGTAATTCCTGAGGCGAAAAGAGTGGCAGCACCCACATTGGCTTGTGTTGATCCAGAAGTAAAGAAACTAAGTGTGCTTCCACAGTCTTCATCGTTATCATCATCTTGTGCACAGGCGCGATAGAAGTATTTTGTATTGTCATCGAGACCAGAGAGGGTTTTGGCAATGTCTTCAGAATCATCAGAATCGATAGAACATGAGACATCGAGGGTGTGATTGAGATCATCGTCTCCTTCACTCCACTCAAACCAACAATCTGTTACATCAGCATCTCCAGCATCAACTTCTCCGCGAAGTTCTGCTGAATCAGCATCGATGTTACTTGGTGAATTAGTAGTAACTGAAAAGTCATTATTGTTACCATCGTCATCAGTGTTGAATGATTCAATAGAACCACAGTCCTCACCAAATTGGTTTTGGGCACAGGCGCGGTAGAAGTATTCAGTATCAGAATCGAGATTCGAAATTGAAGCGTCGAAATCTTCTGAATCATTTTCGTTCACATCACAACTTGCGTCTTTGACATGATCGAGATCACTGATGTTGTCATTATCTCCCCACTCAAACCAACAATCGCTGACATTGTCATCATTGGCATCAACGTTACCGTTGAGCTGTGCAGATTCTTCATCAACATCTGAAGCGTTGTCAGTGGTGACCGTTGGCGCTGAGCCGTTATTGTCATCATCATTATCATCATCAGAGTTACTGATTTTGTAGTGAACAACGACCGTACCTTGGTGACAGAAACTACCTTCCGAAGAAGAGCAGGTTGAGTCTGGTTGCACGGTACCGAGATTGAGTCCACTTGAACTTGTAATTGCTGAACCAGTCATCTGGCTACAGTCGTCCTTGCCGTGATCACGACAGACACTCACATAGTTAGGATCAAATGAGAGTGATTGTGAACTCGTAAGGGTGACAGTGGCAGTACCACTATCAACATTTGAATTGTCAGCCCAGACCGTACCGGTAAAGGTATGACTGGTGCCGTCGCTGGTACTTCCAGGCGTAATCTTCACGCGAAGATTTTGTGCCGCTTCAGAACCAGAGTTATGGTAATAAATCGAAAACGCCACAGTTTCTCCGGCATCAGCCGAATCAGAACTTGTGAAGTTGGTTGAGTTTGGTGAGTCACTAATGTTGACTACGCCAATCGTCGAATATCCAAGATAGCCCTGATCGTAGGTGCCACCATTGATAGTCGTATTTGCAAATGCCGGAGTTCCCACCATTGAAAGGAGAATGACAGCACTTGCGGTGAATGTTTTTATGATGTTTTTCATACTGTATTTAATAATAGTGATAATTGGCATTTGCTAACTTTCAGGCCTCAACCTCTCTGGTTAAAGACTGAAAGAAAGCCTCATGCAAAGACTAAAAGAGTTTGCATGAGGGGTAATTTTAAATAAAGGAATTTTTTAGCGAGTTGCACCGGGGCGGTTGCTCACTGAGCCACCACTTCCAGTATTTGTACCCGTACGTTGGCTTACACTACCGCCTCCCTGATTAGTAGTTTGTCTTTTTTGAGAAGACATCATATTGCTACTACTTGGGGAAGTTGGGGTGCGATTTGCCTGCATGTTTGCACCAGTTCTGGTTGTACTTGGCTGGCCAACTTCCGTGTTCCGGCTTTTTTGCACAGACACAGACTGTTCACGCGACGCATTAGTAGCAGCTCCTGACCTCTCACCAACTTTCGTTGATTGGTCAATTGCTCCTTGTCTGCTTGATGCAGTAGTGTTACCGCTTGTACGAGTAGAGAAGTTTCCTCCTCCTTCGTTGCGAGTTGCTACTACTGCTGCACCTTCACGACCGCGCATTTCCTGATCAGGAGCATTGTATCGGCTTTGGTTGTTCGTATTACTACGATCTACCGCAGCTTTTTCTTCTGCACCTGAGCGGCCACGATACTCAATAGTTGGCTTATTCTCCGGTGTTGAATGCTGCGCTGTTTCTCCTCTCGAAGCTATAGCTGCACTGTTATCCGAAGACCATGATGATGCATCATTTCTGTTTGTAACATTATTAGTGCTTTTAACGGCACCAGTCTTGTTACCTGCAAAACTTGGGAGTGAATTCTCTGCTTTAATTGCAGAAGTTTTTTGGTTCCATGAAGCAGCTGTGTTTCTTCCGAAACCTGAACCGGCTGCCCATTTGCCGTTATCACTACCGCCTTGCTGGCCAGGAACGTCACCGCCCCCACCACCATTGTTGTTGTCATCATTGTCATCGTTACCATTATTGTCTGCATATCCCCCACCTTGCTGGCCGGGGAAATCGATTGGGTTAGCAGGTGTAAAAGGGATGGTTTGGTAATTATTGAAGCTGTGATCATAATCCGTATTAAACGAATTATTTATCGAGTTGTCGTAATAATAACTATTGTAATAATTATCACCACCATAACCACCTCCATAATTTCCTCCTCCACAATAACTGGAGTTGTTGGAGTATCCTCCACCACAGCTACTGCTGTATCCGCCACCATATCCATAACCGAAGTTAAGGCTGGCAGAAACACCAAATCCACAACCACTACTATACCCACCGCCATAATAATTAGGCTGGTAGGAATAGCCACTTTCATACTGATAACCCGAAGGCTCTTCGTATGCGGTAGCTTGTTTTTTGATCACATCACCTTCAACGATAATAGTATCGCCCTCGATGATGATTGTTTTCCCTGGCACTGTCGCACCATTTGAAGCCACTGCCTGTTTAGCCGGAGTCTGAACAAAATTAACTTTCGGAAATTCCGTCAGTTTGTCCACTATCAGTCCATTAACACAGCTCAACCGTGAAATTGGCCATAAATGGTAGCTTCCGGAGTCATCTGCATAAGGAATCAAATTTGGATTAAGATAAAGGACTTGTGAAAGTCCTTCAGCAGCTCCATCTTCCCACTTAAGTTTCGATAATTTAGTATCTTTCGCAGATACTTTATACCGTGTGTTCGGAAAATGTTCTTCCTTCAGCTCATACATTCCCCAAATTATCATTGAATCAATTAATGAAGCGTCTGTAAAAACAGGCGTTTTTCCTCCATGCCACGTGAAGCCATCAAGGGCAACACAATGGTTAATTGGCTCTAAAATAATAGTGTCCAGCTCTGTGCTGGTCACAAAGGAACCAATATTTTTCAATCCTGTTGGGTTTCCTGTCAGTTCTGCAATTTGCATTGGTTGATAGAAGCTGGGATAGACCTTATACGGAAAAGAAGGTTGGTAACGATTGCCACCATTCGTGGTAGCGTCGCTTTTTTGACTAAATCCTTTATTTACGGTCCCTAAAAGGGCACCGAATGTAAGGAGCATAAGTAACCATGTTCTTGTTTTCATAGCTTTTCTTTGGTTTTTTTCTAATCAAAGTCTATCATATTAAGCCATAAATGTCAAGGAGCGCTCCTGTCTATTTTCTGTTGCTATGTAAGAACAGCGCAACAGAAAATAGACACTCGCTTAGGGTGAAAACTTCGTAAAAACCAAGCTCAGCAGGCTTCATACGGTCATGAAAAACCCTTTACTCCGTTTGTGCTAAAGAAAACCAAAAGAAAAAGCAGCATCTTGGGAGATGCTGCGATTTTGGTTATGCTGATTCTGTCATTCTTCTTTATTGAAACGAGAATCAAGCATGAAATTAAATTTCAGAAAAAGTCCTGGGGTGTGTGGGGTTGCTCGTATAAACGAAGCTCCTACTGCCACCGACATGTCACCGGCTTTCGGAATAAATCCTACACGTAGGTACCCGCTTAGAGTTCCAACTACTTCGTAGTTGTGATCAGACAGATACATCCCCTCTACACCAAGCGCAACATAAGCCTTTTCCGAATTTGGGTTCAACGGAACTGAGAGGTCCACTTTGAGTACCTTATCGAGGTCTATGTTTACACTTCCGATTCCGGAGAGCCAGACTGGTCCCCGGTAATCAAAGTAGCCATTTCCTGACCAAGTGACTGAACCATAATTCAAATGGTTTGTTATTGAGACACCCGGACCAATCCCGATTCTGAGTTGTTCATTGTGGTACCCGATAATGCCAAAGGCATTCTGGTTCCGCCACACTGGTGGTGGCACGTAGCAGCCACAGTTGTCATAGGGTGCACGTTCTCCACCAACATTGACACCTATCCCTAACCACATCCCAGACTCTTTGGTATTGAATCCAAGAACGGTATGACCCGAAGGAAATAAATTTCCTTGGGTAATTACTGAACTGTAGCTGGCGGTCAAAATCCCGCCGATTTCACTCTCTGTCTGCGCACTTGTGCGCGAGAGCGTGGCTCCGAAAAGTAGGAGTAAAATGTGTATCTTTTTCATTTTTTCTGTTTTGTTTCTGTTCAATATGATATCATAAATAAATGATATTGTCAAACAACATTTTCTCCTAATTTTGTGGATTTATCACAAGAATAAATCTACTATTCATGCGATACTTAGATACATGCCCAGTGATTTTGACGAGAGCGCACAGAATAAAAAGATTGATGACCTGAAAAAGCGCGAGGAAGAAGAAGTTGTCGAAATCCTCGCCCTATCAAAATACTCTCTCCCCTACATCAACCTCCAGAACGCCGCGATTGATAATGAGGCGCTTCGACTGATTCCAGAGAAAGAAGCACGCGCCGCTGAAGTCGCGCCATTTCAAATTGTCGGCAAAAGTGTCCACCTCGGTGTCCATGCACCTTCGCGTCCAGAAATTCAGGGAATCGTCGATAGTATCAAGACACATGGATTTGATGTCTCACTTTTCATGGTCTCACACGCTTCACTTGAGAAAGCGTGGTCTCGCTATGTCGAACTCTCACATGCTGAACAAACCAAAGCGGGCGGTATTGATATCTCAAGTGATATTGTGGCGGATCTCGCCAAGCAAATTAAATCTGTGGCTGACGTTGCGCGTGTTGTTGATGAACTCTCGCAAGCACAAACCACGCATAGAATTTCACGAATCTTTGAAGTGATTCTCGCTGGCGCCATAAGTGTCAAAGCTTCCGATGTACATATTGAACCAGAAGAAAAGCGAGTACGCGTACGTTTCCGCCTCGATGGTGTGCTCGAAGATATTTTGTTTTTCACAGATGACACCTACCGACTTCTAAACTCACGTATCAAATTACTCTCAGGACTAAAGCTTACTCTCAAAAGTGTCGCCCAAGATGGACGTTTCTCGATTTTCATCGAAGGAGCTGAAGTCAGTATTCGTACTTCAATTATTCCTGGTGCTTATGGTGAATCAATCGTCATGCGTCTCTTGGATCCGAAATCAATTCAAGTCAAACTCGAAGAACTCGGCATGCAATCAAATTTGTACAAAATTGTCGACGAACAGATCACCAAACCAAATGGACTTATACTGCTGACTGGCCCAACCGGCTCTGGAAAGACCACGGCGCTCTACGCATTTCTCCGCAGAATTTATTCTGAGGAAATCAAAATCATCACTATCGAAGACCCAATCGAGTATCATCTCGACGGCATTACACAGACACAAGTTGAGAAAAATTACTCATTTCTTGATGGTCTTCGCGCGGCACTCCGCCAAGACCCTGACGTCATCATGGTCGGTGAAATTCGTGATCCTGATACTGCCAAAACTGCTGTCGAAGCTGCCCTCACTGGTCACTTAGTTTTCTCGACCCTCCACACCAATTCGGCAAGTGGTGTCATTCCACGTCTCATTGATTTAGAAGTGAATGCCAAAATCATGGGCTCGGCACTCCGTCTCAGTATCGCTCAAAGACTCGTACGCAAGCTCTGCCTTGTCTGTCGCAAAGAGCGCCTGGCAAATCCTGAAGAACAAACGATAATCAAAAAGATTCTCACTGATGCAATTGCAGCCGGTAAAGATGTCGCAAGCTATGGCGTCTCACCAGATATGGAAATGAAAGTGTTTGATGCCGTCGGTTGTGAGGCGTGCAACAAAACTGGCTACAAAGGACGCCTCGGAATATTTGAAGCGATCCACACCAGCGCCGAACTCGAACAGTTAATTCCAAACAATCCATCTGAGCGTGAAATTAAAAAAGTTGCCAACAAGCAAGGAATTCTCGATATGAAAGAAGACGGTGTCGTCAAAGTACTCAAAGGCATTACCACACTTGCGGAAGTGAAGGAAGAGGTAGAACTAGTTGAGAGCTAAAAGCCTGCCTGCCGACAAATAGGTGAAAATAAAAAACCCGAACTTATCGCGAGTATAATTTATTTATTATTTTTTAAGTTCTCTTCAATCTTAAAACTTACAGCTTCCACCTAACGAAAAAAGAACCTAAATCTCTAAACAACCCTTCCTACGACAAGCGTAAGAAGTAATGGTGCATTCAAGGATAGACCCAGTAATTATAAAATAACACCAGAACGTCCTGTCGCGCCCCATATGGGTTGCCGGTTGCTTAGAGATTTAAGTCCTCTTTACCCGCCTGGAATTTCCTTTGAAATTTTGGAAGGTTTGAAATGTGCAGTTCGTAGTAGGAGTCTCAGTGTAGCAAGCTCACTTGTGCGAGCAAACGAATTACCAAGATTCTCGGGGAAAAGCTGTGGAATACTGGGGATAAGAATAAAAAAATCCTTATTCCAAAGGCCTTTCTGATATGCGGGCAAAATGCCCTTTTCCAATATTTAACTGTGGCTATTATAAACAAATCATGCTCATTTGTCAAGTACACCACTACCGTCCGTTTTTAGGTCATTTTCTGTATAAAAAACTAATTCATGCTTCAACTTCCCCATGGTACTATGATGCTAATGTCAGAACTCAAGAAAAAAGAAGTGGCCAGTAAGGATGATGATTCATTTCTCGACCAGACACTTCGTCCAGCCAAGTGGGATGAATATATTGGCCAAGATTCAATTAAAGAAAATCTCCGCATTCTCTTGCGCGCCGCTGAAGAACGCAACCATCCAGCAGAACACGTCCTCTTCTATGGACCACCTGGACTTGGTAAAACCACACTCGCACATTTGATTGCACGGGAGAGTGGTCGGCAAATGAAAGCTACTTCTGGACCAGCTATTGAACGCGTGGGAGATCTCGCTTCAATTCTCACAAATCTCTCGCCTGGCGATATTCTCTTTATCGATGAAGTACACCGGCTCAATAAAATGGTTGAGGAAGTTCTCTACCCTGCAATGGAGAGCGGTGTACTCGATATCATTATTGGTAAGGGTCCCTCGGCACGTACCATTCAGCTTGATCTCCCCGCCTTCACACTCATTGCTGCAACCACGCGCGCCGCTATGATCTCAGCCCCGCTCCGTTCACGTTTCTCTGGCGGTGTCTTCCGCCTTGAGTTTTATAAACCGGAAGAGATTGAACAGATCATTCGTCGGTCGGCAAAAATTCTTGGTATTGGAATCGATGATGAGGCAGTACATGAAATCGCTATTCGGAGTCGTTTCACTCCTCGCACTGCAAACTATTTCTTGAAGCGCTGTCGTGACTATGCACAGGTGCACAAAAGCGATCTTGATAAGAAAAGTGTCTTCCTCGCGCTCTCACTTCTTGGAATCGATGAGCTTGGGCTCTCAGAAATCGATCGCACTGTCCTCTCGACGCTTATTACGAAATTTAATGGCGGACCAGCCGGACTCAACACCCTCTCTGCAGCGACCAGTGAAGAAGAAGCGACTATTGAAGAAGTCATCGAGCCATATTTACTCCAGCAAGGCCTCATTGAGCGCACGAGCCGAGGCCGCGTCGCCACCAAGAAAGCCTACGAGCATCTAGGATTTGACGCGCCCGAACAAAAACTATTTTAGTTTTGTTTTAGGGAGTATCCCTAAGAACAGTAGTTTGTCCCAAAAATAAAAAGCTAGTAGTTCAACCAGCTTGTTTTAAATATTTTAACTATTCATGGTTTTTCAAAAAAAGAATCTATGTGCAAATCCCCATCCCTTATCCATTTTGCAATGGCTGTTAGGGTCTCGGGCTTGGAAAGGTCCTTTAGAAGAAATTTCTTGTACTTTCTGTCTTGAATTTGCAAGCTATCTTCTTCATGCATAAAGGAAGCTTGAAATAGAATTGTGGTGAGATCAACTTTTTTCCATCTTTCTCCTATTGCTACAAAATCGACGGATCTTTTTAAATAGGTGCCTGAATTTGAAGAATTGGGCGCAAAATAATCTATTACTATTGATAAAGCACCCTCTTCAACAGTAAAATCGTCTTCGTGTGTTGTTTCGACCTCAGAACCAATTGGTAATTGATCTGAAATTGCCTTTTTAAACTCCTTCAAAAAGTTGCCTTCTAAAAACTTGGAAGCTTGCTCAAAAGCGTCTTTAACAGTCCTGCTCATAGTGTGTCTTAATTTCTAGGCCCAGCTTACATTCAAAAATTTAAAAGTCAACAGCACCTATCATTAGAACTACGTACAAATACTGTACACTAACTATTATGCGTATTCTTGGCATCGATCCTGGCTATGACCGCCTTGGCATAGCAATACTAGAGAAAGCTCTCAACGGTAAAACATCAGTGCTCTTTTCTGAATGCTTCACGACAGATCGGTCCAATGAACACTTCATGCGACTGCGCGCTATTTGCGAACGAGTCGGACACGTGATTCACGAATGGGCTCCGGAACTCCTGGCGATTGAAATGCTCTATTTTTCTAAGAATCAGAAGACGGCACTCCAAGTTGCCGAGGCGCGCGGAGCACTTCTCGCCATATGCGCAAGTCACGGGCTTAAAGTCCGAGAGTTCCAGCCAGCAGAAATAAAAATTGCCATGACTGGCTACGGCAAAGCTGATAAACGTGCAGTCTTTGATATGGTGACTCGTCTCATCAAACTCCCCCACGAAACCACATCTGATGACGAGATCGATGCGATTGCCGTTGCAATAACGGCTTCAGTTACAAAATAACTCCAGTGGTGTTAATTTATAATTCGTAATTTTAAATTAATAATTAGCTCTTTGTGAGATATCCACAGATTTAATACGGACAAGCACTTGCATGCTTTTTCGCTTTTTGATACAAATGATCAATAAATATTTATGTTTGACGACGACGATAAAAAAAGTGAAGGTGGCGAAGAGGAACTCCTTTCTCCAGCAGTACTTGAAGCTGAGGAGGTGGATGTAGTTGATGTGCCAGGTGACGAGCTCGGCGGCCTAGACCTAGGTGATGGCGAGGAGGAAGATGAAGTATTTGGTGTCCATGGAGAAGACGAGGACGACAGTGCAGATATCTCTGGAAACGCCTGGTAATCTCCTATGCAAAGTTTGACTAGAAAAATCCTGAGAAATTCTCAGGATTTTTCTAGTTTAGATTTTAATTTTTACAAATCGATGCTTACCAATTTTAAGGGTTCCACCTTTTCCAAATGTTCTCTTTGGATCCGTCATAACCTCTTCTGCACTTTCTGTGATAAACCGTACTCCTCCTTGCTCAATCAATGCACGTGCTTGGGAATTTGAAGTCGCAAAACCTTCTCGAGTAAGGATATCAAGTAGGGTATCTTCTACTTGAATGGAAACCTCAGAAATATTTTCTGGAGTAAGTTTTTCTGAAAATGTCTTCACCCAAATTTCTTCTGCTTCCTGAGCCTTATCTTCTCCGTGATAGAACCCGACAATCTCACGAGCAAGTCGCTTTTTAAATTGCATTGGATTCTCACCACTCTCAATTTTCTTTTTCATATCATGAATTTCACTCATAGGAATTCTAGTGAGTAATTCAAAGTACTCAAGAATTACTTCGTCCACGACCGCCATAATTTTGCCGTACATATCAGAGGGCTCACTGGTAATCGGAATATAGTTTTGTAGACTCTTCCCCATTTGTCGGCCATCACTTCCGACAAGTGGACGCATAGCGATCGCAGACTGTGGTGTTTTACCAAAAAGTTGCATGAGTTTTCTACCAGCGAGGAGATTAAAGGTCTGATCAGTTCCTCCGAGCTCTATATCCGTATCGAGCATCACAGAATCATAGCCCTGCATGAGTGGGTAGAGAAATTCATCAAGTCCAATTGGCTTGCCTGCGCTATAGCGAAGTGCAAACGCCTCGCGATCAAGCATTTGGGAAACTGTGAAAGGTTGCGCGAGTTTAATCACATCGAGAAAGCCAAGTTTTGAGAGCCACTCAGAATTGTGTTTAATCTCCGTTCCTTCTTTTTTAATAGTTCGAAAGAATTGCTCTTGGTAATTTTTTTCATTTTCTTTAATTTGTTCAGAGCTTGCTTCAGCACGCATGTCGACTTTATCAGAATGATCTCCCACAAGTGTCGTGAAATCTCCAATAATGAGTGTCACCTTGTGGCCGAGTTCCTGTAAGTCTCTAATTTTTCTATGAATTGACGCATGGCCTAAGTGGAGATGCGGGCCTGTCACATCTGTGCCGAGTTTTATGTTAAGTACACGGCCAGAGAGTAATTTCTCTCTGAGATCCTCTTTGGTAAAAGCTTCGTGAACTCCTCGGGTAAGGATTTCTTCAATCTTTTCTGGACTCGTAATTACGTTAGACATAGAAAAAATATAGCATTTTATCGATTTTTTGTCCCTCTCATTATATTAGACCATCTATAATTATGATATGCTACAGCCTATGAAGAAAAAACACTTACACCATGTACGAAACGTCATCATTGGAGGACTTTCTTTGTGTTTCCTCTTTGGAGGCATGCTTATTGTGCTTGTGAGTCTTGCTGAGGTACCTGACTTTAGTTCCTTTAACGACAGAATTGTCGCAAACTCAACGAAGATATATGATCGAACTGGAGAAATACTACTCTATGATGTACATCAAGATATCAAACGCACTGAAATTGATCCGGCGACCATAAGTAGTAATCTCAAAAATGCCACAGTTGCCATTGAAGACTCTACATTCTATCAACACAAGGGTATTAAACCGATTGCTATTGTAAGAGCATTTCTTGTAAATATTACAAGTGGTACATTTTCTCAAGGTGGATCAACAATCACTCAACAAATTATTAAAAATACACTCCTCACTCAAGAAAAAACTCTCACAAGAAAAATTAAAGAATGGATTTTAGCACTTAAACTTGAAGGTGTTGCGTCCAAAGATGAAATTCTAGGAATTTATCTCAATGAGGTTCCCTACGGCGGAAATATCTACGGGGTTGAGGAAGCAGCGAAGACCTATTTTAATAAAAACGCCTCTGAACTCACACTTGCTGAGTCGGCATATCTTGCCGCCCTTCCGCGAGCACCATCATTTTATTCTCCGTATGGATCCCATCTCACTGAATTAGATAATCGGAAAAATCTTGTGCTCGCCCGCATGAAGGAGCTCAATTTTATTACAGAGGAAGAATACGAATCAGCCAAAAACGAGGTAGTGGTATTTTTACCGGCCGAAAAAACTGGTATTCGAGCACCCCACTTTGTTTTCTTTGTAAGAGAATACTTGGAACAAAAGTATGGTCCTGAAGCGATTGCCACCGGTGGACTACGAGTAACGACAACACTTGATTGGAAACTTGAAGAGAAAGCTGAACAAATTGTTGCAACCCAAGTTCCGATCAATGAAGCAAATTTCGATGGTAGTAATGCTGCCCTTGTCGCACTTGATCCAAAAACAGGTGAAATTCTCTCAATGGTTGGCTCAAGGAACTATTTCGATAAAGAAATTGATGGACAATTCAATGTAGCAACTGCTAAACGACAACCAGGATCTTCCTTCAAGCCATTTGTTTACGCAACAGCGTTTATGAAAGGTTACACACCTAAGACGATACTTTTTGATGTACCTACAGAGTTTCAAACTACTTGTGACGCTTATGGTCATGCTTTGCCTGGTAAAAACCAATCTGATTGTTACATGCCAGATGACTACGATGGAAAATTCCGTGGTCCGATGACCATACATGATGCACTCGCCCAATCTATCAACATCCCAGCTGTAAAAGCTATGTATCTTGTGGGAGTAAATGATTCAATTAAAACTTCCCGTGATATGGGAATTACTACCCTGACCGATCCAACGCGCTACGGTCTTACACTTGTGATTGGAGGTGGTGAAGTGACCCTACTTGATATGGCGAGTGCTTATGGAACATTTGCTGCAAATGGTGTTCATCACTCTTATGTTTCAATACTGAAAATTGAAGATGGGAGTGGAAAAGTATTAGAGGAATTCAAACCAACTCCTGGCACGGAAGTTCTCTCAAAAAATGTCGCCCTCCAAATAAGTGACATTTTAAGCGATAACCAGGCACGTATCCCTACGTTTGGCGCTAATTCATCACTGGTTGTTCCTGGAAGAGATGTCGCAGTGAAAACTGGAACTACTAACAACAATAAAGATGCTTGGACTGTAGGTTATACACCTTCTCTTGTTGTAGGAGTATGGGCTGGAAATAATGACAATACACCAATGAAAAAAGGTGGTGTGGCACTCGCGGGTCCAATTTGGAATCAAACTATAAATGCAGGCCTAAGTGAAACTTCTCCAGAATCATTTGAAACACCGGTAGCTGAAGATGAAAAAAATTTAAAACCAATTCTCCGTGGAGTATGGCAAGGGGGTGAAGTATTTACCATTGATTCTATTTCTGGAAAACTCGCAACTGAATTTACTCCTCCTCAGACTCAAGTTGAGAAAGTTCTTACAAATGTTCACGACATTCTTTTTTGGGTTGATCGAAATAATCCTCGAGGACCAATCCCAGAATCTCCAGAAAATGATTCACAATTTACACACTGGGAAACTGCAGTACAAAACTGGTGGCAATCTCATTCAAATCTCTATCCTCTCCAAACCACAGGAACCAAACCAACCGACTATGACGATGTACATCTTCCAAAGTACTTTCCTGAATTTAAAATTAATGGTGTACCAAATACAACAGTAAACCCAAGTGCCCCAATCACTATAAGTGTCTCTTATGATGGACACTTTCCACTTACCCGTGTTGATGCATTCTTAAATGGGACATTGGTGGGATCGGTGACTAATGCACCTTATACTATTTCATTCATTCCTAATGCAAACAATCTCACAAAAACCTCAAATGAACTTCGGGTAGTAGTGTACGACTCTGTTTATAACTCAAAAGATGAAACTGTAACACTAAATGTTTCTCTCTAATATATTCTTGTATACTTTCTTTTCGTCGTGAGAGAATCTAAAATGGCTTTTTGGTACATAAGTATTTTTTGACGCTTCAGTGGCGTTGTAATAATACGCAATGTAGTATTTTGACTTTTAAATTCTGATGAAGTAAGTAGAATTCCTGTAATGCCTTTAATGGTAGTAATAATACTAGACCTCTCTTTTTCATCGGAACTGAGCATTTCTTTGTGTTTAGCGAGCCCATCTCCAATATGTTTCATAACCGTATAAATCTTATTAGCGATTAAGAGGCATTAAAAGATACAGAAATGAGGTATCACCAATAGCTTTCATTAAAATAGGTTTTAAGGGACTTGTGATTGCAAAATGTACACTGTCAGTTGAAATTGATGAGAGTACTTCCTGAAGATGGCGTTGATTAATTGAAAACTCTACTGGTTCACCCTTAATAACCCCTACTACTTTTGACTCAAAATTTCCCACTTCACTATTTCCTGTTGAAAATACTATAGATTTATCCGAAGGGGTAATCCTAATAAGGATTTGATTAAATTTATTTGTAAACAAACTGGCAGTTTTGATAATTTTCACAAGGTCATCCTTAAGTACTGTTACTTCAGTTGTTTGATTTTTTGGAATTATTTGGGTGTAATCTGGAAACGTACCTTCAATGAGCCTACTCGTAAGATACACGTACTCACCTGTGAAGGAGATTTGATTTTTTGATGCCTCAATAAATACATCCTTTCTTTCATTTCCTAATATTGAAATAATTGTTTTAATATTCTTCAATGGAATAATAAAATGAACTTCTGGCATTATATCTTTACTTTCAATACTTTTTTCAGCTAACCGGAAAGTATCTGTTGCAACAAACATCAATACGGAGTCTTTCTCATACATAAACACACTAGCAATTTCTGGCTTAATTTCTGACACAGAGGCAGCAAATACTACTGACTGAAGTCCATCAATAAGTTTCTTTGCACTAATGGTAAATTCAGCAATTTTACCTTCTTTAATAACAGGTATTGAAGGAAAATCTTCATGAGGAAGTGTCACAAGCTCAACCACATGATTGTCTGTATAAACCTTAAGAGAACCTTTTGTATCCATTTGCTCAATAGTCACGGTATTCTCTCTTAAAGACAGAGTTAAGAACTGAATCAGTGCATCTCCACGAGTGACTACTACGCCTTCTGTGGTCACTTTTGCGGGGATTTCTGCTTCAACGCCAAGACTAAGGTTGGTTGATCGTAATTTAAGCGTTTTTCCTGAAGCAATAAGTAGGATTGATCCAAGGATTGGTAGAGAAAGATTCCTGCCAGTACCAATTTCAACTTTGGAAAGTATTTCGAGAAGATTTTTTGTATTACATTCTAGTTTCATATATAAATTTTTTTTTAAAATAAGTAGTGTTGTATATAGTTCTGTGGATATGTGTAAAACTTATTTATAGTATGTAGTTACTGGCTCGTAATGGATTTATTTTTTGATATATATGTGGAAAAGATTTTTTTATTTGTATATGTTTTCATTTTAGATATGTAAGATTATTTTATGCAAGACTTTCAATTGAGTTATACATACTTCAGGTATGAGTTTTACACAGCATTATCCCCTATCGAAACATTACACGAAGATGTTCTACTTCTTCAGAGAGTGTTGGATTAGTTTTTATTTCATCTTTAATTTTTAAACATGAATGGATGACTGTTGTGTGGTCTTTACCACCAAGTTTCTGTCCGATAAGAGGAAATGAGGCGCCAAAATCTTCTCGAAGTATAAACATGACTATCTGACGAGCTTTTACAATTTCTTTACGTCTTGTTTTATTATAAATAGCTCCCTCTTCAATTCCATAGTACTCAGAGACTATTTTAACCACATCTTTCACAGAAACCATCTTCTTAGGCTTAATATTGTTCTTTATTAAACTTTTTACTTCGGAAATTGTGAGTTCTCTATTTTTCAGGCGAATTTGGCATAAGACACTATTGAGGCTTCCTTCAAGTTCTCGTATATTACCAAAACTTGATGAGGCAAGAAATTCCATAACCTCAGCATTCATAGGGATTTCTTGTTCTTTTATTTTTGACCTTAAAATTGCCAAACGAGACTCATATTCAGGTTCCCCTATATCAACAATCATTCCTGCAGAGAAACGGGAGCGTACGCGATCCTCAAGGCCAGGGATGTAGTTAGGGTGTTTATCAGAGGAGAAGATAATCTGTTTATTAGCATCATAAAGGGCATTAAAGACATGAAAAAGTTCCTCCTGTGTCCTGTTTTTGTTTGTAATGAATTGGATATCGTCGATGATAAGAACATCATATTTGCGATATTTTTCTTTAAACAAGTTTGAACGATTTGCTTGAATTGCATTTACACAATCAATATAGAATTTTTCAAGAGTAATATAGTGCACCTTTTTCTCAGGAAATTGCTTTTTTATTGCATTTCCAATTGATTGGATAAGGTGAGTTTTACCAAGACCTGTACTACCATAGACAAAGAATGGATTGTAATTAAGTCCTGGTCGCTGAATAATTGCTTG
>CAZRDO010000013.1:0-18178 GCA_964599225.1 uncultured Candidatus Saccharibacteria bacterium
AACTCCCGTCTCATCCTTGGCAAGGACGTGTTCTACCACTAAACCATACCCGCAATAAAACAGTTGCATTATATTATTTTTCCTAGAGAAACGCAATTTTAGCAATAATTTATAAGCATTATTTTACTTTTTTCAATTTTTTAGGTATAATTTTGCCATTAGGAATAAAGCACCCGTAGTGAAATGGATATCATACCTGCCTTCGAAGCAGATGTTGGGGGTTCGAATCCCTCCGGGTGCACAAACTGTTTCATATGAAACAACCAACACAATCAATATCAAGTACTCAAATTCCTGATTACGTTACACGTGTAACAGATACGCTCGAAGCTGCTGGTTTTGAGGCTTTCATCGTCGGGGGCTGTGTCCGTGACCTTTTGCTCTCTAGAAAGCCTAAAGACTGGGATGTAACGACAAATGCCACACCCGAACAAATTCAAGCACTATTTGATAAAACAGTGTACGAGAACAAATATGGCACTGTAATGGTAATGATTCCTGTAGAATCAGCTGTTACACAACAAACAACACAAAATACTGTTTCACGTGAAACTAATAGTAGTGTTACACATGAAACAATTGAAGTTACTCCATACCGCCTAGAAACTACATACTCTGATAGCAGGCATCCGGATGATGTGAAATTTAGCAATAGCATTGAGGATGATCTAAAAAGACGAGATTTCACAATAAACGCTATGGCTTATAGCCTGTCTGCCGATGAGGCAGGTGATTCAAAAGGACAGCTAATTGACTTCTATAAAGGACAAGAAGATCTAAAAGTAATGTCCGTTAAAACTGTAGGCTCGCCAGACGAGAGATTCCAGGAAGACGCTCTTAGGCTCATGAGGGCTATCAGATTTGCCACAGAGCTCAAATTCAGCGTTTCACATGAAACTATGGAGTCTATCGTACGAAACGCCAAGCTTATTGAAAATATCTCCTCAGAACGAATCCGTGATGAATTTGTAAAAATTATTATGTCTCCGAGTCCTGCAGTGGGAATAGATATGCTGGAGAAATTTGGTCTTCTTAGATACATCATTCCAGAGCTCGAGGAGGGGATTGGTTGCATCCAAGGTGGCGCCCACAAATACGATGTCTACGAACATCTTCTTCACGCCCTCCAGCATGCCTCAGACAAGAACTGGCCACTTGAGATCAGACTCTCGGCACTCTTTCATGATATCGGTAAACCCAAGAGTCGCCGGACCGGTACCAAGAAGGAATTTACCTTCTACGGCCACGAAGTCATTGGTGCCCGTATGACTGCAAAAATCATGGAGCGACTTAAGTTTTCACGTGAAACCAGCGAGTATGTGACCAAAATGGTGCGCTACCACATGTTTTTCTCTGATCCTGATCAGATCACGCTCACTGCAGTGCGGAGAACAATTGTGAATGTCGGTAGGGAACACATCTGGGAACTCATGCAGGTGCGCGAATGTGATCGCGTTGGGATGGCCAAAACTGAAGCACCATATCGACTCCGGAAATATCACTCAATGATCGAAGAAGCACTTCGTAGTCCGACATCAGTCGGCATGCTCAAGATTGACGGCTCACGTATCATGGAAATTCTCGATGAGAAACCAGGACCACGAGTTGGTATGATCTTAAATGCCCTCCTCGAAGAAGCCTTGGAAAATCCTGATCTCAATAATGAACAACATCTTGAAAAACGCGCACTCGAACTTGCTGGATTAGAACTCGCTGAACTTAAATTACTCGCCGAGAAGGGAAGACGCGCCAAGGATGAAGCTGAGCAAGCCGAAGTAGAGGAAATTCGTAAAAAACATGGGGTAAAATAAAAAGACCGGAATATATATTCCGGTCTTTTGCCTCTGTTATTCATGCTTCATGTGTTGCATGAGCGCATCGTCATAGAGATGCATTTTCGCAACAAAACATTTTTCAATACCCCTCGTAAGCCTCGAGTATATTTCCAGCCTCTTTTCTTCATGATCTGAGATAAATTTCTCGAGACCTTCTTTAATTGCTTTGAAGTGGTACGGATCATGCTCTGCGTGGTTATACCAGTACTCATGGGTATTATTCGGAGTATTGACCCCTTCGTATCCACCAGAAGGGAAGTGTCCCGGCATAGTTCGTTCAAACGCTTTAATGAGACACCTCATCTCTCTTGCAACAAAAATCTCAAGAAATAGTAGTGCTCCGCAATACTCAAGAAAATCATTTCCTCTTGGTAGGGTTGCTAAAATATCTGAATGCAATTGCGTAGAGGATATGAGCTTAGCATTTTTCAATTGGTCAGATGTAATCCCAAACTCATTCAGTGATCTCAAACGCCAAACTTCATGTCGAAAATTTTCCTCAAATTTTCCCTGAATAAATCCAACTTCATCGTTATAGTTTTGTAAGAATATTTCTGAAAGATCTTTTGACTGTACCTCAGAGAGGCGCGATCCATTTAAAAGAAATTCTAAAAAATATCCCACAGAGCCATATTTTTGAATAAAGAACCGCTTCCACTCGTTTTCACTAATTTCTACTTTGTC
The DNA here is from genome assembly GCA_964599225.1 of uncultured Candidatus Saccharibacteria bacterium. GTDB lineage: Bacteria > Patescibacteriota > Minisyncoccia > Phycocordibacterales > UBA9973 > CAZRDO01. The sequence continues at coordinate 2,520 of CAZRDO010000013.1, forward strand.
TAAAGTAGTAAAGAACGAATTTGAAAATATCATTTCCAAATTCCTTTTGATCAAATCGATTATCTGGTTCATCTCTGTTTTGTTTTAAGAGTGTACTTGACTATATAAAATTATATAGTATAGAATGTATGATGTCTTTGTGTCGTCGAAAAGCGACAAATATGATACTATCTACTCATGATTGAAATTGAATCAATATTAGTAACATTAAAAGTCACTGGCACCGCTCAGAGAGTCTACTTAGAGCTCCTATCAGCAGGACCACAATCTGTGTTGTTTTTATCAAAGAAGCTTACTCTACCTCGACCAACTATCTATGATGCCCTTCATATACTAGAAGCCAAGTCGCTAGTAATTTCTCAAGAGGTAAACGGTAAGAGTGTATTCTCCATCAGTAATCCTCAATATCTGCTACAACTCCTCGACTCAACATCAGAGGAAATTACTCAAGCAAGAAAAGGCCTGGAAGAATTACTTCCTACACTTTTAAAATCTCCGAGAGTTACGGAGCCCAAAATAAAAATGTTCTCAGGTAAAGAAGGTGGTCAGCAAGTCATGCGCGATATTCTTTGGTACAAAGATATCACTACCTACACACTATGGCCGATGCATAAAATGATTGACGTCATCACTCCTGAATTTCTTGAATGGCACAATAAGCGCAGGGTTACGAGAAATATTTCACTCGACTCAATTCGCAAGTTTGATGATACAAAAATTGATACCGAGAAATACCCCTACCTCGGCACACGACCAGAAGATTTACGCGAGATTAAATATTTACCCAAAGGTATTGATTTCTCTATGTCATACTGGATTTATGATGACAATGTCGCATTCATTTCTGCAGACAAAGAACTCTACGGATTTATCGTCCACAGTCGACAATTCAGTGACATGATGAAAATGCACTTTGATTTACTCTCACAAATTGCAAAATAAAACCCCAGGAAGTTCCCGGGGCAGACAGTTCATGAAGAGTAGGGTATGAACCTACATTCTGGGTACCTTGGACAATCAAAATTACTGCCCTGTATCGCAATTCACCAGATCCTTGCTAATTAGTAATCATCTCCCTTTGAACTGTTTTCTTTTGTTCTCAATCTTTAAAATTTTTGTCAGCATTCCGCGTTGCTGATGAGAGAGCTCGATGAAGTATTTTTTACCCCAACCATCAACAAGTGGTTCTTTTTTATGCCAGTGGGTCAACATTTTGCGACAAAAGCCAACGACTGCATCCTCATATAGTGACTGTATCGGGCTCCGTCCCCAGGGATCAATTCCCCTATGCTTAATTCTTTCGAGAGTCTCTTTGGTGAGACCATAAAATTTGATCTTATTATCTTTCTTTTCCAAGAATGTCATATAACCACTCCTTGCAAATCCAAACAAAAAATCATAAATACCATCTTCGTTTAACAGTTTTTCATATAGAGCAATGACCTGGAGTTGATACACATCCAGATCAGCTATTTGCTGTTCAGCAGAGACTATCTGAATGTATTCTATTCTGGCCATGTTTTTGCTTTTTCTAAAAATAGATTAGAGATAAGTACCAAAAATGTCAAACAAAATAAAAATTAGTTTATTCGACAAAGTCTGAAGTTTTCTATAGTATGAGCGTATGAAAATCATCCATTCTTTAGCTATAGTGCTCATTCTCGCTCTTTTCGTGGTGCCAATCTCGTCATTTGCTGAAAAAAAGTCAGCTAATTCCCATCAATCTGCCTCTTCACACGTCATCAAATCAATCAAAGCTAAGCTTGGCGCACTGAAATCCCTCACCACCGGTGCACGTAGTAGTGGAGCGGCCCAGAAAATGGATGGAGAGTGCGTTGATCCAAACGCTGAGGGTGAGCGCTACTGTAATTTCGTATTTGATGAATCTGACATCGGGACAACTACCTATACGTACGCATTTGATATTCCAGCTACCGAAGGTGCTGGAACCATTGATCTTGCAATTGATATTTATGCACCAGAAAATGACAGTGAAACACTTCGACCCCTTGTGCTTTTCGCGCATGGTGGAGGAGGTGCAAAAGATGACAACGCGATCACGCTCTGGTGTACCGAACGTTTTGCCATGCGTGGCTATGTCTGCGGAAGTATTGACTATCGAGGTGCTTCAGACGTACAAGGAGAATTTACTGCCGAGCTCCAAACTATTGCCCTCTCTGATATGCAAGCTGCGGTTCGTTGGGCGCGCGAAAATAGCACAACGCTCGGTATTGATCCAAATAAAATAATCCTCATGGGAAGTTCTGCTGGGGGAATTACTGCGATTCAAGCGGGAGTTATGGGCAACAACCAAGACGCAGATATGTTTCTTGAACCGAAAGCCAATACCACGCATCCAGACGAGCTATCATGGAGCTGTGCCGCAGTGACACTCTCTGGAGCAATAAATCCACAAATTGATAACTATCTTGATGCCAATGACCCTGCTGCATTTATGTACCACGGTGAAGAAGATCCGAAAATATTCTTCAGCGAAGCAGTCGCGAGTAAGGAAAAAATGAATTCCTTTGGTATCCCAACCACACTTCTCTCGTTTCCAAACACAGGACATAACTTGGGCGGACACACGGATGAAATCGTCACAGATCTCTTTCCAAAACTCTACACACAAATAGTTACTGAAGGCTGTCCACCAGCGCATACTAATCTTGCACCTATTTCATCTACAACAACCGACCCAATAGAAACTCCAACCGAACCAAGTAGTGGAGGTGGAGGAGGGTCCTCAGGTAATAATGACGGGAACGTACTTGGCACTGAAACTGCAAAAAATTCTGAAGATTCCGCCCCAACATGCCCTTATTTGCGTGATCGGGTTTATATTGGTGCAGGAAATAATCCTGATGAAGTCAGAAAACTTGAAACATTTCTCCGCGATCATGAACAGGAATCAGTCACGATTGATGGAATATTTGGAGTAAGTGACATCGAGGCAGTCAAACGTTTCCAAACAAAGTATGCAGGTAGAATTCCAACACTCCCTGGCATTAACTTGCCGGTCGGCAATGTCGGCTGGCTCACTCAAAATCAAATCAACATACTCTCATGTCTACCTGCAGTCATCACTTCATGTCCAGTGTTCACCGAATATAATGCAACGTACCGCAATTCAAATTCAAATGAAGTCACTCAGGCAAAATCTGTCCTCAGAGCACTTGGATTCTATAACGGCTTAGCAACTCCAATCTTCGATACAGAGTTCGAACAAGCGCTTACTGGATTCCAAAAGACATTTCATAGCTACATTCTCGATCCGGGTGGATTTGCGCCCGGAACAAAGTCACAGCTGACCAACAAATTCCTCAACACCATACTAGGCTGTGACACCGCCCCAGTATTTGTCGGTTGGAAAATGTTTGATTACTAAAAATAAAATTCCGGTGAGTTTTCACCGGAATGAGGATTTGCCACGAGAGGCGGAGCCTTTTTGCTTCTCTAAACTAAGAGATGCATGATATTTCTTCTTAGTTATATGCGAAAGCATATGGCTTGGGCTTCCATCAGCAATTAAATATGCATCGCTCGGAATTTTCTGAATTGTATCTCTGGAGAGCAGCTCTATACATTTCTTTCCTTCACCATAAAGATTCCGCTTAAGTAATTGCGCAACTTTATTTGTTGGCCATTTAATCTTGCCTTCTCTTTCATCAGGATCATACCAGTCAATTGGCAATGGGCGCATCCCAAGCTCAAGCCGAACACATGGGTCTGCGAATTGCTGTCCGCAACCTTTCTTACGGCCACGAAAACAATAATCCTTGGTACAAGCGACCATTGAGTGTGGGAGTACATGTTCATCATTCACATGATATCGCCGTTGAAGCGAATCAATCAGTATCATACCAATATAATATTGGGCTTCGGTGAGCGGTTGGTTGTGCCACCCCTCGAATTCAATACCGACTGAAATTCTCCAAAGTGCCGTGTCGCCATCCCAGAGCGAATAACCCGCATGATTAATGAGTCGATCTTCCTCAGAAAGTCTAGTTACTCTGCCATCACGAGTGACAAGTAATTGTGTGTGGAGATTTTGGTGCATATTCACCAAACATCCCGGACAGAGCCCCTCAACTGTGTGGAGGATTATATACACAGTAGTATCACGACATTGTGAGACTGTGTCACTCCATGGACTTTTGTTATTCTCGATGACGAGTGACTGGCCAGAAATTCGTAGTGTGAAAGAGATCATCACTACGAAAAGAAGAATCTTTTTCATAGTGAGAGTAGTTTTCTATGGTCAGTGTAGCAGAGGAGAATTGAGACGCAATAGCGATGTCATATTTTGAAAATAAAAAGCCGGTCGTTTAGTATGGACCGGCAATGGGAAGTTTTTTGAAGGCTTTCCATGCCTCTGTATTCCCAAAATCGTACTTGTGCCGCAACTCGGAAACTTTCTTGAAAATTCGCTCGCTTACTACTTTTTGTTTCACAATTCTCTCAAGCCACCAATGTAATGCGTGAGATGCATGGGACTCAACATGAGGGTATGGGTGCTTAAGTCCTAACTCAATGATTTCAAGCGATGAGAGTGTAGGAATACGAGCACACGCATAGATCAGAATTGATTGCGGAATAGTACAGAAGTACCGTCGAGCTAGTGGACTGTTTGTGTAGTCAAGATAGTACTCTTCGAATTTTTCTCGTAGGTTCGGGATAAATAGTTTACTTGGATTGTTTCTAATATAGTGAGTAACTTCCATAATAAAAAATCTATCCGTTGAGAACTTAAGTGCCTCATTGACCACCTGACTAGCTTTTTTTTGATCAAGCACACCTAATACTCTAAGGGCCTTTGTGCGCATCTGTCTTGAGTCGTCGTGAAGAATTATTTCTCTAAGCTCAGGAATCGCAGCATTATGCCGACAAGCGGCAATCAAATCGAGAAGGCACCAGCGACCCCATTCCATACATTCTGAGTCTTCCATTCGTTCTTCTCCAGTCCATTCATCTTCTCTCAGTACTGGATTAAACCAATACTCTCCATGAGTAGGATAATGTTCATCAGCAATCACCTGGCGTGCAAATGTCAGATCGACCTTACTCTTTTTCCTTTCTTTAAGACGAATATCGTGGAAATACGTTTCAATAGGATCATACTGGTAGATCATTGAACGATCTGGACGAATCTCAATCGGCAAAATTCTGACGTTCTCAAGTGGCACAAAAACCTCATTATCACGAGAATACCTGAGATCGTCATCGTTATACGAGCCAAAACCAAAGCTGTTTGGATATTTCGAGAACACTTTGTCCTCGAACAAAATGTTTTCGTTCCTCATAATTGTTAATTTTCTATTCGAAGATTAGCTCGATCACTCCAAGAAAGCAATAGACATTCCAATTAGCCTAAGCTATACAAAATAGAGCACTGTGCTAGTATGCGAATCAGAAAAAGAGTTTACCATGATGAAATTCTTGATATTTTTCAGTATATTTTCCTCAGAAGAAAAGTATGCTCCCTATGTAGTCTGGGAACTCGTCTCGCCAGCAACTTTAAAACGATCTCTTCATTTCTGAAGGGATTTTTATTTTCAAATAAAAAACTGATGGGAAATCCATCAGCGTTCTCTGTATTTTTCATGAAGTTGACTTATCCGACTGAGGAATGCGACCGATATAATGCTACCGTAGAGACATATCGTAAGTAACATGAGTCCGAAATCATCAATGAAAGAGGCAATGCCTATATTCGACAAAATGAGTGCAGCTAATGCAAGAGCATATGTTAATTTCACTCGTGCGTATAAAAAGACCTCTACTTGTTCGCTCATGACTGCATAGACACTCTTTCGAATGGGTAAATTTTTCCTCATGTACTGATACTCAATCAGTTCACATCCACGAACATTATGGTGAATACTCACAATACTATCTCCACAAATGCGAACCTGTGTTGCACGAGTAAGGACTTTTAGATGTGTTCTGTAAACTCCGAGAGGAATTCGTATTACTTTAACTGTTATACCCTTTGTACCATTTTGAAATACAGGCACAAGGATTTGAAAAAGTCTTTTTGAGAACCAGTTGGAACTAATATTCCTTGGAATAAATATCTTTGATTCAGAAAGCGGAATATATACTCCTCCTGAGTAAAACCTTAGATTTTGTTCTGTCATAGTCAATAATTTTCTAAGGAAACTCTAGCGCCTTTTGGACAAATGTGCAATTTAGGAGATCTCAAGCATAATAGGGCAGTGATCTGAGCCCAACACTTCAGGCAAAATAGTCGCGCTCTTCACTTTCTTTTTAAGCGCACTGCTGACGAAAAAGTAGTCAATTCTCCAGCCAACATTTCTCGCACGTGCTCCGGCAAAATGACTCCACCACGTGTAGTGGCCATTGCCTTTGGTAAACATTCGAAATGTATCAATAAATCCACCACTAATCATTTTCTCAATTCCTTCGCGTTCTTCATTGGTAAATCCTTTGTTACCAACATTCTCCTTGGGCCGTGCAAGATCATCTGGAGTATGTGCCACATTTAAGTCACCGCAGAATATAACGGGCTTTTTCTTTTCAAGCGATTTCATATAGGCAAGAAACGCTGGGTCCCAGTGCTTGTGACGTAAGTGAACTCGCGATAAGTCGTCTTTAGCATTTGGTGTGTAGACGGTCACGACAAAAATATCTTCAAATTCAAGTGATACTACACGACCCTCAGTGTTAGGATTCCCATATCCATCATCGATAATGCTAAATTTCTTCACAAAAGTTTCCGGGATATCTAGTGTAATTGAAAGTGGTGTATATTTGGTGAAAATAGCAGTACCACTGTAGCCTTTGCGCAGAGCTGAGTTCCAATACTCCTCGTAACCCGGAAGATCAACTTCACTCTGATGCTGCTCAGCTTTGGTTTCCTGCAAACAAATAATGTCAGGGTTATGTTTTTGTACGAAGGGGACAAAGAGACCCTTTTTGTGCACCGCTCTGATGCCGTTAACATTCCACGAGATAATTTTCATGACAAAAGTGTAGCATATCTACAATTCTGAGATTCTATCAGACACTTGACAAGAACAGATAGACATGCTAAGATACTAACAGTTCAGTAATTCCCGGGCTTCCATGCCCTCATCATAAAACCGTAGGTAGTGGTACGAATGCCATTCCGGTTGTTGGCTCACCCTATACGGGACCCAACTTACCATCATTTTCTCACGAATCATAAATTCGTTATGACACATTGAATAATGTAATAACCTAAAAAATCGCGGAAGACAGCCTCAATCGTAATGATTGAGGCTTGTTGATTTTTATACCCGCATGTTCCCCTAATTTATATTTCAAAAAATTGACATGTGAATTCACAACTTGCGCAATAAATTAAGAGGAGTAATATCATGGTCAGAAAACTTTAACCTATGAACGATCATGATAATAAGCTGACTCCCGTGGAGATACTTGGCTTTGTAGGAATGTTCGGCACTGCCTTTGTTTTGATTCTCCTTGGTCTCTCTCTATTGTTCAATCCACTTGGTGTTGGAGAATTTCTCCGCACAAATTTCGTGCCATTTTTTTTCGAAACACACACCTACGGTGTGTTGTTTATCCTTTTTCAAATTATTGGATTCACGGTCGGATACATGAGTTCCAATACCCCTGAAACTACAAAGAAAAGGGTTGCTGATGGATTATGCTTGCAGATATTTTTAGTATTTTTTGCAGGAGGCCTGGGTGCAATTTGGGTATGGTGTTTTACTTTTTTCAGCGAAGACACCCATACTACATTTTGGACGATAGTTTCATTTACTAAAGCATGGGTTATTGCAAATCTTGTGATTACACTGTTGCTTATATTGATTTACACTGTAAATCAAATGCTTTCGGTGATCCGTCATCGATGGATTGAGATTAGCTTATTATTATTATCACTGTTCCCTTAATGGGAACTTTTTTATTTCTTCTTCCAGATTCCTTTGATGAAAACTGGCTTGTCGAGACCGAGCTCTGCTTGCACGGTTGTGAGTGTCTTGATTTCAAAATTACTTTCCATGAGTTTCGCCATCTCATCTTCCGCAAAAAAGTGAAAAGGAGTATCTTCGTAGGTGAAATCTCCCGTTTCACTCTCACGTGGAACCCAAGTGAGAAATTTCGGCGTCTCGCGAGCAAACTCTATCGCATAATATATTCCACCTGATTTGAGTACTCGAGTCACTTCATTTGTGTACTGCGACCAATCGTCCCGTGCGAGATGTTGGAGAAGCCCCACATCAATCACCGCATCAAAGCTCCCATCCGCCAGTGGAATTGCCCGTGCATCACCTTCGAGAAAGCGAGCCTTGGACGCATAGCCACGATTTTTGATCTCGCCATTACCTTTCTCAACGACATGAGGAATATTTTCTAATCCAATCACTCGAAATCCTCGCTCAACAAGATCAAAGAGTAATCGTCCGCGTCCAGCACCGAGATCGAGGATAAGTGCATCTTTCGGAAGGAGTGTCAGAAGTTCACTTCCTTTCTCGGGCAATACCATGCCCGTCCAAATATCAGAACCAGTTTTGTAGGCACGGGCAAAATAATCGTGTGAACTTTTAGATTCCATTTCTCTAAGTATATCAGAATAATTGTTATGCTTCGTAGAATTTGGAATCCCCACATCGTGATTGACAATAGTTTAATAATCGATAGAATCAGCAATTAGTACGTACACCCATAATTTCACACGCTCAAAACTCACTAATGTGAAGTTTGCTTTCCCTTAACCACGGATAGTATAGATTTCATCAGGAAGGCTTCACTAGCCTTATATTAGCGAAGAGTTTAAAAACGAGCGCAAAAAAAATTAAGTGAAAAAGAAAACACTTAAACAACTTTCCAGGAGAATTGCTTTTGGTAACAGTGTCTCCTCAGCCTAAAAACTGCGGGGTTCATTCTTTTTAAGGTTTTCCACAGTTTTGGTGAAATATTGACAAAAGTATGAAAAGTAGTAATCTTACTTTCATAGGGCGAACAAAACCAAGCCCTCTACCATGAAAAACTGTTCTTTCAAATGGTTGCTAAGCACAGTGTTGCTTATAACCACCGCGTTAATCACATCAGTTATCATCCCTGTATCAGCTACACCTGCAGCAACAACTTCCCAGGAGGTGAAGATTTCTCCAACGGATTTACCGGTAGCTCTTAACACAGACAGCTACCAGCCTGCCGTATATGAAAAAGAGAACGGTACCATCAAAAATGATCGTGTAAATTTTGCAGAAACACCGGCGCCACAGAAAATTCCGATGCTATACGCAAAAACAATTGCAGGTGCAGAAAAGAATTTTAAGACAACAGCAACAGGTAATTACCGGGGGAACGCTTATCACAGGATGATGTAGCCCGGCCGGACGGTAGTCGATATATGAAAAGTAGTCGACCGACCACAAAAGAATATCAATCTTTTCAAAAAGGACTTCCCGCAACGGAAGTCCTAATTATTTATATACCCAATTACTTTTATTTACTGTGAAATTTTTTATGTACTTCACGTAATTGCTTGTCGGTAACATGCGTATACACCTGCGTCGTCGCGATGTTGGCGTGACCGAGCATCATTTGCACACTTCTGATATCGGCACCGTTTGAGAGAAGATCTGTGGCAAATGAGTGGCGGATCACATGCGGTGTTACCTTTTTGGAAATGCCAGCCTTGGTCGCGTAGTAGGTCACCATGCGTTCAATCGAGCGGGGAGTGAGGCGAGTAGAATTATTCTCACTCTTCCTATGCGAGAGCTGGGTGAAGAGTGGCTCATCCATATCTTTGCGGGCTTTTAGATAGTTTCTGATTGCGTTCTTGGCACTCTCTGAGAGAAACACTACCCGGACTTTCTCGCCTTTCCCTCTGATTGAAAACTCATCTTTGCCGAGATCAAGATCGCGATTAAGCGAGCAGAGTTCAGAGAGACGAAGCCCTGTTGAGAAGAAGAGTTCGAGAATCGCACGATCGCGGAGTGATTTTAGTTCAGTGCCTTCTGAGGCTTTCATAAGGCGCTCAAGTTCAGCGCTTGAAATGAGATCAAGCTCACGGCCTTTGGTCTTGGCAAGCTCAATCGTGTCAGGTGTGAGGGCTTTGATATTGCGTTTCATTAGATATTTGAGAAATCTTCGAAGAGCAATGAGGTAATAATTCTGAGTATTCTTCTTCATAGTGGCACTCGCTTGGCCACGCACATGAATCCCTGGCGCGCGATTGAGTGATAGGCGAAATTCCCGAATCATGTCTTCGGTAATAGCGTGAGGAGAGGCGACTTTGGCAAATTCGAAAAATCGTGTGAGGTAGCGCTCATAGTTAGCGACCGTTTTGAGACTCGAACCACGTTCGATCTCCATGTATTCGAGAAACTGACGTTTGAGTGTTTCAATTTCAGATGCCATTTCAATTAGTATAGCAAACCTGAGTGTCGGAAAATAATTTTGACAATGACTATGAATGCCTGTAGTCTCAGACAAGAAAAAATTCTGAATGAAACTTTCACAAGATAGATGTACAGCCGTTCTTTTTCTTGTACTATTTCTCTCTGCGACCCCCTTTGCGATTGCAGGGTATCTCTATGAGCACGGAGAAACTATTAATTGGATGCTGGCATTATTGTTTTTGCCAGTGAAGGTTCCGCTCCTGGTACTAATAGGATACTTCGCTGGTCGAAGTTTCCTCAAAAGAAGGAGGTGGTTTATTAAAGTGCTTTCAGTTTCAGCATTACTCTCACTCTTCGTTAGCGATCTTAGAAGAGATATTAAGATTTTTTTAAAAGAAATGTGGGAGAGCGCCTAATCCAGTTATGCTGGATTTTTTATTTGACAGATAGCTCACAATTGTATTTAATCAAAATAGAAAATCATCAACGATGTTCAAACTAATGTTTAGTGAAGGTTTCAAGAAACTGCTCAGGTTTCTCGGAATGGCAATTATTACTTTTGCAATATTTTTCATTCTAATCCTACTTTCCGGCCTTGGATTCAGTTTGAGTAACGATTGGAAAGAATTTGGCCATAGTTACAAATATGAACTCCTCATTGGATTACCTCTCCTTTTAACTTTATTCATGTTCATTTTTTTTGGTAAATGGTGGACACTTGTGCTTTCAAGTACAATGTATGACCCAAAACCAAGCGAAGAGGATCTCAGGGAACCGAACAAACCGCAATCATAAGTTGCGGGTTTTTATTTACCCCAAAAGACCCCTAAATGCTTGCAAAAATAAGGAATATATGCTACTATGCCTTCACGGGATTAGATTACTATATTTGATCATACCCCTCATTTCCTATGCTTAAAACCAAGAAAAAACAAGAAATTATCAAAAAACACCAAGTACATGAGAAGGATACTGGCTCATCTGTCGTCCAAGTAGCAGTCCTCTCAGAAGAAATTGATAAACTTGCCCTTCATTTAAAGAAACACAAACTCGACAACCACTCACGACGCGGACTTCTCAAAATGGTGTCTGATCGTCGCGCCCATTTGAAATACCTCGAGAAGAAAGATCCGAAGCAGTACGGCGCACTCGTCAAAAAACTCGGACTTAAATAAAGAACTAATAAAATCCGCATCGATGCGGATTTTATGTTAAAATTCGTATAGGTATTTTCATATTTGTATTTCTATATTTTTATAAGATTTTATTTTCTATTAACTTTTACATATGAGTGTAATTAAACACAAAGAACAACGTGTCGGAATATTTATCGATACACAAAACGTCTATCACAGTGCTAAAAGCCTCTATCATGCGCGCGTAAACTTCGGCGCTATCTTAAAAGAAGCCGTGGGCACACGACGTCTTGTCCGCGCCATTGCCTACGTCATCACCAGTGAAGCAGGGGATGAGAAAGCCTTCTTCGAAGCGCTCACTAAGATGGGTATTGAGACCAAGACCAAAGATTTACAAATTTTCTCAAGTGGCGCCAAGAAAGCTGACTGGGATGTCGGGCTCGCTGTTGACGCTATCATGATGGCACCAAAACTCGATGCCGTCGTGATTGTCTCAGGCGACGGTGATTTCATCCCGCTCGTCGAATATCTCCAAGGTCACACGCAAGTGGAAGTGATTTCATTTGGTAAATCAACATCAATGAAATTAAAAGAAGTTGCAGACTCATTTACTGATCTCTCAGAAAATCCAAAGAAATATTTGATTGGGAGATAGCCTGTGAGGTGAGATGTTGAAGGCCCGCCCGATCGAATAATCTCGATCATTCGGGCAGGTTGAAACTATGTAAATCGTCTAAAAATATAAAAGCTTGCAGCAAACGCAGCAAGCTTTTTTCTTAGTAGATGGTGATCGGTTCATTAAAAATATCCCAATCGACATCTACTCCGCCAAGATTCATAAAAAGTATTCTGAGAACTTCGAGAATATAATCGTCCTTACAACAATCATAAAACTCAAATTGTATCGTCCTCATATTTAAGAGCATAATCGATTTGGTAATCAAACCAATATTATTACATTCACATTCTGCAATGTGTACTGCATGCTCATTGAATACTTTCTGAATTTTGACCAAAGAACAAACTATTACTTTCATTTTTTTGCTCGCACTTTTATACGAGTCTCCAATTGGCTTCGAAACTGGTTCCCATTTCTGCTTTGGTTGGGAAGAAATGAAAACCAGCCCGGCTCACGAAACCACACCTAGCTGTGTGAAATTATTTCGCAAACCGCTAAATCTAGGTCGACGCAATTACTCTCTTTGTAGGGGCAATATATCCACCATGGATTTGCTTATGCTGTACCCCGAGGCATTCTACAAATGTGTTTCAAGCTAGGAAACGCGAGTAATTGACTATAGTTATAATACTACAATAGATATCAATAGTCAAGTAACATTTTCTTATGATTTTTATTATTGATCTCTGATATACTTTTTCTATTACAAATATTTTTCGTCTTCAGGCGCCTAACATTGATCAATCACTATTCAATGGTATCGCTTGGAGAGGAACTATTTAGACTATGAAAAAACAAGAATTCACACTCGAGCTCGCAGGGAAGAAGATCACTGCGATTATTTCTGATCTCGCTATGCAAGCAGGGGGATCGGTCATACTCACCTCTGATGAGACGGTCGTACTTGCAACTGCGTGTATTTCAAATGATGTCAAAGACAACAAAGGATTCTTCAATCTCACAGTTGAGTACATGGAAAAGTTTTATGCCTCTGGCATGATCGGTGGTGGTCAGTACAATAAACGCGAAGGCCGACCATCTGACAAAGCAGTCCTCTCATCACGCGTCATTGATCGAACAATTCGCCCTCTCTTTCCTCACCATATTAAAAATGCGGTGCAAGTCATCATCACAGTACTCGCCGTCGGTAAAGCGGATCCAACAATTCTTGGCGTCAATGCCGCGTCACTCGCCATCGCACTCTCGCCGATTCCTTGGGATGGACCTGTTGGATGTGTACAGATAAGCCGCGCATTTGGCGCAAGTGAACTACTCATCAATGACTACCACGGAGCCTCTAGTGAATCTTCACCCGAAGTTGATATCACCGTCTGTGGTAAAGACGGACTCATCAATATGATCGAGGCAATGACGTATGAGATTTCTGAAGATGTGGTTTCGCAGGCATTTACACTCGCGATAGAAGCAATAAATAGACTTCAGATGTGGCAGCAAGAAATTGTTTCGCATGTTGGCAAAGAGAAACTCGTAGCTCCAAAACCTGCTCTCCCCGATGAAATCAAAACTATGTTTGAAGAAATCATCCAACCACAACTCGGAACTATTTTCACAGTCGGACGCAACAAAAACATCAGCGTACTTGAGCGCGCCTGGAAAGGCGCTCTCGAGGAGAAATTCCCGGAAGACACTCTCGTGCAATCAATAGGACAAGATTATTTTGAAACCGAAATTGATAGCGAGGTGCATCGCGCACTTCTCTCCGAAAACAAACGTGTCGATGGACGTGCGCTCGATGAGGTGCGAGAGCTCTACGCCGAAGCTGGTGGAGTTTCTCCTGTACTCCATGGCTCGGGAATCTTCTACCGTGGTGAAACGCACATTCTCTCAGTCCTCACTCTTGGTGGACCAGATGATGCGACACAAATTGAGGGTATGGAAATCCGTGGTGCGAAACGCTTCATGCATCACTATAATTTCCCACCATTTTCAACAGGCGAGACGGGACGCGTCGGCGGTCTCAATCGCCGCGAAATGGGTCATGGATTTCTCGCTGAGAAAGCACTCACGCCTGTCATTCCTGCCAAAGAATTATTTCCCTACACCATTCGACTTGTTTCCGAAACACTCTCATCAAACGGTTCGAGCTCACAGGGCTCAATTTGTGCAGGCTCACTTGCACTGATGGATGGCGGCGTACCAATCAAAGCACCAGTCGCCGGCATTGCTATGGGGGTCATGTTAGGGAATAGCGAAGAGGTTATAGGGGATAGTACAATATCAAATCAAAAACTATCCACTACCAACTACAAACTACTAACTGACATTCAGGGTGCTGAAGATCACTATGGAGATATGGATTTCAAAATTGCGGGCTCACGCACGGGCGTCACTGCACTTCAGCTTGATGTGAAAGTCGGCGGCATTCCAATTACTATTCTCTCTGAAGCACTCATTGCTGCAAAAAATGCTCGACTCAAAATTCTCGATGCTATGGATCAAGCTATCAGCGCACCACGCGCGAACATCTCGCCAAACGCACCGAAGATTGTGTTGGTTAAAATCAAAGTTGATCAAATTGGACTCGTTATCGGCGGGGGAGGCAAAACTGTGAAAGAAATTCGTGAGAAGACGGGTGCAGAAATCACCATCGAAGATGATGGCTCGGTCTATATTGTCGGCAAAGGTGATAGTGCTGATCACGCCAAGAAAATAATTGAGAGCCTCGTGAAAGAATACAAAGTTGGCGACATCGTGAACGCGACTATAATCAAACTCATGGACTTCGGCGCCTTTGCAGCGCTTGAAGGTGGAGGCACTGAGGGATTGATTCATATTTCTGAAATCGCACCATTTCGAGTCGAACGCTCGAGTGATTATCTTCATGAAGGCAATATCGTGCCGGTCCAAATTATCCGCGCTGAGAACGGCAAACTCTCACTCTCCATCAAAGCAATCAAACCTGATTTATTTAAACCAAGACAATAAAAATTATTAAAAAGAAAAAAGCCGACTCTTATGAATCGGCTTTTGAATTGAAAATATTTACCCCTGAATACAAGCAGTTGCGCCAGCAGAAAATATTTCTTGTGAAATACTCTTGGCTACACTACTTACAAAGATGATTTTTGTTCCCGGGCTTATTACTTTAATTCTTTTTATTACTTTGCATGTAGTTTCTGTGCAAAAAATTAGATTGAGGAAAAGAAAATCAATTTTGTATTCAGCAAATGCTGCTTCATCAAAGTTTTTTGGGTTATCTCCATTGAATTCAATCTCAATTGTTTCTTCAATTAAGTTTTTCAATACCTCATGCGTAGCATTTCCAAAATATGCTTGGAGTCCATTTCTGAAGTGATCAAAGCCACTGCGAAAGTTCGCAACAGTTAGTTTTTTCATATTTTAGTTTTGAATGAACAATGTACTCTCACTATCAACCCACGAAATTTCATGAGCTGAATAATGTGGGCGAATATACTTTCGCCCAATTTTCATTAATCAAGCAAATATTGGACAGAGGTC
>CAZRDO010000014.1:0-11497 GCA_964599225.1 uncultured Candidatus Saccharibacteria bacterium
CCTATAACCTACCAACTATAATCTAGTTTCGGAGACGTGTCAGAGTGGTCTATCGTGCCTCCTTGCTAAGGAGGTAGGCTTTAACCGGCCTCGTGGGTTCAAATCCCACCGTCTCCGCAGGAGCCAGTAACACTAGTTGCTGGAGGAGAAAGCTCTGGGTGAGCTTTCTTTGGGATTTGAAAGCCGGAGCGCGACGGCGCGAGGCAGGGTCGCGGAAATTTTCAGCAGAAAATTATCTGTGACCTAATCCCACCGTCTCCGCCAAAAATAGAGTCTTTCATTTTAAGTAATGCTTCATATTTTTCTTTATTAGAAGCATTCCCAGCAACTATCTGAAGTAAGATATGGAATTGTGAATCTTCCAGATTAATTCTAGCTATACCTATGCGAGTTGAAATTGAGTATTTCTTATTTTTAATATTCCACCACGCATTATAGAGTTGGTCATACAAACTCGCGCTTCGAAGAAAAAAGACTCCCGAGTTATCGTTAATCCAATCACTGAGTCTTTCAAGTCCTTTGCGTATATCTTCTAATTCAAGTTTAATTTCTTCATCAGTGAATTCTAGTCCATTTTTATTTACATCTTGTGTTTCAGTGAACATCTGATTCACCGCTGAGTCACTTGTGTAAACGAGTTTTGCAATACCACAGTATTTAGCAAAATAACCTTTCATATCGACTTTACTAATAGGAAATTCCCACAGCATGATATCGAGAAATTGCTCATCAACGACTTCGTGCTCATGTCTCCTTTTGTTAAAGATAGTTTCTTTGGTAAAAACAAAGAAATCCCAGTCACTGTGCTCCGTTGCGTATCCACCAGCCCTCGAGCCATGCAATATAATCCCAATTGGATTATATCTTTCCACTAAATAGGCTATTAATTTCTCCTCCATATTTATATATTATCCTAAATAGATAAATATGACATATACCTGTTTACCTTTGATACTCTGCTATACTCACATTATGAATGTAGAGAAAATCAAAGGATTTTTTATGGCCGCACTATTTGAATACAGCATTGCTGGTCTCTTCTTTGTCTACTTACTTTCATACGAATTAATTGGACTTCCTTCTGTGCAAGAATTGATAGCTATGATTGAACGAGGATTCGAGCAGTATGGACTTTTCTTTTTATTTTTTGGGGTAATCCTTGAAGGACTTTTTATTGTGGGATTTTATTTCCCAGGCTCAATTATTGCCTTCTCGGCAGTCATCTTTCTTGGCAAAAACCAGTTTGATATTTTGCAAATAATTATTGTCGGATCAATCGCGCTGGTCATCGTGAGTTCAGTAAACTACTGGCTTGGTAGATACGGCTATTACAGATTATTCAAAAAACTTGGCGCAGAAAAAACGCTCCAGAGAATGGAGCACCGTTTCAGTAGCCATTATAAGAAAACAGTATTCATCTCTTCATCTTCACCAAATTTTTTAGCTATCGCGAGTGTCTATGCAGGAATTGCACGAGTGGCATTATTGCCCCACCTCCTCTATCTTTCACTCTGTGTCGTGTTCTGGGTATCTCTTATGGCCGAACTCGTCTTCCTATTTGCTTCTACGACGGAATTTATTCAAAGTGATAACTTGGGCTGGTATTCATTCGGTATACTCCTTCTCTGGGCACTCTTTGAAAGTATTTCATTTCTGAGAAACAGCGGAAAAGCTCAAACAATAGAAATCTCTAGAAAAGAAATTGTTTAACTTTTGTGTTTGCGGAGGGTAAGAGATTTGAACTCTTGATGCCATTTCTGGCATGCTACCTTTCCAAGGTAGTGCACTAGACCACTATGCGAACCCTCCAGGACCCTTCGTTTCTGACCGAGCGATGCTCAGGGAAACGAGAGGGTCTTGAGATAAAGATAAACTCTATCTCGCTATAGACGGCCTTATATTAAACAGACCGCCATCAGAAAAGAACATCCGTTATGCATACTACAGAAAGAATGTGTAAATTCAAAGTTATATATTAAAATTGTGGCAAATAGTGCTTTTCTATGAAATCTTTTATTGCACTGGTTCTGCTTTTTCACCAAGAAGTGCGGCAATTCGTTTCTGGACTGGCGGATGTGACATAAAGAGTGTAGAGATTTTGGCACTTTTGCCACGCGGATCAGCGAGATAGATATGCGCAATTGCTGAGGATTGATGTGCTACTGGTCGCGCATATGCGCTAATTTTCCGTAGTGCATTGGCAAGTCCTTCTGGATAGCGCGTGAGTAGCGCGCCGGAAGCGTCAGCTAGATACTCACGTTTGCGTGAGATCGCGAGTTGAATGAGAGTGGCAATAATTGGTGAAAGAATGATAAGTACGATTCCCACAATCATGAGAACATTCCCAATCCCTCCTCCATCTCTATTCCTTCCCTCTCCACCAAGCACTCCACCATGGAGAAACATATTTGCGAGAATCGAAATAAAGCCGACCAGCACCGCTGCGACTGTTGAAAGCAGAATATCTTTGTTACCAATATGAGAAAGCTCGTGTGCAATCACACCTTCGAGTTCATTGCGCTCAAGTATCGCCAGGAGCCCGGTCGTTACTGCGACCACTGCATGGTGTTTGTCACGGCCCGTGGCAAATGCGTTTGGTGCACTATCTTCGACAACATAAACCCTAGGCATGGGAAGCCCTGCAGTGATAGAGAGATTCTCAACAATGCGGTAGAGTTCAGCAAATTCATTCCGGTCAGCAAGCTTCGCCCCTGCGAGCCTGAGTACAATTTTGTCAGAATACCAGTAGGAGAAGATGTTCATGAATATTGAAAATCCTACGGCGATATAGAGGATCATCGGATTGCCATAGAAGCGGGCGAGAAACCAACCAAGAAAAACGACGACTGCAAGAAATACTCCCATGAGTATCCAGGTGCGAGTCTGATTCTTTGTAGCTTGGGTATACAGTGTTGCCATGTAAATTAGGGATGAGGTGATAGCGTGTAGGAGTATAGTATAGCAAAATACTATAATAATTTCCCTAGCCTTATTTATTTTAATTTAATTAATCCCTTAGTTGAAATGGTGGATATACATCAGTCAAACCAAGCATGTATGCACTAATACGGAGCTTCCAGCGAGTAGTTCCGACGATGAAGTTAAATAAGGCTTTTGGATATCGTCCCATAATAAGCACAGCAAATTGCCCAATGATGAATGCAAAGCATGAGGCAATACTCAAACAGTAGAGCACAATAATATGTGGGATAAGTATGATGAACTTCGGAATGAAGAGGAGGATCGTAGCGAGTGCGAGCCATCGACTATAACGCTCTTGTTGTGGAATGATAAGTTTTACGGGATATGACTTTTCTGATGTTTCTGTTATAGGTTCCATTTTGAGTAAAAATATTTATTAATATTCGAGACGTGTTAAAACTTCACTTCGACTGGATTTTGCGCAACATCATTGTCAGGCAAATCAAAGAATTCCATCTTTCCAAAATGAAATGTTGAGGCAATGACATTACTTGGGAATGATTCAATTTTGGTATTGAGATCACGGACATTACTGTTATAGAATCGGCGTGCGGCTTGAATTTTGTTCTCAGTATCTGAGAGTTCACGCTGAAGTTCAAGGAAGTTTACGTTGGCCTTAAGATCGGGATACGCTTCGGCAATGCCAAAGAGTCCTGTGACCGCACCGGCGAGCATCGCTTCGCTCTTGGCATGTTCCCCTACCGTTTTCGCGCCCATGGCGGCGGCACGAGCTTGGGTTACTTTTTCAAATGCAGTTGATTCGTGTGTTGCGTAGCCTTTGACGGTATTCACGAGATTTGGGATGAGATCATAACGGCGCTTGAGTTGGACTTCAATATCAGCCCAAGCTTCTTTGGTGCGGTTCACGAATCGAACAAAGCCGTTATAGGCAGCGATAAACCATATGATGAGAACCGCGAGGATGATGAGAATTATGTACATGGGATTAGTAAATAGTTAATTTTAAATAGTAAACAGTGAATAGGATGTCGATAAAAGTATATCGCTATTTAGAGAAATATGCGAGGTATTGACAATACTACTTAACAATATAATATGTAGTTAGAAAATTAACCTCAATGGACAGGAAAAGAACCACAGTGTTTCTCGTTGTTTTTGTCGCTATCTTACTTATATATTTGGCAGGCTTAAAATATGCAAGTACAACCCTTCCTAAAAGCACCCCGGCTTCAACTGAAGCAAACGTAACAGATGACTGGTAGGACATACCTGTCACGACTTTTAGAGAAACTGCTCCCTTGGAGCAGTTTTTATTTTGGTTTGACAAATTGTGTTATATAGAGTAAAAATGGGCTAGAAAAACTTTCACGATGATACTACGTTGTTATGGTGATACGAAATTGAGTTCATTGATCAATAAGAACCTTTACGAGTGCGCATGGACTAAGTCTCTCAGTAAGACAATAGAAAAAAAATTTACTACTGTAGAGAATACAAAATTCTGCATCTTCAGGATTACTTTCCCCGAAGGCCCTGGCAATATCACGCGTGCTTACTTTGATCTCCTGGCAACTGGTAGCTCCCCCACACCAGCTAATGAACTTGAGTCTGATTTAAAATTCCAATACGAATCACTCTCTCTAAGAGAGGACGAGCTCATACTTTATTACGGGGAAATAAGTGGTGAAGAAAGTCTGAAGAATTTAGGGCTGATATACCAGTGTATTAGAGAAGGCGAGCTCTCCATTGCAGAAAATCTAAATAAACAGATACATTCTAACTAAACAGTACGTTTAGTTATTTTTATTTTTTCTCTGACTTTTGAGCCCAGACGACAAGGAGTGGTGAAGCAAGGAATATAGATGAGTAAGTTCCGAAGAACATGCCGGCTGTGAGCATAAGTGCGAAATTCTGTGTAGATTGTGGTCCAAAGAATACGAGGGCAAGAAGCGCGAGAATCACTGTGAGTGAGGTATTGATTGAGCGAGTGAAGGTCTGTGAAATACTTGTGCCAACAGTTTCCGCGAAGGTCATGTTATTTTTGGTTTCATTATTCTTCCTGAGATTCTCTCGTATGCGATCAAAGACCACAATTGTGTCTGATACCGAAAGACCAAGAATCGTCAAGACTGCAACTACAAAGAGTGTATCAACTTCGAAACCTTTAAAATGAGCGAGGATAGAGAAGATACCAACGGGGATAAGCACATCGTGCAAAAGTGTACCAATTGCAATGAGGCCGTATTTCCATGATGAAATAGGACGAGAAACCTTACGAAAGGCGTAGGCGATGAAGAAGACAATGCCGAGCGAGACAAGAATAATCGCGACAATAGACTTGCGTTTCAATTCTTCTCCAACTGAAGGACCAATTGAATTAAATGATGATTCCGTAAAGGCCTCTCCACTTGCTGTAAGAGATTCGAGAAGTGCTTGGTGTTCGGTTTCAGTAAGAGCGAGTGTTTTGACTGTAATCCCCTTTTCCTCTACCGGCGTCACTGTAGCGTCAATGTTCATGTCAGCTTTGATCGCTTCTGAGATTGTTACTACATCAGGTCGTACAGTTTCGTATGTACCATTGAGAAGCGAGCCTCCACGGAAGTCGGTGCCAAATGGTAGTCCAAACACAATGAGAGTGATGATCGCAGCAATGACAAGTACAATTGAGATACTAATAAATATAAATTTGTGGCGGATTATGAACATGTGTCATTAAATGGTTAGAAGGGATAGTAAATAGATTAATTTGCATCACCTGGGTGCGTGATGCGGCCAGTATAAAATCCTGAGCTAAAGAGGAATCTCGAGAGAGTAGTTGATCGGTGAACTCCAAGTGATGACAAGAAGTAGCGAGTCACTGTGATTGCAGAGAAGAGTGAGACGAGCACACCAATACCGAATGTCAGTGCGAAGCCTTTAATAATTGAAGTACCGAATGCAAAGAGAATAAAGGCAGTAATCAAACTTGAAGTACTCGAATCACGGATTGAAAACCAGGCACGTGAGAAGCCGGCTTTGACTGCATCTGAAATATCTTTACCATTTCTGATTTCTTCTTTGACACGCTCGAAGATAAGCACATTGGCATCAACCGCAATACCAATTGAGATAATAAATCCTGCGATACCGGCAGCTGAGAGTGTCACAGGTATGAGCTTAAAGAGTGCGAGTGTAATGGCGCTGTAGAGCATGAGTGCAACAACTGCCACAAGTCCCGGCAAGCGATACCATAGGATCAAAAAGAGTGCGACCGCGAGGAATCCGATGAGTCCTGCTTTCATCCCGGCGTCAACAGCATCTTTACCGAGTGTTGGACCAACTGTTTCGGTACCAATCAGTTCGATTGGAACTGGTAGTGCGCCAGAGTTTAATCGAGCGACAAGTTGCTTCGCTTCTTCTGGAGTAAATTGTCCACTGATTTGTGCTTCCCCGCCTGTAATTTTCTCCTGCACAGTTGGTGCAGAGATGAGCTCACCATCGAGGAATATTGCGACAGGTTTACCAATATTTTCTGAAGTTATTTTTTCGAAGAGCTTTGAACCTTCGTCATTAAACGTAATTGAGACAATAGGTGCACTCGTCGTCTGACTAAAGACAAGGTCGGCATGTTTGAGGAAGCGACCAGTCAACTCTGTTGCAATAAAAGTCTGCTCTGGTGGCGTGACGGTAATAGGTGTCGTCGTGACGGTACCATTTGCATCAACAGTTGCTTTGCCGACTGAAGTAGTGGTGGTCGGAAGTGGTGCAGGAAGTTTGAATTCAAGCAATGGTGTTTGTCCGATAAGTTCGATTGCCTTTTTGACATCGGTGACACCAGGCAAATCTACAGTCAATCGGTGCTCACCTTGGTTTGCAAATCCTGGCTCTTCCAATCGAATCACTGGTTCTGAAACGCCAAAAAGATTTACACGACGTTCGATAATATCACGGAGAGACGCGAGTGAACTTGAAACATCAGTCGCTTGGAGATTAGAGATATCTGCTCGATAAACAAGATGAGTTCCACCGGAGAGATCGAGTCCAAGCTTGAACGCAAAGCGGGATGACTTTTGATCATCTGTCTGATGCATTTCTGTGGCATAGACGAAATAAGCAATTCCGAGACCGGCAAGTAATAAGATGAGGGCAATAATTCGTTTCTTTAGCATAGTAGGCTTTTATATTAATGGTTTTTCCGGAAAAAGCAATCGGGCCTTGAACTTGACGATATGCAAAATCTATCTCTATACAAAAGTAGCCTTGGTCTCTCTCATTCTCGAATAAAGAAAATAGATTAAAGCGGTCACTCCAATTCCAAGCACCCACCCAGCCAAAATATCATGGAAATAATGCACTCCGGCAAAGACTCGTGCCAAACTTACTAGGAGTGCTAGAAGTGCTACAATAGTGAGACTTTTATATTTTAAATAATAGGTTGCCATCGCAAGTGCAGAAAACATACTGGCATGCCCTGAGGGAAACGAATCATTCGCACCATGTACAAAGAGCGGGATGATGTTAGGATCCGCCAAAAACGGCCGCATTTCATTAAAAATGGTTTTCAGTATGTGTACACATATATATGCACTAGTCACTGAGACGACCAAAAACAATACTCGGTAGAGTGTCCTCCTATATGAAAATGTTCCATTTCTTTTATAAGTTAGGTATGGTTCAACGATCAGAAAGTAGAGCAATACACCCGCCAGTATAAGTAACGCACCGTTCCTTGCAAAAAATACAATTACTATTTTAAACGTCTCAGGAAAGAGATATGGATTGATATAATCAAAGTGAGGAAATGTCATAAAGGTAATGATACTAGAATAATAATGTACGACAAATGAACCTCTATTCTCTATATTCCTAAAAATTCATTCTTCATATCATCGCGATGTGCTACCCGACGGTAACTTCGAATGTTGGAGAGAATTCCGAGTGCCAGAAATTCAGAAAGTAAATGTGACCCACCGTAGCTCATAAATGGTAACGTCAGTCCCGTCACCGGCAGAAGCCCAATATTCATTCCGATATTGATGATGCTTTGTGAGGCTAAAATAATAACGAGTCCAATACAAAACAGTACTTCGAAATTCGACGCACCGCGCGCTGCTGTTGAGAGAATCCGGCCATAGACTAAGCCGAAAAATACAAGTAGTAACAGAGCACCAATAAATCCCCACTCTTCTGCAAAGGCCGCGAAGATAAAGTCAGTCTGAAATTCTGGCAGGAAGCGTAAGCGCGATTGCGTGCCGAAGCCAAGACCCTTGCCGATGAGCTCCCCGGAACCAACTGCAATGGTAGACTGGTAGGCATTATAGCCTGAGCCTGAGAGGTCTGTGTACGGATGAATAAACGTCATAATGCGAGCTTTCTGATATGGCTCAAACACAAAGAGCCAGAGCCCTCCGACGACTGTTACAGCAAGAAGCAATAACAGCAAAATATGTTTTTTGGAAATTCCAGAGACAAGCACCATACCAAACCAGACCACCGCAATGATAACTGCCGAACCAAAGTCGGGCTGGAGAAAAACAAGAATCATTGGGATAAACGCATAGAGACCTGAAATGAGAAGATGCTTCCAGTTCGCAATTTCAATATGGCGACGCTGGAAATATTTGGCGAGCATGAGTACTACTACGATTTTCATGGGGTCAGACGGCTGAAACGAAAACGCTCCAAAACTAAACCAACTCTGGGCGCCATTGGCTACGTGACCCAAAATAAAAAGTGCCAAAAGTAATCCTGTTGAGAGTAAGTATACCGTGACGAGGACTGTGGTGTGTTTGAAAAACCTGGCATCAATATTTGAACTTATCACATAAATAATAAACGAGATCACAATCCAAATAAGTTGCTTCTCAAAATAAATATTTGAACCACCAAATGAGCGCATGGTGATGAGTCCCGCTCCTAGGATTGGAAATGTGTAGAGAAGCAAAAGCCAATCTACTCGGCTAAAGATTTTTCGAAGATTCATATATTATTGTGTCCCGCTTGCTTCAGTGTCGACGTAGCCAGCCGGAAATACGAGTGTAAATGGATCCAAGCGTGGAATAAGTTCAATTCGCGCCACGGGCTCAGTAAAAGTATTCGGCCAGGTGAAATAGAGGTCTTCTTTTGACCGTGGTAGAAGCGACTCGAAAAATGTATTAGAGGTGCCAATTGCATTACCACTATCTCCATAGAGAATGGCTACCACCGAGACGTTTTGGATTCGAAGTGGTGTGTCATTAGAAAGTGTTGCTGTGAGTTTCGGTCGTGTATCTTCATCGGTAAGTTCTGTCGCATCAGTATGAATATCGATATGGTACGAGGCTGGCTCTATTTTGGTCCAAACTAGATTTTCAGTTGTGAATGCAAACGTCGTACGCTTAGGCACTTTGTTACCTACGTTGATATCACCTTGGAAAATTGCGGTTCTACCTTCTTTACCAATAAACGTCGTACCGCTTCGAAGTGTAATAAATAAATTATTCTCATCGTAAAGACGAAATTCATAATTGACTTGGGTAAGGCCAGTGCTGACGTTTTGATTTTCTATATAAGCAACTGCATTGTAAACACTTGAGGTTACTGGAAATGAACGTGCCCAAAGCACCAATGGCTTCTTCGCCACATCCATACAGAGAATCGAACACGAGCCACCACAATCAACCCCTCCCTCAGCGCCATTTTGGCGGTTATCAAAACAAGTCGGCGCTTTGGTGAAAAACGGAAGAATTAGAATTACAATAACAATAAGCCCAAGTAGTGTAAGGCTCGCGAGAATGATGAGTTGGCGTTTGGAACTCCAGGAGAGAGACATGGAGCTAGTATATCGTATAGAGAATAGAGTATCTAGTAAAAAATAAAAAACCAATAAAAAATTATTGGTCTGGATATTCAATTCTTAATACAAGATGGTCTGGAAAAATTACTCTGCGTTGCCCTGTCTTAATTCTTTCTGCTGATTTTGGCAGTCGCCGATGTTCTTCTGTTGGAGTTCCGTCACCTATTTTTTTATAAAGAATGCTCTCTCCTGTTATAGACTCCGTAGGTAATCGACAACATTCAAGAATATTTTTTGGAATCTCAATAAAATATTCTCCAACTTTAAGGTCTTTATAGGCCACTGATCCTTTTACACACTCATAAAGTTTATTAAAAATAAAATTGAGTTTTCCTGTAGCAATATCATTATCCTCTTCCTCCCTAAATTGCCACAAGAGATCCCTCATTTCTTTTACTAAATCTTCCATAAATTTTATTTTCTTTTTCTATTAGAACAAATATGTAAGTATTTGTCAAATTAAAAAACACTAACAAAAGTTAGTGTTTTTTGATGTATGAGTGCTCTGTTCTGGCGACAACCTACTTTCGCCCGAAGACTATCATCGGCTCAACAAGGCTTAACTTCTCTGTTCGGAATGGGAAGAGGTGTGACCCTTGCGACGAATCACCAGAACAGAGCACTCAGCTCTGCGTTTCTTACACGAATTGAAAATCGTAATTCTCAATTCGTAATTTTGTTCCATGTTCCACGTTATGTGTTCCATGATTTTTGTGCTTGTCAGATTTCCTAATAGGAATCGGGCAATTAGTACACCTTGGCTTAAACCATTACTGGCTGTACACCGAGTGCCTATCAACCTAATCATCTCTTAGGGCTCTCAAACGATATCTAATCTTGGAGCTGGCTTCCCTCTTAGATGCTTTCAGAGGTTATCCATTCCCGACATAGCTACCCTGCGATCCAGCTGGCGCTAGAGCAGGTACACCAGAGGTCAGTTCACTTCGGTCCTCTCGTACTAGAAGTGACTCTCCTCAAATATCAACGAGTGCAGTAGATAGGAGACCAACCTGTCTCACGCATCTATGTTTTACATCACACCAGAATGAATTCGAATACTTCACTCTCATGTGAACCTCAATTACTTGAGGGATCGGACTGTAACTTATTCTCTTACGAGAACATTGACGTTCAGTCTCTACGGGCAACCTAATTATTTATTAAATAGAATTTTTATTAACATGTCTGTATATATCCTCAAGAAATTGTGGATATATATCTATTTCTTCTGGTTCAATATTATATTTACTCAGTAGGGCATGTAACTGATCATGCTTTTCAAAAAGAAATGACTTCTCCTCCTCAGAACCCTTACCCAGAGTATACGGAACTACTTTTTCTTTTAAGTGATCAGCAATTTGCTTAGCTTTAGATAAAGCATTACCTCGTTCAATTAAACTTTCATGATTCTCCATAAATAATAGATTTTCCCTCGGTATTAACCTTTAATATTTCTATTATTAGGCCTTCACCGATATTAGTCAATTGAGCGACCTGATATTGCTATCAAGTGCCGCCGTGATGATGTCTTTTTCACTATGTCTCCAACATAGTTCCTCGGATTCAAATGGGTCCTTCTACCAATCTCTTTCGAAATTAGTAAGAGGACGGTTTGAACCCAGCTCGCGTATCACTTTAAATGGCGAACAGCCATACCCTTGGGAGCTTCTCCACCCCCAGGATGTGATGAGCCGACATCGAGGTGCCGAACTGTGCCGTCGATATGAACTCTTGGGCACA